>JAGZNZ010000059.1:0-1131 GCA_018363345.1 Collinsella sp. | reverse complement strand
GACAAATCGCAATTTGCACTCGAGCAAGAGGTCGACGCCCTTTCCGCAGAGCGCGACGCCCTTCTAGACCGATTCCTCGCGTGATACGTTCCTCCCATCCATATCGGGATGGGAGGAACTGATGCACACGACGATCGAAATAGCAAACGCGGTTCTCACAAAAATGCAGGCACTCGTTAGCGGCGAAGTGCTTTCGTATCTCGAGAGCGTCCTTATGAGCGAACTCAGGGGCATCGAACTTGAAGTGAACGCGCTCAGCAATGTCGAAGACGAGGCCTCAAAGTACATGGAGCGATTCCTCGCAGCCAAAACCATCGAGGGATGCTCGCCTAAGACCATCAGGTACTACAAGGCCACACTTACAAGGGCGCTCGAAGCAATCAAAAAACCAATTGTCCGGATTAGTTCAGATGACTTACGAACATACCTGAGCGAATATCCCATGGGTAATAACGCAGGGAGCATCACCGTCGACAACGTCAGGCGCATCCTGTCGTCATTCTTCTCTTGGCTTGAAGACGAGAACCATATACTCAAAAGCCCTGCACGACGCATTAAAAAGATTCGCTCAAAGAGAACGGTCAAGTCCGTATATTCTGATGAAGAACTTATAGCCCTCACAGACGCCTGTTCTTGCAAGAGGGATCTGGCAATCATCAACCTTCTTAGTTCAACAGGGATGAGAATAGGCGAACTCGTCTCGCTCAATCGAGAAGACGTTGATCTAAATCGGCGAGAGTGCATTGTACTCGGAAAGGGCAACAAAGAGAGAGTCGTCTATTTTGATGCGACTACAAAGCTGCACCTAAACAACTACCTGCAAGAACGCAGCGATAACGTCGCCGCGCTATTCTGTAGTCTCACAAAGCCGAGTTCTAGGCTGCAAGTAAGCGGAGTCGAGCTCCGCCTTCGCTCCTTGGGAACAAAAGCAGGCGTCAAACACGTCCACCCACATAAGTTCAGGAGAACGCTGGCCACCAAAGCAATTGGAAAAGGAATGCCCATCGAGCAGGTGCAGAAGCTGCTTGGCCATCAAAAGATTGATACAACGTTGATGTACGCAATGGTCGATCAGGACAACGTAAGGGACTCTCATAGAAGGTATATCTGTTAAGTCAAATCACGGTTTGT
>JAGZNZ010000030.1:0-13534 GCA_018363345.1 Collinsella sp. | reverse complement strand
ATGCAGCGTGCGCGGGCTCTCCCGACGGGAAACGAAAAAGCCCGGTTTCAAACCGGGCTCGAACGAACATGCCTATTGACAATGGCTTTCTCATATTAAAAGAGGGCCGACGCATCAACCCTCTTCAGGTGTCGCCCGAAGGCTTCCACCGCAATTGACTATATTTTAGTCGATATCCTATGTTTGTCTACGGGCCCTGCCACAAGTGAAAACTATCTTCATCTTTAGGCGCCGATTTTTAAGTTGCAGCAATATGGCCACGAAGTGCATCCATCTTGCTCCTGGCCCCAGTCTTTACTATTTTGTGACAATCTGAGGAAGACGGAGAGCCGTGCAAGTCTTCCAGCACGCTAGAGTAGTTCCGAATTAACTGATAGCACACAGTTTTGGAAACCATCATCTTTCTGAGCAGATAGACAATTAGGACGACATAGTCAGTAATAGTTGAAAAGTCTATCGAAGGAACGCCAACCTCGGATGACAGCATCTGGCAAAGCTGATTTCCCACTTTTGCCCTCTTAAACCTAACGTCATAAACGGCACTGTTATGAGCAATCGCGTTACGGAGATCCTTGAGCACAAAGATAGTACGTTCGAGAAGCCCGGGGCCGTCGTAATTGTTCGGAAGCTTTAGGTCATCGGATATGCTCTGTCTAACCGAGCCCTTTAAGCACGAATAGAAAACATCGAAGTTTCCTAGAGTCATGACCTCGAATAGCGCCCAAATAGGCAAGGGTTTATCGCTGTCATAAAAATGTCTAACAACAGGGTTCTTGGAATAATTGTACTGAATCAATCTATTGATTTCCGCGCGCAGACCCAGGCGCTTTTTCATAGCAGCGCTATAGTCTTTACTTTTTCTAGGGTAATCACGGTACGCCACGAGCGTTTGAGAGAAAATATCCTCCAGCACGAACGAGTGAGAATCTTCAAGCACGGCTTCTAGCGTATAGTTCTTTAGCGCAGTTTCAATAAACATTACGCTTGGATATAAGAGCGCCTTGACCGCCATATCAAACTCATTTAAGGCAATTGCTTCATCGAAGCTCGTTAAATCCAAGCAGTTGGAAGAGTTGCCCACAAAACGGTGCCCCTTGTAGCCATGGTAATAGCCGTAATTCTTCATCTATCTTTTATGGATAGGGCCGTGTATCTCTATTTCTTTATCCCTAAGATGCTTCATGAGGCCATTGAGAGTTTTCATCATGAATCCTTAGGTGCGGAGCTGAAATTGAACATGCTCATATCCGCCGCAGCATAGCAACCAGTAGAACATGGAAAGACGGACCAATATGTTCTCCGGCCACAAAAGCGTGCCAATGGACTGTCCTTATTCATATATGAAGCAACGCCAATTCTGTCGCGTCGCATCGCAAACGCGCAATCAGGCTGCGTTCCCGGCAGACGTTTCGGCTGTTCGCCGCGCCGCCGCAATGCCGGTCGGCATCGGCGTCCATCGAGGCGTTTGTGACCAGCTCGGCGCGATATCAAAGCATCCCAGCATGTTGATGGCGTTGACGTCGAACCGGGGCATGGCGATCATGTCCGGCGTCAGGCCTGATTAAGTTTTCATGGAGTCTTCACCCTTTCCCAGAACCAGTTGTTGTGGTGATTTCAAATTCTAGGACGAAGGATGTTCGTCGCTAAACGTGTTCCAGGGCGTCACCCTTACACCAACGCTTCCGACGCGATCGCCGGGATAAGGACAAGAGCCATCGAAACCCTCCCAGGCGGCAACTCAGTCACCCACACTGAAAACGACGATGGAGTACATATGGGGCATAGTGGGGCATGAACAGGCATAAGGAGGCGCTTCGACATATATAAACTGGAAGAGATGAACGAGCTGATCAAGAAGGCAGAGGAATATGCTAGCGCGGGCACGAGGACGGTTATATCAAATTGGGAAAGAGCCATGAAGGCACCAATGTCAATCGCCTTCGAACTGCCGATCCGTAAAAACGTATCGCTACCGCGCGAAATCATTAAACTGGGAATCAAATTGATCCAAAAGCCCTAGCAAGGAAATCACCTGCTCGCGTATTTCATAACAATTTATCTCCTCGCTAATGCCGATAAAAGAAGAATGGGCACATTTTCCGCGTAATGTCCCAAATGAATCAAGAGCCTGCTCCAACAGCAAATCCAAATCGATACCGCCAACAAAAAAAGGGTCGAACATTTTAGAAATATCTTTGCCTTTGATTCCGTTGTTGCCATGTAGCACCTTTAAGTGCAGGGAAACGGCCCCCTTTGCAACGTCTTCTAAAGACCCAGCTCCTTTAAGCTCATTAGCCTTGGCCCCATAAAAAAACAAGAAAGAACTTGTGAATGAATCGTAGTGCTCTTTAGCAATGAGCTCCCGGACATGGGCGCAAAGCTCCTCTGCCAGTCCCTCTAGATAAGACTCAACTTCAGCATGAACAAGCAAAATGCAAGCACGCGCATCATCCTGCTGTTCCTCGCTATAGTCACCGATTTTATTTGGCTTCTCGGGCAGATATCGATCTCTAAGAGAAATGGTCCTTGAATGCAGACGATCAAATCTAGCGGTCAACGATTACTTTCCCATCCTTATCAAGAGCCAATTTCTTAACCGGTATTTCCAAAAGCGCAGATAGCGCATCGCTCCAGATCTCAATCCTTGCGATCAGAGACCTCTTGGTTTTAGTGGAAACAGAGCATGCCTCTATAAACCCGGGAGAGGAAAGTACTCGCCCAAGCTCAGCCGCCACATTCTTCTTGTTAGAGGCAATTGCCGCTCGTATATTTACGTCCTGCGCTACAAAACAGAGAGCGTCGAAAACCGCACGGTTAAAACGCGGCTTCTTTCCACCTTGCAAAAGTGTAAAGGGAGCCATCTTTTCACCGTAGCTCGCTTCAATCAAGCCGTAAACATCCCTATAGAGGGATATAGCTTTAACCGCATCACCAGCATACGATTGGTAAGTGAGCTCAGAGTCTAAGTCATTTAGCCATGCCGTGGTTTGATCGAGAAACTCCTTGAGGTTGCCCATGTACAAATCGGGCCTATGCACTATCCCACAATAACGCGTAAGTAATTCAATGTCGCGCATTCGGAAATCAGGGCCATCGGCTGATTCGCTAAACAGACGGGCAAATTCAAAGTCAAAGTCTGTAAAAGACGAAGCAAACCTAGTGAATGGACCAGGCATTAATGCAAATCGCAACTCTTGCGTATTCAGAGAAACGCTTCCGCTGTTCAATCGATGGAATATAGTGTATAGAACCGACTCGTTATTCCATCCGGATATCCTAACGGCTCTAATCGTAGCGTTATCGATGGCATCACGGTAAACGTCATCCATCTCACCGCGAGTGAGCCCCTTTAATTCCTCAAGTAGCTCAGGCTTTCCCAAACGGAGATCGCCATCATAAAAACGCATTATGCTCAAAAGGCGCTGTTTGCCATCAAGGACAATATATTTACCCCGCTCTTGTTTGTTCTGAGCAATCACAATTTGAGGAACTGGAATACCAAGAATTAAAGACTCAATAAAAGCGGTTTGTTTTTTCGCGTCCCAAACTTGCCTTCGCTGAAACTCTGGTGAGACATCAATATTTCCCTTTTTCATTTGACCAAATAAAGTTTCAACTGTCCAGTCAGAAGAAGAAAGGGATAAATCACGATAGTCCGAAATAGAGGAGAAAAAATCATCCTCATCTTCAATGTTAAAATTATCGTCTATAACAGCCATTACGTCCAACTTGCCAAGCCCTCCACGTCAATCAACAACGTTTATTCTAATAATCCCATTATTAAGTAATTATGATTGTATGCCCAATAAACATGAAGCTCATGGACATGTGAACCGGCGTTTGTTTCAGACTCTTAATTCTCATTTTCATTGCAACAGTCTCGGGACTCAGCGCAACATTGTTGGCGACCTCGCCGCACAGCCTGTCGGCCTCTACTTCCACATCGGCGTTCACGACCTACTCGACAAGGCGCCAGAACAGGTCGCGAACGCAGTGATGGACGCCGAGGCTGACCAGCTGTGCGGAGGCAGGGCGAACAGCCGAAACGGCTACCGCGAGAGGCCGCTCGCCACCTGCTTCGGCACGCTGACGCTGCGCATCCCGAAGCTCCGTTCCGGCAGCTTCTTCCCGGACGACGTGATCGAGCGCTACCGTAAATTCATCGCTCGCGTCGATTACGACCCCAATATTTCCTTAGGAAACACGCTCGGCAAATCGTTAACGCCCATAGCGAAAAGCACTTTTGCGCTGGCATCGTTGCTGAGCTCGTCGCTCAACTTAAGTGCATCAAGCAGTATATTTCGGCGTAAAATCTTATAGTCATCCTCAGTCAGCACTAGCTCAAGATCGCTTAAAACCCCTACTAGATTGACATCGTGAGACGGAGATACCCTGGCGCAGAATAGACGCTCGTCATGCGCACAGATATTTCGAAAATCTTTAATGTGATCATATGCAAGTCTTAGCCTACGTGGGCTGATGCGCTTATCGACTTCATGGGTCTCAGAATAGAGATCGGAAAACGACTTGGCAATGGAATTTCTCATGCTTTCTGGCTGAAACTCGTAGAACTTGAATGCCTGACCAAGCATCAAATAATTCATAAGAATCCATACCGGCGTATTATCGTGATTATTCTCATAATGCCGAATATAGTCCCTTTTATAATCGCTTTTCCATTTTTGAGACCTACATAGCACCTTCTCGAAATCATCAATGAGCGTGTCGATCTTTTTTCGATAACCAGCATCGACACGGTAAGATCTTCTATCCAGGTATGCTTCCGGGCTATCTTTATGGGCCATTGCGAAACGATAAGAACAGACGGTTTTAAGAATCGCTTCCGCCTTGTTAAAGTACTCAAACATGAGCAGACGCAATGAACGGTCAAATTCGAATAAACGATATATATCAGAAAACTTCGTACCTTTTACGAATAGCTCGTGGCAAGAATCTCCGCGCTGGTCGAGAAATAAATCCTTGTAACCGTTAATAACCGGATAGTATCCCTCGCGCTCCAAAACTAAACGAGTATTGTTATCGCATTCGAGTCCACGGCTTTCAAGAATAGCAATCTGCTCATCAATAGATTTAAATGGTTTATCCATTTGGACCCCTTAAACGCGAAAACCGCCTTTCGGCGGTTCCCACGGACCAAGCCGGACGTACCGTCGCAAGGCCTCATCACAACGATTACTTTAAGGGAAAACTCGGGGTCCGTCAATCCGATATCACCAATCTGAGCGAGACCGACATACGCCAGCGCTGCGAGGTCGGCCGATAGCAACAAATAGGCACCGAAATAGGTGCAGGTCAATCAGACGCCGCAACAAAAGAGCACCGAGGTCCGCAGAGAGAAGCATCGTTAAATCATCCAGTCTCAAGCGTAATCACAAGTAAGATTTATCAACATAAAAGCTGAAGTGCCAGTTTTTAAGTCGCGTATCAGCATCCCCGCTGTCATCAACAAACTCAGAGAGCATATCCGACCCGTCAGTAATTGGGCAGCGATCGCCCTCGTATTTCATAAAAGAAAAAGCACCATCTCTAGAACCGGCAGCAAACACAAAACCTGATGAATTGATTACCCAACAGACGTATGTATCCTCTCCGCGAGAAAGCAACAACGATCCATTGCAGCCTTTAGGCAAGAAGCAGTTAAACGCCTCATCCAAAGACGAATAAGCACCGGATTCCATCCAACTCCGATTCTCCAAGCTTGCAATTGTCCAAAGAAAGGACTTCATCTCTTCCAGATGTGTCCAGTCAAGCCATATCCCATCTTCATCAAACCCGCTACTCCCCTTACCCGATTCAAACCGTTTAACCTTAGCGTTGGCGTTAGCGGCGGCCGTGTCGATCTCGCGCTTAAAAGTACCCAAGTAGCAAGCTTTTTCAGACGGGTTTAAACACTCTAGATACTCATGGGCATTCCATCCGTTGAAATGCCTGATATATCGAAAGTTTGGAAGCAACGCCATTGCAATCTTAATAAACTCCTTTGTAGGCAGGTTCTCTTCCGAAACTTTAATCCGCATGACCATCGATTCAAGCGAGGCATAATAAGCAAGGGCAAGAACATAAGGCATGATAAATACCGGGTACCAAATTGAAAGAAATAGCGAACTTAATTCAACGCCCCAGTCCATAGAAAACCAAGTATTTGAGAGCAGAAGCGTTGCTGCAACAAAAATTATGATGCCCAAAACAGCTCTCGCGTTTTCAAATAGGCGTAGATTGGATAGATCACGCTTGGATGAAAATAGAGCATAACCAATACCCAAAAACAAAATGACTAGTTGAAGAACAACCTCAACCAGAATCGGGAAACAAACCAAGTTGATATAGAAAGACGTTAGCGCGCCATAACCGACCTCGGGAACAATCAATTCATTTTTAATAGAAGTAACCGATGTGGCCTTGGACGCAATTAGCATGGAGGGAAACCCGACAAATACAACCTCAAGAATCGTGTCGAGCAAGATGCTTGTATTCCAAAACCCGCAAACAAGCGCACCATATATCAAAAGCAAGGAGTACGCTACAAGCATAAGCGCAGGAATCAGAATTTTAGGATTTAGCACAAGTTTGGCAACATCGGCAAACGATTTAACAACACTTAACAACTTACCCTTAGCCAGAAGGTAAATCGCAAAAAGACCTATCAATATTATTGACGCATATTCACGGTTATCCATTTGTCCGATGAGCATTGCAACCACCCATTGGACTCTACTGAAGATCAATAAAGCCCCTCCTTAGCCATGTTGAATCCAGACTCTGCCCCGACGAGTTCGGACGCCTCCTCGTCGACTGATGCGACGATCGCGGACACGGCCCGCGCCCCCTGCGCTATTAATTAATTGTTTAGCGGCTAGAAATTATATAGCGGGGCGCGGGCCGTGCTCCGCTATGCGGTTGTTAATTTGCGAATGAAATTACGCGTCACGTTGTCCTTACCGTCTTCCTTATCCATCTAATTAAATCCGTCGTTGCATTTTGATGTTCAAATTTAATACGCGAGACTTCGTTTTCGCCATATTCTCTGGATGAAGAATGTTCTTCTGGGAAAAGCGCTTCGATCAAATCGTCCGCATATTTAGCAACTTCTTCATAGGGAGTATCATCCAAATCGAATCCGTTAAAAACATTATCAAATTCATTAATTGCCTGATCGCAAGTATCGACAAGGAAAGTGAACAATTGATCCGCAGTCCTTGCCGCAAGCACGTCCGCATAGTTGCTTACAAAAGCATCAGCAGCGCACACAATGTCACCATCTCGCAACATTGCAGGATACTCTACCTGAGAAATAACCTCGATATTCAGCAAAGACAGCAATTGAACAAGCCCGCGATATTTCGAAAGGAGCTTTTTATATTCCGCACGCCCTTGATCGCCAATAAGATGAGTCGGAACATCCAGGGGATCCGAATATCTCAGCAAAATCTGCCCAAAGCCCAAACAACGCCTTGTTGTCTCACAGAGCCAAAAGGGCTTTATATACTCAATGAACTCAGGCCATGAAAGCAATTTAATATTGCTATATCGCGCAGCATTAATAGCTCCCTCTTGAAATCCAAATCGCGAAATCAACAACCCAAGAGAAGCGCCACTATCACCAACTACCCGACTAAATGCAAACACCTTTTCCTGAGGAACAGCTGTGTTCCAATATTTACATTCGCATATAATTGGCCCATACAGGCTCTTTTTGGGCTGAGCATAAACGTCAACGGTTACAGCTCCTCGCGCCAAGTTAATAGTTTTCTGAATCTCAGCATCCATTCCAGAAGCTGACAGAATCTGCGCAACGGACTTCTCCATCTCCTTCCAGTTTTCCGGAGGATCGGAAACAGGAAATCCTTGAAAGACCATATGCAACAACCTTCAATCAACGTCAACGCGATGAAACAACATATTAAGGATAAGAGAACTTAAGAAATAATAGTCATCGGGTTTTACAGGGGCCCACACTGGCCCTAGTGCCCACGCGCAATAGCAATCATGTCCAAAAAAGCCTACCAACGTGGATATTGAATAATCGGGTCGCAACGATAAGCACCGAACTCATGAGGAGTTCCCCGTCTCATTCAGACAGTCCGTCTTACTCAATGAAAAGAAAAACGGGGACACACCCAGAGGATGCGTCCCCGATAAGAAGACAACCAGCCTTCTTTGTATTGTGAGCGTATAGTATAGTTATGTACACGTCCCCATAAAAGAACTTTTTTCTAATTCACAAACCAGCCATTAATCAAGCCGCTGATAAATGCGAAACCGGTTCTTATCTGATCATTACGAAGATAGTAGCTCTCATTGCGGTACATTCTTTCAACTAGCCTGCGCAGCTGTTTTCCTTTATTAGCCCTTACCCCGGTTGAAGCCATAGTGCTGTGAAGGTACAACGTAGTCGCAATATGCTGTAGACGTTCGTTTGATAGCTTAGCCTTAACATTCACATCTTGGGGCTTAAGTCCCGTCACAGCATTTCTTACGTCATACGAAACGTTATACCTGGGCTTGCCCGACTTCAGATCATTAATAATGCAGTTGTTGTGCGCGCAGGCATTCCTAAGGCCCTTCACAGCCTGCAGTTCATAGGCGCGTGTTCTAAATTCCACATCATGAAGATAGTGAGAAACCGCGAACCAAAAATCGATAAAGGTTCCGAAGGTAATTAATTCTGTAAAAACCCAGACCGGATAGCCAGTTTCCCTATAGGCTGAAATAAGACCATTGATATAGCAGCTGTTTAACCTTGAATCAATCTCACGTGTCACGCTTCCGCCAGACATGCAATCATTTTGCGAACCCTTCTTGCTTCTGAGGTAGTACTCCACAATCTCATAAGGATCAACTGAGTCGCGCCCAAGCCTCTCAAACAGCTCGACTTTTGCAAAGTGCTCAATATCGATTGTCATGGGCAGTAAGACTTGCCGCAATTCATAGTCGATAACAGACAGATCCTGGAGCATGGCAAAATCGAGACCAATATACTTGCCATCATTTACTCCACCAACAACCTTATCAAAACCGCACCGATACGAGCGGAGCCTAAAATAATTATTGTTATGTTTTAAATAACTTAGAGCTTCTTGTCTGTTCATCAATTTGAACGCTACGCCTTTACGTTCCAAATGCTCAATCTGTTGTTCAGGAGTAAGCCATGGCTTATCGTGCATAACGCCCCCAACGGTCATTCTTTATTAAAGAACAGAATATCAAACAACTGGCAGTAAAAATTTGTAAGGCAAATGCCCCGTTAGGTTAAAGACCAGCTGCGTTATTAGGTAATCAATAACATATCGGAACGCTAATGGAAGTTATCTGGTCAACAATGGGCCACTACCTCATAGCACCGTAATTGCCTCCAAACGCTCGCGGTCTCTTGAAATGAGACAGTCCCACGCATCGTTACCATTAACGAGCGCATCGTTGAGCGTATCCACCATGGAGCTATTGATCGAGGAGATTCTTACCAAGCGTTCGCTATCTGATTTACGCTTAAAAACCGCGCCATAGCGAGGGCTTAACGGAAAGTAAATGCTATAGGGATCGGCATCTTTCAGATCCGCCCACTCGGCAAAAACGGGATACGAAGAGGTTATAAATTCTGACCCATCAGGTGCCACGCAAAAACAGCAATCCATCCCACGCATCAAAGAAACAAGCGAAAGCAGCGGCGTGTCATCGGTTAAGTTAAAAAGAACAATACCTTGCAAAACGAACTCAACAAGCGAATTGAATTCGCCCTCAAATCCTTCCGCTTTGAGCGCAGTCCGATCCTCCTCAGTGAGGAAGCCGGACGCCTTTAATTGATTGGCAAAGTCATCCGCACTGCCCCTCTCAGCATTTAGATAGACGGGGTTTCTCACAATCAGCATCGAAATTAAGCAAATCAAATGATCCAGAATCTCACACGTAACATCTCGGTTCGGAAACTTTCGGACATCCAAGCAACCAAGCAGTGACTCGTACTTCGACGCTAATATTTTTTCGTTCTTACCGAGCGTGTGTTCTGCTGCACCTTTTTTAACAAATGCGTCTTCAGCTTTTGGAACCCGTCTCCTGACCTCGTACAGGTACCTCTCGGCGCAGACACCGTCGGTCCTGGTTTTAAAGACAGATCCAACCCCATTCGTACCGCGCCTCACAGCATAAAGAAAACCATCATCATCGGTAAACGACCTAAGATAAAACTGCGGAACATAGTGTTGCTTCTTAACGTCAGACATGTCATCACTTCCGAGATAATCGATACCCAAGAACGCATGCATCCATCATCCTTGAAACCTTACGAACCCCGATTAGACAATAGCCCAAATCCTAAATGTGACCTCACCCCTTCAGAGAGAAGAAACCATGAAACAAGATGAAATTAAAAAGACCCTCATTGACAACGTTGGCGAATATGCCGGCAGCGCCGCAGGCGCAGTTGCCGGAGGACTCATAGGCGCAGCAATTGGTGGTCCAGAAGGAGCGGCTGCGGGAAGCGTCGCGGCAACAGCCATAGAGCACATGTTTCAAAACATGGGAAGCGAGATAAAGAAACGTACCCTCGCGCCATTGGAAGAGCAAAGGGTTGGAACCGTATACGCCAAGGCGAAGGAGCTCATTGAGGAAAAGATCGCCCAGGGAAAGACCCCCCGAAACGATAATTTCTTCGTTAAAGACAGTAACAGCCGACCGGCAAGCGAGGAGCTCCTTGAGGGCACATTGTTGGCCGCACAAAGAGAGCACGAGGAGAAAAAGACAGTTTACCTTGCAAGACTGTATGCAAATATTCTCTTTCATCCAGAGATCAGCAGGCCGACTGCAAACCACCTCATCAAACTCGCCGAACAGCTTACCTACCGACAGATTGCCATCTTGAACAATATTGCTGCTATGCAATTCGCAAGAACGCTGAACCCTCCGATAAATCCGTTGAAGAAAAGCGCATACGAATCAGTTTCCGGCACAGAAAATGTAGCAATCGCAGCTGAGATATTTGACCTGTATCGCATGAGCATCCTCGGCTCTTCGCAAGTAATCTTGGATGCTGGCGGTATTAACCCCAGCACCTTAACCGTTGTTGGCTACGGGGCGCATCTTTATAACTTAATGGACCTCGGCAGTATGGAACCCGACCCCGAACTAATTGAGATTCAGGCAAGCATCATGCTGTTTTTGATTGGTGCAAAACAGCGACATTAAAGCGAAGGCAGATCGCACAAAAACCTAGAGCAATTGCGGGACATCGGCAAGCCAAACGTACATTCCAGAGACACGGACAAGACAGCCACGAACGCCACGCCAATCCAACACGAAGGCTCCGTGAGCCCCCGCTTCGACAGCAAGCATCCCGGGCACACGAAGCGGTCCGAGCCGTCATCGCCCAAATGAGAACACACTATGCCTAACGACGACATCCCCTACCTTCTGAAGTTCGCACCCAAAGAGGCGCGCATCGAAAACCCGATGGACGGGCGACTCTATATAAACGCGGCCGGCCGCCACCATAATCTACCCAACGAGCAGAGCGATCTATTGGAAGCGTCTTTATCGCATGGGATAGACATCTAGGCCAACTGGCTCATGCCGATCTATTGCATGTCCATGCTGTGAAAGGGGTGACAACGTTGACAACACCATCATGATTACCGGGTGATTGATCGATGGGTTCAGGTGCGCTGACGGCTGGACCGGCATCGCGCGGTACGACCGCTTCGAGCAGATGCTAAATGGGACGCGCTTTTTATTAATGCTGTTTCCGCCCACAAAGCCGTCTCCCATAGCACCCCCCTCCCCAACATTCCCCAGAAAGTTCGCTGATGTTGACTGGGGTTCCCGTAAAATAATTCCCAACAAAATATGTGCGGAGTGCCGGCCTGGAGCTGCCTTCGGACCCTATTGGCTGCTCACCGAGAGGCTCCGCTATGAAACGACCCCTTTACTACCTGCTCTGCGCGATTGCGTGCACGTCCATGGTCAGCGCGACGATGCCCATGGCAGCCATTGCGGAAGCCATCCGGCCTCGGGCAACAGCCGAGCAGCAGGCGCAAGCCGATGCCGCGAGCAGCGACACAGGCAAGGCCGAAGACGGCACCAACACAAGCGCGACAGCAGATACCGTAGAGGACAGCACCGCAACATCCACCGGCACCAGCGCCGTCAGCACGGAAAGCGCTGGCGACACCACCGCCGCCACGCCTGGCACCCCCGCCGCAACCGGCACCCCCACCCCATCCCTCCTCGCCCAAACCAGCCCCACGCCCGAGACAATCTCCGCCACGTCACAAACCGGCTACGCCCACTCCGCCACCGCAAGCCAAAACGGCGTCACCTTCACCGTCTCGTGGAACGACGCCCCCGCGGGCACCGCGACGACCTTCCACGTAACCCAAGCCAACGGCTCGTCCCAGGCCAAGGCGCGCATGGACGTGCCCACCTACTGGGACGGCGGCAGCCAGGAAAGCGTCTGCGACCCGTCGCGCCAGGCATGGGCCAGCTACTACAGCCTGGGCACCGCGGGCCACGACTTTACCTTTGACTTCACGGCGTCGGGCACGTACCGCATCTACTTCTACTTTATGGACAACGACAGAAACGACCCCCAAAACGACAAGGGGATCTACTACCTGCGCACCACGGCGGAGGTGACCGTAAACGACGCCGCCCGCCCAAGCGTCACGCAGATCGTCAACGGCGCCGTGGACCTATGCAGGCAAGAGACAAACGGCTCGGAATACGACATGGCGCTGTGGCTCCACGACTGGACGCTCGACCAGCTGGAATACGACCACAGCCTTAACTACTGCTCTGCCGAAAGCGGCCTCACGCGCCACCAGGGCACCTGCGAGAGCTACCAGCGCATCTACTCCAAGCTCCTTGACGCCGCGGGCATCGTCAACGGCCGCATCACCGGCAACGGCCACACCTGGAACGCCGTAAAGATCGACGGCAAATGGTGCCAGATGGACCTGACCTGGGACGACACCAGCGACAACTGGTACGGTGACCTGGACCAGCGCCATCTGTACTTTGGTCTGACCGATGAGCTCATGGCAATCGCCCACTCCGACCACACGGCAAACTACCAAAAGGGCGACTACGCCTACCGCTCAACCGACCTGTCCAACAATTACTTTGTGCGAAATGGTAAGGCCGATGAATGGGCAGAGAAGTATGCTGACCGCATTCAGCAGCACTTGGATGCCAAGGAAGAGAGCTTTTCCATCAATGCTGATAACCAGAGCTTCCCGCCCAGCATCTCGGGGATTCAGAACGGGATTGTTGCGTATGCGATGAATCAGAGGGAGTGGAAAGTCCAAGGCGCCAAGGTTGATCTAACGGCAGCATCTAACGTCACGAAAGAATCGAGCAGCAAATGGAGCGCCAAGTACGACCTGGAAGCAAAATACAAAGCAACCGTATTGGAGAGGACCCTCGGCGACGGCGACTACCGACTGGCCGCCACGCTCGACGTCCGCATGGCCGTGTCGGCCAGCGCGTCCGGCTGCTCGCTGAGCGCGTCGGGTTCGGCGCTGTC
>JAGZNZ010000029.1:0-14174 GCA_018363345.1 Collinsella sp. | reverse complement strand
AGCTCTGCCGCTCGCAGTCTCATCCCGACGTCGTACAAAGCGTTTCCAGCCATAAAAAGGCCTCCCATTTCTTGTGTCCAAGAAATGGGAGGCAGTTCATTCACGAAACGGGGGGCGATTATGTTGCTCCGGACGACTTTAAAATGATACCCAGAACAAGTTTTTTCAGATAATCGATAGTGAGGCTCCAGTCGCTAAGCACACCCGCTTTGATAAACAGCTTTATCAGGGACTTTAGTAGGTAAAAATCGGTCTCTATGTGCCGAATGTAAGTTGACTGTCTATTTTCCGAAACAACTTATTCTAGATAGCATTTTTAGGGTCCCTCCAAGGCAAAATTGAAGCCTTTTTGCGACCAGAACTCTAGCTCGCGCTACCGTTTACCCACCGCGCGACTACATTCCCGCCCAATCGATAAAAATCTCCTCACGAAGCCGCCGTTCGAGCTCCTGCTGTCGCGGCGTCTTGTCTTTCAGCGGCACATCGAGATAGGACATGATGAGCTCCATCACCACGCGGAAGGCATCGAAGTCGGCCAGCTGACCATAGGTCATCAGAACGACGGGATATCCCATGGCTTGCAAGGCCGTCGTTCGATCGGAGTCCGAGATCTTGGATTCAATGGATCCGTGAATGGCTTTACCTTGGCATTCAACCAGACACTCTCGACTGCCGTCCTTATTTGCCAGCAGGATATCGGCATAGCGCCTATCAAGCCCCGAAATCAGGCGGGCGCTGCGCGTCATACGAATCTCAACGTTATTGGTAAGGCTCAGCCCTTCGCCGCCGCGCAACCTCGTAAGGCCAAACAGCATCGAAGCCTGGACCTCGAGCGGCGATGCTGCCACCCCCGTAATGCATTTCGCGGCTCGTATGAACGATTTAGCGCCGCGGAGCCCCCGGACCTTATCGACGAACTCTGTAAGCTCAGAGAGCTCGATCAAGGGAGGTCGTTTCCACAAGTCCGTTGGATTCCCCGAGACATCCTTTACGTTTTCCCAGCCCGACCGTGCGTCACCCCACCGGCCCCCGTATGCCTGCTCAAGTGCCGACTTTACCTGAGGCTCAATCTTGCACACGGCAAAGGTGCCGCACATCTCATACATGCACATGATTAAACGCTCGTTTGAGACCGAGGAAGCCAGGGTCAGCAGGGTAAAGAGTGGGGACGCAACATCGAGGCCAAACTCCGTCTGTCGCATGGAATCAAACGGCCTCTCCCCGTTCCAAACATGCCTGACAATGCGATCGCCCTTACGTCCGCAGCTGCCCTGCGCCAACACGTGTAACGGGGTGCCCAGGAAATGCGTGACAAGCGGATGCTCACATAGGTGCTCCCTGCGCGGATCGTCCGCAGAATCGGGCAGGTCCGGCATTATTGCCAAGACCTGTGGAGGTATCCGGTGATACCGAAAGGCAGATATGTCGCACAGCATGTCGTCCATGAAGGGTACGTACCCGCTGCGTCGCTTGTGAACCCGCTCGGACGGCAAACGCGCTGGCTCGGCCTGCGAACGGTAAATACTGCCACGCCCACGTCGCGGATCTCTCAGGAGGCTTACAATCGGTTTGGAAAGCAAACTGATTGTGAGGTTGCATATGGTTGATGAGGACTTTGCCTGGCGGCTTACGCAAGGACTCGTGCGGATCGACAGCTCAGACCCGGGCGCGTATGAGGATGAAATTGAGCGCTTCATTAAGAGGCTCATTGAGCAGCAGCTGGCACAACTTGATAGTTCTGCGCTCGATGCCGTGCAGATTGAGGAGCTCGAAGTGCTGCCCGGGCGCCGCAACCTTAAAGTCACCGTGCCGGGCCAAAGCGACGAGCCGCGGCTGGTCTATATCTGCCACATGGATACCGTCACCTTGGGCGATGGCTGGGACGCAGACATCGCACCGCTTGGGGCGGTTGTGCGCGACGATAAACTCTATGGCCGCGGTGCCTGCGATATGAAGGGTGGCCTGGCCTGCGCCATTGCCGCACTGGTCCATACGCTCGAGCGCGTGGCGGCGGATGGCGCGCTGCCACGCCGCGGCTTTTCGCTCATCTGCTCGGTCGACGAGGAAGACTTTATGCGCGGCTCCGAGGCGGCCATCAATGCCGGCTGGGTCGGCTCGCGCGAATGGGTGCTGGACACCGAGCCCACCGACGGGCAGATCCAGGTGGCGCACAAGGGGCGTACGTGGTTCGAGATTGAAATGGCAGGCGTCACGGCGCATGCGAGCCAGCCGTGGAAGGGCGCGGATGCCGTCGCCGCCATGGCCGAGGTCGTGTGTTCGCTTCGTCGCGCGTTTGCGGCGCTGCCCGCGCACGATGAGCTGGGGCCTTCGACCATCACGTTTGGCCAAATCGAGGGCGGATATCGCCCCTACGTCGTACCCGACCGCGCCAAAGTTTGGGTCGACATGCGCCTGACCCCGCCGACCGATACGGCCGCCGCAATCAATATGGTCGAGCATGTCATCGCCGTCGCCGAAGCCACCGTTCCCGGTTGCCATGGCAGCTACACCGTGACGGGCGACCGCCCCGCCATCGAGCGCAACCCGAACTCTCCCCTTCTAGCAGCGCTCAAGCGTGCCGCCGATGACGTAACGGACGCGGACACGACCGTCGGCTTCTTTACCGGCTACACCGATACCGCCGTCATTGCCGGCAAGACAGGCAACCGCAATTGTATGAGCTACGGCCCCGGCTCGTTGGCGCTCGCGCACAAGCCCAACGAGTATGTGTCCCATGCCGATATCGTTCGCTGCCAAAACGTGCTCATCGCGCTTGCCGATAACACGCTCTGGGACGCAAGCGGCCAAGTTGGGGCATAATAAGCCGCGAACAAACCGACTCGCGCGTTAGGACCGCCCATGAAAGCACTTCCGTTTCCCTGCATCCGCCCGGCTCAGGACCGCGTGCTCGAGGCGCTGCCTGCAATGGGCAGCATCCTGAACGGCAACGATGCTCTGCGCGGAGCCATTGCCGATGGCCTGATGCTCAAGGATCCAGGCGCGGCGTATTACGTGTACGAGTGTTCGGGAGAGCTGGGACGCGTGACGGGCGTCGTGGCGATTTGCCCGACGAGTGTACTTGCGGGCGGCAAGGGCGATGCCAGCGCTGACGTGGCCGCCGCTGCGCACGCGATCGCCGAACTCAAAGTTCAGCCTCGTCCCGTGTCGCTCGCTTACGAGGCCTCGCCCGTCATGGATATCATCCTGGGCGCCGCCAAAGAGGGCGCGTCGCTCTACGCCGTCACCGACCCCGCGGGCATTACGCACCGCGCGTGGGAGGTCAAGCGCGAGGACGCCGTCGGGGCCATCCGCGCTATGCTCGACCAAGCACCGGAGCCGGCACTGGCCGACGACCCCGCCTACGCCGCCGCTCTGACCGGGGCGTCGCAGCTGCTAGCCGATGAGGCCCGTGCCGCCGGAACGTACACCGGCAAGGAGCCGTTCAACTTTACCGTTGCCGTGCTCTTCCCCGCCGCGCAGGTCAGCGGCGCCGCGCAGCGGGTCCCGATGGGCCTGCTCACCCACCAGGTCGCGCGGTTTTAGCAAGACCAGACCGCCCAGCACAAAAATCGGCAGCTCAACAAACAGGGGGCGGGAATGCAATACATGCACATGCATCTCCGCCCCCTTTCGCATCGAGCAAGTAAGTCGGCGACCCGCACCGCCACGCCCAAACTACCCGCGCTGCGGACCCGCGGCAGCCACGAGCGGCTCAAGCCCCAGCTCGCGCGCGTAGTCTTCCTGCGTAAAGATCTCAACCAGTTCAAACGTATCGGTCGTATCGTCAAACACGAAATGCAGCACCGAGCAGTTGCCCGGCACGCGCTCGCGCTCGTCGGCCGCCGCTCCCCTCACGTGGTCCAAAAACTCCTTGATGGCCGATCCGTGGCTCACCGCAAGGACGCACTCGTGGTCCGGGCGTCGCATGAGTTCGGTCAGCGTCGCCACCATGCGCTCGCGCACCTGGATCTGGCCCTCGCCGCCAAATTGACGATAGAAATCGCGCCACGGGCGCTCGGGCATGAGCATCACGCGCTCGGCCTCAAAGTCGCCAAAGAACCACTCACGCAGGCCGTCCAGGCGCTCGTACGCCAAGCCCGGCCACAAGTTGGCGATAGTCTGCTCGGTGCGATGAAGCGTGGAGGTGTAGGCATGATCGGGCTCAATGCCGCGCGCACGTAAAAACATGCCGGCGCGCGCCGCCTGGTCGCAACCCAACTGCGTAAGCGGCGAATCACTCCACCCCTGAATGATACGCTTAAGGTTGAATATCGTCTGTCCATGACGGACCAGATACAGGTCTTTATTCATAGGGGTCCTTTCGTTCGTTACCAACCCAAGAGCGAAAACGCCCCGTCGCAATAGCCAAAATGAAGCACGGCACCGTTGTCGGGCAGCTCTCCCCCGCCAGTCACATACTCAAGAAACTCCTGGCAAGCTGAGCCGTGGGAAACCGCCAGCACGCAGTCGTGCTGCGGCCGGGCCATAATACGGGACAGCGCCGCGACCATGCGCGACTGAAGCTGCACTTCCGACTCGCCGCCAAAGGCCACCGGATAATCGCCCCAGGGCTGCGGCGGCATCTCGCGATTTGATGTGCCCTCCAGCGAGCCAAAATGCCACTCACGCAGGTCGTCGACCAGCTCAATGGAACGGCCCTCGCCAACGATAAGCTCGGCCGTATGCCGCGCCCGGCCCAACGGCGAGGAATACACATGATCAAAGGCCACGCCACGCGCCGCAAACGCCGTACGCGCCGTCAGCGCCTGCTCGCGCCCGCGCGCCGTAAGCGGCGAATCGTGCCAGCCCTGCAAAATGCTCTGCACATTGAGCTCAGTCTGCCCATGCCGCACCAAATACAGATCTGCCACACGCCCTCCCCTCGTACCACCACAAAGGGGACAGGAGCCTTTGTGGTGATTTTGCCGCCGGATTGCACCGCAACGACGCACAACTACAGCAGCACGTCGGCAAGCGGACGCTTGGGTACGTGGTGCACCTGCGCCTCATCGCGCCAATAATTGATGGAGCCGTCGGGGTTGGAATCGATCGCATCGATCACCTGTGTCTCGGCCGGAACGCCAAACGCCATGATCAGCTTGAGCTCATACTTGTCGTTATTGAGCCCCATGGCATCGATCGCGCGGGGCGTAAAGGCCTTGAACATGCAGGCTGCCACCTCGGGCGTGGCGCTGCGGGCGGCGAGCATCATCGTCTGCGCGGCAATGCCCGTGTCGACCTCGGTAATGGGAGCGGCGGGCTTGCCCGGAACGGCGCGCTCGGCCAGAATCGCGATATAGCCGGTCGGGCGCTCGCCCTCGGCAGGACCCGGCCAATCCTTAAGCGCGCCTGCCCATGCGAGCTCGTCAAATACACGCGCGCAATCCTCGGCACCGCTCACCACGTGAAAACGCAGACGCTGAGCATTGGCGCCGCAGGGAGCCAGGTGCGCCAGTTCCGCCAGCTCGAGCAAAAACTCGCGCGGCACGCGCATGGACTCGTCAAAACGGCGGCACGTGCGGGCACGACGGACCAGCGCATCAAACGCTTCCAGACCGAGCTTTTCGCAACCTTGCTTTGCCATCGATTCGACACTCGACGGTGCCTCGGGAACTGCTTCGTTCATAGGGACCCCCAATACAAGCCAATTGTCCTTAGGAAAATCTAACCTAAAACGTAGGCAATAACGAACAGGGCTGCAATGTTCTACACCTGTTGAATAGAAAATCGCGACGTGGGGAACAACGGAAACAATTCGGGGCCTTTGGGTTACGTTTCGCCCTCCCCGACCCATACGTCAGCGCCCTTAGGGGATACTGGTTGTAACGATCAAGGCTTATGCCGCACGGAAAGGAGACATTATGGGCATCTTTAAGAACGATGACCAAAAATCGAGCCAGTTTGGATTTGACGAGAAAAGCATGGCAGGCAAAGCCGTCAAGGCCGTGCGCTGGATCTACGCCATCACGGGCGTCGTGGCGCTCATTGCTGGTATCGCGCTGCTTTTTGCACCCGCCAAGTCCCTCGTCTTTTTGACGACCGTCCTGGGCTTCTACTTTGTGATTACGGCAGCCATCAGGCTGTTCACTGCCATTTTTGAGCCGCTGCTGCCCACCGGCTGGCGCGTCACGAGCATCATCTCCAACCTACTCATTATCCTGGGCGGCGTCATAATCCTGCGCAACCAGGCCTTCTCGACCGCGACGCTCACCACGATGGTGGTTATCGTGGCCGGCTTTGGCTGGATTGTCGAAGGTGTCATGTCCATTCTGGAGTCCGAGCTTTCGTCCAACCGCGCCCTCGCTATCCTGAGCGGCGCACTTTCCATCATCGCCGGCATGTTCGTGTTTATCTATCCGCTGTGGTCGGCCAAGATGCTCGTCATCTTTAGCGGCGCCGCGCTGCTGGTGTTTGGCGTAACGCTGATTGTTCGCGCTATTCAATTTGGCAAACTGGTGCACTAGATGCCGCGAACGCTCTTTATTGATGCCGACGCCTGCCCGGTCACGCGCGAGTCGATTGACTGCGCGCGGCGGGCGGGCGTCGCCGTTGTTATCGCCGGCAACAGCACGCAAAACCTGGAACGGCACATTCGCCGCGACGACCCGCGCGATGCCGAGCACGCGCGTCGCGGCTTTTGGGTCACGACGCTCGACGTGAGCGTGGGCGCCGACAGCGCCGACTTTGCCATTGTCGAACGCCTGCA
The DNA here is from genome assembly GCA_018363345.1 of Collinsella sp. GTDB lineage: Bacteria > Actinomycetota > Coriobacteriia > Coriobacteriales > Coriobacteriaceae > Collinsella. The sequence continues at coordinate 7,468 of JAGZNZ010000029.1, read as the reverse complement.
GGCGGGCGACGTGGTCGTGACGCAGGACATTGGCTTGGCGAGCATGGTGCTCGGGCGCGATGCCGCCGCCATCGGTGTGCGCGGGCGCGTGTACGACAAGGCGACTATCGATATGCAGCTGTTTATTCGCCACGAGGAAAAGAAGGTACGCCGCGCCGGCGGACGCACTCGCGGTCCGGCAGCATTTACCAGCGAAGACCGCGCCCGCTTTAAACGCAACCTCACCGAGTTGCTGCACTAACCAAGGTAGGTTTTTGGGACATGCCTAATAATCTACCTTTTTGTTTTGCCGATTGACGCGCATCCAACGCCCAGGTCATGGCGGTGGAATTTATGGCATGTCCTAGTTTTACGGCATGCCCCAAACATCCACTTAGAACCCAAAGGCGGAAAGGATAAGGCCCCAGCCAGCGCCGATGACGTACATCATGATCAGGAACACGACATTTTCGCGGGCGCTGCGGTTGGTGCGGAACAGCACCAGATAACCCACGCCGGCGGAAATGAGCGTGCCGGCGAGCATCGGCGCCAGTTGCAGCGCGCCTTCCAGATACAGCTGTGTAATGACCACGCTCGCCGAGCAATTGGGAATCAGCCCGACAAGCGCCGAACCCAGGACAGCGAGTATCTCGTTGCCGCGCAGGAACTGCTCGATCGCGGACTCGCCGAACGTCTCGAGCACGGCGACCAGAATCAGCGTCACCAGAAAAATGAATACCGAGACCTGCACGGTGTGCGAGATCGCGCTGCGGATGATCGACAGGACAGGCGTCCCTTCGTGGGAGTGGGAGTGACCGTGACCATCATGGTGTTCATGTTCGCCCTCATGACCGTGATCGTGGCCATGTCCGTGTTCGTGCTCGTCCTCGTCTTCATCGCAACCGCAATGGTCGCGCTCGCACAACTCGTGGATGTGGTCGGCGCTCACGCCCGCCTCGGCCACCTCGTCGATGATGTCACCGCCGCTGTGGTCGTCATGCGCGCAGTTAACGTGCGCCGGATTGACAGTGGTCCCCAACACGGTACGACGAATCGCCGCATGCGCGCGGGCGTTGCGACGCAGGCCGCGAATGGCAGCGTCCACGATAAAACCCGTGACCAGTGCGATCAGCGCTTTCGAAGCCAAAAGCATCGCCATAGTCTGCACGGGAACCTGCTCGGCAAGCAACAGCGGCAGCATCTCATCGGAGGTCGAAAGGAACACCGCCACCAACGTGCCCAAGGTCACGACACGGCCGGCGTACAGCGTTGCTGCCATGGCCGAAAATCCGCACTGCGGCACCATGCCCAGCAGCGAGCCAACCACGGGACCCGCAGCGCCGGCGCGCTTGATAGCGCCGTTGACGCGGTCGCCCGCAACGTGCTCAAGTGTCTCGAGAGCAAGATACGTCACCAACAAAAACGGCACCAGCGACAGCGTGTCCTTGCCGGCGTCGAGCAGAATATCTATCAGTAAATCCATGAAGGATGGAACCTTTCGTGTCTTTCGGCAGCATTGTAAAAGTCCTAGCGGTCAACTAGGGTATTGTAGTTGACCTAGGCGTTGTGCCAATAGTTGCCCATGGTAAACTATCATCTCGCCATAACTCAATGCCACCGAGCCGCGCGACGCGGCCCGTCCAAGGAGCAGTCTATGAACGTTTCACAAGCACTCGAATACGAGCGTCAGCCGTTTATCCCCATGTTTATCTATGGCGATCACGGCGCCATGGAGTCCGAGCGCCAGAAGGGCGAAGAGGCCCTTAAGGTGCTCGAAACCGAGTACTTTACCGCCGAGGGCGACCCCAGCTTCGACTTTGCCACCGTGCGCGACCTGGCTGACCGCAACCGCGACCTGTGCGACCAGATTGGCGAGGCACGCCTGCGCAACGTGACGCCCGCGACGCTTTCGCGCGGTCTGTCCGATGCTGACACCTGCGCCGCCATCGGCAAGATGCAAAAGCGCACCGCCGCGTCGGTCATGCGCGAAATCCGCGGCGACCGCGACGCGCTCGGCGTGGCCTACGCCCGCAAGCCCATCCAGGGCACCGTGCTCGGTATCGACATCGAGACCACCGGCCGTGCACCCGAGCGCGGCTATATCATCAACGTGGGCTGGGAGATCATGGAGCTCACCAGCGACGCCGTCCCGCACGACGCCGAGGCGCACTACTGTGGCCTGCCCGACATCTACCGCGGCGAAGATGTGCCGCTGTCGAATATCCACCACATTACCTGGGACGACATCGACGGCAAAACGCCGTTCCGCGAGAACAAGGAACTGCAGAAGCAGCTGCTCAAGCTTATGAAGAAGTACCCGTACATGGCGCATAACGCCGCCTTTGAGGACAGCTGGTTCAAGATTCACCTGGACGGTTACGCCGAGGCACGCCGCGCGGGTAAGATCATCGTCATCGACTCGCGCCAGATCTGCCGCAGCCTGGACGCCGACGTGCGCTCGCTCCCCCGCGAGTCCGCGCCAGCCGCGCTCGAGAACTGGGCACGCCGTCGCGGCACCCTCGCGCCCGACGCCAACGAGCAGCACCTGGGCCTCGACGACACCGACCTCATGCTCCGCACGGTACAGGCCGAGTTCAACCTCAAGAACCTATTCGCGAAATAGCAACGCCTGCGACAAACACTGCTTGCTCACGAGCGGCCTCGCAGCGGGAAACACCGCAGCGGGGCCGCCCTACGTTCCACAGATAGATCTGCCATCACAAATTCAGAACCCTCATTTTGAACGATTTCGGCCAATTCCCGACACGTAATTCGTTGTCGGATGGTGATGCATCGAAATCAAATGTGCAGCAATTGAGTTTTTATATGCTATAGCTAAGCTGCGAGAACATTGATTTTAGGCATGCCAGCCCATAATCGCGTCAAGCTTTTGGACAGCATTTGGTTAGGCCCCTAAAACGGCTTTCCCACTCAGCGCCATCAACACGGCATTAGCTGGCACGATATATACCATGAGTATCGTATTGTCACATACCACTGCAAAAGCGGTCTACCAGGCCGCGCATTCGGTGTCTGCGAAAGGCATCGAGTCCTGTAACCCTGTCGCGATTTACGGATCATGTCCCACCGGAACGCTCCTTGACGCAGCCGCAAAATGGCTCACCAAACATGATGTTTCCCTCGACGCAAATGATTCCCTCGAGGTGATGGTGTTTGATCGCAGGAATGCGCGCTATGCAATGAACTGTCAATGCCACGTTTCGTCAAAACGATTCTCGAATTCACGCTTTATAGAGCTCAAAGATGGCATCTTCATTGTTGGCGTCGAGCTTTGCGCACTTCAGGCCGCCACCTATCTCCCTTTTCGCGAACTGGTGGAGTACTACTTTGAATTGTGCGGCGCTTACTCCCTTGGAACCGACTCTTCCACCTCGTATAACGAGCGTTTCGCGCTCACCTCGACCGAAAGGTTAAAACAGTTCTTTAATTCCATTACCAGATGCGACGGTCTGGCCCTTGCCCGAAAGGCGATCCAATGTGTGCGCGACGGATGCCGGTCTCCTATGGAAACAGCCTTTGTCATGATGCTAACGCTGCCTAAAAGCGAAGGAGGGCTTGGTATTAAGGGAATTGAGACCGATTGCGAGGTGCAGGTCACCGCTGCCGCAAAGAATCTCACGAGACGCAAAAAGTTCTTTATGGATGCGTATCTAAAGAAATCTCGCACAGACATTGAATACAACGGGTTTTATCATGACGCGGAAGAAGACCGCGCCATCGATGAGGAGCGCAAGAATGCGCTTGCGTCCATGGGATACGGAATCATCACCGTCAGTCGTTATTCCTTTATGCATGCCAGCGCTTTCGTTAGGGTCATGGAGGCGATCCAACGGAAAGAGGGCATACGCCCCTCGCGTCTGCCAAAAGACTTTCAAATCATGCAAGAGGACCTGAGACAGTTTGTGCTCAGAAGGTTTATAGAAGAGAAAAAGAGAATTCAGAAGCAGCTTCGCCAGGATTCCGAAGATCGTCAACGAATCGACCTCGAAAAAGCAACACTCGAAGGCATCACGCTGGATGACCCGACAATAAATGAAGTTCCGGCAATCGATGACATGCAGACTGTCGAATCCGACAGCCCATCATTTGCCCAAATAAGCAGCCTCGCGCCCGAGGGCAGAATCTTCGGGGCCGGAAGCTAGACCGGCTAACAAGGTGGGTACCCTAGCGATGTGCAAAATTGCGAGTATTCAGCAGGGTCGGCCCTCCAGCACCCACAAGTTAATCCAAATGAAAAACAAAAACGCTATCGAACGGGAACGTTAGGCAACATTTGAGGAAGACCTTGTCTGTTTACCGCCCTTGGATAACTCTTGAGCGGCTTTATTTGGCCTGGAACAGATTAACGGACCCCCTATAGTTGCAGAATACTCCAATTTTTGCACGGCGCGGGGGCACCCACCCCGGCATCGGCTATCAAAACCGCTCAGTCCGGAATCTCGTCCACTATTCCCCATCATTTTATGCGACGAATTACCTGTACGTCATTGACATATGAACATGCGCTCATATAATCGGAAGTAAGTTATATGAGCGCATGTTCATATGAAAGGATATTGCAATGAGCAGCCACGCTGATGAAACAAAGACTGGCATCGAGGCCACCGAGCCGATCGTCCCCACCACCTGCTCGCCCGAGGACCTTCCCGACGAGGAACTTCTCTACGACCTTGCCGACCTGTTCAAGGTCTTCAGCGACACCACGCGCATCAAGATTCTCTATGCCCTCATGGGCCGCGAGCTCTGCGTGGCTGACATCGCCGAAGCGACCGCGACCTCGCAGTCTGCGGTGTCGCACCAGCTGCGCACGCTTAAGCAGTCGCACCTGGTCAAGTTCCGCCGCGACGGCCGCAACATTCTCTACTCGCTCGCTGACGATCATGTCTATACCATGCTCAACCAGGGCATGAGCCATATCTGCGAATAGCAATCAACCACGGTATCAGCGCGGCCGGCACCCAGACCGCCAACACAGGGAAAGGAACCCACCATGAAAAAGCAGTTTAAGCTCGACGAGATCGATTGCGCCAACTGCGCGCGTGAACTTCAGGACGAGCTGGCTAAGCTCGATGGCGTCAAGTCCGTTTCGGTCAACTTTATGACCCAGAAGCTGACGCTCGAGGCCGACGACGCCAAGTTCGACGAGGTCCTGGACCGCGTCGTTGAGTTCACCGCCGACGCCGAGCCGGACTGCGAGATCATTCTCTAACCCGCGCACACGTTGACCTGTAAGGCCGCGCTTGCCGCGGCCTTTGCTCGCGAAATTATATGAGCAAGTGTTCATACACTCAAATGGGAGGTTTGAATCATGGCAGCCGCCGACCCCAAAAAGAAAAAGAAGAAGCGCAAGAAGAAAGAGTCCCTTGAGCACAAGCGCAACCGCATCCTGGTAGCACTGGGCATTTTTGCCGTTGTTTATGCCCTCGACGAGCTCGGCGCCCTCACTATCGCATTTGGGGAGCCCGGCAACATCTACGCCAGCTTCGCGCTGTTCCTCGTGCCGTTTTTGATTGCCGGCTACGACGTACTGCAAAAGGCATTCAATAACATCCGCCGCGGCAAGGCCTTCGACGAGAGCTTCCTCATGGCCGTCGCGACCATCGGCGCGTTTGCCATGGTGCTCTTCCCCGACACCGACCCGCACATGGCCGAAGGCGCCGCCGTCATGCTGTTCTACCAGGTCGGCGAGTTGTTCCAGGCATACGCCGTGGGCAAGAGCCGCAAGTCGATCAGTGCCATGATGGACATCGCGCCCGACTACGCTAACGTCGAGCAAGCCGACGGCACACTCGAACAGGTCTTTCCCGATGACATCGCCGTCGGCACCGTGATCGTGGTCAAGCCCGGCGAGCGCGTGCCTATCGACGGCGTCATCGTCGAGGGCGAAACCCAGCTCGACACCGCCGCGCTCACGGGCGAGTCAGTCCCCCGCCCCGCCAAGACCGGCGACGATATCATCAGCGGCTGCATCAACATGACGGGCCTCATCCACGTGCGCACCACCAAGCCCTTTGGCGAGTCAACCGTCGCGCGCGTCCTGGAACTCGTAGAGAATGCCAGCGAAAAGAAGGCGCGCACCGAGAACTTCATCACGCGCTTTGCCCGCGTCTACACCCCCGCCGTCACTGGCGCTGCCGCGGTGCTCGCGCTTGGCGGCGGCCTGGTGACTGGCGCTTGGTCCGATTGGATCCTGCGCGGCCTGACCTTCCTGGTCGTCAGCTGCCCGTGCGCCCTCGTGATCAGCGTACCGTTGAGTTTCTTTGGCGGCATCGGCGGCGCGTCCAAGCTGGGCGTTCTCATCAAGGGCTCCAACTACCTCGAGACGCTCGCCGACGTGGACACCGTCGTCTTCGACAAAACGGGCACCCTCACCAACGGCACGTTCTCAGTCGTCGCGGTGCACCCCGAGGCTGGCCATACCGAACAATCGTTGCTTGAAGTCGCAGCCCTTGCTGAATCGTTCTCCGATCACCCCATCGCGCAGTCCGTGCGCGACGCCTACCAGGGCGAGGTCGACCCCAAGCGCGTGAGAGACTCCGCCAACGACGCGGGCCACGGCGTGACGGCAACCATCGACGGCAAGCACGTCGTCGTTGGCAACGCCAAGATGCTCGCCACGGCCGGCGTTGAAGCACCGGACTGCGAGGTTGTCGGCACGATCCTCCACGTGCTCGTTGACGGCGTGTACGCCGGCCACATCGTGATTGCAGACACCGTTAAGGCCGATGCGGAGCAAACGATTCGCGACCTGCATGCCGCCGGTATCAACCGAACCGTCATGCTCACGGGCGACCGCGAGGAGGTTGCAGCGTCTGTGGCCAAGCAACTCGGTCTCGACGAGTTCCACGCGCAGCTCCTGCCGGGCGACAAGGTCGAGCGCGTTGAGGCGTTGCTCGCGGCCGAAAGTGGCAAGGGCAAGCTCGCCTTTGTCGGTGACGGCATCAACGACGCGCCTGTGCTTACGCGCGCCGATGTGGGCATTGCCATGGGCGCCATGGGCTCGGACGCCGCGATCGAGGCCGCCGACGTGGTGCTGATGGACGACAAGCCGTCCAACATTTCCCGCGCGATCCGCGTGGCGCGCAAGACCATGACGATTGTTTGGCAGAACATCATCTTTGCGCTGGGCATTAAGCTGCTGATTCTGGTGCTTGCGGCACTGGGCATCGCCAATATGTGGCTTGCCGTCTTTGGCGACGTGGGCGTGGCGATCATCGCCATCCTGAACGCCATGCGCGCGATGGGTGTCAAGAACCTGTAGCGCCTGTGGTCCCTCCGGCCGGGACCGGGCTTGGTTTTGAAAACGTCCTCGACCAATGAAGCGCCCCCGTTCTGCTCCTTCGGAGCTACGAACGGGGGCGCTTCTGGTCTGACGCTCCTATTTGGCAAGGTGTTTTTTAGAATCCATTTTGCGCTCGGCCTCGAAGGCTTGCCTGTCCCAATCGAGCGGAAGCCCGGCCTCGACCCA
>JAGZNZ010000058.1:0-1210 GCA_018363345.1 Collinsella sp. | reverse complement strand
AGTGTATGGTGCTGCAGGCCATTCTTCCGTTGATGTTAAGGATGATGACGGCTCCCGCGCCGGCACGGTCCGGGATGATGCCGGCAGCCTGGGCGGATATATGAACCTGACACACACCTCCTCCGGCCTGTGGGCTGACATTGTGGCACAGGGAACCCGCCACAGTATGAAAGCGTCATCGGGCAATAACGACTTCCGCGCACGGGGCCGGGGCTGGCTGGGCTCACTGGAAACCGGTCTGCCCTTCAGTATCACTGACAACCTGATGCTGGAGCCACGGCTGCAGTACACCTGGCAGGGGCTTTCGCTGGATGACGGTAAGGACAACGCCGGTTATGTGAAGTTCGGGCATGGCAGTGCACAACATGTGCGTGCCGGTTTCCGTCTGGGCAGCCACAACGATATGACCTTTGGTGAAGGCACCTCATCCGTGCCCCCCTGCGTGACAGTGCAAAACACAGTGTGCGTGAACTGCCGGTGAACGGGTGGGTACAGCCTTCCGTTATCCGCACCTTCAGCTCCCGGGGTGATATGCGTGTGGGGACCTCCACCGCAGGCAGCGGGATGACGTTCTCACCCTCACAGAATGGCACTTCACTGGATCTGCAGGCAGGACTGGAAGCCCGTGTCCGGGAAAATATCACCCTGGGCGTTCAGGCCGGTTATGCCCACAGCATCAACGGCAGCAGCGCTGAAAGTTATAACAGTCAGGCCACGCTGAATGTGACCTTCTGATAATTCTGCATTGCCTCTCTGTGGTCCCGGTCATCATGACCGGGATCCGGACGGGGGAAAACGCTTCAGTGCCACATTCACTGGCATTCACAATAACATGATATTCATCACGGAGTGACTATGTTACAGATAGTCGGCGCGCTGATTCTGCTGATCGCAGGATTTGCCATTCTTCGCCTTTTGTTCAGAGCATTAACCAGCACAGCATCTGCGCTGGCAGGGTTCATATTGCTGTGTCTGTTCGGTCCGGCTTTACTGGCTGGCTATATCACTGAACGCATAACCCGGTTATCCCATAGTCGCTGGCTGGCAGGCGTATTTCTGACGATTGCCGGAATGATCATCAGCTTCATGTGGGGACTTGATGGTAAACATATCGCACTGGAGGCACATACTTTTGACTCTGTAAAATTTATTCTGCCCACCGCTCTCGCCGCTGGTCTGCTGGCTCTTCCCGTGCAGATAAGAACCATTC
>JAGZNZ010000057.1:0-1296 GCA_018363345.1 Collinsella sp. | reverse complement strand
TCGTTATGACAGTCTTGGAAACTCTCTGGGGGCGTAATGGCGCGATTTGTGGTGTTAGTGATTGATAGCTTTGGCGTAGGGGCAATGAAAGATGTCACGTTGGTGCGTCCGCAGGATGCCGGGGCGAATACCTGTGGTCACATCCTGAGCCAGTTGCCGCATTTGCAGCTACCAGCGCTGGAGAAGCTGGGGCTAATCAACGCATTGGGTGATGCGCCTGGCGATATGCAGCCGTCAGACTCCGCAACCTGGGGTGTGGCAGAGCTGCAACATGAAGGTGGCGATACCTTTATGGGGCATCAGGAGATTTTAGGTACGCGCCCGTTACCGCCGCTGCGGATGCCCTTTCGCGATGTGATTGACCGTGTTGAGCAGGCATTAGTTTCCGCAGGCTGGCAGGTGGAGCGCGGTGGCGATGATCTGCAATTTCTGTGGGTCAATCAGGCGGTTGCGATTGGCGATAATCTCGAGGCGGATTTAGGCCAGGTCTATAACATCACCGCCAATCTCTCTGTGATCTCTTTTGACGACGCAATCAAAATTGGTCGTATTGTGCGTGAGCAGGTACAGGTCGGTCGGGTCATTACATTTGGCGGCCTGTTACTCGACAGTCAACGCATTCTCGATGCCGCAGAAAGTAAAGAAGAGCGCTTTATTGGCATCAATGCGCCGCGTTCAGGCGCTTATGACAACGGCTTCCAGGTCGTGCATATGGGCTACGGTGTTGATGAAAAAGTGCAGGTGCCGCAAAAACTGTATGAAGTGGGCGTACCAACCGTGCTGGTGGGGAAAGTGGCAGATATTGCCAGTAATCCTTATGGCGTGAGCTGGCAAAACCTGGTGGATAGCCAGCGGATTATGGATATCACCCTCAACGAATTTAACACCCATCCGACGGCGTTTATTTGTACCAATATCCAGGAAACCGACCTCGCTGGTCATGCAGAAGACGTCGCACGTTATGCGGAACGTTTGCAGGTCGTTGACCGTAACCTTGCCCGGCTTATTGAGGCGATGCAGCCAGATGATTGCCTGGTCGTGATGGCGGATCACGGTAACGATCCGACCATTGGTCACAGCCACCATACCCGCGAAGTGGTGCCAGTGCTGGTTTATCAGCAAGGGATGGTCGCTACGCAGCTTGGTGTGCGCACCACGCTTTCTGATGTGGGGGCTACCGTATGTGAATTTTTCCGTGCGCCACCGCCACAAAATGGTCGCTCTTTTCTTTCCTCCCTCCGGTTTGCAGGAGACACCCTATGAGTTTTGATCCGACGGGCTACACCCTCGCCCATG
>JAGZNZ010000056.1:0-1350 GCA_018363345.1 Collinsella sp. | reverse complement strand
ACCGTGGTGCTGTTACGCTTTGCCTTCAGTTGAATAGTGCAGTTCTGTATTGGTTTTCCCGCACCATCTTTCAGCACACCTGAAATCTGTACTGCCATACTCACTCCACAAATAAAAAAGGCGCCATTTCTGGCGCCCGTATTGGGGTTATAAATATTTCAACGGATACTGATACCGGAAGCAGCTTTTTTGGTCACAATCACCGTACAGTCTGTGATGTTACCTGCGCCCTGATTGCCTTTCTGGAAAATCTTAAACTCCAGAGTGACGCTTCCCCTGCCACTCGGCATATCAATAACCGCACTGTAGCTACCGGGAATGGCCCCTTTAGTTTCTCTGGATGCGATTAATACACCGTTTTTGCGAACTTCAAAACCATAACCCGTGTATCTTGTACCTCCCGGGTTATTACCACTTCCCGGATCGCTATACGCTATTCCGTTAAAGATAATGGGCGGAATAATGATTTGACGGTCAAAGTTATGATCATCGCTGATGGTGACTGTAACCGTCCCGTTTGGTGTTTCCGTATTACCCCACGTACCAGCCTGTTTCGGGAATGATTTGGATACAGCTTTAACGAAGTCACCTCTGACCTGAGTCGCCTCCAGCATGCCCTTAATCGTACAGTTTTCATTTACCGTGACATTGTTGAGCGTCCCGGCGTTCGCATTCACACTGCCACTGATATCCGCATTTTTAGCGGTCAGCTTTCCGTCCGGTGTCAGGGAAAATGCCGGTGGATTTCCACCGCTGGTAATGGTGGGGGCCGTCAGGCGTTTCAGGAACACGTCGTTCATGAATATCTGATCGCCCTGACCAACAAACATCGGTTTTGTGTTGCCATTCGCAGGATTAATCATCGCAATCCTGTCTGCCGCCAGCAGCACCTGACTCTGCATGCCGTCAGGGGTGTTCTCAATACCGGCACCGATACCCGCAATATAAAGGCGTCCGTCCTGCATCTGCTGCAGCTTCACAGCCCACATGCTGTTCAGGTTATTATTTGTATCAACCTGAACTTTCTGTATCTGCTGGATCGCTGCACTCTGGTCTTCCAGTTTCTTATTGACGGTCTGTGTGATTTCATTGCTGACATCCGTAATGGACGTCCTGATTTCAGCCAGGTCAGGCGCAAGCTGACCGTTATCAATCTGCGTCCACAGCTCCTGGGCCAGATGTGTTTTCCCGATTTCTCCTTTGAAAAAATCCAGATAGCCTGATGCATCATCACTCGGCTGACCGACAGCCTCCACGAATGCCGATTTGCCAACGGTGTTCACACTGCGGATATAAAAGTAATAATCATGGCCCGGTTTGATATTGATACTGGCGGCTATCCAGTACAGC
>JAGZNZ010000055.1:0-1355 GCA_018363345.1 Collinsella sp. | reverse complement strand
CGGCTTATAGGACAAAATGTGTGTCCCGATAGAACATCCGTTTCCATCCATTAATCCAGCCAGAACGGGTACGGGTCCCTGTGGTGGAGGTCCTCCCACACGGCCCTGTCGCCCCACTCCGGCCCTCCGTCCTCGCGCGACGGCGAGGCGGAGTAGACGCTGAACAGGAAGTCGATGTCCGCGTCGGTCGGCATCGTGGCGAGCTTCTCGCGCGCCGTCCTCGCGTCCCCCGAGTGCGCGTGGCACCACCAGAACACCGCCTTCACGCGCTTGACCGACGTCAGCCCCCGGTGGTTGCGCAGGACGGCCCTCAGCTGCGAGTTCACCCCTCCCTCGATCATGTTGTTGGTCGACGGCAGCGGGCCGGCCTTGGCCAGGGCGGGGTCGAGGTAGGTGAACGGCGTCCCCGCCGACACCAGCGACGACAGCGACGAGCGCGCCCGCCTCAGCCTCTCGTGGGTGTAGACCCTCCTGCCGTCCACCACGGTCCTGTCCTCCAGGAAGTCGGCCCAGAACCCGCACCAGTCGAGGTAGCGCTCGACCCAGAGCTCGGCCTGGTGCAGCGTCTCGATGCCCATGAGGTCGCGTGCGACGAGGTGGAGCTCGCGCCCCGCCTGGAGCTTCGGCCGCGTCGTCGTGTAGCGCTTGACCTGCGAGAAGGCGTGGAAGGTGCACCTCTGGACCCTGGTGCGCGGCCAGGTCTCTCGCACGGCCTTGGCGAACCCGCTCCCGCCGTCGGTGACGACCACGTCGGGCGCCGGGATCGGCGCCATGAGGGCCGACCACGCCCTCGAGTTCTCCGACCTCGCCATGTACCAGGAGACCACCCGCTCGCCGCTGCAGCATATGAGCACGACGAGGTCGCGCGCGACCCGGATCCCGTCGACGTAGAGCACGCGGTGGAGCTCGCCGTCGGGGACGGGCATGGGCCAGACCTCCCAGAACTCGGCCGTCCTGCGCCTGAAGGACCGCCCGCCGCCCGGCATCGCCGCCTGGGAGTCCTTGGAGAGGAGCCACCCGAGGAACTCGTCCAGCCTTGTCGCCGTGTCGTCGTACCTCACCGTCGTCGACGCGCCGCAGGCCGTGCACCTCCACCGCTGGGATCCCGATGAGGTCCTGCCGTTGCGCTTGGTCCGACCGCCGCAGTAGGGGCAATAAACGGCCTTCATGGGCACCTCTTCCGAAAGGGTATTTAACGGTTCCGGAAAAGGTTATCTACCTGCGGGAACGATAGGCAACCAGACACACATTCTGTCCGAGCGGTTAAAAGCGGGCACGGAATTTAAACGGCTGGAAAAGGGGCATCGACCTGCGCCGATGCCCCTAAAGTAGACACACATTTTGTCCTATAAGCC
>JAGZNZ010000028.1:0-17477 GCA_018363345.1 Collinsella sp. | reverse complement strand
GCAGGTTAAACTGAAGGGGCTGACCCCGGAGGAGTTCCGGAGCCAGTCCCTTGCGGCGTAGTTCTTATTTAAGCCGTCCAAGTTTTGGGGTGCAGTTCACTCCCGGGCTCCGGGGCGGCATTTTCCCAGTTGAAGGAACGGTGGAGATGTGTTTCGGTGGGTCCGGTGGCCATGCTCCGCTCTCCGCCCGGCACCTCTTCCAAGGGAACCGACGAGGGCGCCGGCGCCCAGTATGTCTAAGTGAACGGTTCTTTGGGCAATACTGCTTATGATTTTACGACTGATGATAAGGGCGAAATCAGCGTCAAGGGCCTCGATGCTGGCGCTTACACGGTCGAGGAGACCCATACGCTCCCCGGCTATAACACCGTGCCCAAATTCACGTTCACCATTACTGCCACGGGTCTTAATCAGAATGAGGGCGAGAATACGTTGACGGTGACCACATCCAAGAATGGTTCTGGTCTCGTCACCAATTCCTCTTCTGGTGGCGGCACCGTTACCCTTACCGTCAAGAACAAGAAAGGCTCCGGCCTCCCGCTGACCGGCCTTAACGGTGTGACCTTCACTTGGATCGCTGGTGGCGCGGTGCTGTGCATCGGCGTGGCGCACCTCATCCGCAGCCGTAAGCAGGCTGAGGAGTCCGAGCAGGAGTAACGCTCACTCACCCATCCCTTTGGCAGGTGGGATGTGATGATCATGAGACTTGCGGACACTTTTCTCGTCCATCTACGTTCTTGCTTTGCCATTCTCTTTTCGAGGCAGACTCCGCACTGGAGTCTGCCTCGTTTTTTGGACAACACAGGCAGCCTCCACCGTCCGATGCGGACTCATCCGTCATCGCGTTTCTTGACTCGTATGAGGTTCGGTTTAAGGTCCGTAGGCGCTCGCGCGGTGCGGACGGTGGAAGGCATTTGCGCCGCAACAAGCGCAAATAAGAATGCCCGGGGTTCGGAGCCCGGGCATTTAACTAAAGCTGAAAACTAGGCCGCCCGCGCTCCCAAACATTTACGCGGGGTGCGCCGTTTTCTATTGACATTGTATCCCGAATCGCCCAGCCGATTCGGGACATTTTGAAAACGCAAATATGGGCTTAGGCACGAACGGTATCTCTTTAATTCCGAAAATTATGTATAATTCCAATACAAACAGGAATCGAACGAAAACAATGGAAATGAACGAAGCACTAATCTACTTACAAGAAGCGCTAGGCCTTTCCGCCAAGACCAAAACTTGGCCTGGATCCGCACGCTTGCCGCTGCATCTGCGGACGATTGAGGTCCGCGCTGTTGACGCAAACGGTTTTTCGTTTTTGCTTGCAAGCTTGCCTACTGGCGTCGGGCTTCCCGAGGCTAAGAGAGTCTATAGTCAGCTAGCCTTGCGCGCGGAGACTCCTGTTGTCGTTTCGTTTCCTGATGCCGATGCACGTCAGCGCAAGGCATTGGTCGCACAAGGGATTCCGTTTGTTTGCCCCGGCAGACAGGCTTTTCTTCCATTTATGGGCACAGCCTGCACGGAGAGGGGCGGTGCCCGGTTTCGCAACCACGCGACCAAGATGTCACCCAACGCGCAGGCTGCCGCAATCTGGGGAGCAGCCCAGGAGCTATATCGTCCCTATGACCTTTGTCGTGCACTTGGGATCTCGGCAAGCCGCGCGAGTGAGGCCATAACCGAGCTTGTTGACAGGGGACTCGCGAGGCGCGAGCGTCGCGAGCGACGTGTCGTCGTGTTCCCTGTTGCCGTTGATCTTCTGCTCAGCGAGCACATGGCAGAGCTCTCCTCGCCTGTCTCGAAGGTCTTTTTTGCAAGGAAGACGCAGCAGATCGACTATCTTGTTGACGCCGGGGAGACGGCGCTCGCTGCGCGTTCGATGCTCGCTGCGCCGGGCATGGAACAAAAGGCCGTCTTAAGAAGTGCATGGCGTCAACTGAGCGACCTCGAAGTCGCAGACGGGGAGTTGCCGGATAACGAGACGGCGATGATCCAAGTGTGGCGCTATGCACCCGTGTTTGCCGACTCCTCCCGTGTCGACAACATTTCGCTTGCGCTATCTTTGGCGGCAATCGACGATGAGCGAATTCAGCTCGAAGTCGATCGCATGTTTGGAAAGGAATATCCATGGCAAGAAGCGCTGTAGAAGGTCTCCAAGAATTTCAGCAGCATATGCAAGAAGCTGCAGGATCGTATGCTCTTATCGGCGGCACGGCATGCGACATTTTGCTCGCGGAGGCGGGACTTCCGTTTAGGAGGACTCACGATTTTGATGTGGTAATTGTCGCCGATGACCGGTTGCCTCAGACGGCAGAAGCTATATGGACTTTGGTGCGTGATGGCGGCTACCGCTGCGGCTGGGGCGAAGGCAAAGGTTCATGTTTTTATCGGTTTACAGAGCCTAAGAGGCCGGGTTACCCCCATATGATCGAACTCTTCGCGAAGTGCCCCGACTTTCTAAAGGGTCGTGAGGGGATTGATGTGGCGCCAATTCACGTTGATGAAAACATAAGCAGTCTTTCGGCAATTTTGTTGGACGATGCTTACTACAGCTTGTTCCTTCAGGGAATTCGGACCGTAGACGGCGTTTCGGTCCTGGGTACGGAATACATTGTCCCGTTCAAAGCGAAGGCGTATCTCGACCTAAAAGCTAGAAGGGAGGCGGGGGAGAATGTTGATTCGCAGAAGGTAAAAAAGCATAAACGCGATGCGCTGAGGCTTGCTCAGCTGCTCGGCGAGTCGGAAGGTGTCGACCTGGGCGGAGAACTGAAAGACGATATGCTTGCGTTTGTCAAAGATTGTGAGGTAGGCGACGTCAATCTGAAACAGATCGGGGTTGCGGGCGTAACGATGGTGCAGTTGCTCGAGACGATGAAAGCAACATATGGCTTGATTGATTGAGTGGGGTTACGTGGCCCGGACGGTGCAGTCTAGCTGCGTTGTCCGACGCGGAAGCTCGCTAATCGGCTATTATTTGTTTAGACAACTTGAGTTGTAGGGGAGTGACCGGCGATGGTGCAGGGCGCCAAACATATGAAGAGCAATAACGCCGCGGACAACGGTGGCTCAAGCCCTCAGCCCAAACCTCAACCAAAGCCCAAGCGCCGTCGCAAGCGGCTGCCGCGCTGGGCCGACCGTCTCATCACCATCGTCATCATCCTTATTGGCGTGGGCCTTATGACCTGGCCGTGGATCTTGGACCGGCTCGAGGCCTCGGGCGTGTTCAACCAGATCAGCACGGTGTCCAGCACCGTGGACGCGCTGTCTGCCGAGGAGCGCGAGCGCATCCTGCTCCAGGCGCGCTCCTTTAACGAGCAGCTGGCGGGCGAGGCCACCGAGCTCCCCGCCGACCAGATCGAGCCCTACGCTCAGCAGCTCATCTTTGACCGCGACCCCATGATGAGCTGGGTCGAGATCCCCTCCATCGACGTGAGCATGCCCATCTACCACGGCACGAGCGAAGAAGTCCTTATGGCGGGCGTCGGCCACCTGGAGGGCACGAGCCTGCCGGTGGGCGGCACCTCGACGCATTGCGTGCTCACCGCGCACTCGGGCATGCGCAACCTGAGCATGTTCGACGACATCCACTCGCTGGAGCCCGGCGACCTGGTGCTGCTGCACACCATGAACAAGACACTCGCCTACAAGATGGTGGACTCCGAGGTGGTGCTGCCCGAGGAGATGGAGTCGCTGACCATCGAGCCCGGCGCCGACAAGGTGACGCTCGTCACCTGCACGCCCTACGGCGTGAACGACCATCGCCTGCTGGTGCATTGCGTGCGCACCAAGTACAACAAGAAGGACGTCGACAAGCAAAAGTCGCTGGCCGGCCGCCACTGGGGTAAGCGCGAGTTTGCCGTGCTCATCGTGGTCGTGGCCATTGTGCTGTTGCTGCTGGACATCGTGATCCACGCGGTCCGCAAGCGCCGCAAGGCCAAGGCCTCGGCATAAGACATTCTCCAGAACCACCACAAAGGGGGCAGGCACCTTTGTGGTGGTCGGGACTTCCAAACCATCACAACATTCGATGAAAATCGCGATTTTGGCGAAAAACGTCGAATGTTGTGATGCTTTTCGTTGCGGGCGGGACGGTTTTCGTTGTGAGCAGTACGGTTTTCGCTATGGACGGTGCGGTTTCGCTGCAGAACCGCCAGCCCGCCGCCGCCCTCGTTACGTTTTCGCTGCATTTGGGTAAAGCACCTGCTCCAAGCGGCGTTGCCTTGTATACTAGAGCGGTTTATCTGTTATGCGGAAGGGAGCGCCTATGGCACTCAGCGAGAAAGACGTGCGCGGCATCGCCGAGTACGCAAAGATCGCACTGACCGATGACGAGCTCACCCAGATGACGTCCTACCTGAACGACGCCGTCCAGATGCTCGAGCCCGTCTTGCAATATGACTTGCCCGACGTGGAGCCCACGTTCCATCCTATCGGAAGCCTGTCCAACGTGATGGGCGATGACCTGCGCGAGCCCGAGCGCGACCTGCCGCTCGACGTCGCGCTCGAAAACGCCGGCAGCGCGCGCGAGCGTTACTTCCGCGTGCCGTCCATTTTGGGAGAGGGGGAGAGCGAGTAATGGCGCAGAGCTTCGATTCCCTTACCGCCGCCCAGATTGCCGCGGGTGTTGCCGCCGGCGACTTTACCGCCACCGAGGTGGCCCAGGCCTCCCTTGCCGCCATCGAGGCGCGCGAGGGCGGGGTCCAGGCATTCCTGCAGGTGGCGCCCGAGCTTGCCCTTGAGGCCGCTGCGCGCGTGGATGCCGACCGTGCCGCAGGCAAGCCGCTGCCCCCGCTTGCGGGCGTGCCGCTGGCCATCAAGGACAACATGAACCTCGTGGGCACGCGCACCACCTGCGCTTCCCGCATGCTCGCGGACTACCAGAGCGTTTACACCGCCACCTGCGTCCAGCGCATGCTCGATGCCGGCTGCCTGCCCATGGGCAAGGCCAACATGGACGAGTTTGCCTTTGGCAGCTCCACCGAGAGCTCAGCGTTCCACCGCACCAACAACCCTTGGGATACCGAGCGCGTGCCCGGCGGCTCCTCGGGCGGTTCCGCTGCAGCTGTCGCCGCGGGCGAGGTCGCGCTCTCGCTGGGTTCGGACACCGGCGGCTCCATTCGCCAGCCGGCGTCGCTGTGCGGCGTGGTGGGCTTTAAGCCCACATATGGCGCCGTGAGCCGTTACGGCGTGGTTGCCTTTGGCTCGTCGCTCGACCAGGTGGGCCCCTTTGGCCGCACGGTCGAGGATGTCGCGCTGGCCATGAACGCGCTTACCGGCGCGGGCCACGATCCGTACGACTGCACCAGCCAGGATTGCGCCGTCGACTTTACCGAGCATCTCAACGACAGCATCGAGGGCAAGCGCGTGGGCATCATCCCCGCGTTTATGGAGGCCGAGGGCCTGACCCCCGAGGTCAAGGCCGCTGTTCAGCGCGCCGCCCAGGAGCTGCAGAACCAGGGCGCCGAGCTGGTCGAGGTCGACCTGCCGCACCTGGACGCCGCTATCGCCGCCTACTACGTCATCGGCCCGGCCGAGGCGTTCTCCAACCTGGCCCGCTTCGACGGCATTCGCTACGGCTATCAGGAGGAGGGCTGCGCCAACCTGTCCGACCAGAGCTCGCTTTCGCGCGCCCACGGCTTTGGTGCCGAGGCCAAGCGACGTCAGATGCTCGGCGCCTACCTGCTGAGCTCGGGCGTGTACGACAAGTATTACTACGCCGCGCAAAAGGCCCGCACGCTCATCACGCAGGACTACGACGCCGCATATGCCAAGGTGGACACCATCCTCATGCCTGCCTCGCCGCGCACGGCCTTTAAGTTTGGCGAGATCAGCGACCCCACGCAGATGTACCTCTCCGATCTGTACACCATTTCGCTCAACATCTGCGGCAACGGCGGTATCTCGGTGCCGCTGGGCCTGGGCGAGGATACTCAGCTGCCCGTTTCTGCCCAGCTGGTGGGTCCGGCCTTTAAGGACCGTCAGCTGCTCACGTTTGCCCGCGCCCTGGAGCGCGGCTTTGCCGATGCCGCCACGGGTGCGCCCGCGCTTTCCGTCGCGCCCGATTTTGCCGGGAAGGGAGGCGAGCTGTAATGAAGGAGCTTTCCGAGGTCCTGCAGGATTGGGAGGCCGTGATCGGCCTGGAGATCCATACCGAGCTCACCGCACTCGATACCAAGATGTTCTGCAACTGCAAGCTCAGCCACGATGACGAGCCCAACGCCAACGTGTGCCCGGTGTGCCTGGGCCTGCCCGGCGCCCTGCCGGTGCCCAACAAGCGCGCCATCGAGAGCATCGTCAAGGCCGGTCTGGCCACCAACTGCGAGATCCAGCGCCACTCGATGTTCTACCGCAAGCACTACTTCTATCCCGATATGGCCAAGAACTTCCAGACCACGCAGGGTCCGGTCGCCTTTGCCATGTACGGTCACCTGGATCTGGACGTGACCGGTCGCGGTGCCGCCGAGCGCCCCGACTGCGCGTTTGGCGAGGCCGAGGCCCAGAGCTTGGCGAGCGCCTCGGCCAACGCCGAGGGCCTGTCCACGTCCATGACGTCGACCATGCGCGAGGGCAATCAGCGCGCCGGTCACCTGGCCAGCTACGATGCGTCCAACCTGCAGGTGCCCGAGCGCCGCGAGGACGGTTCCTACACGGTGCCCATCCGCATCCTGCGCATCCACATGGAGGAGGACGCCGCCAAGATGGTCCACGTGGGTGGCGCCGAGGGCCGCATTACCGCCGCGGCCGAGTCGCTCGTCGACTACAACCGCTGCGGCACGCCGCTGATCGAGCTCGTCACCGAGCCCGACCTGCGCACGCCCGAGGAGGCTCGCCTGTTTATGGAGAAGCTCCGTCGCATCTTTGTGACGCTGGGCATTTCGGACTGCTCCATGGAGAAGGGTTCCATGCGCTGCGACGGCAACGTGTCGCTGCGCCGCCGCGGCGAGACCAAGCTGGGCACCAAGACCGAGCTTAAGAACCTTAACTCGTTTAAGAGCCTGCACGATGGCCTTGCCTACGAGATCTGCCGTCAGGCCGAGGTGCTCGAGGAGGGCGGCATCATCTATCAGGAGACCCGCCACTGGGAGCCCAGCCGCAAGCGCACCGTGGTCATGCGTGTGAAGGAGACGGCCGACGACTATCGCCTGTTCCCCGATCCCGACCTGGCGCCGTTCGATCTGGACGACGAGTTCATCGACCGCTGCCGTGGCGAGATTCCCGAGCTGCCCGATGCCAAGCGCGCCCGTTTTGAGGCCGATTTTGGCATTAAGGCGGCAGACGCCGAGCAGATTGCCGGCGACCCAGAGTTTGCCGAGTTCTTTGAGGCGGCCGCTGCCGGTATGGCTGGCAAGGAGGCCCAGACGGTCGCAAACTTGCTGGTGAACGAGATGATCGCCTACCTTAAGGGCGCGGGCGTCTCGCTGGTCGAGTCCGGCATCGCGCCGGCCCAGGTGGCAGCCCTTGCCAAGCTGCTGGCGACCGATGCCATCAGCTCCAACCAGGCGCACGAGGTCTTTGAGGCCATGGCCCAGACCGGTGACGATCCCAACAAGATCGTCGACGAGCGTGGTATGCGTCAGGTGAGCGATGCCGGCGCACTACAGCCGATTGTGGACGAGGTGCTGGCTAACTGTGCCGATCAGGCGCAGCAGTATCGTGACGGCAACCAGAAGGTCATCGGCTTTTTGGTGGGCCAGTGCATGAAGGCGAGCCGCGGCAAGGGCAACCCGAAGCTCTTCAACGAGTTGCTGAGAACGTCGCTCTCGTAGCTGCGAGGCCGGGGAAGCCCCGAGTCGCCGGGGTATTTCCTCCAAATTTCAAACAGTCCTATGCAAGACGAAGGCCACATTTAGTGGCCTTCTTTGCATGCGGAACTCATTTGGAGCAAACACCCCGGCGACTCGGGGCTTCCCCGGCCAGACGACTCGGCCGTTCGGGTCAGGCGGGGCTGAATGGAATTTGGTGAATGAGGGCGCCGTTGGCGCCTTCATTCTTTATATATGTTGGGAACGCCAAGCGGTGGGGGTGGTGCCGGTGTATTGCTTGAAGGCTTGGGCGAAGGCGGCCTGTTGGGGATAATCGAGCCGCTCTGCCACCTGCGCTATCGTGAGCGCGCTATCGGCCAAAAGGTCCTGTGCTCGTTCCATACGGCGTCTGCGAATGTAGGCGCCCAGGGACTCGCCAGTTTGGGCCTTAAAGGTGGCGCATAGCTTGGAGCGGCTTGAGAAGAGCGCCTCGGCCACCTCGTTGATGCTCACATGTCTGCCCTTGTCGAGCGAGCGCTCCACAAGACTCGCCGCCTCTTGGGCAATGGTAACGCTGGCGCGCGTGTCTGTCGCTTGCCGCGCCTGCTTGTGGGCCGCGCGCGAACAGGCGAGCTCCGCGACCATGGTCTCCACGATGCCCTGCATATAGACGTGTCCGCCTGCGGTGCGGGCGCGGTCCTCGTTAATCCTGCGCAACGTGTGGCAGATGGCAGACGTCGCCTCCTCGTGCCATGGCTCGGCAAACGCCTCAAAGACTCCCGCGAACTCAGTGGGATACCGATGCTCCAGCTCGTCAAAATACCCGGGCAAAAAGAGCACCGAGCGCGAGTGATAAAGCTGCCCTGCAAACAGTGGGCTTAGCTCCTCACCGCAGCTATCTTGGACAAAGCTGCAGATCGCGCTGTTTGGCCACGGTCCATGCAGCGGCTTGAGGTTCGCAGGCGTTATGCCGGCTTCGGGCATGCACATGAGCGTGGGCGCGCTGACCTCGCTCACGCACGCGTACGGCTCGGGCGTGTATTCGGCTAGGTGCATGTTGTGCATCGGGGTAATGAAATGCTCCATGACGATGCAGGTGGGGGAAAGGGGCATGATCCATGCGCGTCCGTGCGCCCGATCGTTTGTCACCTCACCGGTAAAGACGGCGCCCTTGCCGGAAAGCTGCAGACCAAACTGCTCAAACTGCGGTGCGTAGAGCTCGGTTATATCGGTTGCTGCCCGCCGCATTTTCAAAAGCGTCCCCTTCCTTTGCAGAAACGTCCACGCCTGCCTCGATTGTGTGTCTTGGCTAACACGCCCATGATAAGTTTCTTACGGTTAACTCTCAAGCCGTTAGAAAGGAATCTCATGGCAAAGGGATCAAAAAAGGAAGGCGGCGGCATCGGCGAGCTACTTGCGTATGCCGGTGACCGTAAATTCCTAACGTATTTGGGCATGGCCCTCTCGGCGTTCTCGCAGCTGTTGAGCTTTGGCCCGTACGTGTGCATCTGGCTTGTTGCGCGAGATCTTATCGCCGTGGCGCCCAACTGGAGCGAGGCCACCGACATCGCGATGTATGGTTGGTGGGCTGTGGGCTTTGCCCTGGCGAGCATTGTGGTTTATTTCGTGGGACTCATGTGCACGCACCTGTCCGCGTTTCGCTGCGCGTCCAATATCCGCAAGACCACGAGCGAGCATCTGCTTAAGCTGCCGCTCGGCTACTTTGACACGCACGCCACCGGTGAGCTGCGCCGTATCGTAGACGGATGCGCCGCCTCTACCGAGACGCTGCTCGCACACATGCTGCCCGATATCGCCGGCGCCACCGCCATGGTCGTGGGCCTGCTCGTGCTGCTTTTTGCCCTCGATTGGCGTTTGGGCGCGGCATGCTTAATCTCGGTCGTCGTTTCGTTTTGCGCCATGGCCGCCATGATGAGCGGCAAGGGCGGCGAGTTTATGAAGGCTTACATGGGCGCACTGGTCAAGATGAACAAGACCGGCACCGAATACGTACGCGGCATCCCCGTGGTCAAGGTTTTCCAGCAGACGGTCTACTCCTTTAAGGCGTTTCACGATGCGATCGCCGAATACGCCGACATGGCGCAAAACTATGCGGGTACGTTTTGCCGGGGTCCGCAGGTGCTCAACCTTACTGCGCTCAACGGCCTTGTGGCATTTCTTTTGCCCGTGGCGCTACTGTTGGCACCGGGCGAGACGGACTTCGCGCACTTTATGGTCAACTTTACGTTTTACGCAATCTTTTCGGCCGTGGTGCCGACGGCCATGACCAAGCTTATGTTTGTGGGCGAGGCCTCTCAGATGAGTGCCGATTCGCTGGCGCGCATCCGAAGCGTTATGGATTCCAAGCAGCTCTCCGTGCCTGCCCAGCCCAAGCACCCTGCTGGCAGCGATGTGCGCTTTGAGGACGTGAGCTTTACCTACGAGGGTGCCGAAGCGCCTGCCGTCGATCATGTGAGCTTTAGCGTTCCCGCAGGCAGCACCCTTGCGTTGGTTGGTCCCTCGGGCGGCGGTAAGTCGACCTGCGCAAGCCTGATCCCGCGTTTTTGGGATGTTTGTTCGGGTCGTGTGCTCGTGGGTGGCGTAGACGTTCGCGACATGGATCCGCACGAGCTCATGGACCAGGTTGCCTTCGTGTTTCAGACCAACCAGCTGTTCCGTCAAACACTTGCCGATAACGTGCGCGCCTCCAAGCCTGGGGCCACTGACGACGAAGTGCGCGCGGCCCTCTCCGCGGCCCAGTGCGACGATATCGTGGCCAAGCTCCCGCAGGGCATCGACACCATGCTCGGCGCCGGCGGGGCGTACCTTTCGGGCGGCGAGGTTCAGCGTGTGGCGCTCGCCCGCGCAATTCTTAAGGACGCGCCCATCGTGGTGCTCGACGAGGCCACGGCGTTTGCCGACCCCGAGAACGAAGCGCTCATCCAGCGCGCCTTTAGCAAATTGGCGGCGGGCCGCACGGTCATTATGATCGCGCACCGGCTTTCGACCGTGGTGGGGGCCGACAAGATCGTGGTGCTCAACCAGGGTAGTGTGCAGGAGGCTGGCACCCATGCCGAGCTACTGTCCCAAAACGGCCTGTACGCCAAGATGTGGGCCGAATACGAACAGGCCGCGAGCTGGAAGATCACTGCTGCAGCGGATGCCGCCGTCACGAAGGGAGGCGAGGCCTAAATGTTCGCCTCATTCCAAAAGAAGTATTTCCTATCCGATAAAGGCGTCGCCGGCGTAAAACGCGGCATTTTCTGGACCGCGCTCACTAATCTCATTACGATGGCCGGCATGGGCTTATTGTTCCTGGTCATGGCCGGTTTTGTCGAACATCTCGCCACCGGTGCCGACCTGCCGGATGCCCTGCCGATTGTGGGCGGCCTCCTGGTCTTTTTCGTGTTGCTCTTTGCCTCTAACTGGCAGCAGTATTACTACACCTACTGCATCTTTTACGAGGAGTGCGGCAAGCAGCGTATGGAGATCGCCGAGCGCTTGCGCAAGCTGCCGCTGTCGTTTTTTGGCCGTCGTGATCTGGCC
This sequence comes from Collinsella sp., assembly GCA_018363345.1. Lineage (GTDB taxonomy): Bacteria > Actinomycetota > Coriobacteriia > Coriobacteriales > Coriobacteriaceae > Collinsella. The sequence goes on along the minus strand of JAGZNZ010000028.1, from coordinate 6,198 downwards.
GATTTAACCGAGACCATTATGGGCGACGTCCAGGCCATGGAGCACGCCTACAGCCACGTGCTGGGAGAGCTTTGGGGTGCCATCATCGCAAGCGCCATTGTGTTCGTGGCGTCGCTGTTCTTTTGCTGGCAGCTGGCGATCGCGGCGTTTTGGAGCGTGCCCGTGGCCTTTGCCGTGCTGTATCTGACACGCGGCCCCATGACCCCGGTGTTCGACCATGTGCGTGCCGAGAAGGTCAAGGTTACCGAGGCGATCCAGGAGACGCTCGACTGCGTGTGCGAGATCCGCGCCACCAACCAGGAGGCTCATTATCTTGAGGGGCTCAACGCCGTGATCGATGCCGAGGAGCGCGAGACCACCAGAGGCGAGCTCGCCAATGGGCTTTTGGTCAACTCCGCCTTTGCCATCCTGCGCCTGGGGATTGCCACCACGTTGGTCACGGGCGCTGCGATGGTCGCCTCCGGCCAGGTCGACTTTTTGATGATGTTTGCCTTCCTGCTTATGGTGAGCCGCATCTATGCGCCCTTTGATCAGGCGCTGATGCTGATGTCCGAGCTGTTTGCCGCCGAGTCGTCGGCCAAGCGCATGCGCTCCATCATGGAGGAGCCCATGGCGCGGGGCAGCGAGAAGTTTGAGCCCGTGGGCCACGATGTGGTGTTCGATCACGTGGCATTTGGCTATGGTGCGGGCGAGGACGGCCGCGCCGGCGAGAAGGTCCTGACCGATGTGAGCTTTACCGCCAAGGAAGGCGAGGTCACGGCACTGGTCGGTCCTTCGGGCTCCGGTAAGTCCACGGTGAGCCGCCTGGCCGCGCGCTTTTGGGATGCCACCGAAGGCACGGTCACCGTGGGCGGCGTGGATGTTGCAAGCGTGGATCCCGAGGTGCTGCTGCGCGACTACGCCATTGTGTTCCAAGACGTGCTGCTCTTTGACGACACGGTGATGGGAAACATCCGCCTTGGCCGTCGCGATGCCACCGATGAGGAAGTGCTTGCCGCCGCGCGTGCCGCCAACTGCGACGAGTTTGTGAGCCGCATGCCGCAGGGCTATGACACCATGATCGGCGAGAACGGCTCCAAGCTGTCCGGCGGTGAGCGCCAGCGCATCTCTATCGCCCGTGCGCTGCTCAAAGACGCGCCGATTGTGTTGCTGGACGAGGCGACGGCGAGTTTGGATGTAGAGAACGAGACCGTGGTGCAGCAGGCGCTCTCTCGTCTGCTTGCAGGCAAGACGGTTATCGTGATCGCCCACCGTATGCGCACGGTAGAAAATGCCGATAAGATCGTTGTGCTCAAGGATGGTGTGGTTGCCGAGCAGGGCGCTCCGGCGCAACTCAAAGCAGCAGGTGGAGAATTCGCCCGCATGGTCGCGCTGCAAAAGGAAGCGGCTGACTGGCAGCTGTAAGAAGGGGCAAAGGAACAGTCCCTTTGTCACATTGACAATCGGTTACTCCGCATCGTTAATTTTCAAAAGGTTAGCCATGGCTGACCTAGATAGTTAGATAGAATTAAGGTATTTCAAAAGCGTGCTCGAGCTAACTGATGAACTCGGGTGCTAAGGCACCATGCCGCGCCCCATGCGGCAAAAGGGAGAAGCAACATGAAGAAGTCGACGTTTAACACCCTGCTTGTTGGTGGCGGTTTTCTGCTTGGCACGGCCGGCATCAAGCTGCTTACCAGCGCTCCGGTCAAGAATGCCTGCGTGCAGGGTATCGCGTGCGGCATGCGCATCAAGAACGGCTACCAGGACATGGTCGAGCAGGCCAAGGCTAATGTCGACGACATGGTTGCCGAGGCTGCTTACATCACCCAGAGCGAGGCCGCTGCTGACGAGGCAGCCGAGTAACGCTCCCAGGCACAAACTATGAGATTCTCGATTATTAGCGAGATCCCCGGCAGGACCCGTCTTCAATTGGCGGGTCCTGTGCCAGAGAGCGATCTCGATGCACTTCTTAAGCTTGGCGGCGACATCGACGGCGTGCACAAGGTGCGCGTCTACGGCCGCATCGGCCAGATGGCGCTCGAATACGACGAGCAGCGCCGCGATGCCGTGCTGGCCGCCGTCGGTGCGCTCGACGCTCAGGCCATTGCCGACGCAAAGACAGGCTACGTGATGCAGCTTGAGCCACGCAAGCACAAGCTCGTCATGGATCTTGCCACACTTATCGGTGCCCATTACGCACGTCGCTGGTTCTTGCCCACGCCCCTGCGTGCGGTGTTTGTCGTGGCCGGTTACATGGCATTTTTGCGCGCTGCCCTTCATGAGCTCGCGCAGCCGCGCCTGACCGTTCCCGTGCTCGACGCTTCGGCCATCGGCATTTCGTTCGTCAAGCGTGATGTCGACACCGCGGGCCAGACGATGTTCCTGCTCAACGTGGGCGAGCTGCTCGAGGACTACACCCGCGCCATGAGCGAAAACGAGCTCATCAACTCGCTGCTCGATGTGCCCGACAAGGCGCAAAAGGTCGTCGGCGACACCGAGGTAAGCGTTGCCGCCACCGAGCTCGAGCCCGGCGACTTGGTCGCCGTGCGCACCGGCATGTCCATCTGCATCGACGGTGTTGTCGAGCAGGGGAGCGCTATGGTCAACCAGGCGACCCTGACCGGCGAGCCGCTGGCCGTCGAGCGCAGCGTGGGCGACGACGTGTTCGCCGGTACCGTCGTGGAAGACGGCGGCATCTTGGTGCGCGTGCGCGCCAATACGGCGCAAACCAAACTGCGCTCAATCGTCTCGCTCGTGCAGACGGCCGACTCGCTCAAGTCCGAGGGCCAGTCGCATATGGAGGACCTTGCCAACAAGATCGTCCCGTGGAACTTCCTGCTCGCGGGCCTGGTTGCGCTTACTACCCGCAGCCTCATCAAGACCTCGGCGGCACTGATGGTCGACTACTCGTGCGCACTCAAGCTTACGGGTTCCGTTGCCGTCATGACTGCCATGAGCGATGCTGCCAAGATGGGCGTTATGGTCAAGGGCGCTAAGTACTTTGAGTCGTTTGCCAAGGCCGATACCATTGTCTTTGACAAGACCGGTACGCTGACCGAGGCCCAGCCGCGCCTAGCTTGCGTGCTCACGACCGACGGCTGGAGCGAGGACGAGGTCCTGCGCCTTTCCGCTTGCTTGGAGGAGCATTTTCCGCATCCGGTGGCGCGTGCCGTGGTCAATGCGGCACGCGAGCGCGGGCTCGAGCACCGCGAGCGCCATGCTGCCGTCGAGTACATCGTGGCGCACGGCATCGCTTCGTCCATCGAAGGGCGTCGCGCGATTATCGGCTCGGCACACTTTGTGTTTGAGGACGAGAGCGCGCAGCTCGAGGCCGACATTAAGGAGCAAATCGAGTCCCAGATGCAGGGCCTGTCGCCGCTGTATCTGGCGGTCGATGGAAAGGTCGTCGGCGTGCTCGGCATCGAGGATCCGCTCAAGCCCGGGGTCCGTGAGGCCATCGCCGACTTGCATGCGCTGGGCGTCAAGCATGTCGTTATGCTCACGGGCGATTCGGAGCGCACGGCCGAGCGCATTGCGCGCGAGGCAGGGGTCGACGAGTTTAGGGCCGAGCTGCTGCCCGAGGACAAGTACGCCTATGTGGAGCGCATTAAGAGCGAGGGGCGCCATGTTGCCATGGTGGGCGACGGCGTCAACGATTCGCCGGCGCTGGGCCTGGCCGACGTGGGCTTGGCCATGGGCGGCGGAAGCGACATCGCCAAGGAGGTCGCCGATATCATCCTGACCGACACGGATCTGGCCGCGATCGTGCGTTTGCGCCGCATGAGCCAGGGCCTCATTGATCGTCTGACGAGCTCCTACTCTAAGGTGATGCTCACCAACTCGGCGCTGTTGGCATTGGGTATTACCGGCGCGATTACCCCGCAGACGTCGTCACTGCTGCACAACGGCTCGACGATTGCCTACAGCCTGAGCAACGCGAAGGCTTACCTGCACTAGCAGACGTGTTCGCCCACGTTATCTGGCCTGCGCCCAGACGGCATTTGTGTCGTCTGGGCGCAGGCCTTTTGCGTTTGACCATGTGCTAGCTTCTCTATATAGTGTTGCTAGCAGGGCTAGCAATTGAAGGGAGCGGGATCGACGTGGGTGCTGTTAGCGGCATGGCGCAGGTGAACGTTCGCGTGGATCGCCAGGTCAAGAACCGTGCCGAGGAGGCGCTGCGGCTTTCGGGCGGGTCACTGCCCGAGCTCATCAAAAAGGTGGTGGCAAAGGTTGCGCAGGGCGGTGGTTCGTGCGAGGAAGTGCTTGCGGCCGTCGACGACCGGCAGCAGACCGTCGCGCCCGATACGCTGTTCGCCGCATCATGGGCGGTGGCGGATCAGCTTTACGCGGACCTGGGCATCGCTACCTCGTCCGTATCCGATGCCCGCGATTGGGACGCAATCTATTCCGACGCCATGGATGAGCATTATCGCCAAAAGGGGATGATCCTGTGAGTGGGGCGCCTCTCAAGATCATGGTGGATGCCAACGTTTGGGTCGATTCGTTTTGCGCCGACCATGCCGAGTCGCTTGCCGCGCGTGCGTTTATTGGGCGGGCGACGGAATCGGGCGCAACGTTGTTCTTTCCGGTGCATATCGCCAAGGACGTGCTGTACGTTGTCCAACACGAACTGAAGCGTAGCGTTCTTGCCAGCGGGGGAGCGCTCGACGAGGCGTCTGCCCGTGCAATTGGCGATGCGGCGCTGGCGTTTGTTCGGAACATGACCGAAAACGCCACGGCCGTGGGCGCAGATGCGTCGGACCTTTGGCTGGCCGACAAATACTTAGCGCTCCATCGCGATTACGAGGACAACTTGGTGCTCGCCGCGTGCAAGCGCGCACAGGTCGATTACTTGGTGACCAACGATCGCAAACTGCTCGAACATGCCGATCTTGCAGCAAAGACCCCGCGCCAAATGATGCCGATTTTGGCCTTGGCCGAACGCGGCGGCGCGGCTATCGGTTGACGCGAACTGCTTGCGGGCCTCTTGGACGACGATGCGCCAAAGGGGCCCGCGCCTGCTATTTACAAAAGCTCGGCCTTAATGGCGGGACTTTCTGCGAGCTGCTCAGCTGCCTTTTCTTCGGAGCTGTCGAGTGCCGCCAGACTGCGGTAGACCCACTCGTTGACCTGGGTGTTCTTGACGCCTGCGGTCTGCATAAGGGCGCCTACCTCGCGGATTGCTGCGAGCAGATTGGCCTTGGGACCCGCGAGCTCGACCTCGATGCCGTGGTAGGCGGTCACGCCGCGGTTCTCGCTCACGTGGTCGATAAAGCCTTCGACGGTCTCAAGCTGCTGGGCGAGAGCTGCATCATCGTCAGCGTCCAGCGCAACAAGGGCGTTCGAAACCGTGAGGGCGGGATGTCCGCAGGGGACAAAGCCTTCGATGACATCCATAGCTTCGGTAATGGTTGAGCCCAGGCCTGCGAGGGCGTTGACGAGTTGCTGCTTGGTATCCATAACGGTCCTTTCGACGGGTCAATGTTGCTTGGCGAAAATATACGTGACGCGATCGGTAACAAAAGTGCGAAGTGCGGCGCACATTGGGGTCTTCACAGCTCGTGCATAGAACAGCTGTCCGCTTTCAGAACGTGGTAAGATAACACTCCACAAGTGGGGCTCGCCCCGCATGTTCCTTGAAAAGTCGACGGTTGTCGGGTACTCGTGCCCAATGCCATCCAGACTTTCCCGACATTCGGGGGCGACTGGTTTCGACACGATAGCTCTGAGAGAGGAAGCAAGCCGAGGTCTCCTCGCCTCGTTAAACAGGGGTACCGTCAAATTGAATTGACAACAACTCTTCTTTTGAGCCTATGGCTCTCGCTGCTTAATTTATAGCGGCGCGTCAACCCGGTGATTTCCCCGACACCGGCGCGACGTCATTTTAGGGGAATGCTCCTGCGCACGTAATCGGTATGGCGCGGGCTAAGACCGAACCGGTTAGGACGCCGCGAGCGTGTCGCTGCGCGCAAAGCGTCCGAGACAAAACCAGCGACTGAGCTTGGAGATGCCAATCAGGGGGCTTTCGTGGACCGGAGTTCGATTCTCCGCGCCTCCACCAATAGTTACAGGCAGGTAGATACTTATCTCTACCTGCCTTTTTATTTCTAATTTGTACCGCGGAGAATCGAACTCTATGCAGGGCGCGGGCGTAAAGAAAACGCGTAAGCGTTTTTAGCCCGCGGGCGAGGACGCCGGCAGGCGGCCGAAGCCGGT
>JAGZNZ010000054.1:0-1449 GCA_018363345.1 Collinsella sp. | reverse complement strand
CGCGCGGGACTGGCCGGTGGTGCCGGCGACCTCGCCGTTGCCGACGGCGGGCCGCCAGCCGAGGCCCGCGACGTGGGCCTCGACGGACACGGCGCCCGCAGCCTCTTCTTGAGAGGAAGCCCCATCCACTTCTAGAGAGATTTTAAGCGCCTCAAGGTTCAAGCCTTTGCCCGTCGTTCCGGCGATCTTGCCCGAACCTACCGGGTTCATCCAACCAATATTCTGCACATGGGCAGAAACACTCACGTTTTTGGCGGTCAACTGATTGCTTGCGGCTGAATCGGCAATAGCGGTTTCACTTGCTTCTTCGGAGGAAGCCTTCTGTGCGACTTGAGACTCATTGTTCTCAGTAGTCGCATCCGCCTCCTTTTCCTCGGACACCAACTCATCTTGCGTTGAAACCGAACCTTCAAGGACGGAGTCGCTTGCTTCAGCAGGTAGGCTAGTTAAATAATCCGCATATGCGGCAGACGACACCCATGATTGACTCATGAACAACACGGCAACCATAAAAATAGAAACAGACGCATTAAAAAGACGTTTCACAAGTCCACCTTCCTTCATCCATAACAAAACCTACTTTAGAACAACAGCTTGAGCTCCACGCTGCGAGTATAGCGAAGCTATACGTTGAGCAGAGTTGGAGACATAGCCAGAGAGCGAATCGGCAATGTAAACGGTGCCCAGGGACCGATTAAAGCCCCTCAAAACAACGGTATGAGAATTGGTATATGTTCGATAAACCCTTCCGCCATATGCCTGAGTCGCATAGCATCGTCCCAAATTCTGCATGCCTATCGTCGACCAGATAATAACGGGATGTCCGGCTTCCAAATAGGAATACAGGTCATAGAAGCCAGCACCAGTGACGTCATACGCCCGTAAGTTGCTTCCAGAGCGAATTAAAAAGGAATTGGCCGTGTTGGTCAGTCCAGGAGCAGATATACAGTTTCCGTTCGAAGAGCTATGCGGATTGCCCCAAAACGCTGTCACAAAATCCCAACTGCTCTTAGGCATATACGCATCTGCAATGACGGTTTTTCCCAGTCCAAATCCGTAATAGTTAAGCGTATTAGTGAGCGCAACGGACTCGCAACCAGTCGGAAGCTCAGGGTTCTGCATTATACAAGGAACGTTAAGGACGACCGAATTCGGATGCAAGGGACGATCCCTGTACGCGCCGTCCGTGGGCCCCGGGGCGGCCGAGCCCTTCGCGACGATGCGGACCTGGAGCGCCTCGAGGCGGTAGCCCACGCCGGTCGTGCCGGCGCGGGCCCCGTCGCTCGCCCACCCGAGCCAGCCGTAGTCCTGCACGTAGGCGCGGTACCACACGGTGAAGTACTCGGAGAGGTCGCCGGTCAGGCGCATCTTGACGCACTCGACCGCCCTGCCCTGGCCGGTGGTGCCGGCCAGGGCGCCGTCCGAGACCTCGTCCTGCCAGCCGACGCC
>JAGZNZ010000053.1:0-1464 GCA_018363345.1 Collinsella sp. | reverse complement strand
CCGGCGATGGCGTCCCCGCGCACAAACTTCGATGCCCCGTCCATCGCGCCGTAGAAATCGGCCTCGCTGGCAACATCTTTACGCCGGGTTTGCGCCTGCGCCTGGTTGATCAACCCAGCGTTAAGATCGGCGTCAATCGCCATCTGTTTACCGGGCATCGCGTCTAAGGTAAAGCGGGCAGAAACCTCGGAAATACGCTCGGCCCCTTTGGTGACGACGATAAAGTTGATGATCATCAGGATGATAAACACCACAAAGCCGACGACAAAGTTGCCGCCAATCACCACCTGACCAAATGACTCAATTACCTTACCCGCCGCGCCCGCGCCGAGATGCCCGTGCAGCAACACCACGCGCGTAGAAGCAACGTTGAGCGTCAGGCGCATTAAGGTGGTGATCAGCAAAATGGTCGGGAACAGGCTGAATTCCAGCGGCCTTTTCGCTGACACCGCCACCAGCAGTACCATCACCGCCAGCACAATGTTGAAGGTGAACAGAATATCCAGCAGCGCAGGCGGCAGCGGCAAAATAACCATCGCCAGAATACACAGGATCACCAGCGGCACGCCGAGATTGCCGCCGCGCAGTAGCGCGAGGAACGATTTAGTTGTTTTCGCCATCCAGTTTAAGCACCTCTTTGGGAATGGAAATATGTCTGTTCAGGGCCGGGCGCGGCTGTGCACCATCGCGCCAGTGTTTCATTTGCAGGACGTAGGTCAGAACGTGGGCGATAGCCCGGTAAAGCTGAAAAGGAATTTGCTGATTCACCTGAGTGGTGTAGTAAACCGAGCGCGCCAGCCGCGGGAACTCGACCACTTCCACCTGACTTTCAGCAGCGACCTGGCGAATATAGAGGGCGATTTCATCGGTGCCTTTCGCCACCACAAACGGCGCGGCGGCACGCGACTGGTCATACTGCAACGCCACGGCGTAGTGGGTCGGGTTGGTGATCACCACGTTGGCCTTTGGCACCACTTTGCGAATTTGCCCCATCGCCAGTTGCCGTTGCAGCCGCCGCACGCGCGCCTTCACTTCCGGCTTGCCTTCCTGATTTTTGTACTCTTCTTTCAGTTCTTGTTTGGTCATCTTCAGCCCTTTGGTGAACAGGGCTTTCGCCAGCGGCACGTCGAGAAGCGCAAAGAAAATAAACAGGATGACAAAGTTGCGCATCACGCTGGCGTAGAGCGACAAACCGTCATTCATCGCCAGTTTGAACGGCAGCGCCTGCAGGCCGAGAAAGGCGGCAAAGTTATTGCGCAGGCTTACCCACAGCATCACCAGCACCACGGCAGACTTCACCGTCATCTTTCCCGTTTCCGCCAGATGTTCACTGGAAAACAGCCGCCTAATCCCTTTTAACGGACTGATTTTGCTGAAATCCGGGAGGATTTTTTTCGGCAGAAACAGCCAGCCGCCGGGCACCAGTGAGGAGAGCAGCGCGGCGGCGGGCATTGGCAGCAAGGT
>JAGZNZ010000052.1:0-1662 GCA_018363345.1 Collinsella sp. | reverse complement strand
GCTCCGGCGCTGGTTGATGCGCGTTACCAGTTTAGCTATCGGGAAATGTGCGAACAGGTGGTGGCGCTGGCGAATCTGCTGCGTGAGCGCGGCGTTAAACCAGGCGACAGCGTGGCGGTGGCGCTACCGCGCTCGGTCTTTTTGACCCTGGCGCTGCATGCAATTGTTGAAGCAGGCGCGGCCTGGCTACCGCTGGATACCGGCTATCCGGACGATCGTCTGAAGATGATGCTGGAAGATGCGCGCCCGTCGCTGTTAATCACCACCGACGATCAACTGCCGCGCTTTGCCGATGTTCCAGATTTAACCAGCCTTTGCTATAACGCCCCGCTTAAACCGCAGGGCAGTGCGCCGCTGCAACTTTCACAACCGCACCACACGGCTTATATCATCTTTACCTCCGGTTCCACCGGCAGACCGAAAGGGGTAATGGTCGGGCAGACGGCTATCGTCAACCGCCTGTTGTGGATGCAAAACCATTACCCGCTTACAGGCGAAGATGTCGTTGCCCAAAAAACGCCGTGCAGTTTTGATGTCTCGGTGTGGGAGTTTTTCTGGCCGTTTATTGCCGGGGCGAAACTGGTGATGGCTGAACCGGAAGCGCACCGCGACCCGCTCGCTATGCAGCAATTCTTTGCCGAATATGGCGTAACGACCACGCACTTTGTGCCCTCTATGCTGGCGGCATTTGTTGCTTCGCTGACGCCGGAAACTGCTCGCCAGAGTTGCGCGACCTTGAAACAGGTTTTTTGTAGCGGTGAAGCCTTACCGGCCGATTTATGCCGCGAATGGCAACAGTTAACCGGCGTGCCGTTGCATAATCTATATGGCCCGACGGAAGCGGCGGTAGATGTCAGCTGGTATCCGGCTTTTGGCGAGGAACTGGCACAGGTGCGCGGTAGCAGCGTGCCGATTGGTTATCCAGTGTGGAATACGGGCCTGCGTATTCTTGATGCGATGTTGCATCCGGTGCCGCCGGGTGTGGCAGGCGATCTCTATCTCACCGGCATCCAACTGGCGCAAGGGTATCTGGGACGACCCGATCTGACCGCCAGCCGCTTTATTGCCGATCCTTTTACCCCAGGTGAACGCATGTACCGTACCGGAGATGTTGCCCGCTGGCTGGAAAACGGCGCGGTGGAGTATCTCGGGCGTAGTGACTATCAGCTAAAAATTCGTGGTCAGCGAATTGAACTGGGCGAAATCGATCGCGTGATGCAGGCGCTGCCGGATGTCGAGCAAGCTGTTACCCACGCTTGTGTGATTAATCAGGCGACAGCCACCGGGGGGGATGCGCGTCAGCTGGTGGGCTATCTGGTGTCGCAATCAGGTCTGCCGTTGGATACCAGCGCATTGCAGGCGCAACTGCGCGAAACATTGCCGCCGCATATGGTACCCGTCGTTCTGCTGCAACTTCCACAGTTACCTCTTAGCGCCAACGGCAAGCTGGATCGCAAAGCCTTACCGTTGCCTGAACTGAAAGCACAAGCGCCGGGGCGTGCGCCGAAAGCGGGCAGTGAAACGATTATCGCCGCGGCATTCTCGTCGTTGCTGGGTTGTGACGTGCAGGATGCCGATGCTGATTTCTTTGCGCTTGGCGGTCATTCGTTACTGGCAATGAAACTTGCTGCGCAGTTAAGTCGGCTGTTTGCCCGTCAGGTG
>JAGZNZ010000051.1:0-2836 GCA_018363345.1 Collinsella sp. | reverse complement strand
AACAGCCAGAAAGCTGCGAAGACGAGTGAAACTAACGCAAAGTCCAGCCAGACGGCAGCGAAGACCAGCGAAACGAATGCCAAAGCCAGCGAAACTGCGGCGAAAAACAGCCAGGATGCAGCAGCCCAAAGCGAGAGTGCCGCAGCTGGTTCTGCAAGTGCGGCGGCTTCTTCTGCCACTGCATCAGCCAACAGTCAAAAAGCAGCAAAAACCAGTGAAACCAACACAAAGGCGAGCGAGACTGCGGCGACTAACTCGGCGAAAGCATCCGCTGCAAGCCAGATGGCTGCAAAAGCAAGTGAAGACGCAGCCAGGGAGTACGCAAGCCAGGCAGCTGAGCCGTATAAACAAGTTTTGCAGCCGTTGCCTGATGTGTGGATACCGTTTAATGACTCGATGGATATGATTACAGGATTTGGCCCGGGATATAAAAAAATAACAGTGCGCGATGATGTGGTCACTATACCATCCGACAAAATTGTCCCGTTTTCCCGCGCGAGTTCCGCGACCTATATCAATAAGTCCGGCGCTCTTACCATTGCAGAAATTAATGAGCCACGTTTTGAAAAAGAAGGGCTGTTAATTGAAGGGCAGAGAACAAATTACTTCACAAACTCAAACGCTCCGGAATTGTGGAATAAAAATCCAGGCCTGAAGATAAGCGAGACAAAAACCGATTCCAGGGGTTTTAAATATGCAACGTTTACCCCAGAAAAATATTTAGATAGTTCTGGCTCATATGGAATTATATCAGGGGCAGCAGCAAATAAGATAGCGGTAGTCAAAAATGATGCAGTTACAATATCCTTTAGAGCAAAAGGGGATAATGTAAGATTTGCGGCTAGATTTGATAAAGGGGATTCGCCAGTTGCTGTAGCTGCCATTTTTATTGATAGCGCCACACTAGATACATTCACGTCTGGAGCAGATGCGTCTAATATTGCTGTGAAAAATGTTGTTCGTGACGGTGAGTGGGTTGCTGTAGAGGCTGTTTATAAAGTAACAGACGACTCTACATATATTAACGGCGCCATTCTGATGTCAAACAAACTGGGTGCTAATTTTGATAAGACTAGTTTTATGGATGTAACCACCCCTCAAATAGAGCTAGGTTCTTGCTTATCATCATTTATTGTCACACCAGGTGTTCCTGCGACAAGGGCGAGTGATATGGTTATTTTTTCAACCAGAAATAACATAAGTTCTGTCCCTTTAAGCTGTCTTGTTGAAATACATAAAAATTGGGACTCTACGCCAAATCAGGCCCCACGAATTTTAACCACTATTGGCGTGGCGACTAATGATGAACAACTGGTATTGGCTTTCAGGACGCCTACAAGTCCGGATGTAGAACCTTTACCTTATGTTCAGTTTGGAGTGAGATCTGCATATCTTAGTCCATCTGTGAAGGCCGGGCGCAAAATGATTGCTGGTTTTGTCTGTAATAGCTCGACTGAATTTCGTTGCTGTTGTAATGGTTACCTGTCACCTGTTCAGACTTCGTCATGGAAGAATACCGGAGCTGCACATGAAATACTGGCATAAAGAATTAACTGATGCGCAAATGGGGGAGAGTATTAAATGAAAGATTTAACACTCAAATTTGCAGACAGGGCCGACTTTTCGGCCTTTATGGAGAGCATTGGCTATTATGATGACGAGTTGATGCAGGATGATATTCTTATTGACGTGATAGGTAACGTGTACAAAGAAACCGGAGAACTGACTGAAGATGGCGAACCGGTATGTGTTAAGGAAGACGGATATTTTGTAAACGTGCGCATCATTAATGATGCAAAAAAATCGTCAATATTCGATGAATACGCGGTTGTTGTTGAACATCAACTTCGTGGCTGGATGTGAGGGAGACAAATGGCTACATCGACAGTAATTCCGGGAGACATCACCACGCTGAAGGGAGATGTCAGTAAAGCGAAGGAAGATATTTCCTCAATTAACAGTAAAGTATCAACGCTTCAGACTGATATGACCAGTGCAAAGCAGGATATCAGCTCCAGATACACAAAAACTGAAGTTGATAATAAGCTGAAAAACAAAGTGGAAGTGAACGATCTGGAAAGTGGTCGTTATGGCGGAGATTTTTATCCACTGACAGGTCGTGAAGCGTTTTATTTATGGAATTTGGCCACGACTACAGCGGCGGCAAACCTTTATCTTAATCCTGACCCTGCAATTTCGTCTGTACTGCGGTCAACATCGTCTATCCGCTATAAGCATTCAGTAGAGACGATAGATTCAGAGCACGCCGATCTCATTTTCAGGATGCGCCCTGTATGGTACAGGTCACAATGCGAAAATGACAGGCGTGACTGGGGATTCTACGGATTGATTGCCGAGGAAGTAGGAGAAATTGCCCCTCAGTTTGTACACTGGCGATCAGCTAACGAAGATGATGCACGGGAAGCTATTTCCAGCAATGGCCTTGTTGCCGAAGGTGTAATGTACGAACGTCTGGTTGTTCCACTGATTCACCATATCCAGAAACTGACCGAAAGAGTTGATGAACTTGAGTCAGAATTGAAGTTGTTATCAACTTCCCGAAGCGATATCGGATAAAGGAGGAGTAATGGATATAACACCTTTTCTTCATGCGCTTTGTGCTGTGGCTGCGCAGGTACTGATTGGTCTTTTTACCGGAAACTGGGTTTACGGGGCGATAGCCGGTTGTACGTTCTTCATTGCGCGTGAACACACCCAGGCAGAATATCGCTGGATTGAAATGTTCGGGCATGGCAAGCGAATGAATATGCCGTGGTGGGGCGGTTTTGATTCGCGCGCATGGGATGTGGCAAGCCTGATGGATTTTGCTGTGCCG
>JAGZNZ010000050.1:0-1722 GCA_018363345.1 Collinsella sp. | reverse complement strand
TGACTATTTGAAGGATGAGCTCGGTTGCAGATGCAAATTTGATTCGCTCAAGGTTGAGTTAGGTATACGCCTCAGACATTTTAGGACACCAGATGGCACCAGAAGAAGCTTGATAAATTGTCTGCCTGAGGGAATGCCGAGGATATATTTGTATTACTGATTAGTAAGTCTAGGTAGGGGGCTGCGGACATTTTCTTGGAGATGATCATGCAGCCATTCCCTGGCTTTGACGGTATTGTACCGGACTCATCCAACCGAGTGATTGCTTGATGCGCTCGTGGTTGTACCAGCGGATGTAATCATCGATCAGGACGAGCACCTCGTCACGGGTACGCTCCTCCCAACGCTCGGGATAGACGGACTCCGTCTTCATACGCCCGAAGAACCCCTCCGCGGCGGCGTTGTCCGGCGAACAGCCTTTGGCGCTCATCGACCGCGTCAGCCCGTAATGGTTCATGAGCTCCAGCCATCCGGACCACCGGTAATGGCACCCGCGGTCGGAATGCACCAGGGGCCTCGCCCCCTCCGGCAGCGTCTCCGCGGCCTCGGCGAGCATCCGGTTGGCGAGCTCCGCGTTGGGATGGAAGCAGGCCGTGTAGGCGACGATCTTGCCGTCATGGCAGTCGATCATCGGCGAGAGGTACACCTTCCCGTCCCGGGCCTTGATCTCGGTGATGTCCGTCAGCCACTTCTCATTGGGCCGTTCGGCGGTGAAGTCCCGGTTGACGAGATTACCGGGAGCGGGCGTGGTCTCCCCCTCGTAGGAGCTGTAACGCCGCCGTTTGGGAACATGCGCCGAGAGCCCGCCCTCGGCCATGATCCTGCGGATCACCTTCTCCGAGACGCCCGTCCCGAGCGCGGCCTTGACGCGACGGTACCCGTACCTGCCCTTGGAGTCGGCGAACGCCCGCGCCACGCGGGCGCGCAGCCCGGCGTACTTGTCAACGCCGATCCTGGCATGGTGGTAGTGGTAGCTGCTCGGCGCTATGCGCAGCAAGCAGGCCATCGACCTCAGCGAATACCTCGGCCTCAGCCGGTCGACCGGCATCGTCTTCTCCCTGTTCGACAGGCGCCGCAGGTCGGCGCCTGGGTCTTTTTCTGCGAGCCTCCACCACCTCCCGCATCAACGCGTTCTCCAACTCCAGCTCCTCGACCCTACGGCGCAACGCCTCCACGTCATCGCCGCCCCCCCCGGCATCCGCCCCGCCCCGAGGACGGACGGACGCCGATTTCCCGCCCTGGGCGGCATTCTGGTTCCGGGGCTGCAACGCGGCCATGCCGCCCCTGCGGTACGCCCTGACCCAGTTGTGCACCGCACCAACGCTCACGCCAAGCTGTTTGGCGGCCTGCTTCTGCTGCATGCCGCCCAGCACCAGTTCGATCGCCTTCCGTCTTGTCTCCAGAGGAATTATGGGTTTGGCCATACGGCCAGCATACCGGGGATCCATCGCCAGCCAGCGTTCCAGGCACTGTCTGGTCGGATAGCCCAGGCACTCCACCACCTGCGCGGTGGTCATCGGCGTTGTGAGGTATAGCTCCACCGCCCTCGAACGCTCCTCAAGACTGAACATACGAGAAACCTTTCGCTCAGTCTCCAAGAAAACGTCCGCAGCCCCCAACCTCTCTGAACCGCACCCCGATTGTTGGACTGAAGAAATTCAGATTCGATGATCGGAGGTGCGGTTCTCTCATATGCGCGAGGATCGGAGGAGACATTACGAC
>JAGZNZ010000027.1:0-21827 GCA_018363345.1 Collinsella sp. | reverse complement strand
CGGGCCGATACTCAAAGCCCATTGTGGCACCCCGAGCCCGCGGAAAGAAGCTGCGCCGCGGGGGAGGCGGCCCCCAATGGCTTTCTCATATCGTCTTTTAGGGAGACTGCATCATGAGGGAGCTTTCCGTCTTCGTCGACGAATCCGGCAACTACGGAGGGCAAAGCGCTAAGTACTATCTCGTTACGCTTGTTTTCCATGACCAGTCAGCTTCAGTTGCTGAGATTATTTATCGCTACGAACACGCGCTTAGATCGCGTGGGCTTCCCGATATCCCCCTGCACATGAATCCCCTGATGCATGGCAATGAATCCTACAGGGGCATGGACACCCACTTGCGGAATCGCCTTTTGTCGAGTTTTGCAACATTTGCCAACAAATGCCCCGTCACATACATGACGTTCAGCTACCAAAGAAACAAGTTCAAAAGCGATGCGACTATGTTCGCAAGAATGCGTCGTGACTTAATCCTCTTTTTGTTCGACAGACTTCAGTGTTTCCAAAGCTATGACGCTGTCAAAATCTATTACGACGACGGGCAAAACGAGGTAACGGCCATCCTTCACGCCGCATTCGAATACGTCCTCGGAAGGCAGACGGTCATTTATAAAGAATGTGACCCGAAGCTCTTTAGGCTGCAGCAAATTGCTGACTACATCTGCGAAATCGAACTAGCGCAAATTAAATATGAACACTCCGAGCAATCAAATACCGAGCAAATCTTCTTTGGAAACTATCGTGATTTCAAGAAAAATCATCTTAGAAAGATTCGGGCGAAACTTCTCGTGTAGACCCGGCACGCGGCTTCTGCTATATAGATTCCGGTACCCTCGAATAGAGGGACCTCCAAGAGCCGGGGGATGTCCCCCGGCATTTTCATGCGTATGCGGAAAGTCGCCTCAGTCCCCCATGTAACAAAGGGACTGTCCCTTTGTCACATTGCTAATCGTCATCGACAGCAAAGTCGCGGAGATCGAGGCCTTCGCGCTCGGCTCGTGCCAGCAGCTCTTGGGGCGACTCGTCCTCGATATCTACCACGTCGAGCATGGCAGCCGGAAAGCCCACGCCGGCTGCACTCCCCGCACGGTCGAGCAAACCCTCGCGCAGCTGGTCAACATCAACATCGATCTTCATGGTGAAACCCCTTACCGGATCAGGCACCTACTCGGCAGCGCCGAGCACATTCACGGCGGCAACAAAAGCCGCAACCTGCTTGTCATCCATCTGTGTGGCCAAACGCCCCACGGGCTCGTCGTAGGCAAACTGCACCTTATCGATAAAGCAATCCCAAGCACGCTCGTCCACACGCACGGCGGCCTCGCAATACTGGCTGAGCTTTTTGAGTCCATACCAAAACGCATTCACATGGCGCGCGGGATCCTCGTCCAGCACACCATCGTAGCGACGCCCATTGAACTCGCGCATGCGTGCCACGGCAACCTCGAGCGAATCGCCGCCCTCGGTCGAAGCCTCATCCACAAGCTTGGGAATCGGAACCTCACGGCGAACATCATGCCTGGTAGCGCCATCGTACTCGCCCACCAGCACGTCTTCGTCAAGCCGAGAATCGTAGTCGAAATAGCTCGAGCCCCTGCAAGTCCCATGCGGCGAGCCCGTACCAAACGCGCAGAACAACCCGCCGTCGGCAACAATACGACGGTAGGTCTCAAACGACTTCTTAACCTGAGCGAGCAACTCGGAAAGCTCCTCGGCATCGCACGCCGTCTCGCACGCAACGCACGCAGACTCGGGCAACGATACCGGCTCCACCATGCTCCCCGCAACGCGGGCGGCACGCTCGGCCCGATACGCCTGCGCCGCCAAGCGTGCCCGCTGCGCAGCACCGCGCACGTTGGTAAGCTCACGCTCCAACGCCACGTCACCAGCAACATCATCGGCCACGTCGTTCACAAGCCCGTCAGCGTCCTGCGACCCCGTCGCACTCAGCTCAGATTCAAACGTCGCCGTGATCATGCCCGCAAGGTCCGTCGCATCGGCGGCACAACGCAACTGCTCCAGCTGCGTGCATAGCAGATCGGCATCCAGGGGCACAGCATCCACAACGCGCACGTCGCTCAGGCGCGCCACGTCCTGCAGCACCATGGCGCCGGCAGCATCGTACGCTGAGCGCACCCTGTCCGCCGTATTCGCACGCAGCTTTACCTCGATAAACGCAAGTGTCTGCTTCAGACGCGTCAGCAGCTCGGCCTTGTCCTCCATGCGCAAAAAGGCAGCATAGCGGCGCTCGATCTGCAGCGGGCCCACAACACCCGCCTGCTTGCGAGCGCGCGCAAGAGCCGCACCCTCGACACGGCGTACGTACCCGTCAACTGCCCGAATGGCAGACTCACGCGCAGTGTGCTCGGCAGCCTCGACGCCCCTAAGCACACCCAGCAGCTCGTGGGAGCGTGCTTTGCGCACCAACTCCCCACGATCGTACCGCTCAAGCGCCGCCTGGCGCTTGGCTACCGATTCAAAGCCAAACAGCTCGTCGAGCAACTCGCCAGCAGAACGCTCGCCCGCCATGGCAAGGCCTCCCTACTCGAACACGCCAACACGCCCGTGGGCGCACGCGCACGCAAGCCCGCTCGCCCGCACCCCTACAGATCCAGAGCCTTCTTCGCAGCGTCGACGGGATTGCCATCCATGTAGAACACCGGGCTCAACCCCGAGATAATCTCGGACGAAACACTCTGTAGGCCCGCGATGGCGCTCAGCGGCAAAATCACGCGCTTGGCACCGGCATTTTTGGCCACGCGCATAATGTCCTCGAGCCCGCGGATCTCGTCCATAGAGCCCGACATGCGCAAGATTCCCGGAATCGCCAGCGCGGGCATCACCGGACGGTTACACGCCGCAGAGCAAAGACCCACAAACTCGGCGAGCGAAACCTCCTCGGACAAGCCCTTGCTCTGCAAGTCGTTGTAGAACAGTAAGTAGTCCTTGGAGCCAATGTGCATGCCCGGCGCCACGCGGTTCGCCAGGTTCACAAAGTTGTCGAACGCGGCCTCCAGCGTATCGCGCACCGGCTTGTTAAAGGCCACGCCCTCGTGCTTAAACTTGCACTCGCCGGCAACAGCCTTGTTCTCCAGCTTGTACACGGCAACCTCGCCGCCCTGCGACCTGCCCACGCCAAACACGTGACCGGACAGTAGCGGCCCGTCGGGAATCAGCGTATCCTCGGACTGCTCGGGCACGCGCACCACGTGCACGTCCTGCGGATTGTCGGCATCCATATAGCCCAGGTTGACGTCGATAAACTCGACGCCCGCCATAATCTTGAGCTGCTCCTTTACGCGGCGACGGCCCTCGATGGCGTAGTCCAGCAGCCAGCGAACGTCGTCCTTGTCCATGGCCTCGTCGGGGAACAGCAGCTTGGCCAGGCCGCTAAAGGTCTTGCGCACGGCAATCTCGTCACGCTTGTTAAAGTCGCTGTTAAAGCGGAAGTAACGGTCGATATGATGCGTAAAGTCCTTGCGGCGCATCTCCTTGCAAAACTCCGACAGGCAGTCGGTAATCAGGCCGTAATGCCCGGTCAGCAGGCTCGAGCGCATCTTGGGAATCTCCCAACCCGGCAGGTAATAGTGGATACGGTCGAAGAAGGCCGAATCGTTGTTAAACTCCGGCGGGAACGGATCAAACAGGTGCGTGGTCTTAAGAACGTTTTGCACGGTGTCGTTGATGTTGCCCTCAAAGACCATGGAGGCATCGGCGTTGATCTGGTCGCGGCCGCGCGCGTAGCTGCCACTCGCCATATAGTCCTTCATGATCTGCACGGCGTTGGTGTCCTTAAAGCGCATGCCGGCGACCTCGTCGAACGTCACGCAATCCCAATGGCCCACCAGGCCCACGCGATCGGCACGCATGGAGTTCATACGGCCGAACAGGTTGGCCGTGGTGGTCTGCCCGCCCGAAAGCAAGATGGCGTAGGGCGAAACCTCTTTGTAGATGTGGCTCTTGCCGGTGCCACGGGGACCAAGCTCGCACAGATTGTAGTTGCGCTCGATCAGCGGCACCATGCGCTCGATAAAGTGCAGGCGCTCCTTCTCCGAAAGCTCGCTGGGCTCGTAGCCGGCAGAGCGCAGCAGCATGTTGAGCCACTCGTCGCGCGAGAAATACTGGCGCTCGTCGATCATGGCATCCAGGTCCAAGTTGGGCATCTGGATGGGCGTGAGCGAAGCTACGCTAAACGGAGAGTCCTCGGGTCCGCGCTTTTTGCGCTTGGCCTTGGAGCGGCGCGGCGCATCGTCGCCAAAGACCTCCATGCCAAACTCGTCTTCCTCTTCCATAGGATGACGATACTCGATGCTCATAATGCACCAAATGCCGCCCTGCAGAATCTTGGAGTAGTCGCGCACGTACTCGGCCGGCATCACAAACGGCTCAATGGTCAGGTTGGCAAACGACGCCACATAGATGTCTTTGTACTCGTCGAGCTTGGCCGTCACCTTGTCGATGATGGTAAAGCGACCCAGCTCGCGGATCTTGGACTTAATGCGCTCGGACTCGTCGGGTCGCACGTAGTTATCGGTGAGAATCTTGCGGATGCGCTCCAGGCCCTCTGCCACGGCGTCCTCGTCGTCGGTTGAGCAGTACATACCCAGCAGGTACTCCAACACAAAGGTGGGCACGTTGGCGCCACGCTTCATAAGGGCCGTGAGGTCCTTGCGCACGATCTTGCCACCAAAGTGCTCGAGCAGCTTGCCGTCCAGTCCATCCATGTCGTAGCCGTCGTCCTCGGGAGCCTCGGCCACGGCCTGGGCATAGTCATCGGCCGAGGATTCGTCCTCGGCGGGCGTCACGGCCTCAACGGGCGCAGCGGCAGCCAACGGCTCCGGGGCAGGCACAGCCTCCCCTACAGGCACCGCAGCCTGCGCCGGCACATCCACATCAATCGAGGGAACTTCCCACAGATCGTCGTCATGGCTATCAAACATAGGGCACACTCCTAAAAACCAAAGTCAGCAACAGGGGCAAACGAAACAGCGATGGTGTACGTCTCGCGCCAAACGATCTTGCCCGTCTCGCGCTCGCGGCAGACCAGATAGTACGGACCCTTGGCCGAGAATCCATCCGCTGCATGCAACGCAAACTTGGCATGCACCACGCGCTCCTGCGAGTTAACAGAAGTCTTGTTGGCATGCGCCTTGACCGTATCGCTCACCTCGTTGCCACTTGCATCGGTAAACACCAGCTCGTACTCGCACGGCAAGACCTTACCTTGGGCAGGTTCTTCCTGGATCAAGTTGACCGAGAAGAGCGAGTTGGTCACTCGGCGTCCCTCACTTAGCACGCGCAGCGTCGCCGCGCGCGTGTCGACAAAGTCCTTGGAACCCGAGCGCGCACGCCAAAAACCGATAACGGGCACGCAGAGCTCCTGCAGGCTCATGCCGCCGTGGACGTAGTTGTTAGTGCCGCCGGGACGCTTGAAGTGCACGTTCTCGCGCGGGGCAAATCCCTCAAAACCGGCACCCAAACGTCCCATGCCAACATTAACAAACACCCCGCATGCCTCTTCCGAAAGCTTGGCCACGGCCTCGTTGGGTACCACCAGATGACGCTTGCCGTGCATGACAGGAGCGTCAAGGAAGGGAAGGTCTGGCTTGCCGAGCATCTGGCACTCGCTGAGCTCCCGACGCGTGTAGATAAAGCCGTGGTCCGCCGTTATAACAACACGCGCGCCCGGGGCGTCGGTGCACACGCGACGCGCCAACGCAGCAAGTTCCTCCACGGTGTCCGCACAGGCATCGAAGACGTCATCCTGCGTAGCGGCCTTCTCGCCCGTAGCATCGATCTTGTTGTGGTAGAGATAAACGAGCTTGGAGTCCTTGAGCAGCGCCTTGCGCTCGGTTCCCGCCATGTTGAGGTATGCGCTCGAGCGCAAAGCGCGGGCCGTGGGCTGAACGTGGGTAAGTACGGCCTCGCGCTGCGGAGTCGTCGCAGTGGGCATGCCGTCAGCCAACACAAGCGAGCCATCCGCTGCAAGTTCAAGCGCTTGGTGCGGCAGCAGCGCGGGCATGCCCACCTCGGTGATGGAGGGAAAGACCGCCTGCATGCTAGAAACCCTGACGTTGCCGCCGCGCTCGCGCTCGAGAAGCGCCGCGACATCACGGGCCACCTCATAGCGCAGCGCGTCGCTTACGATAACGACCGTCGTTTTGGCAGACCCCACAAAGGTGGGCAGCACATGCCAGCAGAATTCATCCTGCCGTGCAGGGCCATCGATGTAGCCGCAATCGGCCCACTCCCCTTGCGCAGCCGATGCCCAGCAGGCATTGGCATCGGCCAAAAACCAGTTGCTGTAGAGATTCTCCGCCCAGTCCACCACGGCTCGGGCAGGTTCCTCGAGTACATCGCACTCGACGGAGCGCGCCCGCAGATACGCGGTGCACATATGACGATAGGCGGCATCCATGGCATACCAATCGGACGTGTAGGCATCCCACACCTGCTGGGGCTGCGCCAGATGGAACCCGCCCGCGTGCACCTGCCTAAACGCGCACATATCGGCCACGGCGACAAGCAGGTCAAAGTAGCTCTCGACACGGCGGTACCAGCTCAGGTCGCAGCGACGCGCCGCAAAGGTGCGCGCGTCCTCAACACGGTCCGCGCCCTGAGCAAACGAACAGAACAGCTGCGCGAGCACAGCCTCGTTGACGCACGGGAACACATCAAGCGAGGCCAGCACATCGATCGACAGAGCCTCAAACCGTGCAAAGAGCCCGCGGGCATCCTCCACCAAACGGCAGATCTCAAATAAATCCTCGCTCGACACCTGAGCATCGGCAGTCTGGTCCCACGTACGCACCGCCTCAAGGCAATAGGGGCCGTATGCGGGAACCACATAGCTTTCGAGTCCCTTGAGCGCCCCCTCGGGAAGCGCGGTGGATGCCGCCGTAAGGAACACGTGGGATGCCAGTGCAAGCAGCGAATCACGCTCATACAGCGGCCCCTCAAACCCATAGCAACGCACAATGAAGGCAGAGAGAACATCACGCACACAGTACTTGTCCGCCAACTCGGCCAGTGCCTCGGGGCCCTCGTGCAGCAGCGTGGTCATACAGCCGCGCAGCACAAACGCGGGCCGCGCGTCGCCAACCTCTTTACCGCCAAAAATCACCGTAAGGATACCGAGTTCGATATCGGATGCGCCCGAGGCATGCGGAACACACGCGGCAAACTTAGCGCAGCGGGTCTTGGCATCAAAGAACGCCTTGTGCTCGCGCAGACTCTCGCGCACGGCGTCAATATTCTCGATACCCAGCTGATCGGCCAAAAGCGAAAGATAGTCAGCCTGGAACTGATCGGCATACAGCTCAACATCGGCAAGCCAATCGCCCTCAAGCCTGCCGCGCGGGCAACGGCGATATAGCAAGATATCGCTCGCAAGGTCATTGCGGTTGATAAGCTTCTTAACGGCAAACATGCGGCCCTCACAGGCCTCAACAAACCGTACCGGGCGCTCAAAGTCACCGTGGGCGGGCATAACGCCATCATCGGCCCCCGCGCCGCCAAAACCCTCGGCGGCCAATCGCTCAAACTCAGGAGCGAACTCGCCGTCCGCATCGTGCCAAACCACCACACGGCGGGGCATGCATGCAGGCAACGGTTGCAAAAACCGCAGCTTAAGCTGTTCTTCTACATCAATCTTGGGCATGAATATCCTTACCGTATCTGCAGTTACTTAATCTTTGCCAGCACATCCTGAAACTTGGCGTAGTTGACCTTGACGCCGTCATCCAGGTCGATCTTGATCATCTGGTCTGCCAAGTGGTGCAGTTTCTCTTCGTAGGAAATGGTCTCTTTAAGCTGGTCATTGAGCTTTTTGACGCGCTTGTCCAAACGCACGCGCTCGCCGCGCTCGGCGCTGGCAAGGGCATCGTTGGCATAGCCGATCTGGGCACGGTAGCGCTCCTGCTGCTCATGCACATAGTCGGTGCGGATGCGAGCCAACAAGTCGGGCTGGTAACGATGCATGTAAACAAGGCACTTGAAGCCGTTCTTTTTGCCACTGTCGAACAGCCAGTAGATGGGGCGCTTCTTATAGGTCTGGCAGTGGTCCTTAAAGAAGTCCTTCAAAAAGTAGGCGCGGATGACCTCGCGCGAGGTGCCTTTGCCGCCGAGCGCCTCGGCAATAAAGGCCAGGTTCTGCTCGAGCGTCTCCTCGCCATACACGGTGCGCACAAAGTCGATAAAGTAACGCACGATGTCGTCGTCAAAGTATTCGTCATCGGTGATAGGCAGCACGTTGTCGCTATCTGGCATAAAGGTCACATTCTCGGGATCGGGCATCTTGGCCAGATAGTCAGAGACCGTGGCACCCTGGTCGGCCAGAACCAGACCGTCCACGTCCAGCGAATAGCGGCCGAACATGCAGCCCACGGCATAGCTCATGAGCGAGGTGATCTCGTCGCGCTTGGTGCGCACATACTTGTTGCCCTTATAGCTCTCGGGGATCTCGTCGGCGGTGTCAAAGATGCGCGCCACCGAAACGTACTTGTCCTCGACCTCGATGGGCACCTCCCCCTCCATGTTGTAGATCTTGGCAAAGATTCGGTTGAGCTCTTCCTCGTTAGCGCGAAGCTGCTCAAACCGCTCGTTGACCTCAGCCTTGCGGGCCTCGTATTTATCTTGAAGTAAAGTGGCCATAACTACAGACCTTTCAATTTATCAATACAGTAGAAGTTGGAAAACCCGAGCCCATTCCATCAATCAATAAACACCAAGACTCGTGAGCTGAAAAACAGCGAAAGCCTTCCGATGCTCGACCGATATCTTCAGGACAAGTCTGGCTATCAATAAATCCCATAAGTGAGAGACGACAACTACAATAAAGTCAATAAAAGATGGGACAGAAAAACGAATGCCATGATTAATGACAGGACAGTCAGGCCAGTTGATATTTTCAATCGCTTCCACATGTTGTTATGTTTCAAAAGGTAAGCCCGATAGGTAATGTTTAGGGAAGAGCAGTAGGACTTAAGCAAGTCCCGTTCCCTAATTTGCCCGCCCTCGTCGCAAGCCTCTTTGTAAGTAGTCGAATACCTATCAAATTGTTCAGAAGGAGATGCGAGTGCAATATTGCTCCTTAAAAATATTGCACTGACAGCTATAACAAGAGCACAGCCAAGAAGACCAAGAAGAATCAAATAGACAAACAGTATTTGCCTCGTTGAAATCCCATAAACTTCCTCAAGACCTTGAATATTTGAAATATAGTCGAGAGGTGCCAGGTACGCAACGGACAGAATCGTGATGGTAACCATGAGGTTATCAACGTAGCGATTTAAGCTATCCCCCCTCTCTTTTTCAAATTCAAGTGAGGAAAGAATAATGTCTCTCAAGTAATCGCTAATCTGCCCCTCCTTGGAGAGAGCGCTTTTATCGACGTCATGTCGCTTGTTCTTTTTGCCCATGAAAGTCACCTTTACTACTTGGTTTTTCGATCAGGTAAACCCGCCGGTTTTTCATAAGTAAATTGCGTTAACCTTGTTATGGGTCCAGGAATCGTGACCGGCTTCTTTGCTCCCGCCCCTTCATCTTTTCTTTTCTTGTCATCTTTCTTTTTTTCAGACATATTTAATTTCAATCCAATCTATCCAATGACGTTCTTTTGTTAAAGATAGGTGAGTCCTAACAAGACAGCTAAATTAAAGGATGACGCTTGAAATCCCAAGAAGTTTCAAACGAGTCATAGTCAGCCTTTGAAATTGAGCGAGAGTCTTCAACGAGTGAACAAACAGTCGGTTCGGCGGCCTTATCTTGGATGATCGGTAACTGACCGATTTGGCCTACCTCAAAGTTTAGAGTCGGCGACATAAACGCCAAATCAATTTCGGCAATGGAACAGTTGCAGAAAGCCTGGATGTATCGAAGCTCATTCGGCTCCGCAAAAAGACATGCTCCAGCTACCTCAAAAAGCATCCCTCGAGGTGCAAACCTAAAGGAGGCGAGGCTGGAAGAAATTTTAGACCAGGAAACTGCGGGCTTGAAATAGTCGTTCTGGTTCTTGATCACAAAATCAGGTGTAGAGAGATAGGTATACTTGGACAGAATTGCTTCCTTCATCTCCCGACCGTCATCAAACCAATTAACCACCTCATCGTAGTCACCCCACCACTTTCGATAGGAGCCGCCCCGAATAATCGGAAACCAACGGGAACCACTTTGCTTTGCCTCGGGCCTGCCACTGCAATCTCGCGATGTGTTGGAAGGCACCACTTCCCACCATTTCCTCAAAAAGCGGCCATTATCGCTCGTCGCCAAGCCCTGTCGCGGAGTAGCAATGGCATCGAGCCTCTTTCCTTTTGTGAACGATTCAACAAGAGCATCGCTGGCCCAGTAGGCTATGGGGGTGCCGGGGATTTGTTTGAAGGTGTCGGCGTTGCGGCGGTAGAACCAGCCACAGTCGGGGTTTTGGATGGCCTCCAGCGCCTTGGGAGCCTGAACCGCGGGGCCAGTAAAATCGGCAAGACGAACGTATCCGCCTTTATAACCATCGATATGCGAATTGTGATAGGTAAACGTGCAGATGGGCACGGTTGCCCCTGCAAAGCCAGAATACTCGAGCTGAATGAGCGTGGTTAGGGTCTTGTCATCGATAAGCCTATTTCGAAGCTTCTCGTAGCTACCGATAAACATCCAAACAAATGGAGTCATCATTCCGACTTCGCCGTGCTCGCCAGCAAAGTCCATAATGCGCACGATGAACGAAGAGAACAGGTCACTCTTCACGTCGGGATAATTTCTCTTGACCCACTTGCTCATGAATGGATTAAAGCTGCTGCTGCCCATATACGGAGGATTCGCAACGGTGCAGGTAAAACGACGGGACAGCTTCTCGCAGATGGCGGCAGCGCTTTCGAGCTTAGTTTTGGCCGTAGCGGCAAAAAGGTCATCGGAACAACTCGCGACGGCAGCCTTGAGCTCGTCGATCTCGTCCTCTGAAGGATTGAGCAGCGAACCGATCTCGCCCAAATGGCTCAGCTCCTCGGCGAGCTTCTTGTTGCCCGGGAGCTCGTCCTCTCCCAGCGGGATGCTCGAGAGCGCGGTAACGTCGGCGCGCACGGCGCGCTTGAAAAAGCGACGGTCGTGCTCGCGGGCGCACATGGCAAGCGCCAGCTCCGCGATCTGTGCCGCGCGGGAATCGATTTCCATACCTGCAAGGTTTTTAGTAAGAATGAGCTCGGGAATCTCGCGCTCACGATAGCCGCGCTCCTCGTACATATGGAAGAGCAGTTCAAACGCATAAACCAGGATATGGCCCGAACCGCATGCGGGGTCACAGAGCGTGATCTCCTCGGGGCTCGAGACGTGGATGAAGTCCTCGTGTTCAGCATCGGGTTCGATGTAATATTCCATGCGCTCGCGCAGCGAACTACTCGGGTTGTTAAGCATCCACAGACGGCCGAGCGAGTTCTCGACCATGTAGTGCACGATCCACTCGGGCGTGAAGAGCTGCGTGGCGGGCGCGATGTCCGCCGCCGCTGCTTTGCGCTTGGACTTGAAGAACTCGTCTTTAACGTCAGCGTTGTAGTACTGATACATCCAGCCCAGAACGGTCACGCCCTCGCGCCAGTCCTCGTCAGTGAGGACCGCGTTGAGTTTGCCCACCACGCCGTCGGCCATCATGAGGCCCTGGGGCAACAGCAGCTCCATGGCACCGCCCACGCGTTCAAAGACCCCTGGCAGGCAATCGGCAAGTTCCTCGCTCTGCGCCACAAACAGATAGCGCCACAGCGGTTCGTCGGAACCCGCCATTTTGAGTTCCGCCACGCGCTCGGGGTCGGCCGTGGAAATCTCCACGTCCAGGGCGTTCTCCACGGCCTCGCTACCATGGCTGCCGTCCGCACGACTTAGCATGCGCATGCGGCTGGGGAGCCATCCGCGTGCATCCATGAAGCGAATGGCCACGATGCGGTTGAACCAGGTGTAGGCAGCACGGTCGCAGAGCGCGTCATGGCCTTCTGCAGTCTGCAAGCGCAACAGCTCGTCGCGCTGCTCAACCTCGAGCGGGTTCAGAGGCTGGCCGTTGACGGTCTCAGACCCAACGGGTGCGGGTGCAGGTTCGGTGATGCCGTAGCGCACCATCTGTGCCTCCACGCCTTTGATGAGCTCCGTGCGGGCCCAGGTGCAGAAGCTCTTAAGATCAGAATCATTCATGGTTGATGAGCCTTTCTAAACGCCATAAGCCACCGGTGCGCGCTTTGGCACCGGTGGCTCCGCGGGTTAGTTAATACGGATCTCGTCGTTTGCAGCGAGCGCCTGCATAAGGCGGGCTCGCAGGTCGTCCACGTAGCGCTCCACGTCCTCTGCGGTTGTGAGACGACTCGGCTTCGCCAGGTCGGTGCGACGCACGGTCTTGACCTTGCGCTGGGGCTTGGGCACGGGCACGGAACCTGGTGTTGCAGCGCCTTTGTTGGTGATCTTCTTGACCACCTCGCCCGTGCTGGTGACCTCGGTGGAACGGCGCTCGTTTTCCATACGTTCGCGTGCGGCGTCCACGGCGTCGTATATCTTGTTGGCCGCCGTGATGGTCCAGCTTTCCCAGTTTGCCGCGAGGGCGTTAAGCTCGTTGAGGCTCTGGACGCCGTGGGCGCGGTTCTTGAACGACTCGTACTTGGTGTTGGCGTCCGCTATGGCATCCTTGGCCTGCTTGACAAAACCCTCTTGGCTCTCGGCCTGCTTTTGCAGGTCCTGCAGGTCGTTCTCGATGCGATGCAAGAACTCGTTGCGGCGCATGCCCAGGAGTTTTTTAACGTCTTCCTCGACGGGCGCCATCAGCGGCTGCAGGTCTTTGATGCGGCCGTAGGGCTTGGGGTCTTTGAGAATCTCACGCACCTTCGCCACGTTCTCAACCGCGCTGGGAATGTCGTCGGAGGCGTACTCGATGCCCTCCGTGCGACTCAAGAAATCCTTGGCGTGGTCAAACGCTGTTCGTTGGTTGGACTCAAAGAACTCAACCACCCTGTCAAAGTCTTCCTTGGCATCGAGCAGGCGGTCCCCGTGCTTGGTGAACGTGGTCAAGAACGCCTCGGCCTCGTTCTGGTCCTTAAGGACGTCGGCCACCTCCGAGCGCATCTTCTCGCACTCGTCCTCACCGGGATACGGGTAGGCTGGCTTGATGCCCGTGTAGCAGTCGCGTGCCATGGCGAGACACGCCTCGCGCAAGTCCCCAAGGCGCTCCTTGAGCTCGGCCACGAGCTTATCCTCGTTGGAGGGCACGGTCTTGAGATCAAACAGGTCACGCATGAGCTCGCCCGTGGCGCGCAGCAACCGGTCGCTCATGCGCATGCGCAAGCGCACCTGGGCCTTATCGGCATCCTTGCGCAGGAGCGCCACCATGCGGCTGTCGTTAGCTTGAACCGTCTGACCGCCAAACAGCACCTGCGCGCGCTGCTCCACCACAAGCTGCGCCACCACATTTGCGATGTCGACCTCGCGCCAGCCAAAGGGCCTTTGCTGGTACTGGCGCTGGATATCGCCCATAGCGGTATCCAGGTGGCGCTGGTGCTGCACTTTGAGGTAGTCTTCGACCTCCTTGAGCGCACGCGTATTACCCGCGTCCATGCCAGCGAGTCCCGCTTGAACGTTGCCCGCCAGCGTGGAGCGGATATCGGAATCGCTCGTGACCGGCGCGCCGATATAGTCGGCCTTTTCAAAGACCACATCGCACAGCTGCGCCAGTACCTGCTCAAAGACCTGGGCAGGTTTGGCCGCGCGGACCTCAACCATGCGGCCGTTGACTGCGCAACGTGCATGGAGCACGGCCTCGCTCAAAAGGGCATCGGCCTCTTTCTCGTTATAGGCCGCCTCGCGCATCTTAGACTCGACGATCTGGCGCGTGCTCGGCTGAAGCTCCTGGAGATTTCGCGTCTTGGCGTACTTGCGGATCTTGGCGGCGTTGACGAGCGTCTCCCAATAATCCGCCTCGTCGCTCAGGGCTACGATGGCCTTGCCCGAAGAAGCCAAGGCCAGCTCGGTATCGTCCGCACGGCCAAGGTCGCTCGCCATGGTCGCCACGTAAAGCTCCATGCCGCCCATGCTGCCGCCGTGGATTGATCCGTCCACATAGCGGTCAAACGGGAAGTCGTTGGCCCCGCGGTTGAGTTTGCGCGCGGTGTAGATGCTGTCGAACAGGCGCTTTTTGATAGACTCGATTACCTGCGCGCTATCGATTGGGGTGCGTGCGATCTCCTGCGCTATCTCCTGCTCCTCGTCGGTGAGGAAGCTATAGGTATCGCCCTGGCGTGCCACGTAGTTCTCGCGCTCCAGGCGGGCAAGGGACTCCTTGACGTGGTCCTTGAGGGCGCGCTTGTCCACGTCGAGGCCGTCGATCATAAGGATGGAGATGTTCTCGACCGTGGCCTTGACGTAGCCGATGTAACGAATCAAGTACAGGAGCTTAAGCACCCGGACGTCGTAAGGTTCAAGACCCTCCGCGTTCTCGGCCGCACGGACCGCGCGGTCGACCACCCGGTTGATGCCGGTCTCAAGATCTTTGGAGATAGTGTCGAAGAAGCGCCAGAGCGGCACGAGCGCACCGGTCTGCTCAAGTTGGATGGCCTGAGCGCTCTCCTGGAACGCACTAAGCATGGAGCGCTCGCCCGTGGACATGTGTTTGGCCTTGACGCCGTGCTTGCGCACCTCGGTCATGACATCGGGCAGAAGCTTGAACTGATAACCCACAAACGGGTAGCTGGCGACAAACTCCTTGGCGTTGGCGTAGCCGGCGAGGTCGGAGCGCGAGCCACCCTCAAAGGTAAAGTTGTTTTTGAGCACGGCGGCGTCTTGCTCGTAGACCTGTGCAAGCATATCGGCCGCCGACGCGGTCTTCTCGAGCACACGGCGCTGGATGACCTCGTCCACGCTGGAGCTGGAGAGCGAAAGGCGGGTATTGAAGCGGCCTTGGATCTTTGAAAAGTCGTTGCCCACGGGCAGGCTCAGGTTGTCGATGGCCTCCTGGCTCGTGACCATCACCCACACGCGGCCACCGCAGGCGGCCCCCAGCTCCTCGACAATGGTCTGAAGGCTCAGCATAAGGCTTGGGTCCTGGTCGTTTGTAATAAACTGACCCACCTCGTCGACCATAAAGAGCAGGCGGAAGTTGCCGCCGCGGGCCGCCGCCTGAGCGTCCACGTAGTCCTTGACCTTTTTGGCAAAGACATCGGGGGCCAAAACCTCGTCCTCAGAACCCTCGAGCCAGTTCCATGCGGCCTTTTCGCTCATGCCGAGCACGCTCTGCAGCACCTCGACGACGTCGTCCTCAAAGTAGCTGTAGGTGTCGCGGGTCTGGAGCCAGGACTCGCCGTTGACGCGCTCAAAGGCCTCGCGGAACTCCTGGGTCTTGCCCAGGGAATCGATGTGATCCTCGAGCTTTGCAAGCTTGAGGTCCTCGCCGTAGAAGCCGCGTGCCTCGTAGAACATGCGCTCAAAGCCGCGAAGCAGCGCCGTGGGAGCCGTATCGCCCTGCTTCCACTGGCCCGCCTTGCTATCGATGTTAAAGAGGATGGCTTGCGTGGGCACCGAGCAGGCGCGCTCCATGGCAGCCGCGACCATGGGGTCGACGATCTTGCCATCAAAGTAGCGGATGGCGCTCTTACCGCCAATCTGGCGATTCTCGAGCAGGTAGCTCAGCATCTTGAGAAAGTGCGATTTACCGGAACCGAAGAAGCCGCTGATCCACACGCCGATCTTGTCGGTGCGCACATCGATGGCATCGCCGTAGGCCTTGAAGAACGTGGCAAAGTGCCCCTGCAGCTCGCGCGTCACCACGTACTCGTCAAGCTCCTGACGGATGGACTCGTCTTTTGAATCCTGGACCTTGACCACGCCGTTGATGGAGCGGTTGATGTCTTTTGCAAAGAGGTCGCGAATGATCGTGTTGTCCATGGGTGCTCCTTTGGGTTTGGGAACGTTATGGCAAAGGGTTGTTACCGGCGGCAGGGCCTTGTATGCGGGGAGCCGTGCTTACGAGATATCGATGGCGCGGTAGTAGTTATCGGCCGGCAGACGGTTAAAGAGCTGGAAGGAAGAGCCGTTGAAGCTGCCCGGATAGGCGGCGATCACCGGCAGGTCGGAAAAATCGACTTGCATGCAGTCGAGAAGGGTGTGAATACGAAAAAAGGGATAGACCTCGCCGGCACCGGTCAGAAGAATGACGTCGCCAGGTGCATGAGGTTCGGTTTGCTCGAGGATGAACGCGGCGATCTTCTCGGGCGAACAAAACTTGGCCACGTCCTCAAGCACACGCTGGGTGCCGCGGCGCTCCTCTTGGCGCGGAATGGCCTTGAGGACACGGCGCTTTTCGAGGATCGCCAGCACGGCGTCGTAGAGGTTTACGACCTTGAGCGTGCACGGGAACTTGCCGGCCTCGGCATCGCGTGAAAGGGTGTCAAATAATGCACGCGCCTCAAACTCCAGTGCAGGGTCATAGCAAAAGGTGTGGAAACCGATCTCATTGCCTATGCCTTTGTTGGCCAAGAAATCCTCGCTGCACAGGCACTCACGCAGAAGCTGCGCGCGGCGTTCAAACTCCTGGCGGGCGCGCTCAGAGCGGGCATGCGCCGCCACGACGCTCTGGCGGGAATGGATGCCGATATTGGTGGTGATGTCCGTCGCCGGGGTGATTGCGGGATCGACGGCGCCGTTGGCGGGAGCCACGCTACATCACCGCCCTGCCGGTAAGGGCCGCGATAAGCGGCTGCTCGCCCAGCTGCACCAGGGCCTGCTCAACATCGGAATCAAGGAAGAGCGGGGAAAGGCGTTCGGACTCCGGACCCTTGCCCTCGCCGATAAGGCCGGCATGGCGGAGCGTCTGACGAAGCGAGCCCTTGATGCGCGTGACCGTGGACTCGGTCCAGCGGGCGGCGTCCGGATACTCCGTGGTAAAGCGCGTCATAAAGGCGTTGAGGTCAGCCGCCGTGAAAGCGTAATCGAAGTTTTGCAGGCGCTCCCCAACCTCGACGTGCACGAGCTCGCGCACAATGTCGTAGCGGCAGATCATGCTGTAGAAGATGGCCTGGTCCGCCTGCGTGGGAGTGCCGGATGCCATAAGGCCGGTTAGGGATAACGCAGCCTCGACGGCGGTTTTGGGATCGATGCCGTGCGCGGCGCATGCGGCGTCCGTGGGCACCATGGCGTCGAGGCGGCGAAGGCACACGGTCGCGCGGTTGGCGACCATGCGCTCCGTGGGATATTGAAAGAGGTTATCGCTCTTTACGCGTACAATGACCTGCTCGTCGCTTGCGCCCTGCGTACGCAGGCCAGCGACGATGCGCATCTCATGCGGGAGGAATTGCTCGCGGGTGAGCACCCCCCCCCCGAACGCTTTTTGTGGTTACATCCACAGTGCACGCTCCAAGGGTGTCAAAGGCTGTCACAAGTGCGCCGCAGCCCGGCAGGCAGGCGCGGCGCACATGACAATAATCATACCTGTTGGTAAAAAAGTTACCACGCCCAGAGTGTCAAATGTTGAGCAACAAAATTAAATCCGGTTAACGGTCATTTTCGCAGCTCAGAAGCTTTGACGAGGTCGCCCCAAATCACACTTACTAGACAACCGCACTTGTGAATCTGTCCCCACCCTCCGCTACACTCAACATAGAATGAAGGCCGAAGCAGATCAGATGCGAGCCTCGAGACAACCCTCTCCCATGTAACCATCCTGTAAATCATAGCGGCGCACTCGAGTTTTACCGTGATGCGGTCGCACCTGGCGCTGCACTGTGCTAAAGTATCCCGAACGTTCAAACGACTACGAGGGGGACCTAGAAGATGGCACGTGTGCACAACTTCTCAGCAGGCCCGGCCGCACTGCCCACCAGCGTGCTTGCCGAGATCGCCGACGAGATGATGGACTACCGCGGTTGCGGCATGTCCGTGCTCGAGATGAGCCATCGATCTAGCATGTACCAGCAGATCATCGACGACGCCGAGGCAACCCTGCGCCGCCTGCTGAGCATCCCCGACAACTACCGTGTCCTGTTTTTGCAGGGCGGCGCCACGCTGCAGTTTGCGGGCATCCCAATGAACCTCATGCGCCGCGGGCGCGCCGGCTACGTCGTGACCGGCAACTTTGCCAACAAGGCGTACAAGGAGGCCGCCAAGTACGGCGAGGCCGTGCTGCTCGCGAGCTCCGAGGACACCAATTTCGACCGCATACCCACCATAGTCGACATCAACGCGCGCATTGCCGCCGAGGCTGCGGGCGACGGGCTCGACTACGTCTACATCTGCCAGAACAACACCATCTTTGGCACCATGTACCACGAGCTGCCCAATTGCGGCGACGTGCCGCTGGTCGCCGATGTCTCGAGCTGCTTTCTGTCGCAGCCGCTCGACGTTGACCGCTACGGGCTCATTTACGCCGGCGCACAGAAAAACGCCGGCGCCGCGGGCGTGACCGTGGTCATCGTGCGCGACGACCTCATCGCCAAAGGCCCCGCCTTTGCGCAGACGCCGCAGTACATGGACCTTAAAACCCAGGCCGCCAAGGGCTCCATGCTCAACACGCCCAACACCTTTGGCATCTACGTGTGCGGCAAGGTGTTCCGTTGGGTGGAGCAGACCGGCGGGCTTGCCGCTATGGCCAAGCGCAACTGGGCCAAGGCAAACCTGCTCTACGACCTGCTCGAGCACAGCGAGCTGTTCCATGGCACCACGCAGGCCGACAGCCGCTCCATCGCCAACGTCACCTTCCGCACCGGCGATGCCGACCTCGACGCCGCCTTTGTCGCGGGCGCGGCCGAGCACCAGATTCAAAACGTCAAGGGCCATCGCCTGGTGGGCGGTATGCGCGCCAGCGTCTACAACGCCGTCACCATGGAAGACGTGCAGGCGCTGGCCGCGTACATGAAGGACTTCGAAGCACAGCATAGTTTGAGCCCGCGATCTAACTAGCCCGCAACGCGCGGGCCGACCAGCCACTTCAAACCATCTGTTTTAGACAAACCTGCTAGGGAGTTTTCCATGCGCAAGATCAAAACCATCGACGACATCACCAAAGACGGCAAAGTCGAGTTTGGCGAGGGCTACGAGTTTGTGGGCACCGCCGAGGAGGCCGACGCCATCCTGATGCGCTCCACCGACCTGCACGGCTACGAGCTGCCCGAGGGCATCCGCGCCATCGCCCGCTGCGGCGCCGGCATCAACAACATCCCCGTCGAGGAGTACGCCAAAAAGGGCGTCGTCGTCTTTAACTCCCCCGGCGCCAACAGCAACGCCGTCAAGGAGCTCGTCCTGGGCATGCTGGTGCTCTCGAGCCGCGGCGTGGTGCAATCGATGAACTGGGTGCGTGACAACGCCGACGACCCCGAGATTCAGGTCGATGCCGAAAAGGCCAAGAAGGCCTTTGTGGGCCGCGAGCTCAAGGGCAAGCGCATCGGCGTCATCGGTCTGGGCAACGTGGGCTCCAAGGTCGCCAACGCCTGCGTCGATCTGGGCATGGACGTCTACGGCTACGACCCGTTCATTTCCGTTGAGCACGCGTGGGTACTGAGCCGCGAGGTGCAGCGCGTGGGCACGCTCGAGGATCTGTGCCGCGGCTGCGACTACCTTACCGTGCACGTGCCCAGCAAGGCAGACACCATCGGCATGATCAGCACCGAGCAGATTAACCTGCTGGCCCCGGGAGCCGTACTCATCAACTACGCACGCGAGACCATCATTGACGAGGACGCCGTCGACGCCGCCCTGCGTGCAGGCAAACTCAGCTGGTTTAGCTGCGACTTTGCCACGCCCAAGACCGTCAAGATGCCCAACACGTTTATCACCACGCACTCGGGCGCCGGCACTGGCGAGGCCGAGGCCAACTGCGCCGACATGGCCATCAGCGAGCTCAAGGATTACCTGGAGAACGGCAACATCGCACATAGCGTCAACTACCCCGCCTGCAGCATGGGCAAGGCGCGCGCCGCAAGCCGCATCGCCTGCCTGCACGCCAACGTGCCCAACATGATCGGCCAGATCACGGCCATTCTCGCCAAGGACAACGCCAACGTGCAGCGTATGACCAACGAGTCCGCTGGCGAGAACGCCTACACCATGTTCGACACCGACGAGCACCTGGACGGCAGCACGATCGAGGCGCTCAAGCAGATTCCGTCGATGTATCGCGTGCGCGTGATTAAATAGCGCCGGTGCCAAGCCTGCCAGACAGACCACGAAGCCCATTCGCCCATTACAGTCTGAAGTGGGCCACCGATAAATTTCGATGGCGAGCATTCGGCGCATTGCCTACGATACGGGCAAGCCCCGAGGGGCCGCCGATCGGGCGCCTCCGGATGGCCGTCTGCCCCTGCCCCGTAGAGGGCCCGGGGGGTGTTGCCACCGGGGGCGCTCGCCGCTCCGGACGACTGATAGGAAACTGCCGGGCGCAAGCGCCACGGCCAGGTAATGTGGGTGTCGCAGGGAGGGGTTCCGATCGGCCTACCGATTGGAGGATAACACCGTGGCACCACCTAGAATGCCGGAAGCCGTCATCGGGCTCGATGTCGGGAAATTGTCCCATTGGGCATGCGTCGCGACCCGGGACGGCGAGATACTGCTGAGCGCCCCCGTCGCGAACAGGGAGGGCGATCTGGACTCGCTGTTCGGCCGCTTCCCCGACGCGCTCGTGGTCGTCGACCA
Organism: Collinsella sp.; assembly: GCA_018363345.1. Lineage (GTDB taxonomy): Bacteria > Actinomycetota > Coriobacteriia > Coriobacteriales > Coriobacteriaceae > Collinsella. The sequence goes on along the minus strand of JAGZNZ010000027.1, from coordinate 1,199 downwards.
GTCGCGCAACATAGGCGCCCTCGCGCTCGCCCGCGCCAAGGCGGCCGGGATGTCGGCGGCGTACCTGCCGGGACTCGCGGCACACGGGGCCGCCAGGCTCTTCGCCGGCGACGCCAAGACCGACGAGCGGGACGCAATGGTCATCGCGAAGACGGCGCTGGGCATCCCCGACGCACTCCTGCCGGTCGGGGATCCGGGCCCGACGGTCGCGGCGGCGAGGGCGCTGGCCGCCCAGAGAAACTTCCTGACCTGCGAAAACACCAGGAGCAAGAACCGGCTGCGCAGCATCCTGCTGGAATCGTGCCCCGCCTTCGAGGCGTTGGTCGACCTGTCCGACGGTCCCCAGCTGAGGCTCATGGCATCCCTCGGCGGGGCCTGGTCGGTGGCCGACGCCGGGCCCCGCAGGGCGGCGGCGCTCACGCGCGGGGCGGCGCGCGGCAAGATCGAGGCCCTCGTCCGCTCGACGGCCTCCTCGACAAGGCCGGACGCGGCGGCCATCGCCGCCGAGGACCGGGCGGTGAGGCTGCTCGCGCGCAGGATCTCCGAGAACTCGGCGGAGATCGATGTGATCACGGCGGAGATATCCGCCCTCCTCGAGGGCGACGATACCTACCGATGCCTCCTGACGGTGCCGGGGATCGGCCCCAAAACCGCTTCCGAGCTCGCGATCTCCATAGATATCGAAGACTTCCCAAGCCACGACAGGCTCGCGTCGTACTGCGGCCTGGCGCCGCGCAACCGCCAGTCGGGGACCTCGATCTCCTCGGTGACGGCATCGCGCCAAGGCAACAAGAGGCTGAAGAACCTGCTCATATTCTCGTGCAACTGCCTTACCCGGACAGAGGGAAGATGGGGCGATTACTACGCTAGGTGCCGAGAGCGGGGCATGCCGCACGGCAAGGCGCTCAAGGCGCTGGCACGAAAGAGGCTGAAGGTCATCTACGCGATCATGCGGGACAGGGTGCCCTACGCCGCCTAGTCGAAGCGCTCCGAACAGATTGGAGCCCATCGGTCGAAAGGCCTGGCGTTAGCATGTCGCGATTCAATCTCGAAAACAGCATTGCCCAGTTGACAAAACTATAGGAACACCCCCCGTTTTCTGAACTGCGCCCCAATTCTTGGACGGGCTAATAAGCGGCCTACGCCGCACATAGGGACTGATTCCGGAATTCCTCCGGGGTCAGTCCCTTCAGTTTAAC
>JAGZNZ010000049.1:0-1779 GCA_018363345.1 Collinsella sp. | reverse complement strand
ACTTGATGAACGGGAAACGTTTAATGTCTCATGGGGTATTGATGAGAACTACCAGGTTGGGGCTGCGATTTCAATTGCTTCAATTCTTGAAAATAATAAACAAAACAAATTTACCTTTCACATAATCGCTGATTACTTAGACAAAGAGTATATTGAATTATTATCACAATTAGCAACGAAGTATCAAACAGTAATTAAATTATATCATATTGATTCTGAGCCATTGAAGGCGCTACCTCAATCAAATATCTGGCCAGTATCTATTTATTATCGTTTGCTTTCATTTGATTATTTTTCTGCGCGATTGGATTCATTATTATATCTTGATGCTGATATCGTCTGTAAGGGTTCATTGAACGAGTTAATAGCATTAGAGTTTAAAGATGAATATGGGGCTGTGGTAATTGATGTAGATGCTATGCAAAGTAAAAGCGCTGAGCGTTTATGTAATGAGGATTTTAACGGTAGCTATTTTAACTCTGGTGTAATGTATATTAATTTACGGGAATGGTTACAACAAAGACTAACGGAGAAATTTTTTGATCTATTATCAGATGAGTCAATTATCAAAAAATTAAAGTATCCGGATCAAGATATTTTAAACTTAATGTTTTTACATCATGCTAAAATATTACCGAGAAAATATAATTGTATTTATACTATAAAGTCAGAATTTGAAGAAAAAAATAGTGAATATTACACCCAGTTTATTAATGATGAAACTGTCTTCATACATTATACTGGTGTAACTAAGCCATGGCATGATTGGGCGGACTACGCATCTGCAGATTATTTTCGTAATATTTATAATATATCTCCATGGAGAAATATACCTTATAAAAAAGCTGTTAAAAAACATGAGTACAAAGAAAAATATAAACACTTGCTTTACCAGAAAAAATTTCTCAATGGTGTTTTTACAGCAATTAAATATAATGTTATGAAAGGTTAATATTCGAGATGGTTGATAAAATAATATTTACAGTTACTCCTATTTTTTCAATTCCTCCCCGCGGAGCGGCCGCTGTTGAAACGTGGATGTATCAGGTTGCTCAGCGTACCAATTTCCCAAATCGCATTGTTTGTATCAAGAATCCAGGATACTCAAATTACACCTTTGTTAATGATAATTGTAGTATTCATAGGGTTGGATTCAGTCGCATATATAAGCGGTTATTTCAAAAATGGACAAGACTTGATCCTCTACCATATTCACAGAGAATATTGAATATTGCCCATGATTTTCCTATAACGAAAGAAAGTATTATTGTAGTTCATAATAGCATGAAGCTATACACTCAAATTCGTAAGCGAGCTCCTCAGGCAAGAGTGGTTATTCATATGCATAATGCATTTGAACCAAAATTGCTTGAGCAAAATGTTAAAATGATAGTGCCTAGTTTATACTTGAAAAAGTATTACCAATCTTATTTAGCAAATGCAGATATTGAGATTGTACCAAATGGAATTGATTTAGAAACCTATCAATCTACTTTTCAGCCGATCACTAGAAGCGAACTTAATATCTCCCCTGAAGAGAAAATTATTTTTTATGCTGGGCGTATCGTCCCTGACAAAGGCATATTACTGTTGATGCAATCATTCGAAAAATTGGCCGTTGCTCACAAAAATTTAAAATTAGTTGTGATTGGTGATTATACAGAAATGAGTAAAAGTGACAAAGGTGCATATCAACACAATGTCAGGGAAATTGCAAAACGTTTGAAGGATCGTTGCATTATGTTAGGAAGCATACCGCCTGAAAAGATGCATTGTTAT
>JAGZNZ010000026.1:0-22348 GCA_018363345.1 Collinsella sp. | reverse complement strand
GCAGGTTAAACTGAAGGGGCTGACCCCGGAGGAGTTCCGGAGCCAGTCCCTTGCGGCGTAGTTCTTATTTAAGCCGTCCAAGTTTTGGGGTGCAGTTCAAACACTCCCGACGGGGCCATGATCAACAGCGCCCTATGCGAACCCGTTTGCCGCTACAGGCAGACGCCGTCTTTCCAGATACCGATCTCGTGACAGCCGCGGCGCCGCAATAGCATGGGCCACCAAATTAATCAAGGTCGGCTCCGTTAGTCTCGATCACGTGCTTGGCCCAGTAGTAGCTGTCCTTGAGGACGCGCTTGCCGGTACCGTGGCCGTAGTCATCGCGATCGACGTAGATAAAGCCGTAGCGCTTGGACATCTCGGAGCTCGAGCAGCTCACGATGTCGATGGGGCCCCAAGCGTAGTAGCCGCGAACATCGACGCCGTCCGCGATGGCCTCGCGCACCTGCTCAAGGTGCGCACGATAGAAGTCGACACGATACGGATCGTGAACGGTCCCGTCCTCCTCGAGCGTGTCGTAGCAGCCCACGCCGTTCTCGGTAATGTAGATGGGCTTGCGGTAGCGATCCCAGTACGCGTTGAGCGTAAAGCGCAGGCCGAGGGGGTCGATGCACCAGCCCCACGGATTCGCCGGCAGCTCCTTGTTGCGCTTGGCGTCGTAACCGTCCTCAAACGATTCCTTGCTCACCACGCGCACGTAGTAGTAGGAGAACGTGCAGAAATCGGCCGTGTTGCGCAGGTCCTCGATATCCTGGTCGGAGATCTGGACCTTGATGCCGTTGTCCTCCCAAAAGCGATATGCGGATCCGGGAACCTCGCCGCGCAGCAGCACATCCGAGAAGAAGAACTGCATCTGGTTGAAGCGCAGCGTCGCGAGCGCGTCCTCGGGCTTGCACGAAGCTGCATACGAGGGACCACCGCAGAGCATCATGCCGATCTGCATCTCGGGATGGTGCTCATGGGCATAGCGCGTCGCGCGACCGCATGCAACCATCTCGTTCATGACCGCCTGGTACTTTGCAGAAGGCAGATCGTCGACCTTGTCCTCGGCAACGCCCAGATGGTTAAAGGACTCATGCTCGATCAGGTTGATCTGGTTGACCAGAATCCAGTACTTGACCTTGCCGGCATATCGGTCAAACACGACCTTGCAGTAGCGCTCAAAGCAATCGATCGTCTCGCGCGAGTACCAGCCCGTATAGGAGAGGGTAAGGTTGATGGGCATCTCGTAATGCGAGAGCGTGACCATCGGCTCCATGCCGAGCTCGATCATCTTGTCAAAGAGCCGGTCGTAGAACGCAAGGCCTTCCTCATTGGGCTCCGCATCGTCGCCGTTGGGGAAGATGCGCGACCACGCGATCGAGGTCCTAAAGGTGTTGAGCCCCATATCGGCAAGCAGTTCAAGGTCCTCAGGGTAGGTATGGTAAAAATCGATACCCTCGCGCTTGGGGAAGATGCGGTCCTTGCTCTCGAGTGCTTCCTTGATAAACGTCGTGGTGATCTCGCGGTTGTGCTTCTCACCGATGGGGATATCGTCGCGAAACTCGTTGATATCCGCCACGCTCGGGGCCTTGCCATCGACGTCCCATGCGCCCTCGCACTGGTTGGCGGCAACGGCGCCGCCCCACAAAAAGCCCTCGGGAAACGTGCGGGGAACCTTATGCATGGCTCTCCCCTCCCTCAAGCGCGCTCAGGCGGGCATCGAGGCTCTTGCAGATCTTGAGGATCTGCTTGGTGATCACGATTTCGGAGTTGACCGTCATCAGGTGATCTTGGGCGTGGGTGAACAGCAGCGAGTACTCCTGCTCCCCGCCGGCGGCCTCCTCCTGGATCGCATCGGTCTGCGTTTTGTGGGCGGCGGTGATCTTCTCGTGCGCGAGCTTCATCTTGTCCTCGGCAGCAGCAAAGTCCCACTGGGCCATAGCCTCGAGCGCGTCTTTGTTTGCAAGGCGGGCGTCGCCGGCGTTGAGCACGATGGACATTGCTGCCTGGATCTTATCGTCAGTCATGATGTAACATTCCTTACTTGAGCAGGGCAGACAGGGCGTCGCGCCACGCCTGCCCAGAAAACAATACGTACCGTCCGCTTATGCCTCTGCGGAATCGAGGGCGTCCTTGTCGCCGGCCTCTGCGGCCTCCTCGGCAAGAACCTGCTTCTCGTACACCTTGAAGAACGGGTACCACACGAGCGTCGTCACCACAAAGATCAGCACGCACAGAAGCACGGCCTGGATGGAGCCCTCGGTGGCAAGCCAGGTGCTGATGGGAAGCGGGCAATACCACAGCTGGAACAAAATCTTGGGCACGGGGGCAAACAGCACGATCTTGGTGAAGAAGAACGAGATCAGGCTCGCAAGCACCGTGTTGATGCACATGGGGAGCATGAGAATCGGGTTCCAGACGATCGCGCCAAAGACCGTGGGCTCGTTGATGTTGAACAATGCCGGGACCACGACGGCTTTACCGAGCGCCTTGAGACGCTTGGAGCGCGAGAGGAAGAGCATCAGCGAAAGACCGAGCGTGCACCCCACGCCGCCGATCGTCAGATACGAGTAGTTGAACGAGCTCGTGAAGACGTTGTCGGCACCCGCAGTCATGTTGGCCTCGATGCCCGCAAGCCTGAGCGGCGTGGTGATAGGTGTGAGGATCCAAGCGGAGATGCCCATGGCGTAGAAGATGGTTCCGATCAGGTTGAACAGCGCAAAGCCCCACCAGGTCTCGACGAAGTTCTGCAGTGGCATGAAGATCATCAGAACCGTGTTGTACAGGTCAAACCCGAGGTTGAGCACGACGATCCAACCGAGCAGCACGATGGTGCCCAAGGGCAGCATCTGGTCAAACCAGGCGCGGATGAAATCGGGAAGCGAGGACTCCTCGCTAAAGAACGAGAACTTGCCAAACGCCCTGAGAATCAGGCCCGTGATAATGCCGCAGACGATGGCTGCAAACATTCCGCCCGCGCCGAAGGCGCTATGGGCAAAGCCGATTGCCTCGTCGGCCTGCAGGCGCGGCGTGATGCAGATGCAAAAGAGGATGACGCCGCTGATACCGGCGATGATGCGCGATTTGCGCAGGCGGCTCTTCTCCATAAAGTTAAAGGGGATGAGAAACGCCATCATAAGCGAGATCAGACCCATGGTCCAGTTGGTGAGCTGGCCAAACTGCGGCCACCATTCCCATCCAAAGGCAGACCCTGGAATGCTCAGCAGCGAGAAGATCGAGCCCAGAAAGATCAGGGGCATGGTCTGGTTGATAGAGTCCTTGAGCGTGATCACCCAAACGTTGTGGTTGATCTTGTTCATCATGGGGGTGAAGCTGGATTCCATCCAGTCGAGTAGCTTTTTCATCCGATCCTCCTAGCCGATATTGCTGAGCAGGTCGTCGAGCGCGGCGGCGCCGTCGAGCTTTGAGTAGTACTCCGCCTTCATAAGGATTACCTTCACATCGGCGCCCTGCGTGTACTCATCGATGTCGTCGAGGATGTAGGCGAGGTGCGGACCGACCATGAGGGCATCGATCTCGTCGATATAATTCTCGATCTCGCTTTCGCTACGGGCGGTCACTGCGATATCAAGGCCGCGCTCTTTAATCACCTTGCGCATATTGGCAGCCATAAAGCCAGAGCTTGCACCCGAGCCGCATACGAGCAGAACGTTGAGCTTAGACATGGTCGTATCCTTTCTTGCCACGCTTGTCCGCGTGATTTCTGTTTTGTGTCGTTGCAAGGGCCCTTGCCTTTTGACGCTTCAACCCTACCCCGTTGCGCGCAAGAACGCATCTTGCGTTTTGCACACCCGTTGTGAAACGCGCGTATCGGTCCCGATTCACCCCCTGCATGCAAGTCCTCACTTGCCCGCCTTTGCAATTTGACGGAATATGAGACGCAGGAAATCAAGGTAGAAGGAGCTATCGTGAGGGCGGTACATCATCAGCTTATCCGCAGTCTTGTCAGCAACTCGCCGCAGACGGCCGCGACACTCGCCGAGACGCTCGATGTGAGTGTGCGAAGCATCAGGACCTATGTCCGCGAGATCAACACCTCATGGCCAGGAATCCTCACCTCAACGCCTGTCGGCTACACAATCGACCGCAATCTTGCGGCAGACGTCCTCAAGACGGACGACGGAGAGCGCTTCGGCTCCTCAAAGGAACGCAGCGACTACATCGTCAACCATCTGATCGTGCAGCCCGATGGAGACCCCATCGACCTGTGGGACCTATGTGACGAGATGTCGGTAAGCATGTCGACGCTCAAAACGGACCTCGCGCGCGCCAAGCGCACCCTCGCGCGCAACGACCTTGAGCTCGTTACCCACCGAGACCGCATCTCCCTCAACGGAACGGAGCGCAACAAGCGCAAGCTCCTCTCGGGCATGCTTCGGCAAGAGACAAACAACGGCTTCATGGGTACCGGCGCGCTCTCACGGGCCTTTCCCGATATCGACATCAAGTCCGTTCAACAGCTGGTGAGCGACACGCTCTATCGCCACCATCGCTTTATCAACGACTATGCGCTTTCGGACCTGCTGCTGCACCTCGCAATCTCAATCGATCGCATCCGCAGGTCCGAGAGTCTCGATGCCGGCAATACCGCGGACCTACCGGAGGAGGACCGCACCATCGCCTGCGAGCTCGCGGACGCCCTGGGGGCTTCCCTCTCGATTGAGTTTCCCGCAGAAGAGCTTCGCGAGCTCACCCTGCTCATCATGGCGCGTTCGACCGATATCGACTACCGTTCGGCAACCGAAAGCAACCTTGCGGAGCTTATCGGCACGGACTGCATGGCGCTCGTCGAAAAGCTCACCGCGCAATTCAATGAGCTCTATGGCATCGACCTTTCTGATCGGGGCTTTCTTGTGCGCTTTGGCCTGCATGTGCGAGGTCTCCTTGTCCGGGCGCGCACCCAAAAGCCCTCGCGCAACCCGCTTACCGAAAGCGTCAAAACCGGTTGCCCCCTTATCTACGACGCCGCCGTCGCACTCGCATCGACCATCACCAACGATCTTGGCGTCACGATCAACGACGACGAGATCGCGTATATCGCCTTGCACCTTGGCAGCGCCGTCGGCACCCAGCGCGAAGCTGACGCCAAGGCTAAGGCAACCATTTTCTGCCCCTCCTATTACGATATGGGGCCACGCCTTGTCGAACAGCTCGCTGGGCGTTTTGGCGAGCAGCTCATGGTCACGCGCATTGCGACAGACGAGGCGGAGCTTACGGACTGCCCCGACGACCTCGTCATCTGCATCTCGCCCATCCAGAGCGTGCTCCAAGTCCCAACGCTCCAGATCGCCCCCGTGCCCTCAAGCACCGACATCGCAAACCTCAGAAGCAAGATCGAGGGCATCTTGGACGCACGTAAGCGCTCCGCGTTCAAAGACCTGCTGCACGAGCTCATCGATCCTGTGCTCTTTGAGGTTCGGGACGATCTTTCCGACCGCGCCGCCTGCATCGAACACATGGGGCGCGGCCTGATCGACAGCGGTTTTGCGGATAGGCCCTATATCGACAAGGTATTTGAACGCGAGGAAATGTCCTCGACTGCCATGGGGGCATTTGCCATGCCCCATACCGTGGGACTCGTCGGCAAGCATTCCCGCATTTCCGTGCTCATCTCCAAAAAGCCCATCCAATGGCAGGATACGCAGGTCAACCTCGTTCTCATGCTGTGCTTTAGCCCGGCGGAGCGCTCGTCGTTCAACACGGTATTCGACCGCGTGGCGGGCTCTCTCATCGAACCCGCCAACATACGCCGACTTTTGGAATGCACGTCATACGAAGCCTTCGTCGACGCGCTCGCCAGCCTGGCCAATTAGGCTTACAGCAACCTTCCCGCTCGGCAGATACCTGCTGCGTATCGACGGCGCGGTTCTTGAGCGTACGCTTGGTCATCGCGCACCTCGCATCCTCGGAGCACGCAACCGCGTAGCCCGAGCCGGCTCAGGGAAACGGGACCGCTCTAACCGCACCAGACAGCGCTCGCAATACCAACCAAAAGCCCCGTCCAAAAATGAACTGCCCCAGGTACCTGGTTGATGGGAAAAAGCCCCGTCCCAAATGAGCTACGTTGTTATAGGAAATGCCGATAGCGAAGCATCTTCGATTGGTATTCCCAAATAGCGAGTAAAACTCCACCGTGGCGTAGTGGTGCTGTAGAATCCTTACAATACATCGCACTAAATATCTAAAGGAGCACGATATGCGCGTCGACGAGGTTTTTAAGCAGGCAGCATCCCAGGGCACTGCACCCGTTTCGTTTGAGATGTTCCCGCCCAAGGGTGAGCTTACCCTCGATACGGCTCGCGAAGTGGCGGGCAATCTGTGCAAGCTTTCGCCGAGCTTTGTCTCGGTCACTTGTTCCGCTGGCGGCTCGGGCAACGGTGCCACCACCGCCCCCATCGCGCATATGATTACGAGCGAATTCGATACGCCCTCGGTGGCGCACCTCACCTGCGTTGGCCGCACGCATGCCGATATCGCCGCCAAGATCGACGAATACCGCACCGCCGGCGTAGAAAACATCCTGGCCCTGCGTGGCGATCTCCCTGCCGGCGCGACCGAGGACGACAAGCCCACCTCCGACTACGCCTACGCCCGCGACCTCATCCCCGAGCTCGTCGACGCCGGCTTTTGCGTGGGTGCCGCAGCCTACCCCGAGGGCCACATTGCCTGCGAGGATCTCAACCTCTCGGTCGAACACCTCAAGCAAAAACAGGACGCCGGCGCGAGCTTCTTTGTGACGCAGCTCTTCTTTGACAACGAGTGCTTCTACCGCTTCCGCGAGCTTGCCGACAAGGCAGGCATCACCGTGCCCATTACCGCGGGCATCATGCCGTTTATGGGCAAGTCCCAGATCAGCCGCATGGTCTTTATGTGCGGCGCGTCGCTGCCCTCCCCCGTCATCAAGATTCTCGCCAAGTACGAGAACGACCCCGAGAGCCTGCAGGCAGCCGGTGTAGATTATGCCGCCCGCCAACTTTGCGACCTCAAGGAGCACGGTGCCGCCGGTCTGCACCTGTACACTATGAATCGTCCTGCGATCGCCGCGACCATTATGGAGCGCCTGGGGTAATGGAAAAACCGCACATCGATACAACCGCTGTCGAAGTGCCGGCCGACCTTGCGTCGCCGGCGCTTTACCGTGTCGATGCTGCGCACCATCCCCGTGTCGACCGTGCCGAGATGCTGCGGTATCTGGGTTACGGCGGCCAGCAGATTGAGCCCGAGCTGTCACGACGTATTGAGCTTGTCGTTGAACGTCTGGAACTGGACATTGAGCCCCGTGGCGTGCGCCGCGTATTTGCCATCGATGCCACGGGCGTGGACGAGCAGGGCAAGCCTTGCATCCGTCTGGTCGGCACCAACGTTGAGCTGCGCGGTCGCGATATCTATCGCCATCTCAAAGACGCCCGATTTGCCGCGCTCATGGCATGCACCCTCGGCATGGACGCCGAGCGTCGCCTGCGCACCACGGGAGCCCAGCAGCCCCTGGAGGGAGCCGTGCTCGACGCCGCATGCTCTGCCTATGTAGAAGCCGCCGTTGAGCAAATGGACCAGCAGGTTAAGGCTGCGGCCGCCGCACACGGACTCGCCGGTAACTGGCGCTTCAGTCCCGGCTACGGCGACTGCCCGCTTACGGCACAGCGCTCAATCGTGGACGCGCTCAACGCCACGCGGCTCATCGGGCTTACCGTCACGCCCACCAGCCTGCTCATGCCCACCAAGAGCGTGACCGCGGTGATCGGTCTGTTCGACGGCGAGGTCCACGACGCCCAGAGCCACCCCACCTGCAATATCTGCCGCATGCGCGAGCACTGCCGCTTCCGCGCCGCCCACACCACCTGCTATTCCAGCCATTAGGAGCCCTCGATGTTTACTCCGCTTATCACTCATGATTCTGACGGCACTGCATTGGCGGCACCCGTTGATGCCGCACGTCGCAACGGTGCCACGTACAAGACGCGCACGATCGATGATCTGCGCATTAAGGACGATCGCCTGCGTGCGGCCATCGAGGGCACGGGGCATCTGCTGTTCGACGGCGGCATGGGCACCATGCTGCAGGCGGCCGGCATGAAAGCCGGAGCCCTGCCCGAGCTGCTCAACTTTGAGGAGCCCCAGGTCATTACCGACATTCAGCGACAGTACGTCGAGGCCGGCTGCGACGTGATCACCGCCAACACCTTTGGCGCCAACGCCCACAAGCTCGACGGTGCTGCCACCGTGGCAGATGTCTTTGCCGCCGCTGTCGCCTGCGCCCGCGCAGCCGGTGCCCACTACGTCGCCGGCGATATCGGCCCCATCGGCGCGCTGCTGCGCCCCCTGGGTACCCTGAGCTTCGACGAGGCCTACGACCTCTTTGCCGAGGAAGTGCGCGCCGGCGTCGCCGCGGGTGTGGACCTCTTTATTATCGAGACCATGACCGACCTGGCCGAGATCAAGGCGGCGGTCCTCGCCTGCCGCGAGAACTCCAACCTGCCCGTCTTTGCCACCATGACTTTTGAGGAAGACGGTCGCACCTTCCTGGGCACGAGTCCCGAGGTTGCCGCCATCACGCTCGATGCCATCGGCGCCGACGTTTTGGGCATCAACTGCAGTCAGGGACCGGCCGAGCTCCGAGGGCTCGCCGCTCGCATGCTCACCGTTACGGACAAGCCCATCATGGTGCAGGCCAACGCTGGACTGCCCCGCGTGGACGACGACGGCAACACCGTCTTTGATATCCAAGCCCCCGAATACGCCGAGGCCGTCGCCGGCATGATCGCCGACGGCGTGAGCGTCGTGGGCGGTTGCTGCGGTACCACGCCCACGCACATGGCAGCGCTGCGCACGCTTATCGATAACCACACGCCCAGTCCGCGCCACCGCAAGCCCAGCATGTCGGTCACAAGCGCCCAGACCGTGGTGGACCTCCCCTGCGACGGCCACAAAATCGCCGTCATCGGCGAGCGCATCAACCCCACCGGTAAAAAACGCCTGCAGCAGGCCCTGCGCGACGGCGATCTGGACTACGTCGTAAGCCAGGGCATCAGCCAGCAAGAACAGGGCGCCGACATCCTGGACGTCAACGTGGGCCTGCCCGAGATCGACGAGGTCAAGGTCATCCAGCAAGCGACCGAGCAGCTCCAAGGCTCCACGCTGTTGCCGTTGCAGATCGACTCCACCGACCCCGCCGCCGTCGAGGCCGCCGTACGTCGCTACGCCGGCAAGCCCATCATCAACTCGGTCAACGGCAAGCAGCAGATCATGGACGAGATCTTCCCGCTGGTCGTCCACTACGGCACCAACGTCGTCGGCCTCACGCTCGACGAAGGTGGCATCCCCGATACCGCCGAGGCTCGCTTCGCCATCGCCGAGCGCATCGTGACCGAGGCCGCCCGCTACGGCATTGGCCCGGACCGCATCCTCATCGACTGCCTGGTCATGACCGCCTCGACCAATCAACGCCAGGCCGAGCAGATCCTGCGCGCCATGTCCCTGTGCAAGGAGCGCCTGGGTGTCAAATGCGCGCTCGGCGTGTCGAACATCAGCTTTGGCCTGCCCGCTCGCCCGCTGCTGGGTTCGGTCTTTTTGGCCGCCGCCTTTGGCGCGGGCCTCGATGCCCCCATCATGAACCCGGGCTCCAAGCGCTTTATGGACACCGTCTACAGCTATCGCGTCCTGAGCGTTGAGGACGAGGGCTCGACCGGATACATCGAGCGCTATGCCGGCTGGACCGATCCGTACAAGATCGCCGCCAACCCGGCAGCGGCTCAGGCCGCATCGAGTGATGCCGCGCCCGCTGCCGGCACCGCCGGCACCGACGGCAACGACGACCCGATTCGTCGAATGGTCGTCTCGGGCCGCAAAGGCGAGATCGCTGCCGAGACCGAGCGTCTGCTGACAGACCACGACGCCATGGACCTTATCAACAATCACTTTATCCCCGCCCTCGACGAGGTTGGCGTCCTCTTTGACCAGGGCAAGTTCTTCTTGCCGCAGCTTATGGCCTCGGCCGAAGCCGCACGCGTGGGCTTCGACACCATCAAGCGCCTGATGCCCGCCGGCGAGATCGCCGACAAGGGCAAGATCTGCGTGGCCACCGTCAAGGGCGACATCCACGATATTGGCAAGAACATCGTCAAAATGCTGCTCGACAACTACGGCTACACCGTCTTTGACCTGGGCCGCGACGTCGATCCGCAGGAGGTACTCAAGACCGTCAAGGAGCGCGATATTAAGCTCGTCGGCCTCTCGGCGCTTATGACTACCACGGTCGTCGCCATGGAAGAGACCATCAAGCTGCTCCATACCGAGGTTCCGGGCGTCAAGATCATCGTGGGCGGCGCCGTGCTCACCCCCGAATACGCCAAGCAGATCGGCGCGGACTACTATGCCAAGGATGCCGCCGAAAGCGCGCGCATCGCCGAAGAGGTCTTTGGGCAGTAACACAACGGAAACAACCGTGCACCAAAACGTGCCGCATGCGTCACTTGGCACGTGCGGCACGTTAGAATAGATAAGACTATGCTCGTTTTGGCAGATAGGAGCGCAAGGATGGCGATCACGCCCGCAGAAATCGCGGAAACCCGCGGCATGGTTGAGGAGCAGAACCTCGACATCAGGACCATCACCATGGGTGTTTCGCTCATGGGTTGCGGTGACGAGAACCTCGACCGCATGTGCACGAAGATCTACGACCACGTGACGCACACGGCTGAGCATCTGGTCGAGACCGCCGAGAACCTCGAGCGCGAGTACGGTATCCCCATCGTCAACAAGCGCGTTTCCGTCACCCCGGTGGCCCAGATCGCCGCGTGCTGCAAGGATGAGGACCTCACCCCCATCGCGCACGCCCTCGACCGCGCGGCCGAGACGCTCGGCATCGATTACCTGGGCGGCTTCTCCGCGCTCGTCCAGAAGGGCATCGGCGACGCCGACCGCCGCGTCATCCAGTCCATCCCCCAGGCGCTCGCCACCACGAGCCGCGTCTGCTCCAGCGTCAACGTCGCCAGCCTGCGCGCCGGTATCAACATGGATGCCGTGCTCATGGCCGCCCAGACCATCATCGATGCCGCTAAACTCACGGCCGACCAGGATTCCGTCGGCGCTTCCAAGTTTGTCTGCTTTGCCAACATGGTCGAGGACTCCCCGTTTATGGCGGGCGCCGTCCACGGCGGTGGCGAGGCCGACGCCGTCATCAACGTAGGCGTCTCGGGCCCCGGCGTTATGGCCGCAGCCCTGGAGACGCTGCCCGATTCCGCATCGATGATGGAAGTCGCCGAGAAGATTAAGCAGACCGCCTTTAAGATCACCCGTGCCGGCGAGCTCATGAGCCGCGAGGCCGCCCATCGTCTGGGTGTCGAGAAGGGCATTGTCGACCTGTCGCTGGCTCCCACGCCTGCCATCGGCGACTCCGTTGCCCGCATCCTCGAGATCATCGGCGTGGGCACCTGCGGTGGCCCGGGCACGACCTGCGCGCTCGCCATGCTCAACGATGCCGTCAAGAAGGGCGGCGTCATGGCCAGCTCCAGCGTGGGCGGTCTCTCGGGCGCTTTCATCCCCGTGTCCGAGGACGCCGGCATGATCGCCGCCGTCGAGGCCGGCGCGCTTTCGCTCGAGAAGCTCGAGGCCATGACCTGCGTGTGCTCCGTTGGCCTGGACATGATCGCCATCCCCGGCGACACCCCGGTCGAGACCATCGCCGGCATCATCGCCGACGAGATGGCCATCGGCGTCATCAACAACAAGACCACGGCCGTCCGCGTGATTCCTGCCATCGGCAAGGGCGTGGGTGACTGCGTCGAGTACGGCGGCCTGTTCGGCCGTGCGCCCATCATGCCGGTGAACCCCAACGCCGGCACCGTACTTGCCCACCGCGGTGGACGCTTCCCGGCACCGCTGAACTCGCTGAAGAACTAGCTGAGGGTTACGGGGCTCCCGCACAACGGGACCTCAGTTGGGTTCTATCCCGGGTGCAGTTGCTTCGCTCCTGCACCACTTGGCTGGTGCGGCGGTTTGGCGTTGGAACGGTTCTTTTTCTGATATATGCTTGTTGCGGCTCTTCTTTTGGGAGGAGCCGCTTTTTTGTTGTGAGGAGGATGGCCCGTGGCTGATGATTTGATTCGTTCTGAGCTGCTTTCTGCGGATTGGAATGAGGAATGGATGCGCTTGCAGGCTGGTCGGCGGCGGGTTGATGATTCTTTTGAATGGGATAAGCGGGCTCGGCATTTTCGGCCGCTGGAGACTGCCCCTTATGCTCGGGATTTTATAAAACTGTTGGCGATTGAGCCTGGTGAATCGGTGCTCGATATGGGGTGTGGGGCTGGGTCAATTGCTATTCCACTTGCTCAGGCTGGGCATCCTGTGATTGCTGCTGACTTTTCCCCTGCTATGTTGGGCACGCTTGATGCTGGCATTGAGTACTATGGGCTCGAGAATCGCATTACGCCGCTTGAGCTTGCTTGGGATGATGATTGGGATTTGGTTGGACCGGTCGCGAAAGCGGTGGATGTTGCCTTTGCCAGTCGGTCGGTTACGACGACCAATCTAAAAGACGCGCTTGCCAAGCTTGATCGAACGGCTCGTCGGCGTTGTGCTGTCACGATGGTCGCTAACTCCAGCCCGCGCTATGATCTGCACTTGATGAACGCTATCGGCGCCTCGGTTACCTGCAGCAATGGCTTTGTGTACGCTTTCAACATCCTCATTCAGATGGGTGCGTTGCCGCAGGTTACATACTTTGAATCGCCTCGTCGCGATACCTTCGATAGCCTTGAGGCAGGCGTGGCGGATTTTTCCCGTATGCTCGAGCATGGCAACGAGGATAAGATCGACCGCCTGCGCGACTACATCGCTCAACACATGATTGAGAACCCCCATGCCGGTGAGCCGGGCTCCAAGGGCGTGCCGCAGGGGCGCTATATGCTCGATCATATCCGTAAGGTTCGCTGGGCGTTTATTGCATGGGAACCGGTCTCTGAATCCCGCTCGTAGCCCGTTCACAGCCCGAGCCGCCCATCACCTCGGCATCCGCATTCTTTGCGAACTGGGCAAACGCGCTCCACACCGCGCCGTTCCTGCGCTATCGTGGGACAGCTCACGTAGATTAAGGCCCCGTCGCGGGGCGCCCCATACATAGAAAGCGAGAACCCATGGCACTGACAGGAGCCCAGGTCAAGCAGCTTCGCAGCATGGCCCATCACCTCAACCCCGCCATCATCATCGGTAAGTCCGATGTCAACGAGGGCACCGTCGAGCAGACGGTCGCCTACCTGGAGAAGCATGAGCTCGTTAAGTGCTCCGTGCTCGATGGCTCCAGTCTTTCCGCCCGCGAGGCCGCCGAAGAGCTCTCCGAGCGTTGCCACGCCGAGGTCGTCCAGGTCATCGGCCGCAAGTTCTCGCTGTATCGCGAGTCCTCGCGCAAGGACATCGAGAAGATCAAGCTCGTCTAAGAGCCAATGATCCGGCGAGCCAGCATACATCAAGCTTGCGAGCGTCCGAGCAATTCGGACGCTCATTTTTTATCGCTCGACCAGCACGCGATTGAGCCGCCCCTCCACCAAGCGCTCGTATAGACGCCGCGTCTCGGGCTCGGGCACGCCATTGACCTGCTCCCTCAGATGGTGTATATGCCCGCTGTACAGCTCGACGATATCGCGCCGCCGCCCCGCCGCACTGTAGACGCGCATGGCGCAGCGCACCATATCCTCACGTGCCGTTTCCTGTCGAAGCCCCGACTCCGCCAGCCAAATCGCCGACTGCAGATCGTTTTCTTCTAGAGCGGCATTTGCTCCCTTAATCATGCAATCGATGTACTTTGACTGCATAATGCGTCGCATACGCAAAAAGTAGGTGGGGTTACAGCCATTGGGAACATACAGCGGCCCGGCATAAAGCTGCTCAATCTTAAGGCACAGCTCAACTAAATGGGGCCCGCGCGCACCCGTGCGATTTCCCAAAACCTCGCGGCTTATCTGGTCAAACAGCCGTACATCGGTTTTGACGTAGTCGCCGTTAAGTCCGATGCATTCATTTTGGATGAGCAGACACGACTTGCCATCCGGCGTCGGTCCCAAAGCCGACCGCAAGCGCGATACCGTCGAGTACAGGTTGTTGCGGGCGCTATTGAACTCGGCATGGGGCCACAGCTCCATGGCCAGCGTCTCGCGATCGACGAGCGCATCCATGCCCAGCGCAAGCCGCTCGGCAAGTGTCGCCGCCTTCTTGCGGCGCCACATTTTGTCCGTAATGGGAAACCCGTCGCGCTCGGCGCGAAACGCCCCAAACATACGAATCTCGATATGGTCAATGGCGTCGACGGCTTCAACCTCGCCGGCCTGGAACAGGCGCTCGCCCTCCCCTTCCAAATCGTCGCGCAGCGAGTACCGCGACAGCTCGCGCACGGGAAGCTTCTTGCGAATCCTGGTCGCCGGCTCGCCCAGACAATGCATGGCAAGGCGCGCAAAGAGCCGATACGATGGCTCCAGAATCCCCGCACGATTCATGGACATCCAGGCCGCAAGATCGCTGTCTCGGCCCGCACAGGCCAAATGCAGCGCCACCATCCAGGCCTCCGCTCCACCAACCTGCGTCTGGCTTATATCGAGTAGCTCCGCTTCCTCGCGCACCGAAACCATCGAGGTGTTACGCAGATACGCCGCGCGCTCCAACAGCAATGCGTTATCGCGCATGTACGCAATCGACTCCTCGGCAAGTTTGAGCACTTGGACCGCACGGAACTTTGCATTAACCGGCCGTCCCTCTGCCAGCGACTGCCAGCCTTCTAGCAACAGGCCAAACAGCTGAATCTGGTTGTCGCGCATGCGCACGGCAAAACGATCGAGCTCGTTGAATGCCGCGTCGTCGGTTACCGGCAAGCCGGAAAGGAGCCGCCGTGCCGCCAACACCATGCGCACCCAGATAGCCATCGCCTTAAGCCCACGTACGTCGAGCGCCTCCCGCACCACCGTCATCTCGTCGTCGCGCTCGTCGGTTCCCGCAAACGACCCGTCAAAAAGCTCCACCAGCATGCTGTCGGCCCGTATAACAATCCCCGCGATGTCGAGCTCACAGTCGTAGGCCTTGCTCGTTTTGAGCTGCTGTAGAACGCCGCCGTCATCTCCCCGCTCGGTCAGGCAGCGCTTGACCTCGATATGCGCGGACAACATATCGAGTGCGGTATGGGATGTCTCGATTTCTGGCACGGTCAGGTTCGTAGGAAGCCCAAGCCCGTTGTCCCCATAGCAAACAGCCGTCAGTGTCTGGGCCACCCTCCATGAAACAGGGTCTAATTCGCAGGCCGCCCGTTCGCCCCCGCGCTCGATGACCGATGCCATATAGCGAGCGAGCTTTGTATTGGACACGCTGACCGCTGCCAGATATACGCCAAGCGCCTCGGCAGGCGTTGGCTCTGGAGCCGGATCCTCGGCATCGATCGTGCCCAGCGCTGCTCGGCAGATATCGGCCCCGTGCCCCGTCAGAGCCAGATCGACCCCATACTGCCCAGCAAGTTCAAGGACCGCATCACGGTCCAAAAAGGCGTCCGCCAGGCCCATCGCCGCATCGCATCGGCCCGCCTTAAGCAAAATCCGGGCCGCCCTCGGAACAAGTTCGGGGCGAACCTCGGCCACCAACTTACGCAAACGCAAGCGTCCGTTATCCTCCGTGCCCAGACACGTAAAACTCCGCTCGGCGGGGTCCAAGCCAAAGATCGGGTAGTCGCGTACAAAGTAGGACTGGTCGACCATCGATAGCCTCACCCCGCAAGCCTCGAGTTCTGCGATATTGCCCTCGCCCATCAAAATCATGAGACATGCCACGCAAAACAGCGCATTATTGTCGAGCGAAGCCAGATCGACAAGTGCCGCGCCATATACGTTGACAATCTCGTTTTCGAGCAGACCGGCTACGTCGCCTTGGCCATACAGACCCGTCTGCAATGCCGAAACGAGCTCGGGCACGCCCTGCGTGAGCTGATAAAAGTCGAGCGATGTGCTGATCGAAAACGCCGATGCCCACGCCGAATACTCATAGGCATGCACCTTGAGCATCTGCGCATTGATCTTAACCGAATCGCCCAGCCCATGAATCAGTTGACGATTTGAAGGACGGCAGGAGATAAAGACCCCTACCCCCATAGCGCGCAGGCCGCGAATCCTGTCGATGAGGTCTTCGGTATCGTGCTGATCGAGGTTTGGCACATTATCAATCGCGATAAGGGAGTGCGGTTTGTCTTTGAGTTCTTCGGTAACCACCTCGAGCTGCATAAACACCTCGCGCCCAGTGGCGCGATCGGCCTCGATAATCCGCACGGGGCCTCGCGTCGGGTCGCATTTAACCTCATGGGTGTACTGCAGCAGCACCGAGGTCTTCCCAAACCCGTCGGGCGCATAAAGAACCACGATGCCGGCCTTTCGGCCCTTGGCGAGAAGCTCATTCATCAAGCGTTCGCGTCGCACCATATAGCCACCGCCCAGCGGCATCAGCTCGAGGTCGTCCATACTGCCCAAATCGTTTACCATGCCCGCTCCTCAACTCGACCGTATGGACACTGTAACCGCAAGACCATACAAGCCGCGCTATGAATAGAGCGACCTTGTGTTCTAGGTTGTCTTTTGGTACGCAAGCGGCAAGTTTTTGTACAGCGAGGGCCGATTGTTATTAATCCCCCGACTAATCGGTCTTTAAGCAGGTAAATGAGCTTGTCAGCTTGTCCCATCTAGACGGCAGTGTAACGCAAATGAACAAGGTTCAGCTATGTCATTCAACTCGCCTAGCACCCGCTACCGTCTACGACCTTTTAGTGGCATTTTTGCATAGAATCTGGTATGGAATGAATCAAGCTGTTGGGCATCCGGCATTCGTCAAGCTTGCGGCAAGATTTTGGTCAAGCGGGCGGAGGGGGATAACAAAAAGGCCCCCGCAAAGCGGAGGCCTTAGGCAAGGCTATGTCGAGGTGTAGGATTCGCGCTACTCGCAGAGCGAAAGGGCGGCCTCGTCGGCAACGACAACGCAGTTGGTGTGCAGCTGCAGGATCGAAGCCGGGCACGCGGGCGTAACCGGACCATAGCACATGTCATGCACGGCCTGAGCCTTGGCCTCGCCGTTGGCGACGACCAGGATCATGCGGGCATACATGATGGTCTGGGTACCCATGGTGTAGGCCTGACGGGGAACATCGTCGATGCTGTCGAACAGGCGGCTGTTGGCCTGAATGGTGCTCTCGGTGAGGTCGACGCAGTGCGTGCCCTTGGAGAAGTGGTCATCGGGCTCGTTGAAACCGATGTGGCCGTTGTTGCCAATGCCGAGCAGCTGCAGATCCGGGTAACCGGCGGCGGCGACGATCTTGTCGTACTCAGAGCAGGCAGCGGCGGCGTCGGGGTTGGAACCGTCGGGCACATGCGTGTTGTTCAGGTCAATGTTGATGTGATCGAAGAAGTTCTCACGCATGAAGTAGTGATAGCTCTGGGGATCGTCGTGCGAAAGGCCGCGATACTCGTCCAGGTTGTAGGTGCTGACCTCGGCAAAGTCGACGTCGCCCTTCTCGTACCAAGCAGCGAGCTGCTTGTAGGCACCGATCGGGGTGGAGCCGGTGGCAAGGCCCAGCACGCAATCGGGCTTGAGGATAACCTGCGCCGAGATAATATTGGCGGCCTTGCGGCTCATATCCTCGTAGTCTTTAGCTTTAATGATCTTCATTACGCGTCCTTTCTCGTACAAGAGAGGCAAGGCTCCCCTTACAAGCACTTGCCCGCGGCCCGCGTCGGCCGCAACCAACGTGTGCGGCCACCAGGGCGAGGTCGCGTAATGTATGTGTCTCGTGTCTAGCCGCGTCGAGGCCCCTGCCCGTCCACGGTGACCCAAAGCCGTTTAGCTTCGGACAAATCCCATCTTGCCACGGAGGGCGCCCTCTTTCAAGGGCGCCCTCCATAAACGTGTTTGAATTGTAGGCTAATGGCCACGTGCACTTGCTAGCGCTCCCGAGCAACGATGAGCTGGTCCATCTCTTCGACATGCACGCCAACGGAGCCCTTGATGCTCGAGAACTCAACAGAGTTGCACACCAAGATGGGAACCGTCACATCGTAGCCCTCGGCAGCAATTGCCTCGCGATCGAACTCAATGAGCACATCGCCCTTATGGACGATGTCACCCACTTGCGCATGTACGGTAAAGTGCTTGCCCTCAAGCTGAACAGTGTCCAAACCAACGTGGATGAGCACGTCTAGGCCATCGACCGTGTTGAGCGCAACGGCGTGTCCCGTGGGAAAAATGGCCTCGACCTTGGCATCAGCCGGTGCAATCACACGCGTGCCGGTAGGCTGAATCGCCACGCCCTGGCCCAAAAGGCCGGTGGCAAATGTCTGGTCGTTTACCTCGGAAAGCGGAATGACGTCGCCCGAGATGGGAGCATCCAACGTAAGGACTCGACCACGCATACCAAAAGACCTTAGGACTTTAGTGAACATGCTCCCCCTCGGACATACCAATCGACCAAAATAGCCTTAACAGTTTACCACTTGGCACTCGTTTTTGACCATTAGGGAAGTTCGCGCTTGACAACCTCGACGATGTCGTCGACAACGCGCTGGGTCAGCTCGTGCGTCTCGGCCTCGGCCATAACGCGGACCAGCGGCTCGGTACCGCTCGGACGCACCAGAATGCGACCGCGGCCGTCAAGTTCCTTCTCGGCAGCAGCGACGGCATCCCAGATGGGCTGGCAATCGTCCAGACCAGCCTTGTTGTCGGAATGCACGTTGACGAGTACCTGCGGGTACTTCTTCATGATGCCGGCAAGATCGGTGAGGGTACGACCGGTGCGCTTGAGCACGGCCAGCAGCTGCAGAGCCGTCACCAGACCGTCACCGGTGGTGTTGTGCTCCAGGAAGATGATGTGGCCGGACTGCTCGCCGCCGATGACGGCGCCATCCGCGAGCATACGCTCCAGAACGTAGCGATCGCCCACGGCGGTCTGAACCATTTCGAAGCCCTGCTCCTTCATAGCGATGGAGAAGCCAAGGTTGCACATGACGGTCGAGACAATCTCGGAGTTGGCGAGCTTCCCGCGGGCGGCGAGGTCAGAACCGCAGATAGCCAGGATGTAGTCACCGTCGATCTCATTGCCCTCGCCGTCCACGAACAGCACGCGATCGGCGTCGCCGTCGTGGGCCAGACCGATGTCAGCATGGGTGCGCAGCACGAGCTCGCGCAGGGGCTCAAGATGGGTGGAGCCGCACTCAACGTTAATGTCGGTGCCACAGTAATCGGTGTTGATGGCATGGACCGTGGCACCCAGGCGCTGCAGCGCGGCGGGCGTAGTCTGGCAGGAAGCACCGTGACCGCAGTCAACGGCAACGACCAGGCCATCAAGCCTCAGGCCATCAAGCGTATCGATGGCGTGGTCGACGTATGCCTTGCGAGCGTCCTTCATCTTAATAATGTGGCCCACGCCGGCGCCAGTCGGCAGCGTATCGGCAGCCATGGCTTCCTCGGACATGACCCAGGCGCTGATCTCCTCCTCGACAGCATCGGGAAGCTTCATACCCTTGCGGCTAAAGAACTTGATGCCGTTGAACTCCGGCGGATTGTGCGAAGCGGAGATGACGATGCCGCCGTCGAGCTCGTTCTGGACGGTGAGCAGCGCCACGGCAGGCGTGGGGATGACGCCGCAGCAGTGCGGACGGCCGCCCTCGGCCATGATGCCGGCAGTCAGAGCGCTCTCGAGCATGGTACCCGAAAGACGCGTGTCGCGGCCGACGCAGATATCCGGACCAAGGAACTTGGTCGCCGCGCGGCCCAGGCGAAACGCGAGGTCGCACGAGAGGTCGGCATTGGCGACGCCACGGACGCCGTCGGTACCGAAGATGTTCTGGGGCATAGGATCGCTCCTTCCCTAGCAGGCGATATGCAACCGCCCACCCTAGTCGAAAAAGAAAAGCGGGACCCGCCGAGGAATCGGCAGGCCCCGCTTGTACATTGTATCTCGTAAGGAGATAAAACCTTAGCGCTTGGAGAACTGGGGAGCGCGGCGGGCCTTCTTGAGGCCGTACTTCTTGCGCTCGACCACGCGAGCATCGCGCGTAAGGAAACCGGCCTTCTTGAGGTCAGCACGGTAGTCGCCAGCGTTCAGAAGAGCGCGGGCGATGCCCAGGCGCAGAGCGCCGGACTGACCGGAGATGCCGCCGCCATCGCACAGAGCGATAACGTCGAACTGACCGGCGGTGTCGGTCACCTTGAAGGGAGCAAGGGCGTTCTCAACGAGCTGATGACGGCCGAAATACTGCTCGGCGTCACGCTTGTTGATGGTCACCTTGCCGGTGCCGGGGACGAGACGGACGCGGGCGACGGCGTTCTTACGACGGCCGGTACCCTGGTAGACAACGGTGTTCTCAGCCATCTTTAAGCCTCCAGCTCAATCTTCGTGGGGTTCTGGGCAGCGTGCGGATGCTCGGCACCAGCGTAGACCTTAAGCTTGGTCATCTGGGCACGGCCGAGGGTGGTCTTGGGCAGCATACCGCGAACGGCGCGCTCGATGACCTTCTCCGGGTGCTTCTCCATAGCCTGGCGGAAGCTCTCAGCCTTGAGGCCGCCGTTGTAGCCGCTGTGGCGATAATAGGTCTTCGTGTCGGCCTTGTTACCGGTAAGCTGGACCTTATCGGCGTTGATGACGACAACGAAGTCGCCGCAGTCGCTGTTGGGCGTGAACTGGGGCTTGTTCTTACCGCGCAGGATCATTGCGATCTGGGTGGCAAGACGGCCCAGGACAGCACCATCGGCGTCGACGAGAACCCAGTTGCGCTGGACCTCGCCCTGCTTGGCGTAGTGAGTCGATTTCGAAATCACTTAGACTCCTCCATGTACAGTACGTGTTGTTACAGAGATTCACGGGGCTCTGCAAGTAACCCGTCCATATTACCCCGCTCGCCGTACGAGTCAACAGGTATTTTGGCTCCGACCAGAGTTTCTGCACATGTCATCCACGAGCCGAGACGTTGCAGCGCTAGCGCTCGACAAATGCCTCGATATCCCCCAGCAAGCGCTTTGCCTCCTGGCGGCCCTGGATATACAGATCGAGCAGCTTTGCTGGATCGTGCTCGACATGGCCGACCTCGACCGGCTTTTGCGGAGCAACGACCAGCGCGCGGCCCTCGCGCTCATACTTCCACAGGTGCATGTGCTGTATGTTGTAACGGTCGTGGCGCGTCTCGATAGCCTCGAGCAGGTAGGGGTAGTCGGCATAGCGGGCGCGCGCGGCAGGCATAAACTCGTAGGGCTTTTTCTCGTACGAGCGGTCCTGCGTGACAATGACAACCGCGCGATCGAAGCCGGCCTCCTCGAGCACATGCTCGATAGGAACCGAATCGGCCACGCCGCCGTCGACGTATTTGTGCCCGTCAATCTCGACCGGCGGCGTCACCAGCGGCAGCGAGGTCGAGGCGCGCACGGCGTCGAGATCGAGCACGGCGCTTTTGACCGGCAGGTATGCGGCAGTTCCAAAGAGCATGTCCGTCGCGACGGCGTACATCTCGATGGGGCTCGCGTCGAACGCCTCGTTGTCAAAGGGATCCAGGCGGTCCTGGATATCGTTGAAGATAAAGTCGTAACCCACGATGGAGCCCGTGGATGCGAAGGATGCGGCACCCATGTAGCGGTTGTCATTGCAGAAGGTCAGGTTGATGCGATTGACGCGACCGATCTGGTGTGACTTGTAGTTGACGCCGTTGAGCGCACCGGCCGATACGCCATATACCGCCGGAATTTCGACACCGGCCTCCATGAGAACGTCGAGCACGCCGGCGGTAAACTGCCCACGAAAACTGCCACCCTCCAAGACGAGCGCGACCTTGCCGGCGTTCTTTGCCTTATCTTCTGCAGTCATATCGACCTCCTGCGATTGAGTTTTGGCTTTCTTCTACCCAGTTTTGGAATGGAGGGCGCGCAGGTTTTTCGAGGCGGCAGGTGAAGCGGAAAGTGCGTCCCAGTTTGAGGCGGGATTACGGGATGCGCTTTCCGCTTGGACCGCCGCTGGGAAAGCGCGACCCGTTCTGAGCGCGGATTCCGGGATGAACTTTCCGCTTGAGGCGTCTTCCGGAAAATGAATCCCATTCCGAGCGTCGATTCCGGGATGCAGTTTCCGCTTGAAACGTCATCCGGAAACCGCATCCCAGTCTGAGCCGGAATTCTGGGATGGATTTTCCGCCTGGGGCGACGTTGATGCGGGGCATGGCAGGCTGCAGTCCGATCGGCATCGCATCTGCATAGGGTTGAAGCTTTGCGCGGAGAATCCGCGTATTTGCTTCGCAAATCCGCACCGGCTTCGGCCGCCTGCCGGCGTCCTCGCCCGCGGGCTAAAAACGCTTACGCGTTT
>JAGZNZ010000025.1:0-23047 GCA_018363345.1 Collinsella sp. | reverse complement strand
CCGGGACGGGTTCAACGGCAGGCCCCGCCGACCGATTGCAAGCGGTCGGCGGGGCCATTGTGGCTCTTGACAGCGGATTGGGTCATATGAGCGAGCGGGTCGCATTTGAGGCAAGGTGGCGTGAAACGAAAGGGCGCTGACCTTCTGGTCGCGCCCTTGAAGTTGAACGTCAGATTGCCCAAATGCGGCCCGCGCAGCGTCGAGCCGTTACGCGGTTCGTAGAACCGCGTAACTAGTTAGTACATCTTTGCGCCGGCAGGGATGGAATCGTCGAGCTGGATCAGGTTGAGACGCTCCTCGCCATCCTCCTCGTGGATGGCGCTGATGAGCATGCCACAGCTGGGGATGCCCATCATCTTGCGCGGAGGCAGGTTGGTGATGGCGAGTAGGGTCTTGCCGACCAGGTCCTCGGGCTCGTAATAATCGTGAATGCCGGAGAGGATGGTGCGGTCAGTGCCGGTGCCGTCATCGAGCGTAAAGTTCAGCAGCTTCTTGGACTTCTTGACGGCCTCGCATGCCTTGACCTTCACGGCGCGGAAGTCGCTCTTGGAGAAGGTATCAAAGTCGACGAACTCCTCAAACAGCGGCTCAACGGCAATCTTGGAATAATCAACCGTGGGCTTAAGCGGCTTGACGAAGGGGCTCGCGGCGTTGCCGGCCTCGGCGGCCTTGGCAGCAGCGGCACCGGACTGGAAACCCTTCTCGGGCTTCATGTGCGGGAACAGCAGCACGTCGCGAATGGAAGCCTGGTTGGTGAGCAGCATGACCACGCGGTCGATACCGATGCCGATGCCGCCCGCGGGAGGCATACCGTACTCGAGGGCACGCACGTAATCCTCGTCGTACTCCATGGCCTCATCGTCGCCGCCGGCCTTCTCGGCCATCTGGGCAGCGAAGCGCTCGGCCTGGTCGACCGGGTCGTTGAGCTCGGAGAACGCGTTGGCGTACTCGTGGCCGGCGATGACCAGCTCAAAGCGGTGGGTCAGGCGCGGGTCATCCTCAAAGCGCTTGGCAAGCGGGCTAACCTCGATGGGGTAATCGCACACGAAGGTGGGGTTGACGATGGTGTCCTCGCCCAGCTCGTCATAGATCTCGGCGATGATCTTGCCGGCGGTCCACTCGGGCTTGATCTCCAGGCCCTTCTCGCGCGCGGCGGCAGCAAGCTCCTCAACCGGCGTGTCGATGGTGACCTGCTTACCAATCACGTCAGAGACGATATCGGTCATGGAACGGCTTGCCCACTCACCGGAAAGGTCGATGGTCTGGCCCTGGTACTCAATAACCTCGGGATTGCCGATAGCCTTGTTAGCGGCCTTAATGACACCCTGGGCGAGCGCCTTCATGCCCTCGAGATCGGAGAAGGCGCGGTAAGCCTCCATCGTGGTGAACTCGGGGTTGTGGGTGAGGTCCATACCCTCGTTGCGGAAGATGCGGCCGATCTCGAAGACGCGCTCAAAGCCGCCGACGATGCAGCGCTTGAGGTGCAGCTCGGTGGCAATACGCAGGTAGCACTCCTGATCGAGCGCGTTGAAGTGCGTGATGAACGGCTTGGCAGTAGCTCCGCCCTGGATGGTCTGCAGGATAGGGGTCTCGACCTCCATGTAGCCATCGGACTCCATAAAGCGGCGGAACGTGGAGAGGATCTGCGAGCGCTTGCGGAAGGTCTCGCGAACGTCGTCGTTGGCGATCAGGTCGACATAGCGCTGACGATAGCGGGTCTCCTTGTCGGAGAGACCGTGAAACTTCTCGGGCAGCGGGCGAACGGCCTTGGACAGCAGCGTCGCGCTCTTGGGGGCAACGGAAAGCTGGCCACGCTTGGTGCGCACGACCACGCCGGTCACGCCAAGGATATCGCCAAGGTCGAGGGCCTTGAGCGTATTCCAGGCGGCCTCGTCCATATCGTTGATGCGGCAGAACAGCTGGATCTCGCCGGTCGCGTCGCGCACGACAATGAACATGATCTTGCCCTGACCGCGCTTGGCGACCACACGGCCGCCGATCTTCACGACGTCCTCGGTGTCCTCGCCATCGGTGAGCTCGGCGTACTTAGTCTCGATGTCGACGACGTAGTCCTCAATCTCGGAGTGCTCGGGATAGGGGTTCTGGCCCGCCTCGAACAGGGCGGCGCGCTTGGCCAGGCGCGTGGCGCGCTCGTCGTTGAGCGTCGATGCCTGCTCGGCGGCGTTCTGGTTCTCTGCCATAGTTAGCTCCTCAAACTAAAACGCTCCCCAGGATTCGGTCCCAGGGAGCGAAAACATACCTTTACGCGGGACCGTGGTCTAGCGTGCAATCTTGGCGATGGTGTAGATGCGGGTCTTGCCGGAAGGCGTAACGACCTCGACGGAGTCGCCCTCGCCGTGACCAATGATGGCGTGGCCGACCGGAGACTCGTTGGAAATCTTGTGCTCGAGCGAGTTGGTCTCGGTGGTACCGACGAGCGTGACTTCCATGACCTCACCGTTGGGATCGATCAGAGAAACGGTGGAACCGATGGAGACGGTCAGATCGCCCGTGGTGGCAGCAACCTGAGCGTTGGCGAGGATGGCCTGAATCTCGGCAATGCGAGCAGCATTCTGGGCCTGCTTGTCCTTGGCGGCGTCGTACTCGGAGTTCTCCGAAAGGTCGCCGAACGCGCGGGCTTCCTTGATGTCCTCGACGATCTCCTTGGCGTAATCGCCCTCACGCCAAGCGAGCTCCTCGACGAGCTTCTGGCGGCCCTCAGCGGTCAGTACGATCTGGCTTGCGTCCATACGGATATCTCCCCAACTATGATGTAACAATCAACTGTCAACAAAACGAAAAAGACCGGCTAGCCTGCGGGCAAGCCGGTCAGGTGCTCACCCCAAAGGGATGGGACTACTCTGCGTCCGCGTCGCTGTCCTCTGCCTGCTTCTTCTTGGCAGCAGCGAGCTTGGCCTCGAGCTCTGCGATCTCCTTGTCCTCCTCGGACTGCTCGACCACGACCTCCTCGGCCTGCTTGGTTTCGCCCTTATCGTCGCCCTCCATACCCTCGCGGATATTCTTGACGGTAGAGCCGAGGGACTTGCCGAGCTTCGGCAGGTTCTTGGGCCCGAAGATAATCAGGACAACAACGAGAATAATGATGAGCTCAGGAGCCCTCAGTCCAAACATGTAGACCTCCACAATACAGCGAGACAAGCTCGAATGAGTATACCGCGGGTGTCGCGGTATCACAACAATAGCTAAAAAAAGGGACCGCAAGAAGCGGTCCCTCCTCATGCTCTGGTCGGGTTGACTGGATTTGAACCAGCGACCCCTGCGTCCCGAACGCAGTGCTCTACCAAACTGAGCCACAACCCGTTAGCTCGACTATAGTAACAAAGTTTTTCGCCGCGTGCTAGAGAAATTTTAATTTCTTTGGCGCTTCAATGCGAACCGTGTTGGGAATGAGCTCCGTCGCGCAGGACCACCAGCCGTTTTGCAGGGCAGCGTCGGCAAGCCTTTCGGCCGTGGCAGCGGTGTCGCAAATGGCAAACGAGCAGGCACCCGAACCGCACACGTTTGCGGCAATGGTACCGTCCTGTGAACGAAGCCAGTCAAGCACCGTTTGAATCCGCGGCTCCATCTGCGCGGAAATGACTCCCAGGTTGTTGTGGACGAGCGTGTAGGCCGCCTCTGCGTCTCCCGAACGAAGGGCAGATGCGATCGCTCCGGGCTTGTCCGCAGGCGCTGGAGTCTCGTCAAAACGTCGATAGGCTTCAATTGTTGAAACGCTTGCCTCGCGCGGCTTGACCAACACGACGGGCATTGCGGGCAGCGCGGGGTACTCAGTTGCCAGCACGTCTCCCCCACCTACGTAGAACGCAGGGCTGGCATGCAAAAAGAAGGGAACGTCAGCACCAATGCCCCGCGCAATGTCGTCGAGCGCGGGGTCGGTGCGATCAATT
Organism: Collinsella sp.; assembly: GCA_018363345.1. Taxonomy (GTDB): domain Bacteria; phylum Actinomycetota; class Coriobacteriia; order Coriobacteriales; family Coriobacteriaceae; genus Collinsella. The sequence continues at coordinate 19,139 of JAGZNZ010000025.1, read as the reverse complement.
CCCCAGAGCTCCGCCAAGGCAACAATGACCGCGGCCGCATCCGTCGAGGGGCCGCCCAAGCCGGCGCACAATGGAATGCGCTTCTCAATCGTCACGCAGATGTTTGCCTCGCGACCATAATGCTCGGCCATAGCAGCAGCTGCACGATACGCCGTATTCTTTTGCATAGGAAAGTCGGATGCCGGAATCGTCTGGACGGTCAGCGCCTGTGCCGGCGTGACCGTCACGGTATCGACAAGACCGACGGCTGCCATCAGGGAATCGACTCTGTGATAGCCGCGGGCGTCACGCTCGGTATGAACCCCCAGATAGAGGTTGATCTTTGCCGGCGCGAAAAGGGTCAGGGACCAATCGGTCACCGTTAGTGCTCCTCGAGCTGATTGCCGAGCGGGGTAAAAATGTGCTCGCCGCTCTCGGGGTCGAACAGCTCGACCTGGCCGGTGAGAACATCAATATACTGGTAGGACTGACGCGACTTGCGGCCACGGCGCTCGTCGACCTCGACGATAAAGACGGCGGGGTGGACGCTCTTGATGGTGCCCATGCGCTCGACGACGCGGGTGCGGCCCATGTTGGCCTTCACCTTGACGCGATCGCCCACCATATCGGTCAGCTTCTCGTGGATGTCGTCGACGTGATTGACTTCCATCTCTTCCATGAACAGGGCCTCCAGAAGGTGCAATTCAAAAAGGGGATAATACCCCTAAGATAGACAAAACTCTAATACTATAGCACCCTGTTGCCGCTATACGCAAGTAGCTAAATAAGCCCGGTCCCAAATACGTACCAGACGATAACCTCACATGACCAGTTGTTACGCGGTTTGGTAAAACCGCGTAACCTAAAGGTTGTCCGTGTCCAAGACGATGGTGAATGGGCCGTCGTTGACCAAGTCGACTTTCATATCGGCGCCAAAGATGCCGTGCGCCACGTGTTCGACATCTTGGCGAACGAGCGTCAGGAAGTACTCGTAGAGCTCGTTGGCGACATCGGGGGCGCCGGCATCCGTAAACGATGGGCGGCGGCCGTGACGGCAATCGGCGAACAGCGTGAACTGCGACACTACGAGAACCTCGCCGTCGACATCGGCAAGTGCCAGGTTGGTCTTGCCGTTCTCGTCCTCGTTAATGCGCAAGCCCCGGAGCTTGCCCCACAGTTTATCGGCCTCGGCGCGCGTGTCGCCGTGGCCCACGCCCAGCAGCACCAGATAGCCGCGCCCAATTTTACCCACGCACTCGCCGTCGACCGTCACGCCGGCGTTGAGTACGCGCTGCACCACCGCACGCACGGCTTACTCCTCGCCCGTCAGTTTGGCGGACAGATGCTCGAGCGCATGGAATCGATGGCTGATGGCGTTCTTCTCGTCCGCCGTCAACTCGGCCATGGTCTTGCCCGGCGTGTCGACCGGCAGGAACAGTGGGTCGTAGCCAAAGCCATGATCGCCGCGGCCCTCGTGTGCGATAGCGCCCTCGCAGGCGCCCTCGCCATAAGTGACCAGGCCGTCCGTGTCGATAAGCGCGACGACGCTCATAAAACGCGCGGTGCGGTCCTCGTCGGCCACGCCCTCCAGATTCACGAGGAGCTTGGCGTTGTTGGCGGCATCGTCGCCGTGCACGCCCGCATAGCGTGCGCTGTACACGCCCGGCTCACCGTCCAGGGCATCAACGGCCAGGCCCGAATCGTCGGCGATGGCCATAAGCCCCGTCTCCTCTACCGCGGCCTGCGCCTTGATGATGGCGTTCTCCAAAAACGTCGTGCCGTTTTCCTCGGGGTCCTCAAAATCACCCAGCTGACCCAACGCCACAAAGCGAACCTCGGGCATGACCTTGCCCAAAATGGCCTCGATCTCGGTGAGCTTATGGGCATTGCCCGTTGCCACGACGATGGTCGCCGCCGGGTCGAGGGTGTCGATATCGATCTTCTCTAGTGCCATGACTGGCTTCCTTGTCTCTATAGCAATGCCGCCCAAGGGAAACTGGCCTCGAGCCCTCTCCCCTCCCTGGCGACAGAAACCTTATACTTCGACGTTTTCCCAGATAAAACCTACCAAAATTAACATCCCTTTTTGGCAGGTTAGGCGAGGGCTTGGCGCTGAAGCTCGATGAGCTCGGCAACGCCCTTGTCGCCCAGGTCGAGTAGGGCGTTGAGACGCTTACGGTCGAAGGGCGCCTGCTCGCCGGTACCCTGAAGTTCGATCATCTCGCCGGTGTCGGTGGCGACGAGGTTCATGTCGACTTCGGCGTGGCTGTCCTCGGAATAATCGAGGTCAAGCAGCGTATTGCCGTCGACAACGCCCATAGAGATGGCAGCCACCTGGCCGGTAAGCGGGATGCGCTCGATCTTGCCTGCCTCGACCCACATGGCGAGGGCGTCGTGCAGCGCCACCCAGGCGCCGGTAATGCTCGCCGTACGCGTACCGCCATCGGCCTGGATCACGTCGCAGTCGACGGTGACGGTGTACTCGCCGAGCGCCTTCATGTTGACGACGGTACGCAGGCTGCGACCAATGAGGCGCTCGATCTCCATGGAGCGGCCTTTGCGGTTGGCGTGCTCGCGCTTGCAGCGCTTGCCGGTCGATGCCGGCAGCATGGCGTACTCCGCCGTTACCCAACCGGCCTTGGCGCCCTTGCGCCAGCCCGGCACGCCCTCCTCGATGGTGGCAGCGCACAGCACGCGCGTATCGCCAAACTCGGCCAGGCACGAACCGTGGGCGTGCTTCATAACGCCGCGAGTAAGCTTGATGGGGCGCAGCTCATCGACGGCGCGGCCGTTGGCGCGGTTAACCTGCATGTACTCCATAGGAATATCCTTTCGGCAAAAGATGTGGCGAAGGCTTTGGCGGCTGCCTTACATCTATTTCAGCTCATCGATATCGATATGTTCGATGCTCTTGAGCGGCTGACCAAAGATAAAGCTGCCCGCCACCGCAAACTCGGCAATGTTATCGGCCGTCGTGGCAAAACGATGCTGCGGCTCGGCGGCGTCGCCCGCCAGCTGCTCGCGGCGCGTGAGGATATCGGTCAGCTCGCGCGTGGTCTCCTCGGCGGAACTTACGACGCGCACCCCAGGCCCCAGCGCATGCCGGATAGGTCCCACCAACAGCGGAAAATGCGTACAGCCGAGCACCACGGTATCGATACCGTGGTCGCGCAGCGGCTCAACCGTGGCACCCACCAGCGCACGCACGGCAGGCGTATCGAAGATGTCCTCGTTCTCGAGCCACTGTTCCTGCAGATGTGCACCCGAGGCGAGCTCGTGTTCGACAACCTCGACAAAGCTCGAGGCAGGACAACCGTATACATCGACGCCGGCATCTAGATCCTGAATGGCGCGCGTGTAGGCGCCCGAGCGAATGGTGAGGTTGGTGGCGAGCACGCCCACGCGACGCGAACGGGTGCTGTTGATTGCCGCACGGGCACCCGGCGCGATCACGCCGATCACGGGAACGTCGAGCACCTGCTGGGCCAGACGCAAGGCCGCAGCTGTCGCCGTGTTGCAGGCGATGACCATAATCTTGACGTCGTGCTTCGACAGCCAACGGCCCGCCTGCAACGCAAACGAGCGCACCTCATCCTCGGTGCGCGTGCCGTAGGGGCAGCGTTTGGTGTCGCCGAAGTAGTAGACGGACTCGTGCGGCAGCACCGTCGCGATGGCGCGCGCAACCGTCAGACCGCCCAAACCAGAATCGAACACGCCAATCGGGCGCGTGTCGCCTGTCGGATTCTCGATATCGGACATTACCTCACCAGTCTCTCTCGAAAAGACATGTCCAAGTGCGGCGACGCCGCGCTACGAACGCGCCGCGACCAGCAGCTCTGCCGTCGCCGCCCAACCGTCGACAATTTTGCCGCGCGTAACGAAAGCGTTCTCGCAAGCAGCCAGGAACTCGGGCGCGCCGGCGCTCGTCAGGCCATTCTCGACCAGGCAGAACGTGCCCACGTGATCGGCCATGTAGAAGTCGGACTCGGAATCGCCGAGCGCGAGCGTCTCCTCGCGCTCAATCCCCAGGTGCTCGCAGAAGCGCGCGATGGCAACGCCCTTGTTGAGGCCGGCGGGATTGATGTTAAACGCGCGACCGTCCTCGACGCGATCGAGCTCGAGCGTCGTCGGCTTGGACAGATGCGTCAGGTGACCGTTACAGGCCCACACCAGGCCGCAGCCGGCCTCGTCCAGGATGGCCTGGACCTCATTGTCGGGCACATCGCCGCGCATGCCGACGGTGACCTCGCGGTACTTGTAGCCGGTCGACATGTCGTTGTGATACTCGATCTTGTGCGGCCAGCGGGCAAGAATCTTCTCGCACACGCCGGTCTGCTCGATCACCTGGTGCGGAGTAAGGCCGCAGGCGGGGTCGTAAGGCATGTCGCCAGTCAGATACTCCCAATCGTTGGCTTTGAGGTCGTACATGACCAGGCCGCCCATCTCACCGATGTAGGAGTTGAGGCCGAGCACGCGCGCATCCTCGTGGATCATGGTACGGTTGCGGCCCGAGGTGGGAACCACCTGAATACCAGCGCGGGCAAGTGCCACGACGGCCTCGACGAGTTTGGTCGAGGGGTTACCGTCGTTGTCGCGCAGCACGCACGAGCCGGGCGCGAGCATCGTGGCATCCAGGTCGGTAAAGACGTACTTGACCTTGGCCAAGCGCTCGCGCATCTCGCCCGAAAGCTCGGCAACGGTCGGCAGGGTGTTGTGGGACATGGTTACTCCGTTTACGTAGAAGGGTTTGGACTTGGACGGCATGTTTTGATTGAGGGAACACGCTTATGGCGACAGCGCACTCAGGGCGCCGCCGCCATCATGGTTCATTAGTCAAACTGGGTAACATCGATCAGGCGATTGGCCAGCGAAAGGTCGCTCTCGATGGGCACGAACTCGTCGCCCACGTGCATGAGCTCCTCGTCACCCTTTGCCAGCAGCAAGACAATGGTGGGAGCATCGGGGTTGACGTACTCCTCGCGCGCCGCCTTGAACGCCGCATGCACAGCGGCTTCGCGGTCGAGGATGATCTTGTTCGGCGTATCGTCGGGAACATGCTCGGCAAGCTCGCGACAGACCTTCATCGGGTCCTCGTGAGCCGGGTCCTCGTTGGCAAAGATCATCAGGTCGGAATATGGTGCGGCCTCGCGCGGAAGCTGCTCGCGGCGCTCCTGCGCCTTGCCGCCGGCAGCGCCAAACACTGCAATGACTGGACTAGTGGGAAACGCGCGCTTAACCGACGAGAAAAGCGATCGGAACGAAAGCTGGTTGTGCGCATAGTCAACGACGCAGATCACGCGGCCGTCCTTCGACTCCACGACCTCCATACGGCCCGGCACACGCAGTTTGGAGAGGCCCTTCTTGATAGCCTCGATACCGATGCCAATCTCGCGCGCGGCGGCGATAGCGACCAGCGCGTTCTCCACGTTAAAGTCTCCCGCGATACCCAGCAGGACCTTCTCCCCCGCCTCGGGCTCGTCGGCGCTCATGCCATGCAGGTTAAACTCGATGCTAAAGCCGACCATGCGGACATCGCTTGCCCACAGGCTCGCCTCGGGATGTTCGACGCCAACGGTCACCAAGCGCTCGGCCGTCGACGCGGCCTCCAGCACGCGTTCGACTTCATCGGTGCCCAGATTCACTACGGCGGTCTTAGCCTGATCAAAGATCCTGAGCTTGCTCTCAAAATAATCCTCGAAGGTCGGATGCTCGATCGGTGAGATGTGGTCGCGCCCGATGTTGAGGAAGCACGCCACGTCAAACGGCAGGTTCTCGACGCGCTGGTACTTGAGCGCCTGGCTTGAGACCTCCATGACCATGGACTGGCGACCAGACGCGCGGCAGTTGGCGATATGGCGCCAGACCTCGGGGGCCTCGGGCGTGGTGTTGGTGCTCTCGTAGCACTCGATACCATCGTCGGTGTTCACCGAGCCGATCATGCCGCAGGACTCGCCCGCCGCCTTGATGATGGACTGGAGCATAAAAGCGGCCGTGGTCTTTCCCTTGGTACCGGTGATACCCACGATCTTAACGTCGTGGTCGGGGCGGTTGTAGACCTCCGGCGGCAGCAGGGCCATGGCCGTGCGCACGCTATCCACGACCAGCATCGCCGCACCGTTCTCTTTCGCCAGCGGCTCCAGAGACTCGACCAGCGACTCTTCGCACACAAATGCGACGGCGCCCGCATCGAGCGCCATACTCAAAAACGCGGGCTTAAAGGCAGCGCCCTTGCAAAAGAACACGTCACCTGCCGAAACCGCGCGCGAATCAAACGAGCAGCCGGTCACGGCACGCTCGTCAACCTGCTCCGATGCGCGCAGCTCGCCGCACACATCGAGAATCTTGGCAAGCATATCGACCGTGGTCACGGTCGCGGAATCCGAATGGTGCATCTTTCACCTTTCTCAGCCATTTGGCAGGGACGGTTTTCATAGTAACTGAAACGTGCTCGCGCAAAAACGGCTCCCGAAGGAGCCGTTACGCGCAGGCGTTCGAAAGCCGAGGCTAGGCAGCCTGAACAGAAGGCTGGCCCTCGTCGATAAAGAAGCGCTTGTACCACACCAAGAACACGAGCGGCGTATAGATCTTGCGCTGGAAATCGCCCTTGCCCGCAAAGTGCAGATCGAGCAGATGCATGAGCTCGTCGGTGTCGAAAAACTCGCTTGCCCACGGCGCGGTGAAGTACTCCTTGACGTAGTCGTACCACTTTTGCTCGCGCAGCCAGTAGACGATCGGCACCGGGAAGCCCACCTTGGGACGGGTGGCCCACTCATCGGGCAGCGACTTGTTGGCGGCGTGGCGAAGCACCTGTTTGTTGCCGTTCTCGTTGATGCGGTAGCGGTCGGGAATGTGCTCGGCGAACTCCATGACCTTGCGATCCAGGAAGGGCACGCGCAGCTCCAGCGAGTGCGCCATGCACATCTTGTCGGCCTTGAGCAGAATGTCGCCCGGGAGCCACATGTTCATGTCCAGATACTGCTTCTTGACCAGCTCGGGCTGACCCTTCACGCGCGCATAGATGGGAGCGGCAAGCTCGAAGGCGCCATCGCCGGTGTTGTACTCGGGCTTGAGTACGCCGTCGACCTCGCGCTCCGGCCATACCAAGGCCTGGCCCAGGAACGACTTCTCGGGGATCTCGGCACCCTTGACCAGGAAGTTATGGCCCTTGAAGTACGGCATATGCAGCGCCAGGTTACCGAGCGCGCGGCGAATGGGCAACGGCACCATCTTTTTGTACTTGCGCACCGGAACCGTGTCCTCGTAGTAGGCGTAGCCGCCAAAGAGCTCGTCGGCGCCTTCGCCCGAAAGCACGACGGTGACGTCCTTGCGCGCCATCTCGGCCAAGAACCACAGCGGCACAGACGACAGGTTGGACTGCGGCTCGTCCATGTGATACTGAATGTCCTCGAGTGCGCCAAAGAACTCGTCGGCGGTAATCATCTTGCGAACATTCTCGACGCCGAGCTTGTCGGATAGCTCCTTGGCGTAGTTAGTCTCGTTGAAATTCTTGTAATCGAAGCCCACCGAGAAGGTCTTGTCGGGCATGAGACAAGCGGCAATATAGCTGGAGTCGACGCCGCCGGAGAGGAAGGAGGCGACCTTAACATCAGCGATGCGATGGGCCTCGACGCTCTCGTGCACGACCTCGTCCAGCTCGTCGACGTACTCCTCGAACGGCTTCTCGACGGCAGAGTAATCGCAATCCCAGTAGCGCTCGATGTTCATCTTGCCGGTCGGGATGTCTACGGTAAAGTAATGCGCCGGCGGCAGCTTGTAGACCCCCTCGAAGAAGGTCTCCTCGGTTGCCGAATACTGCAGCGTCATGTACGGACGCAGGGCCTTTTTGTTGACCGCCTTGTGGAAGTGCGGGTAGTCCAGGAAGCTCTTGATCTCGGAACCAAAGAGCACGCCCGGAGCGCCGTCGCCCGCATCGGCCATGGGATAGTAGTAGAGCGGCTTGATGCCAAAGATATCGCGGGCGCCAAAAAGCTTGTTCTTCTTCTTGTCCCAGATGACGAAGGCGTACATACCGCGCAAGCGATCGAGTACCGCCTCGCCCCACTCCTCGTAGCCGTGCAGGAGGCTCTCGGTGTCGGCGCCGCAGTGGAACTTGTAGCCCTTAGCTTCGAGCTCGGAACGGAGTTCTTGGAAGTTGTAGATCTCGCCGTTGAAGACGATAACGACGCTGCCGTCCTCATTGGCCATAGGCTGAGCGCCTGCCTCGGTCAGGTCGAGGATCGACAGACGGCGGAAGCCGAGGGCAACGCGGCCGTCGATAAACTGACCGCCCATGTCGGGACCGCGATGGACGATGCGGTCCATCATCTTGGTGAGCACCTCGGATTGGTTATCCGTCCCACCGACAAAACCGACAAAACCGCACATATACTATCCCCTCTGCTGTTGCTGGGCATCAAATCGAATCAGTAGCTTTTGAGTATACCCGAGGGCGTAAAGAGGGGCGGAATGTTCAGGCAATCTCAACTGAATCAGCTCCGCGCCGACACGCGCCGGTTACCTTTAATGGATATGAGGTGAATGGGGCGATTATTTTGCTATACTCTCTTCGCACGGGCGATTGGCGCAACGGTTAGCGCAGGTGCTTTACACGCACAAGGCTGGGGGTTCGAATCCCTCATCGCCCACCACTGATTTGGAAACGGTCCTCGAAAGGGGACCGTTTTTGCTTGGGCCCATTTCATGGGATTCGAACCCGCAAGGGTGCGGAGCTGAGGAAACGCGAAGCGTTTTCCAGCGCAGCACGCGAGGGCCGTAGGCCCGAAGCGAGAGCGGGCGGCGCCAGCCGCACGCGACATCCCTCATCGCCCACCACTGATTTATTAGGCCTCCGGCGATGGAGGCCTTTTCTTTTTCGGGCCCGGCGCATGGGATTCGAACCCGCCGGCACGTCTGCCACAAAGGCCGTGGCCAGAAAATGGCAAAAATGAGTACTGTTACCTTGCTTACAACATATCAAAAGATAGTATTTGCTTAAGTTACGCAACATATGTCCATTATAAGGACTAACAATTGGATCAAAATCGTGCATTCATCGCCATTTCGACTTGCCATCTGGTCTTATTAGTCCAAAATTGCTGCGACCAAATCGGTAACAGTACTCATATTTAATGTTTTTTGACCAGCAGGTCTCCCTGCCTTAGCAAATCTAAGGCAAAACGGGCTCCAGACCGCCGAATCGTGCCGCATATGGCACGTCCGCAGTCCGGAACCCGGTCCAAATTGAGTTATTGCGCCGCGTTAGCCCAAGACACCCGCCAGGATCTCGATTAGGCTGTCCACGTCGGCCTCTTCGCACACGAGCGGCGGCAGGAAACGCAGTGTGTGGGCACCCGTAGCGTTAATCACGGCACCGGCGGCCAGCGCGCGGGCAACAATGTCATGCGCGTCGCCCGCGGCATCATCCAGATCACAGCCGAGCATCAAGCCGCGGCCACGCACCTCGGTCACGTGCGGCAGCTTGGCGAGCTTTGCCTCCATATAGGCGCCTACCTTGGCAGCATGGTCGGCATAATCGCCGCGCACGAGCGCGGAGAGCGTCGCGGCGCACGCCGCGATGGCCAAGCAGCTGCCGCCAAAAGTCGAACCGTGGTCGCCCGGCTTAAACACGTCGGCGATCTCTTTCTTTGCCACGACGGCACCCATGGGCACGCCATCAGCAATGCCCTTGGCAAGGCTCATGATGTCGGGTTCCACGCCATAGGTTTGGAATGCAAACGGCTTGCCGGAGCGGAAGATGCCGCACTGGACCTCGTCGGCGATCAGCACGGCGCCCACTTCGTGTGCCAGGTCGCGCGCTGCCGCCATAAACTCCTCGGCCATGGGGTGCACACCGCTCTCGCCCTGGATCGGCTCGAGCATCACGGCGCAAATTTCACTGCCCAGCTGCTTAAAGATCGCACGCAGTTCATCGATATCGTTGGGCGTGCAGGCCACAAAGCCACCCGGCAGCGGGCGGAAACTATCCTGCAGCCAATCCTGCATGGTGGCGGCAATGGTCTCGAGCGTACGGCCGTGGAAGCCGCCGCGCATGCACACGATAGTGTTGCCGCCGTTACCGACACGCTTGGCGTACAGGCGCGCGAGCTTCATCGAGCCCTCGTTGGCCTCGGCGCCGGAGTTGGCAAAGAAGGTCTCCCACACCTGCTCGTCCGCAGCCGGGGCACCAAGAGCAGCTGCCGTGGTCTCATCGCCAGCGGCAATGGCATCAGCAAGCACGCGCGCACCATCTACGTCGTCGTTAGCAAGCTTGGACAGCAGCGCCGCGACCTGTCCACGCTGCTCAATGTAGAAGTAATTGGAGACATGCAGAAGCTTTTTGGTCTGTGCCCTGAGCGCCGAGAGCACAGCCGGGTCGCCATGACCTAGGCTGCACACGCCGATGCCGGCAAGAAAGTCAAGGTACTCACGACCATCGTCGCCGGTGAGCTTCATGCCGTGACCCTCGACAAACTCGACCGGAGAGCGGCCAAAGGTATGCATAACGTAATGGGATTCAAGCGATTGCTGAGCTGCAAGTGACATGGGATGCCTTTCGTTGAGCGCCGGGCGGCGCAGGCCTATGGGTGCAGGAATGGGGCGGCTGCGGGTCAGCTAGACCGTCTGGAGCTTCTCGACCTCGTCGAGGTTCTCGGTCAGACGCGCAGCAAACGTCGAAAGCGGATGCGGATGCGTATCGAACTCGTAAGCCGTCTCGGTGGAATGGATCACGGTGCCGACGCCGGCATCGGTCAGCAGCTCCAGCAGCAGCGAATGCGGCGTGGTGCCGTTGATGATGTGAGCGCGAAATACGCCGCCGGCAAGCGCATCGACGGCCGCGCGCAGCTTGGGAATCATGCCCTTATCGACCTCGCCGCCGTAGAGCATTTCGTTAACCTCGTCGAGTGTTAGGTTGGAGATGAGTGAGTCTTTATCGCTAAAGTCCTTGTACAGGCCGTCGACGTCGGTCAAAAAGATCGCCTTGTGCGCATGGAGCGCTGCCGCAACGGCACCGGCGGCGGTATCGGCGTTGATGTTGAAGAAACCGCCGTCCTCCCCCGCCGCGACGGTAGCGATAACGGGGATGTACTCGCTATCGAGTAAGCGCTCGATATAGTCGGTGTTAACGTGCGTCACTTTGCCCACGCGACCGAGCTCGGGATCGAGCGGCTCGGCGATGAGCGTGCCAGCATCGCTGCCCGACACGCCCACGGCCAGGTTGCCGTGGTGGTTGATGGCGGCAACCAGCTCCTGGTTAACCTTGCCGCCCAGCACCTCGCGCACGATATCCATAGTCGCCGGCGTGGTCACGCGCTGGCCGTTCTTAAACTCGACGGGGATGTCGTAGTGGCTCAGCGCCTCGTTGATGGCCTTGCCGCCACCGTGCACGATAACAGGGCGCATGCCGATGATCTTGAGCAGCACGATGTCGCTCATCACGTCGGGGCGCAGTTGCTCGTCGACCATGGCGGCTCCGCCATATTTGATAACGACCGTCTTGCCGGTCAGGTTTTTAATCCACGGCAGCGCTTCGAACAGCAGCTGCGCGGTTGCTTCGTTGGATTCGCTCGAACGACAATCGCGTGCGAATTTCATAATCTGCCTCGTCTTTCGTATCGTTATCGCGCCGTGCTCCGCTGTCCGCAATCGCGGCAAGATGCGCAGCGTGCCTGGAATCTAGGAACGGTAGTCGTCGTTGATGGAGATGTACTCATGCGTGAGGTCGCAGGTCCACACGGTCGTTGCCGCGTCGCCTGCGCCCAGGTCGGCCGAGATCACGATCTCGGGCGCCTCGAAACGTCGTAGAGCCTCGTCCTCGTCAAAGGGAACGGTCAGACCGTCGCGACAGACAGGCATGCCCATCATGTCGATGGAAACGTCTTCCTGATTAAACTTCACGCCGCACTTACCGAGCGCCATGGCAACGCGGCCCCAATTGCAGTCATGGCCGGCGATGCAGGTCTTAACGAGCGGCGAGTTGGCAACGGCGCGGGCGGCGATATCGGCCTCCTCGTCGTTCACGGCGCCGGTAACGTTGACCGTAACAAGCTTGGATGCGCCCTCACCATCGGCGGCGATATTGCGCGCCAGGCTCTCGCACACCTCGTGCACGGCAAATGCCAACTCGTCAAAGGCATTGGAACCCTCAACGATAGGCTCGGCATCTGCGGCAGCGGCGCCGGAGGCAAGCATGATGCAGGTGTCGTTGGTCGAGGTGTCGGAATCGACCGTTACCTTGTTAAAGGTCTGCTTGACGGTCGAGAGCAGCAGGGCATGAAGTGCCGCAGGCTCGACGGGGGCATCGGTAGTGATAACTGCGATCATGGTGGCCATGTTGGGCATGATCATGCCCGAGCCCTTGCACATGACGCCTACCGTATAGACATTGCCCGCATGACCCGCAGCCTCACTGACGTAGGACACGGCGTACTCCTTGGAGTGCGTGTCGGTCGTCATGATGGCGCGAGCGGCATCGGCGCCACCGTGGGCGGAGAGCGCCTCGTAGGCAGCAGGAATGGCTGTCTCAAACGTGTCGATCGGCAGAATCTGGCCAATCACACCCGTGGAGGCAACCAGGATCTGCTGGGGTTCGCAGCCGATAACCTGCGATGCGATGTTGCAGGTCTCGCGCGCGCAGGCAAGGCCGGTCTCGCCCGTGGCGGCGTTCGCGTTGCCGGAGTTGATTGAAACACCGGCGATGATACCGTAGCCCTTGTCCGCACCGCCCAGGTTGGCACGGCTCACCTGCACGGGCGCCGCGCAAAAGCGGTTGGTCGTAAACACGCCGGCGCCGGGACAGGGTTTATCGGGCATGACGAGCGCGTAATCCAGACGCTCGGGGTTCTTGCGGAACCCAGCGTGGATGCCTGCAGCCTTAAAACCAGCCGCAGCCGTAACGCCACCCTCGACGGCGCGAATCTTGATATCAAACAGCTCGGTATTCATCGTCTTTATGACTCCTTATGTCAAACAAAAAACGGACATCGGTTGGTGCGCCATGCCAGTCGTGATCATGAGACCAGCTTAAGAGTGGCGCCCCACTCGATGCCCGACTACCAAATCGTTAACAATCGAATGTGCTACACCGGGCACGCCACTGTGGGCAAGCCTCGTCGCTCGTCAAAGCCAAAGACGATATTGGCGCACTGGACCGCTTGGCCCGCAGCGCCCTTGCACAGATTGTCGATGGCGCCCGTCGCCACCAGCACGCCCGCGCGTTTGTTGAACGCAAGGCCAATCTGGGCGGCGTTGGTGCCGACGACCGAAGCCGTCTTGGGCTGCTGGCCGGCATCGAGCACGCGCACGAAGGTGCGTCCAGCGTAGAACTGCTTGTAATAGTCGACGACATCCTCAAGAGCCAGGGAGTCGATGGCCTGCGGCGTGAGCGGCAGCGTCACCGTGGAGAGCAGGCCGCGCTTGAGCGGTGCCAGGTGCGGGGTAAAGACGACGCGATCGGTCAGGCCAAGGATTTGCTCAATCTCGGGCGTGTGGCGATGCTTGCCCACGCCGTAGGCCTCCAAGTTCTCGTCGGCGCTGCAAAAATGCGTACGAGCGTTGCAGGACTTGCCGGCACCCGTCACACCGCTGATGGCATCAACGATCACGGGGCCGCTCTGGGCAACCCAGCCAGCGCGCACGGCGGGCGCGGCGGCAAGGCTCGTTGCGGTGGGATAGCAACCGGCGCAGGCGACCAACACGGGCTTTCCGGTGGCATGGTCGGATGCGGCGGTCTCCAAATCCTGGGAGAACAGCTCGGGCAGACCGAAAGCGCGGGTCTTGAGCAACTCGGGGCTCGTGTGCTCGGCGGCATACCAGGCCTCAAAGGTGGCTGGATCGCTCAGGCGATAATCGGCCGAGAGGTCAATGCAGGAGACTCCCGCGGCAAGCAGGGCGGGCACCTGAGCCATGGCAGCCGTGTGCGGCACGGCCAAAAATACCGCGTCGCAGTTCTTGAGTTCGGGGGCATCATGCGTCGTGAAGACAAGATCGCTTACGCCGGTGAAGCTCGGGTACACCGCAGACAACGGCTGGCCGGCATCGGCGTTGGACGTAATGGCAACAAGTTCAAACTCGGGATGGCCGAGCACGAGGCGAATGAGCTCGGCTCCGGCATATCCAGCCGCGCCGACGATTCCAACCTTCAAAGACATATCAGACTCCTTGTCTGCGATTTATGCACCGATGCGCATTTCGCAGCGGTCGTTATGAAGTGGGTTGAAACTTTAGCACCAAAAGATGCATTTACACGTAAATGGCTTGCATATTCATGCATTGAAACATTCCCGACACATTCGCTTGAAGGAATTGACAAATAGAGCGGGCCCCGTATTGACCGGCACTCCTTACGGTGCCGGGCAACACGGGGCCCGCCCATGCGAAAACTAAGTTGTTAGGATGAGCCAGCTGGCTAGAGCTCGACCGGCACCCATTCGTCGTGATTGCAGATAAAAGCCTCGGGATCTTCGACGCTAAAGAAGACGAGCGTGGGGTCGTTAGGCCCCTCATAGTGCTCGCCCAGGCGCTCTAGATGCTTCCACCCGGCTTCGCGCATTTCGTCTAAAGCCCGGTCATCCAAGCCGGCACGCCCGCGCAAGATGAGCCAGCCATGGCCCGGCCACCAACTCGTGGCCTCAAAGCGCTGGTTTTGCAGCAGTTCCTGCCACACATCTTTAGTGCGCGCTGTCACAAACCACAGCTTGCCGTCCTGAATCTGTGCAAACGAGAACGGACGCACATGTGGCTGCCCGTCCACGCTCGTCGCCAAGTACCACGCCGGCACCGACGTCAGATACTCCAACACCGTATTCAATCCGTCCACGTTTCCTCCTGTACTAGCCAGTTTGAGAGCCTGGTTTGTGTGAGCTAAAGCTCCAGGCGCTCCTCGCTGCCGTCGATATCACAGAAGCGGGCGGCGATATTTCGCACCGAGAAAAACGCAAGGCGACCGTCGTTGGCACTATCGTGTTGCTCGCCGATGCCCACCATGTGCTTAAAGCCGGCTTGGCGCACCCGGTCGCTCACGACCGCGTCGTCCTCGAGCGCGGCCTCGCCGGTCAGCACGATCCAACACTCCCCCGGTTTCCAACCCGAAACCTCAAACTTGGGGTTCGCGCTGAGCTCGGCCCACACGTCCTTATCGCGCGAGGTGCAAAACCACAGCTTGCCATCATCGACCATGGCAAACGAGAACGGCCTCACGCGCGGCTGATATCCGTCCGTCACGTCGATCGTGGCGAGATACCACGCCGGAATACGCCTAAGATACGAACAGGCGCGCTCGAGCTGCGCCGTGCGATCGTTGTCGGTCATAGGGACCCCTTTCCTGCGCTCGAATCGCGCCTAAACAAGTTGAAGATTGATGACGATGACGCAGATGAGCAGCAGCGTCGTCACCACCGCTGCCAGCGCATCCCCGCGGCCAAACGCAAGCGTATGCAGGCGTGTGCGGCCCTGCTCGCCGTGATAGCAGCGTGCATCCATGGCGGCAGACAACGTTTCGGCATGACGGAACACACCCGTGAACAGCGGAATCGCCACACTGCCGAGCATACGCACACCGCCGAGCAGGCCTCCCGTCACGCGCGCGCCGCGACTCGCCTGTGCATCGGCCGTCTGCTTCATCTCGGTGGCAAACTGCGGCATAAAGCGCAGCGCGATACCCATGATCATGCCGAGCTCGTGCGCAGGAAGTCCCACACGCGCAAACGGCGCGAGCAGGCGCTCAAAGCCCGCGGTGAGGTCGAGCGTCGGTGTGGTGAGCGTGATGGCACTCATACCAGCCATCATCAAGGTCAGACGGCACGCCATAAAGGCAGCGGAATGCAGCGAGCCCTCGCTTATCTGCAAAAAGCCGAGCTGCCACAGGATGCGCCCGCTCTGGTCGGAAAACAGGTTGAGCACCGCGACCACGATGACGATCGCCAGCAGCGGCGCCATCGATGACAGGACGCGACGAGCCGGCACCCGAGACACGGTATAGATCAGGACAACGAAGATTGCGACCGGGACCAGTCCGCGGAAGCTACTGACCGTGAGCGTCGTGATCAGAAACACAAAGCCCAAGAGCAACTTAGTTCGCGGGTCCAGGCGGTGGATTGCACTATCGCCGGAATAGTAGCTGCCAAACGAAAACGCCTCCATTAGCAGCCCTCCTCTCGCTCGACCGTCTTGGATTTAGCAATGTCCGCGACGTTAGAAGGACCGTCCGAGCGACCGATTAGCAGGTCCACCAACTCGTCTGTCAGCGACTCAACCGTATAGAGGCCGTCAAAGCGCAGCGGCACGCCCGCTTCCGCAAGCGCCAGCGCCATGCGCTGGGCAGCGGGAACACCCAAGCCGATCGACTTGAGCTCATCCGCACGCGCAAAAACCTGAGTGGGCGTGCCCTCGGCAAATACCGCGCCCTCGTTCATCACGACAATACGGTCGCAGCAATTGGCAAGGTCATCCATACTATGTGAGACCATGACGACGGTCAGGCCCCCATGGTGAAGTCGATCGATGAGCTCCAGGAAATCACTGCGTGCCGCCGGATCGAGCCCCGCCATGGGCTCATCGAGTACCAGGACCTCGGGCTCCATGGCAAGCACGCCGGCAAACGCCACGCGCCGCTGCTGCCCGCCCGAGAGCTCAAAGGGGCTCTTGTCGCCCACCGCGGCCAGGTCGAGGCCCACGCGCGCGAGCGATGACGCAACACGGCGGGCAACCTCGGCCTGTGACAAGCCAAGGTTATGCGGACCAAACGCCACGTCCTGTGCCACGGTCTCGGCAAACAGCTGACGCTCGGGATATTGAAACACCACGCCGACCTTTGCCTTAACCGCGGCGGCATCTTTCTTGTTTGCCAGGTCGAGCCCCAACGCGTAAACGGAACCCTCCTGGGGACGAATCAGGCCGTTGAGATGCTGAACCAGCGTCGACTTACCCGAACCGGTATGGCCCGCAAGGCCCAGGAACTCGCCACGGCGCACCGTTAGCGACACATTGCGCAACGCCCAGGGGCTGCTAGGGTCGTTGCCCCAGAGGGCCTGTTTGTTCGATGCGCCCTCGGCGGCTGAGCGCTTGCGCCAACGACGACGCTCGCGGGCGCTCAGCGAATAGCTATACGAAAGGTGCGAAATCTCGATGACGGGCTCCAGCGCGTCTGCGCTATCGATTGCAGAGGAGACGTTGTCGGGAATACGATGATCGGATGCGAAAGGCCGCCCGGCGATGCCTGTCCTACTCCGCTCGGCATAAGCCTGCGCTATATCGGCGACCATATCCGCCTCGCGCACCTGTGCGCAAATGGGCACGCCCTTCGCGCGAAGCGCCCTGCCAAGACGGCACGACTCCGGCATGTCCAGGTTGAGCTGCGCAAGTTCGTCCGCCCGCGTCAAGATTTCCTCGGGCGCACCGAGCATGGCAACGCGGCCCGCTTGGAAGACGGCAACGCGATCGGCCTCAGCGGCCTCTTCCATAAAGTGCGTAATCATCACGATGGTCATACCGCGTTCGTGCAGCGCGTGGCAGGCCTTCATAAGGCCCTTGCGCCCGCGCGGATCGAGCATCGAGGACGCCTCGTCCAATATGAGCACGCGCGGTTCCATGGCGAGCACGCCGGCAAGCGCCACGCGCTGCTTTTGGCCGCCCGAAAGCGCATGGGTCTCATGGCGCTCAAAGCCCACCAGACCCACGGCCTTCAGCGCCTCGCGCACGCGCTGCGCGATCTGGGCCGATTCGACCCCTAGGTTCTCGGGACCAAACGCAACGTCATCTTCGACAAGCGTTGCCACCAGCTGGTCGTCGGGATTCTGGAATACCATGCCCGCGGTCGAACGAATGTCGTAGACCAGCTCGGGGTCGGACGCATCCATGCCGTTGATGCGTACCGTGCCCGCATCGGGTTGCAACAGCGCATTCAGATGCTTGGCAAACGTCGACTTGCCCGACCCATTGCCACCGAGGATGCAGAAAAACTCACCGTCCTCGATGTTCAGATCGACACCGTCGAGTGCCGACACGGCACCGTCATAGCTAAAGGAAACGCCCCGACACTCAATCATGCGCGGCCTTTGACCTGGTCCTTTTTAGGCGTGATGAGGTTGGAGACTGCTTTATACACCGCCAGCGTCAACACCGAGTTAAGCACGGTCTTGATAAGGTTGAACGGCAGTACGGCAGGAATCATGAGCGGGGCGATCACATCGACCGAGCCATACCAGAACCATACGCCAATGGTAAGGTTTGCGACCATAGACAGCGCTGTAGCGGCAATGACGCCGAGCACCAGGCCAATCACGGCACCCTTATAGGTGTGCATCTTCTGGTAAACGATAGCCGCGGGCAGAATATAGCCCAGCGTGGCAACCAAGTTCATAAGCGCGCCGACCCAGTCACCCGTGGTGAGCGCATGGATAACGATAGCCATAGCGGCAACAGCGGTACCGGCGCCGGGACCATACGCAAACCCGCACACCATCGCCGGCACCAGCGACGGGTCATACGTCAAAAACGGCGCCGAGGGAAGGATGGGTAGCTGCACATACATAAACAGGGCGCCCAAGGCGCACATCAGCGCCATGGTAACGAGCTGTTTGGTGCTCCACCTATTCGTGTTCTCAAAATGGATATGCTGCGACTGTTCAGACATAAGATCACCTGCCTCTTTCATCCGGACTCTAACCGTTGGTACTGGGATCTCACCAGTTCAGCCGGCATGCGAACCAACACACGCTCGGGTCGCGGACTCATCGGCTCGGTCGCAGACACCTCGCCTGCGCCACGGCACCCCTTTGGCACCGCCCGATTTACCGCCAGTGGGGAATTTCACCCCGCCCTGAAACAGCAATTGCAAGTGTAGCACGAGGGAAGAGAGGCGCAAGTACACCAAGGGTAATTTCTGGCGAGGACCAGTTGCCGCAACAACCGCGTTCCCCACCCATCCCAAAGTAACGCGCCTTTCGCGGCAAAGCCGCGAAACAGCGAAAGGGACACGTATTCCCATCAACCACATCCTTCTCCGCGAGCCGACCTCAAGGCCGTAAACGCAGGGAATCCGGGGGCGTGACGGGGTTTCTCTCCGGAACATTCCGCACTGATATTTTCTGTATTGAAGACGTTGATGATGCACCCGTATACCATTGACGTCGACACCATCAGATGCGGACCGCGCGGTGACCCCA
>JAGZNZ010000048.1:0-1944 GCA_018363345.1 Collinsella sp. | reverse complement strand
GGTATAAATCAAACGGTCCATTACATCGCCTGGAACAGCGCGTCATCGAGCTGCGTGCTGGTGGCGATAACTTTGGTGTTGGCCTGATAGTTACGCTGGGCGGTCATCAGGTTGACTAACTCGCTGGTTATATCGACGTTAGAGCTTTCGAGCACGCCGGACGTGAGCGTACCGCAGGTACCGGAGCCTGGAACGCCAATCAGCGGGGTGCCGGATTCCCCGGTTTGTACCCACGCGGTGCCGCTCACTGCCTCCAGGCCGTTTTCATTCGGGAAAGTCGCCAGCACCACCTGGCCCTGCAACATGCGCTCGCCGTTGCTGTAGGTGGCGTAAACTTTGCCATCGTCATCAACCTGCACACCGTTCTGAGTCGCGGAAGCGTAGCCGTTGGCAGAGTTGGTGGTGACCGAGAAGTCAGAGCCGTATTGCGTACCGGTGGAGTAATCGACGGTGAAGTCGAGGGGCGCGGCGGCGGCGGTCTGAAACTCAATGGTTTGCGGCGTAGTTAGCGAGGTCAGCTTCCCGGTATTCGGGTCGAAGGTTAATGTCGTCGCCGGAACGCCGGTCTGCTGCTGGCCGTCGAAGGTGTACTGCACTTCCCAGGTGTTGTCGCTGGTTTTGGTGAAGTACTGGCATACCGAATGTTCGTTACCCAATGAGTCATACACCGTGGTGGTGTAGCTGTCGGTGTACGAGCTGCTGTTGGTCGGGTCGAATGGTACGGTGGTGCGGTCGATAGCGTCGTCGCTGGCATCGAAGTTAGCGGTAAAGGTCAGGCTGCTGCTGGCCTGCGCCGGGATATTGCCGGTTTTGATCTGGATATCGGTGACCGTACCGGTTTGCAGGGTGCCAGTGTCATCGACCGGATAACCCTGCAAATAAGCGCCTGAGGCGTTGACAATATAGCCGTTTTTGTCGGTTTCAAACGATCCGGCGCGGGTATAAGAAATGTTGCCCGCGCTGTCGCAGGTCACAAAAAAGCCATCGTTGTTAATCGCCAGATCCAGCGCGTTACCGGTGGAGACCAGCGAACCGCCGCGCGAAATGCTTTGCGCGGTGCCTGCCACGCTGACGCCCATCGCCTGACTTCCGGCATACATGGCTGAAAACTGGGTGGTCATCGACTTATAGCCTACCGTTCCGGCGTTGGCGATGTTGTTACTGATCCCGTCGAGCTGTTCGTTAACGGCATTCAGCCCCGTTGCGGCAATTTCATAACTCATTGTTTCGTCCTGTTAATTCAAATTTTGACAGCGTGCCCGTTGTTTTGCCGGATGCGGCGTGAACGCCTTATCCGGCCTACAAAACCATGCAGTTTCATGTAGGCCTGATAAGCGAAGCGCATCAGGCAATTTGGCACCGGACATCACGCCACATCACTGTCGGCATCGGGTACGCCAAACTGGCTAATCATGGTGAACGGCACTTCGCCCACGCCTGCAACATTGAGCACCGGAGAGCCGCCGTCGAGCGGGATGCGTACATCTTCCACTTCGCCGGAAACTTCAATCGGCACCTCTTCTTCCCCGGTGTTGGTCACCACCGAGACGTCGTAATCACCGGGCGGGATACCGTAATCCGCCGGATTAATCGAGAAATCGACCTGGCCTGGCCCGACGGACGAACTGCCCTGCGGGATCAGCGAGACGGTGTAGTCATCGCCTGCGGCATCGGTAAAGTGGAGATCGGCGGTGGTACAGGCGTCGTCAAGCGTGGCGCGACCATTAATGGTCTGGTCGCTCACCTGCAAGGCGGTGGTCTGCACCATAATGTCGTCACCCACCAGGTTGCCGAGCGCCATCACCTGAATGTTGCTCATCAGCACCGCGTTGGTGTTGGCCTGCACGCTCATCTCTTCCATCATCGCCACCTGCGCCATCGAAGAAAGCTGGTCGATATATTCGGTGGCGTCAGTCGGGTCGGTAGGGTCCTGGTTTTGGTTCT
>JAGZNZ010000024.1:0-23776 GCA_018363345.1 Collinsella sp. | reverse complement strand
GCTCTGCCGCTCGCAGTCTCATCCCGACGTCGTACAAAGCGTTTCCAGCCATAAAAAGGCCTCCCATTTCTTGTGTCCAAGAAATGGGAGGCAGTTCAGATGGAGCCGGGGCCAAAGGCGCAGCGTATGCAGTTGATGCTGAGCATGGACAGCCCGTCAGTAATGGCTGTCCGCGCTCTACTCTACCCGCGGTGACGAGCGCGGCTGTACGGCGTATCCACCATGGGCAGATCCGGACGCAGCTTGCCGTCGAATGCGTGGTAGGCGTTCTGCACGGCGGGCGCCGTGGGGATCGTTGCGATCTCGCCGATGCCCTTACCGCCGTATGCCACGGGCAACAGCTCGTCCTTCTCCACGTAAATGGCGTGGATATCCGGAATCTCGGGCGCACGGAACAGCCCGAGCGTACCGTACCTTGCCTGGGGCACGCAGTCCTTGAGCGGCCAGTCCTCGGTAAGCGCATAGCCCATACCCATGAGCACGCCGCCTTCGATCTGACCCTGGATGGAGATGGGGTTGACCACCTTGCCGGAATCGTGCGCGGCATAGACCTCGCTCACGCGGCCGTCATCGTCCAGAATGACCACGTGCGTGGCAAAGCCGTAGCAGATGTGGCTCTTGGGGTTGGGGACGTCGGCGCCCAGCTTGTCGGTCGGCTCCAGGTACACGTAGCCAAACTCGCAGCCCTCGAGCGCCTTGATGGCGGCCGCGGAATCCTGAGGATGCATGCCCTGGCCGGCGACGAGCTCCTGCGTGCGCAGCTGATAGGCGCGACCGTCGTCGTACTCGATCTTGACGCCATCACCATGGGCGCTCACCGGGGCGGTAGGCGCAGGCTTGCCAGCCTCGATGCCAACCATGGCATCGCGCAGCAGGAAGGCGGCGCCGCGCACGGCCTCGCCGGTCACGACCGTCTGACGCGAGCCAGACGTGGTGCCGGAGTCGGGAGCGTTCTCGGTGGAGCACTCGCCGTTGGCGATACAGCTCAGCGGCAGACCGCACGCCTCGGCAACGTCCTGCAAAAAGACGGTGTTGCAGCCCTGGCCGATGTCGGACGTGGCGGCGTAGACCACAGCCACGCCGTCCTCGATGCGAATCTTGCAGCGGCCGGCATCGGGCAGGCCCACGCCCACGCCGGCGTTCTTCATGGCGCAGGCGATACCGGCGTGTCCGGGATGCGCATAGTAGGCATCTTTGACCTCGAGCAGCGTCTCCTTAAGCGCCGTGGAGCAGTCGGCAATCTGACCGTTGGGCAAAACCTCGCCCGGCTCGATGGCGTTACGGTAGCGGATCTCCCACGGATCCAGGCCGACCTTCTCGGCCAGCAGGTCGATCAGGCTCTCGAGTGCAAACTCGGACTGGCACACGCCAAAGCCGCGGTACGCGCCGGCGGGCGGGTTGTTGGTGTAGTAGCCAAAACCGCGAATGTCGGTGTTCTGGTACTTGTAGGGGCCCACGGCGTGCGTGCATGCGCGCTCGAGCACCGGGCCGCACAGCGACGCGTAGGCGCCGGTATCGAAGTTGATCTCGCAGTCCAGGCCGGTAAAGTTGCCCTCGGCATCGCAGCCCAGCGTAAAGGTACCGTCCATGGCATGGCGCTTGGGATGGAACGCAAGCGACTCGGCACGCGTGAGCTTGCACTTCACAGGACGCTGGAACTTATATGCGGCGAGCGCGGCCAGGTGCTGGATGGACACGTCCTCCTTGCCGCCAAAGCCGCCTCCCACGAGCATGGTCTCGACGACCACGCGCTCGGGCTCGTTGTCCCAGCCAAACATGTGGGCACACTCTTTGCGCGTGTCGTAGGCACCCTGGTCGGTCGACTGCACCTTGACGCCGTTCTTGTACGGGAAGGCAACGGCGCACTCGGGCTCCAAGAAGGCATGCTCGGTAAAGGGCGCGGTAAAGCGCTGCGTCACGGTGAACGCGCTCTCCGCCAGCGCCTTGGCGGCGTCGCCGCGCGTTACGTGACGGCTCTGGCACACGTTGTCCTTGAGCTCCACCGTGTTGCCAAAGGCAAAGAAACTGTCGTGCAGGCGCGGGGCGTCGGCAGCCTTGGCCTCGACAATGTTGCGCACGGGCTCCAGCGGCTCATAATCAATCTTTACGAGCTTCTTGGCCTTCTCGAGCGTCGCCTCGTCCTCGGCAACCACCAGCACAATGGCATCGCCCACGCAGCGGGTGATATCGCCCTGGGCGATCATGACGTCCCAGTCCTGGATAAGGTGGCCGACCTGGTTGACCGGCACGTCCTCGGCGCGCAGGATACCCACCACGCCGGGCAGGGCCTCGGCCTTGGAAGTGTCGATGGAGAGCACCCGGGCGCGCGGATACTTGGAGCGCACGGCGCTGGCGTAGGTCAGACCCGGCTGATCGAGCTCGTCGATGTCGTCGGGGTACTTGCCCTCGCCGAGCACCTTCTTACGCACGTCGATACGGAAGGCGCGCTTGCCCACGCCGTAGTCGTCGCCGCGCTCCAAGTCCTCGTCGATCTGCTTTTCGCCGCGGAGCACCGCAGCTGCCAGCGAAATGCCCTCGATAATCTTTTTGTAGCCGGTGCAGCGGCAGACATTGCCGCGGATGGCGTACTTGATTTGCTCCTCGGTGGGCTCGGGGTCCTCGGCGATGAGCGCCGCACCCGCCATGACCATGCCGGGGATGCAAAAACCGCACTGCACGGCGCCCACGGCGCCAAAGGCGTACACAAAGGCCTCGCGCACGTCCTCGGGCAGGCCCTCGACAGTCACGATGTTGCGGCCGGCGGCAAGGGCGGTGGTCAGCACGCAGGCCTTCACGGCCGCACCGTCCACATGGATGGTGCAGGTGCCGCAGGCGCCCTCGGAGCAGCCGTCCTTGGCGGAGTGAATATGCAGGTCGTCGCGCAGGTAGCGCAGCAGTGGCTTGTTTTGGGTCGTCGTGTGCTCGACGCCGTTAACGGTAAAAGTGAATTCCTGTGCCATGGTGATTCCCTTCTACACGCCGGCGGCGATGCCGGTGCGGTCGTGGATGGCACCGTGCGGGCAGACGACGGCGCACATGCCGCACGACAGGCAGTCCGCGCCGTCGATATGGGCACAGTTGTCCTCGATACGGATAGCGCCAGCGGGACACTTTTTGGCGCACATGCCGCAACCGATGCAGCTCGTGTCGCAAATCTTGCGCGCAATGGCGCCCTTATCGGTGTTGTTGCAGCGCACCAGGATGTTCTGGTAGCCGGGAACAAAGGCAATCACGCGCTGCGGGCACGCCATGCCGCACAGGCCACAGCCCGTGCACTTGGAGCGGTCCACGCGGGCGACGCCGTCGACCAGCGTAATGGCGCCGTGGGGGCAGGCTGTGACGCAGGCGCCACAGCCAATGCAGCCTTCGCCGCAGCGGGCGTCGCCACCTGCGGAGGCGCAACCGCTTCCGCAGGCAACGTAGGCCACGTTATGTTGAATGGATTTGGCCATAAGGGGTCCCTTATTTCTTAAGGAGATACGGATAGCTGTCGCGCACGGCCTTGATGGTCAGGCGGACGGCCTCGGGCAGACCGGTGTTGACGGCATCGACCGAGACGGTGCGGACCGTGCCGGCGACGCGGACCTTAAAGTGGTCCTCGTCCACGGCCAGGAAGCCCTCGTTCTCGGAGTTCTCCATGTCTGCCTCGCTCCAGAACAGGGTGAGCTTGTCCTTGTAGGGACGACCCTCCTGGTAGGGGCAGAACACGGCGCAGTTGCCGCACTCGTTGCACATGCCGTCAACGTGGACGACCTGATGCTTGGCCAGGCCCGGCACCTTAATGGCAACGTTGGCGCGGTTGGGGCACACGTCGCAGCAGACCTCGCACACCGAGCCGCAGCCCAGGCAGCGGGTCTTGGTGCAGTTGCGCTTGTCGCGGCACAGCGACCCCTTGCGCTCGTAGCAGGTGTCCTCGCGGCCGGCCTGAGCATTCTGGTCGGCGTACTTGTTAAAGTCCACGCCGGCAATGGCACGGGCGACCTCGGCGGCGTCGGCGATAGCCTCGACCACGGTAGCGGGACCGCGGCGGCAGTCACCGGCAGCCCAAACGCCCTCGACGCCGGTGGAGGTGGCGGCAAGGCGGCCGCGACGGTCGTGCTCGACGCCCGCGGCGTCGTACAGGCTGGCATCGATGCCCTCGCCCACGGCACAGATCACCGTGGTGGCGGGCAGCTCGACGGTCTCGCCCGTGGCGACGGGGCTGCGACGACCGCTTGCATCCGGCTCGCCAAGCTCCATAACGTCGCAGGTCAGCACGGCGCCGTTAAGCGCCTTGGGGGCCAGCAGCTCGCAGAACTCAACACCGTCGGCAAGAGCAAGATCAAGCTCTTCCTCGTCAGCGGGCATCTGCTTCTTGGTGCGGCGATACACCAGGCGCACGTTCTTCACGCCGGCCAGGCGCTTGGCCACGCGGGCCGCGTCCATGGCGGTGTTGCCGGCGCCAATGACCACGACGTCCTCGCCCAGCTCGAGCTTCTCGCCCTTCTTGGCGGCCTCGAGGAACTCCAGCACGTCGAGCTCGGCACCCTCGCCCAAGCCCGCAGAGCCGGGCATCCAGGCACCGGTGGCCACGACTACGTCGGTAAAGCCCTGGGCCTTGAGCTCGTCGATGGACTCCACGCGGGCGTTGAGCTGCACCTTGGCGCCAAAGGCCAGACAGAGCTCGGCATCGTGGGAGATATCGTCGCTCGCGATACGGAACTCGGGGATGACGTGACGGACCACGCCGCCGAGCGAGTCGCGAGCCTCAAAGATGGTGACGGGCACGCCGGCACGCGTCAGGAAGAACGCCGTCGCCAGGCCGGCCGGGCCGCCGCCGATAACGGCAACGTTGCGCGCGCCGTCGTTGGCGATGGCCTGGGCGCGCAGCTTGGGCAGCACGGCGGTCATGGCCTCGCGGGCGGCTTTGAGCTTGCTGGCGCGGATCTGGGCGCCCTCGGGCTCGTAGAATGCACGCTCGCAGGCACGGCCGCAGGGATGCGGGCAGATGGTGCCGGTAATGAACGGCAGGGCGTTACGCTCGATGATGATGTTGAGTGCGTCCTCGTAGCGGCCCTCGTCAACAGCCGCCAGGTAGGCGGGAATATCCTGCTGGATGGGGCAGCTCGTGCGGCACGGCGTGGTAAAGCAGTCGGAAAGCGGGCTCTTGCCGGCGACCTTGCGGTCGGGCAGCGGACGCAGCGGCTTCTTGTAGAGCGGGTTGGTGAGCGAGTCGGTCTGGATCGCAGTCACGGCCTCGAGCGAGACGCCCGCAAACGGCTTGCCGTCCAGATCGCCAAACTCGCCGGCCATCTGGCTAAAGCGCTCGTAGCCACCGGGCTTGAGCACGTCGGTCGCCAGGGTAACGGGCCAAATGCCGGCATCGTACAGGGCGCGGATGTTGTAGACCGTGGCACCGCCGGAGTAGCTGATGCGCAGCTTGCCATCGAACTGCTCAGTAATGCGGCGGGCGGCCTCGATGGTCAGCGAGAACAGCGAACGGCCCGACATGTACATCTCGGTGGAGGGCAGCTCGTTCCTCGTCACGTCGACGGGGAACGTGTTGGTCAGCTTGACGCCAAACTCCAGGCCGCGCTCGGCGCACAGGGCAATCAGGCGCTCGAACATGGGCACGGCGTCGGCCCACTGCAGGTCCTCGCGGAAGTGCGTATCGTCGAAGACGATGTAGTCAAAGCCCAGCTCGTTCAGACGCTGACGGGCAAACTCATAGCCCAGCAGCGTGGGGTTGCACTTGATGTAGGTGTTGAGGCCCTTCTCGGTGATCAGATAGGTCGCGATGCGCTCGATCTCCGCCGGCGGGCAGCCATGCAGCGTGGACTCGGTGATGGAGTTGGACACGCGCGCCGGGATGGACTCGACAAACGCGGCATCGACATGCTCAAACTTGTCCAGGTTAGCGAGAGCCCACGTGCGGCACTCGTTCCAAACCTCGGAGCCGCTGGCATCCTTCATGCCCTCGATGTAGGCGTCGACCTTGGGGCTCTTAATACCCTCCAGGTCATAACCCACGGACATGTTGAAGACGAAGCCGTCCGGGCTGCCCAGGCCGTACTCGCGAGCGATCAGGTGGCAGGCAAACCATGCCTTCACGTACTCGGCAAAGGCCTGCGGAACCTCGAGCTCGGTCGACCACTCGCAGTTGTAGCACTCGTCCTGCGCCACGATGCAGGGCTTGTTCACACACTTGGAGAGCTCCTCGCCGTCCATAACCTGGACGGTCTTGAGCTCAAAGAAGCGGGAACCAGCAACGTAGGAGGCCACGATGTTCTGGGCCAGCTGTGTGTTGGGGCCGGCGGCCGGGCCAAACGGGGTCTCGATGCGCTCATCAAAAATGGGAAGCGCACCCTCCTGGTTGGTCGTGACCATCTTGCGCACGCCAAAGATGGCGTCCTGGGTCTTGTGCTCCTCGATGATCCAGTTCATCAGCTGCGAAAACGGGATCGGCCTCATGATGTCGCTCATAGTGAGCTCCTCTCTGTAACGCCCGGCGAGACCGCGCGGCGGGCGCAAATACGGTGTAGCGCTAGCACAGCGCCGGCGACCCCGCGGAGGCCGCCTATGCGCGCGTCGGATGCGGCGAAACATCTGACGCGCGCGAATCTACTTGTAATTAGTAGGTGCGACCGTTGAGCGTGCTCCAGAGCTTCTTGGACTCAGCCATGGTCCACGCGTTGATCTTGTCCTCATCGATGCCAACGAACTCGCGATCCTTGTACAGGACGCGGCCGTTGATGATGGTGGTGCGGCAGTTTTTGCCCATCATGCCAAAGAGCATGTGGCCGTCGATATTCTCCTCGCTCAGCGGCGTAAAGGGCTTGTAGTCCATAACGATGACGTCGGCGGCAGCGCCGGCCTCGAGCACGCCGAGCTTGCGATCGAAGTACTTGCTCGCCATCTTGGCGTTGTTCTCGAACAGCATGGTCATGGCCTCGCACCAGCCCACGTTGGGCATGGCAGCGTTGTGGCGTTGAATGATCAGGAAGACCTTGAGGCTCTCGAGCATATCGTGGGTGTAGGCGTCGGTGCCCATGCACACGGGGATGCCGCGGCGGAAGAACTCGAGCACGGGGGCACAGCCCACGGCGTTGCCCATATTGGATTCGGGGTTGTTGACGAGCCAGGTGCCGGACTCCTTGACGATATCCATCTCGGCAGGCGTCACGTGGATACAGTGGCCCAGCATGGTGTCGGGACCCAGCAGGTTGTGCTGCAGCAGGCGCTCGACGGGGCTGATGCCGCCCCGGTTGAGGCGGGAGTCCCACACGTCGTTCATGCCCTCGCACACGTGGATGTGGAAGCCGGTCAGACCGTTGTTGGCCTCGGCCATCTTATCCATGGTCTCGTCCGAAAGCGTAAAGGTAGCATGTCCGCCAAACATGGCGGCGATCATGTGGTTGTCGTTATCGCGACGCTCCTTGGCGGCCCACTGGGCAAACTCGGCGTTCTCGGCAATGGCCTGGTCGCATTTTTCCTGGCCGCGGCGATCGGAGACCTCGTAGCACAGGCACGAACGCATGCCCAGCTCCTGAGCTGCATCCTTAATGGTAAAGAGGCTTCCCGGAATCTCGCAGAAGCTCGCGTGGTGATCGAAGATCGTTGTGACGCCATCGCGGATGGAGTCCAAAATCGTGGCATAGGCGCTGGCCTTGGTGCCGTCGAGTGTCAGGTTGTCATCGATCTTCCACCACTGCTGCTCAAGATTCTCCAGGAAGTTGGTGGGGTTGCAGCCCTTAATGGCAAGGCCGCGAGCCAGACCCGAGTAGATGTGGGTGTGGCAATTGATGAGTCCGGGCATGATGAGGTTGCCCTGGGCGTCGACGTACTCGGCATCCGGGTACTTGGCCTTGAGCTCGCACTCGGGACCTACTTCGACGATCGTATCTCCGTCAATGGCGACCGCACCGTTGGGAATGAACGGGGTCTGAGCGTTGCGGGTAAAAACGGAACCGTTAGCGACCAGAAGCATGAATGCTCCCTTCAACATCAGGGGCGGGGTTTGACACCTCTGACATGGCGGAGTGCGAAGCGCCGGCCTACACCGGAAACGGGCCCTCTCCCGTCAACACTTCACCAAAGGGACAAACCCTTTGAAGTGCGGCTTGGCGCCGCATGACGTCGGCGGACGAGGCGATGCGCCCGCCGACGAATAGCACCGAATTGGTTACTTCTTGCTCTCGGGCAAGACCAGATCCACGGCAGCGTCCTTGGCAGCATCGATGTGCTGAGCCACGACCGGCGTCTGCGGAAGGATCAGGTTAAGGACAATGGCCATAATGGCGGTGGGGGTTACGGCATTGGAGCCGATGACGGTGGATACCCAGGCGGGCATACCCTCGCCGGCAAGGCAACCGCTGGCCATCCAGATACCCAGGCCAAAGACGACGGAGGTACCGACGATGGTGGTAGTGCGCTGCGTGAGGCCCTCGCGGGTGAACATGCGCACGCCGTTCATGGTGATGGTGCCAAAGACGCCGACGGTCGCGCCGCCGATGACGGGCTGCGGGATAGCGGAAAGGACGGCAGAGAGCTGCGGGAACAGACCGGCGATGGCAAAGACGGCCGCGATGATCACAAAGACCCACTTGTTGACGACCTTGTTGGAGCAGATGATGCCCACGTTCTGGCCAAGGGCGCTGGTGGGAAGACCGCCCAGCAGGCCGCCGACCATAGAGGTGAGGCCCTGGGACACGATAGCGCCGGAGAGCTCGCGCTCGGTGGGCATACGGTCGATGGAGCCCAGGCAGGCGGCGGAGACGTCGCCGATAACCTGGATGGCAACCATGGGGAACACGACAGCGAGGGTAATGCAGACCTCGGGATCAAACTCGAGCGCGTAGGGCATGAGCTTGGGAAGGGCGAAGACCTGAGCGGTGGCGACGCTGGAGAAGTCGATCATGCCAAAGGGGATGGAGACGATCATGCCAACGATCATGCCAAAGAACACGGATCCCAGCTTGAGCGTGCCCTTGCCAAAGTTGGCGAGCGCAAAGACCACGGCGAAGGTGATAAGAGCGACGCACCAGGCCTGCGGAGTGCCCCACAGCGGCGTACCCATACCGCCGGCCATATACTTGACGGCCGTGGGATACAGCGAAACGCCGATGGAGAAGATGACCGTACCGGTCACGACGGGCGGGAACAGCCACTTGATCTTGCTGTAGGCCAGACCAAAGAGGACCGCGACGGCGCCGCCGACGATCTCGCCGCCCAGCAGCGCACCAAAGCTAAAGCCCGAGGCACCCATGGCCTGCAGAGCCGGCAGGAACGCGAACGAAACGCCCATGACGATGGGCAGGCCGCCGCCGATGCGACGGAAGGGAGCGAAGGCCTGAAGGGCCGTGTCGATCGCCGAAAGAATGAGCGCGACCTGAATGATGTCGGTGCTCTGCTGGCTATTAAAGCCGTAGACGCCGGCCATGATGACAGCCGGGGTGATGATACCGGCAAACGAAGCCAGTACGTGCTGAAGGGCACACGGGATCATTTCCTTAACGGGAGGCATGCCTTCACGAGTGAACAGGGCTTCAGTGCCGTTCGTAACCGTCTCCTGGGTCATTTGACCACCAATCCTCGAAATAGTTGTTTTCGCATCTAACGCTCTATTGTGACGCAGTGCGGGGTTGAGGTTGTGCCTTCGTTGGATATCGTATTAAAGATGGTTCTCATTCTCAATAATAATTTTTTGTTATCAGACTATTCTTGAGCTGAGACAATGCATTTCCGCAGGTCAGGAAAGTGTCCGGTCAAAATAACATCTAACTTTTCTTTTGGTCAACCGTTTACCGCCAAAATCATACCGCTCGTCTGTATTACGCAATGTACCTGCGAATATGCGAGTCAATAGACACCGTGTTACCATGAGAAAAAATTGTTATGAACATTTCCGATTTCACCCAAAGGAGTTGCCCGTGAACGAGACCGTACGCCGCTTTTTGCCGATGGTCGATTTCCTGGAGCAAATACTCGGTAAGAACAGCGAAATCGTGCTGCACGATTTCTCGGATCCCGACCACGCCATCGTCGATATTCGCAACGGCATTGTGAGCGGCCGCAAGGTCGGCGGTCCTGCCACCGATCTGGCGCTCAAGATCATGCACGACCCCAAGTATCGCGACCTGCCGTTTATTACGGGCTACGAGGGGCGCGGTGCCGGCGGCAAGACGTTGGAGTCCGCGACGTTCTTTATCCGCGAGGATGACGAGATCGTCGGTATGCTCTGCGTCAACACCGACCTCTCGACCGTACGCTCCATCAACGCCATGGCGCAGCAGCTCATGGCGTGCTTCGACGCAGCGCCGACGCGCACGGAGCCCGCCCCTATCGAGGTCGAAAGCCTTTCGGAGTCCACCCAGGAGCTCATCGACCGCAGCATTGCCGAGTTGCTGAGCGCGCGCGGGCTGGATGTAGCGTCGCTTGGTCAGAGCGACCGCGTGGACGTCATTCGCCACCTCAACGGCAACGGGGTGTTCATGCTCAAGGGCGCCGTGGCCTGCGCTGCCACCGCGTTGGGCATCTCGGAGCCCAGCGTGTACCGCTACCTGCAAAAAGTCCGCAAGGAGGGCTAAACGTGATCCCTTGGGGACGAAGGGAAACGGATCATTTTTGTCGCATCGCTTGACAAAAGACCCTGCAGCTCGCACGCGCTGCAGGGTCTTTTTGCATGTCATGTTTAGTTGTTACCAACACCTTAGAGAGCGGCGACAACCTCGATCTCGACCAGACCGCCAGCCGGAAGGGCGGCAACCTGGAAAGCGCTGCGCGCGGGGAACGGAGCCTCGAACTTGGAGGCGTAAATCTCGTTCACGGCGGCAAAGTCGGCGATGTCGGCCAGGTAGACCGTGGTCTTGACGACATCGGCAAACGTGGCGCCGGCAGCGGTCAGCAGAGCCTCGACGTTGGCGAGGGACTGCTTGGCCTGGGCCTCGACACCCTCGGGCAGCTTGCCGGTCGCGGGATCGATGCCCAGCTGGCCGGACAGAAACACCATGTTGCCAGTCTGGATACCGGGGGAATACGGGCCGATGGCTGCGGGTGCGTTATCGGAAGACACGACGGTCTTGCTCATGTTTTTCTCCTTACAAGTAAAAGGGAACGGGAGCGCGGCGTTCACACCGGGAGGCACAGTTCGGTCTGAACACCGCGCTTGATTGGGATAGTACTCAAGGTTTCCGCGCGATGCAAGATTATTATCACGTTGCGAGAATATTTTATCGCCCAACGGTTTCCCCGGACCGCTGAACGGTTCTCATGTGAAGCAGCCAGTCCAAGCTGCTGAAGACTTTATCCCGCTTAGAGCACGGGCATCGCCTGCCGCGACGGCACCACTATACTTTTGAGTATCTGAGCATTTTGAAAGGCAGGATATGACCGCAACCGCCAGTCGAACCACCAACCGCAGACCCG
This sequence comes from Collinsella sp., assembly GCA_018363345.1. GTDB lineage: Bacteria > Actinomycetota > Coriobacteriia > Coriobacteriales > Coriobacteriaceae > Collinsella. The sequence goes on along the minus strand of JAGZNZ010000024.1, from coordinate 12,373 downwards.
AACTCTTGGCCCCCGCCGGAGGCCCGGAGCCCTTTGCCGCCGCGCTCGCCGCCGGGGCAGACGCCATCTACTGCGGCATGGGCAGCTTCAACGCACGCCGCAAGGCCACCAACTTTACCGACGAGGCCTTTGAGCAGGCCTGCCGCGCCGCGCATCTGGCCGGCTCGCGCGTCTACGTCACGGTCAACATCGTCATCAAGGAATCCGAGATGAGCGATGCGCTGCAGCTCATCCATCGCTGCTCCACGCTGGGCGCCGACGCCTTCATCATCCAGGACTGGGGCCTGTTCTTTGAGGTCAAGCGCACGATGCCCGGCATCGAGACGCATATCTCGACCCAGGCGAACATCCACGACGACCGCGGAACCCTTTGGTGCCGCGAGCAGGGCGCCGACCGCGTGACCCTCTCGCGCGAGCTTTCCATCGACGAGATTGCCGCCATTCACGATGCCGCGCCCGATGTGGACCTTGAGGTCTTTAGCCATGGCGCCATCTGCTTTTGCTACTCTGGCCTGTGTCTGCTTTCGAGCTTTGCCATGGCGGGACGATCGGCCAACCGTGGCATGTGCGCCCAGCCCTGCCGCTTGCCCTACGAGCTGATCGACGAGAACGGTCGCTCGCTCTCCCCTGCCGGTCGCGAGCGCGCGCTGTGCCCGCGTGACACCAACACTTCACAACTTGTTCGCCGCCTGTATGACGCCGGCGCCGCATCGCTCAAGCTCGAGGGCCGCATGAAGGCCCCCGATTATGTGTACTCCATCGTCGACGTGTATCGTCATCAGATTGATGACATGCTGGCCGATGTTTCGACCTCTAAGGATGAGGATGCCGCCCGCCAGCGCCAGCTCAAGCGCTGCTTTAACCGCGACTTTACGCACGCCTATCAAGACGGTACCTCGGGTGACGAGATGATGAGCTACGAGCGATCCAACAACCGCGGCCAGATCGTGGGCACGGTGCTCGGCAGCCGCCTGGCCAACCGCGATGTGCGCGGGCTCAAGCCCGACGACCGCCGTCGCCGCGCTGCCATCGCCCGCATTGAGCTGTTTGAGCCCGTGGGCAAGGGCGACCTGCTGGAGCTTCGTCACGACGATGAGTTTGACCAGTTCCTGACCACCATTGCCGCCGAGGATGCCGCTGCCGGCGACATCATCGAGTGCCGCGTGCCCCGTAGCATGCCCGAGGGTTGCCGCGTGCGCGTGATTCGCAGCCAGCGCGCCATCGACGCCGCCGGGGCTGCGCTCAAGCGCGACGTGCTGCGCCGCCGCGCCGTAGACGTGTCCGTTGTGGCGCGTCTGGGCGAGCCGTTTACCGTGACGCTCACCTGCTGCGACGACCCCACGCTCACCGCCACCGCTACCGGCTTTACCGTCGAGGCCGCCAAGACTCGCGCCGTCGAGGCGTCCGATCTGGTGGAGCACGTCGGCCGCATGGGTTCCTCGCCCTTTGAGGCCGCGAACTTTGATGTGGCGCTCGATGAGGGCTGTGGCATGGGCTTCTCCGCCGTGCACAAGGTGCGCGCCGCCGCCTGCAAAGCGCTGGAAGAGGCCATTCTGGCGCCGTATGAGGAGCGCGCCCGCACGCTCGAGCTGCCGGCGATTGTCACCAGTGATTCCCGCCCCATGCCCGAGCATTACCGCGATGAGCCGCAAATCTGCGCCACCGTCACCTCGCTCGAGGCCGCCGAGGCAGCGCGCGTGGAGGGTGCAACGCGCATCTACATGACCACCGACGCGCTCAATGCTGCCGAGCTCTCCCCCGCCGATGCGTTTGAGCAGGGCATCGTACCCGTACTCGACGAGGTCTGCCGCGCCGTCGACCACGTACGTGTCGACCCGTGGGTTGTTGCCGGCGCCACGGTCGCTATTGGCAACATCTCCGAGCTTGCCCTGACCGCCCAGGTTGGCGCCACGGCCGAGATTCGCTCTTGCCTGCCCGTGCACAACACGCCTTGCATGGAGGCACTTGCCGAGCGCGGAGCCGGCGCTTTTTGGCTCTCGCCCGAGATCACGCTCGACGAGATTATCTCGCTTGGCACCTCCGCGCCCGCAGCGCTGGGCATCACCGTGTTCGGCCGCCCGCGCGTTATGACGAGCGAGCACTGCATCCTGCAGGTGGCCAACGGTTGTATTCACGATTGCGCCAATTGCCGCCTGCGCGCCCGCAAGCTGTCGCTCAAGAATATCGATGGCAAGGTCATGCCAGTGCGCACCGACGTCCACGGCCGCTCGCGCCTGTACGATGCCTACCCCATCGACCTCACTCCGCAGGTTCCGCAGCTGCTCGACGCCGGCGTGCGCCGTCTTATGGTTGACGGAACCCTGCTCGAGCCCGATGAGATTGGCCGCGCCGTCGCACGCGTCCGTCGCGCCATCGAGGCCGCGCAGGCAGGTCGCAAGCCCGCCGCCCGCCTGCGCGGCGCCACCTCGGGCTGTATGTTTGTGGGAATTAGCTAACCGAAAGGCTTACACGTGAACGAAGAACCCCAAGTCCTCTACTGCGACGCCTGGCTCATGGCCATCGATAAGCCCGCCGGCATGATCGTCCACGGTGACGGCACCGGCGAGCGCACACTTACCGACTACGCCAGCGATCTGCTGCTGGCGATGGGCGACGGCTTTGCCGCGACTGACATGCAGCCGCTCAACCGCCTGGACCGTAACACCACCGGCGTGGTGCTGTTTTCGCTCGACAAACAGACGCAGCCTGCTTTTGATCAGATGGTGAACGACCACGCCTTCGAAAAGCACTATCTGGCGCTCGCCGAGGGCAAGATCGACTGGAACGAAAAGCTCATCGACAAGCCCATCGCCCGCGATCGCCACGATAGCCGCAAGATGCGCGTCGGTGCCAGCGGCAAGCCGTCGCAGACACGTGTGAAGGTGCTCAAGCGCCTTAAGAGCCGCCGAGGCCTGCCCGCGCGCTCGTATATCGATGTCGAGCTGCTCACCGGCCGCAAGCATCAGATTCGCGTGCACCTGGCCAGCGAGCACCATCCGCTGGTGGGCGACGACCTGTACGGCACTGCGCGCCCCTGCGGCCTGATGCTCCACGCCCACAGTGTGTCCTTTACGCATCCCGTAACCGGCGAGCACATTCACATCGAAGCCCCCTGCCCCTGGGAGCCCTAAACCACCACAATGGGGACAGGCACCTTTGTGGTGGTTTTGCCGCAATGGCTCAGTCGCGGTCCCAAAACGTCTCGATCTGTAACAGCTAAAGCCCATTTTGCGGTCTATCTGTTACAGATCGAGACATTCGAATCCCCTCAAGGGAATAATCTCAATCTGTAACAGTAACTCGGCAAAATCAGTCCCAGATGTTACAGATTGAGACAAAGGGACGGCGCGGTTCGTAAGTATCTCGATCTGTAACACCTAGCCCACTTTTAACGGTCCAGTTGTTACAGACTTAGACAAACCGGCAGACAACGAAAGCGGCGACGCCCGTGATGGACGTTGCCGCTTTTCTATTGAGAAAACTACTCGGTTTTCGTTACTAACCACCACAATGGGGACAAGCACCTTTGTGGTGGTTTTGGCCTTGCCCCGCCGCTAGACCGTGACGACGTTGTCCATTGCCCGGTACTTGGCGGGCACCTCGCCCGCGGTGATGATCGTTGCATCGCGAAAGTCCGCGAACTTGACGGGCGCCACCATGCCAAATTTGCTGGCGTCCGAGATTACGAAGCGTTTGGCCGTATGACGCATCGAGATGCGCTTTACTTGGGCCTCCTCGATATCGGGCGCCGTGAAGCCCTGCTCGGCGGCAATGCCGTTAGAGCCCCAAAAGCCACAGTTGAAGTTGTAGCGATCTAAGGTTGCCAAGGCATCGGGGCCAACGAGCGCCTCGGTCTCGGGTTTGAGCTCGCCGCCCAGCACCACGGTACGCATACCCCGCAAAGCAAGGCGCTGAGCATGGAGCACGGAATCGGTCACGTAGGTGACATCTTCAAGGTGGGGAAGATGCTCGATGAGCCTGAGCGTCGTCGAGCCCGAGTCGATGTATACAAAGCTCTCAGGCTCCACAAGCGCCGCCGCACGGGCGCAGATACGCTCCTTGTCATCGTTATGGAGGTCGCTGCGCTCATTAAGCGTTAGGTCGCGCGTCACGTGCGCGCGCTCAAGACTCGTCGCCCCACCGTGGACCTTGGCGATGCGATGCGCTCGGTCGAGCGTCTGCAGATCGCGCCGAATGGTAGACGCCGTCACGCCCAGGGCCTCAGCAAGCTCCGGAACGGTAACCGAGCCGGCCTGCTGCACCATCGATACAATCGCGTTGAGCCTATCTTCCGCAAGCATCGCTTACTCCTCCTCGGGGTACACGACTCCCCAGTCGGCGCGAAGCTTGGTCATAAGCTCCATAACATCAGAAGCATAATCCAGCAGCTCGCGCTTGGAGTCGTCGCCGGCAACGGCCTTCTCAAGATCGGCCATCTCGTAGCACAGTGCGTAGGCCTCGGTGCCAGCGTGGACCTCCTCGCGGTGGCCGTCGGCAGTCCACACGATGGTCGCGTGATCGGCACGCGGATACTCGTTGACCTCGATATAACACTTGTCGAAGCTAATGATCGAGCGCTTGGGCTGCTTGGAGTGGAGCGTAAGGCTCACCACGCCCAGCTGCTGTTCGGCATTACGGCAGACGATGCCGCCCGCAACATCGACGCCAGTCTCGCAGGTGTTGCCTAGAGACACGACCTCGGCGGGCTGGCTGGCCATAAAGAGACGCATGACGGACAGGGCATACACGCCAATATCGAGCATGGCACCGCCAGCAAGGTTGCGGTTGTAGAAGCGATTGGTCAGATCGCCGTACTCCTTGTAGCTGCCAAAGTTGAGCTGAGCGAGATTCATGCGGCCGAACTCACCGACATCCATGCGACGACGCAGCTCCTGATACAAAGGCATGTGGAGCACCGTGGTGGCGTCCATAAGGACCACGTTGTGCTCGGCGGCAATGGCACGGGCCTCATCGAGTTCAGCGGAATTGAGGGTAATGGCCTTCTCGCAGAGCACGTGCTTACCAGCTGCCAGCGCAGCGCGCAGATAGGTGATATGAGTGTTGTGCGGGGTGGTGATGTAGACGGCGTCGATGTTCTGATCGGTGTAGAGGTCCTCGACCGTTTCATAGACCTTCTCAATGCCATACTGCTCTGCAAAAGCCTGAGCCTTGGACAGTGTGCGGTTGGCAACGCCCGCAAGCTTGCGGCCGGCAAGAGCGAGAGACTGGGCCATCTGGTTGGCGATAACACCGCAACCGATCACTGCCCAGCGGAGCTCGGGGGCAGTAAAAATATCGTTGGGGAATGGCTTGTCCTGGACCGAGGCAAATGCCACCTTAGCGGCTGCTTCGGCGTCGAGCGGAGCCTGTTTGGAATCTGCCATGATGTGCCTCCTAAGTCATCGGAAGTCCTTCATTTCAAACAACCCTATATTCGCACAATCGCGCGCGTATTTGCTCGTGTTTGCGTGTCTATTTGCTTATCGGTCATTATTTAGCCATAGTTGGCAGATATTTGCGCGGCTATGCGCATTATCGCGCAAGTCTATGCGCGATAATGCGCATGCGACAATCCTTGTGAAACATAAAGGAACGGAACACCATAGCCATAAAAGACAGATTAGGCTGTATTACTCCACCCCTCTGGGGGGGCGCAGCCATCAAAGGACTGTCCCAAACTGCCGGCATATAGGGACTTCCCTAACTGCCGGCACAAAGGGAACGTCCCCAGCTACCAGCGTTTCAACGGCACTCATTTAAGTCTATCCCCAATGAGTATGTCCCCTCATTTAAGTCTGTCCCCAATGAGTAGGGATAGAAAAAGGCCCGGGTGCCGTGGGGCATCCGGGCCTTTGCTAGCAACTTGATGTTGCGGGCAGCTTAGAACTTGTGGCCGCACTTCTTGCAGACGCGCAGCTTGTTCTTGCCGTCCTTCTCGTGACCGACGCGGGTAACCTTACCGCACTCGGGGCAAACGAGATTGACGTTGGAGGCATCGATGGGAGCCTCCTGCGAAACGATACCACCCTGCTGGTTGGCAGCGTTGGGCTTGACGGCCTTCTTGACGACCGAAACGCCCTCGACAACGACCTTGTTCTCGGCGGGGAGAGCACGCAGGACAACGCCCTGCTTGCCGCGATCCTTACCAGAGAGAACCTGGACCTTATCGCCCTTCTTGATATACATATATCTCCCCTAACTACAGGGTCTCGGGAGCGAGCGAGACGATCTTCATGTACTTCTTGTCACGAAGCTCGCGAGCGACGGGCCCGAAGATACGGGTGCCGACGGGCGAACCATCGTTGTTGATGACAACGCAGGCGTTCTCATCAAAGCGAATGTAGGAGCCATCCTTGCGGCGGATCTCCTTAACGGTGCGAACGACGACGCAACGGACAACGTCCTTCTTCTTGACGTTGGCGCCAGGGGTAGCCTCCTGGACAGCACCGATGAACACATCGCCGATGCCTGCATAACGACGCTTGGAACCGCCAAGCACCTTGATGCAGCGAATCTTGCGAGCGCCGGAGTTGTCGGCGACGTTCAGCATGGTTTGCATCTGAATCATGGTAGATGTTCCTCCGAACTAAGAACCGAAGAGAGGTGCGCAGCCTTTATACGGCCCGTGGTATGCAAGCCAGGCATACGCACATCTTCGGAAACGTACAAGTCGTAAGAGCGACTGCTTATTTAGCGCGCTCGACGACCTCGATGAGGCGCCAACGCTTCATCTTGGACATAGGACGGGTCTCCATAACGCGGACGGTGTCGCCCACGCCAGCCGTGCACTCCTCGTCGTGAGCGTGCAGCTTCTTGGAGCTGGTCATCATCTTGCCGTACTTGGGGTGACGCTTGCGCTCGGTGATGGTGACAACAATGGTCTTGGCACCGGAGACGGAGGTAACGACACCCGTACGGACCTTACGCGAGTTACGCGAATCAGTCATGTTCTCTCCTTAGGTCCTACTCGGCGACAGCGGACTTCTCCGCTGCGATCTCGCGGGCGCGCTGCTCCGTGAGGACGCGAGCGATGTCCTTCTTCACGGTGTTGACGCGAGCGGTGTTGTCCAGCTGGCTAGTGGCCATCTGGAAACGAAGGTTAAAGAGCTCGGCGCGCATTTCCTTCAGCTTCTCAACGAGCTGAGCGTCCGAGAGCTCACGAATCTCTGCGGGCTTCATTAGTTCTCCTCCTTGGCGGCGGCGGCGTCCTCAGCAGCCCACTTGGCCTCGAGAGCGGCCTCCTCAGCCATCTCCTTCTCGATGCGCTGCTCAGCGTTCTTGGCAGCAACAATCTTGGTCTTGATGGGAAGCTTGTGCTGTGCAAGACGCAGAGCCTCGCGAGCGACCTCCTCGGGCACGCCCTTGACCTCGAACATGATGCGGCCGGGCTTGACGACGGCCACCCACTCCTCGGGGTTACCCTTACCAGAACCCATGCGAGTCTCGGCAGGCTTCTTGGTGATGGGCTTATCGGGGAAGATCGTGATGTAGACACGACCGCCACGCTTCATGTAGCGGGTCATGGCAATACGAGCGGCCTCGATCTGACGGTTGGTGATCCAATGGGCCTCGAGAGCCTGGATACCAAACTCGCCGAAATGCAGCTCGGTATTACCCTTGGCCTGGCCCTTCATGGAGCCACGCTGCACCTTGCGGTGAAGAATACGCTTAGGGGCAAGCACTACTGACCCCTCCTCTCGGAGTTACGACGACGAGGACGGGAAGAGCCCTCGAGTGCAGGGTTGGGAACAGGCTGGCCCGGGAGCTTCTCGCCCAGGTAGATCCAGACCTTCACGCCGCAAGCGCCCATGGTGGTGCTGGCGACAGCCGTGCCGTAGTCGATCTTGGCACGGAGGGTGTGCAGAGGCACGCGACCCTCGCGGTACCACTCACGACGGCCCATCTCGGCACCGCCGAGACGACCGGAGCACTGGATACGGATGCCCTTAGCGCCGGCCTTGCGGGCAGACTGGACAGCCTTGCGCATAGCGCGACGGAAGGCAACGCGGCCCTCGAGCTGCTCGGCGATAGACTGAGCAACGAGGTTGGCGTCGAGCTCGGGGCGCTTGATCTCGACAACGTCGACGGAGAGCTGGCCCTTGGAGACGCCAGCGACCTTCTCGAGCTCGGTGCGGAGGGTATCGATCTCGGCACCCTTCTTACCGATGACAACGCCGGGGCGAGCGGTGAGGATGATGACCTTCATCTTATCGCCAGCGCGCTCGATCTCGACGCGGGAGACAGCTGCGCGGGAAAGACGCTTCTCGAGGTACTTGCGGATCTCGAGATCGTTACCGAGGGTCTTAGCGTAATCCTTCTCTGCGAACCAGCGGGAGCGCCAGTTCTCGGTGATGCCAAGACGGAAGCCGGTGGGGTAGACTTTCTGACCCATACAGCTTTACGCCTCCTTTCGAGGAGCAACGACGACGGTGATGTGGGAAGTACGCTTCAGAATGCGAGAAGCGGAACCCTTGGCGCGGGGACGGATGCGCTTAAGCGTCGGACCCTCGTCAACATAGGCAGCGGCGACAACCAGGTTGTCGGCACGCAGACCGTTGTTGTTCTCGGCGTTCGCAACGGCGGAACGGAGAACCTTCTCGACATCCACGGCGACGGCGCGGTCGCAGAAGTGGAGGATGTCGAAGGCCTGAGCGACAGGCTTGCGGCGGATCAGATCGACCACCAGGCGGGCCTTGCTGGGGGAAACACGCACGTACTTAGCGACGGCGCGAACCTCGGTGGCCTCAGTTTCAATAGACTTAGTTGCCATTTACGGTTAACCCCCTATTTGGCCTTGTGGCCACGGAACGTACGAGTCGGCGCGAACTCGCCGAGCTTGTGACCAACCATGGACTCGGTAACATACACGGGCACATGCTTGCGGCCGTCGTGGACGGCGATGGTGTGACCAACCATCTCGGGGAAGATGGTGGACGCGCGGGACCAGGTCTTCACGACGTCCTTCTTGCCAGCCTCGTTCATCGCGGTGATACGCGAGAGAAGGCGAGTCTCCACGAACGGGCCCTTTTTGAGACTTCTGCTCATAAGTGCTTTCTCCTAAAACTCGGTATCCGAAATTACTTCTTACGGCGACGAATGATGTGCTGGTTCGAGACCTTCTTCTTCTTGCGCGTACGAAGGCCCTTCGTCGGCTTACCCCAGGGGGTAACAGAGGGACGACCAGAGGTGTGGTTCTTGCCCTCGCCACCGCCGTGCGGGTGGTCGACAGGGTTCATGACGGTACCGCGGACGGTCGGGCGCACGTTCATGTGACGCTTACGACCGGCCTTGCCGATGACGATGTTGGCGTGATCGGCGTTGCCGACCTCACCGACGGTGGCGCGGCAGGTAACGAGGATGCGGCGCATCTCGGAGGAAGGCATACGGACGATAGCGTACTTGCCCTCCTTACCCATCAGCTGGCAGGAATTACCGGCGGAACGGGCGATAGCAGCGCCCTTGCCCGGCTGGAACTCGACGGCGTGGATGAGCGTACCGACGGGGATGTCGGCGAGGGGCAGAGCGTTGCCCGGCTTGATGTCGGCGTCAGAACCGGACATGATGGTCTGACCGACCTCGAGGCCCTTGGGGGCCAGGATGTAGCGCTTCTCACCGTCAGCGTAGTGCAGCAGAGCGATGCGAGCGGAACGGTTCGGATCGTACTCGATCGTGGCAACCTTGGCGGGCACGCCGTCCTTGTTGCGCTTGAAGTCGATCACGCGGTAACGACGCTTCACGCCGCCGCCCTGGTGACGGGTGGTGATGCGGCCGTTGTTGTTACGACCGGCCTTCTTGGGCAGGGGCTCGAGAAGAGACTTCTCGGGCTTGGTGCAGGTGATCTCGGAGAAATCGGAGATCGTCTGCCAACGCCTACCAGCGGAGGTCGGCTTAAGGTGCTTTACAGCCATTACAATCCCTTTCAATAGGAATCCGTTAGCCATCGCAGACAGGGATTCGAGGTTCTGCCTCGGGTGCGATGACACCGGACGTATACACGGTTCCGGGCGTGTCCATTTTATACGCCCAAAACCTTGAGCTCCCGCCTCCCCTATTTGGGAGGCATGAGCTCACTCAACAGCAGCGAGTCTTAGGCCTGGTTGCCAAAGACCTCGATGGTGTCGCCCTCGGCCAGCGTGACGATGGCCTTCTTCCAAGAACGGGTCTTGCCGGCGACATAGCGCACGCGCTTGGTCTTGGGCTTGACCGTCAGGGTGTTCACGCGAACGACCTTGACGCCGAAGATCTCCTCGACAGCGTCCTTGATCTGATACTTGTTAGCATCCTTGGCGACCTCGAACGTGTACTTGTTCAGCTCCATGCCGGAGAAGGAACGCTCGGACACGATCGGACGGATGATGATCTCGTGGGCGGTCATTTATGCAAGCACCTCCCCGAAGTGAGCGGCGATGTCAGCGGGCATCAGCACAGCGTTGTTGTTGACGAGATCGTAGGTGTTGGCCTCGTCGGCAGTGATGATGAACGTCTTGGGAATGTTGCGGAACGACAGGTAGGCGTTGACGTCCTCATCGCGAACGATGATGGTCAGACGCTTGCCCTCAAGGCCGAGAGCCTTGAGCATGGCGACGGCAGCCTTGGTGGAAGGCTTCTCGAAGCCGTAGTCGTCGACGAGCACGAGCTCGCCATCGGCCAGCTTGGCGGACAGCGCGGAGCGCATAGCCAGCTTGACCTCCTTGTTGTTCATACGCTTAGCGTAGGAACGGGGCTTGGGGGCGAAGACAACGCCACCGTGACGCCACTGGGCAGCACGGATGGAACCCTGGCGGGCACGGCCGGTGCCCTTCTGACGCCAAGGCTTCTTGCCACCACCGGAAACCTCAGAGCGGCCCTTAGCGGACTGGGTGCCCTGACGCCAAGAGGCCATCTGGCACTTGACGATGTGGTGCATAACGTGGATGTTCGGCTCGATGCCGTACACCTCAGCGGCGAGCTCGGCCTCGGCGACCTTCTTGCCCTCGCTGTTCTTTACTTCAAACTTTGCCATTTAAGTGTTCTCCTTGGTATGACGCTGGGCTAAATGGGCTGGGCCCTTAGGCCATACGGATGGCGACGAGACCATTCTTGGCACCCGGGACAGCGCCCTTGACCAAGATGAGGTTCTGCTCGGCATCGATGCGGACAACGGAAAGGTTCTTGACGGTAACGCGCTCGTTACCCATGTGACCGGCCATCTTGACGCCCTTGAGGACGCGCGCAGGATAGGCGCACTGACCGATAGAACCGGGGTGACGCTGGAAGTGAGAACCATGCGTCATAGGACCGCGGCGCTGACCCCAGCGCTTGATGCGACCCTGGAAGCCCTTACCCTTGGAGGTACCGATGACGTCGACCTTCTCGACATCAGCGAAATCAGCGACGGTGACGACCTCGCCGACCTTGTGCTCCTCGCCGTTCTCGACGCGGACCTCACGAAGGAAGCGGACAGGCTCGACGCCGGCCTTGGCGAAGTGACCAGCCATGGGCTTGTTCACGTTCTTGGCCTTGATGTCGCCGAAACCGATCTGGACGGCGTCATAGCCGTCGGTTGCCTGAGTTTTAACCTGCGAGACAGCGCAGGGGCCAGCCTGGATGACCGTGACGGGAACGACGTTATCGTCCTCGTCCCAAACCTGGGTCATGCCAATCTTGCGGCCGAGAATCATGCTGATCAAGATATGATCCCAACTCTCGCGTGGTCTTGGGACAATGCGTACACCACCGAGCGTACGCCCCTAGAGGACCACTACTTACACGACGTGCTCCCCAGCCTTGTATTTCGCCCGGACTACCTGACAACCCTATTAAGCAGGCATTTTGTCCAGCCAGAATACTCCCCTGGTTTCACACAGCTGTTTAGTATACACGGCTGCGGGCGTATCCATCGAGATTCATATTTCACTCACATTGTTTACGCAGGTAAAGTGCGTGGATGGCTCCCGAGCACGGCGGAGGGCCGGAGAAATATATTAAGGTCCCTGCTCTACAGTCCTGCGCAAGACGGAGAGCACATTAAGTGCTCTCCTTTGCGTGCGGAACTCGCGATGACCTTAATATATTTCTCCGGCCCTCCGCCGTGCTCGGGAGACGACACGTTGATGTCTGCTTAACTCTGCTCGCTCAGGCTAATGACTTTGTTGGGGGTCCACTATTTGCTGGAGGGTGAACTTGCATTGCATTGGCTCGCCCTCTACTTGTGGCTCCGCCTCATCAAAATCGAAAATCATAATGGCGCAGTTGGGGAGTTTTGTTGGGAGCTCGAAGCCCTCTGGGGCTGCAGCTTTGATGAATTGGCGGCTGGCGCTGCCGTGGCTTACTGCTAGGAGGGTTTCGATGCCCTCGGCGCCCATGAGATTGGTGAGGGTGCCCACCATGCGCT
>JAGZNZ010000047.1:0-3116 GCA_018363345.1 Collinsella sp. | reverse complement strand
CTTAGAGGTCCTCGCGCCAGAAGGGCATGCTCATGCAGCGCGGGCCGCCGCGGCCGCGGGAGAGCTCGGCGGAGGGCACGACGAGAAGGTCCAGGCCCTCCTTGTACAGCACGTCGTTGGTGACGGTGTTGCGGGCGTAGACGCAGATCTTGCCGGGCTCGACGCACAGGGTGTTGGAGCCGTCGTTCCACTGCTCGCGGGAGGCCGCGATCGGGTCGCCGCCGCCGCAGGGGATCAGCTTGACCTGGTCGACGCCGGTGGCGTCCTCCAGGACGTGCTCGAGGGTGTCCTCGATCAGGCGGATGTTCACGTCGCCCGGGTTCTTGCCGGCGGTCAGCTCGTAGACGCGCAGGGTGCCCATGATGGCGGGGTGGATCGTGAACTTATCGACGTCGATCTGGGTGAAGACCGTGTCGAGGTGCATGAAGGCGCGCGAGACGGGGATGTCGAAGGCCAGGATGCGCTCGACCTTGGAGTCGGAGTTCCAGAAGATGTTCTGGGCCATGACGTCGATGGCGGCGGCCTGGGTGCGCTGGGAGATGCCGACGGCGAGGGTCTTCTCGTTGATGTTCAGCACGTCGCCGCCCTCGGTGTGGAACTGGCAGTCGCGGCGGAAGTACAGGGAGACGTCCTTGTAGTCGGGGTGGTACTTGAAGACGTACTTGCCGTACAGGGTCTCGCGGTTGCGGGTGACCGAGTACATGCGGTTGAGGTTGACGCCCTCGCCGACGACCGCGAACGGGTCGCGGGTGAAGTAGAGGTTGGGCATCGGGTCGATGATCAGGTCGGACTCGGACTCGGAGTTGACCAGGGAGTCGAGGGTCGTGGACGCCGTGAGGGGCATGTCGATCTCGGCCTTGGTCATGCCGGCCATGGTCTTCTTGACGAACTCGAGGTTGTCCTCGATGGAGTCCAGCTTCTCGCGGACGATCTGCGGCATCTGCTGGCCGCGGATGCCTGCCTCGGCGATGTACTGGTCGGTGAACTCGGCGCGGGCGCCGGGGACCTGGTCGAACACCTCGGCGACGAGGTTCTCGAGGTAGAGGACCTCCACGCCCTGGTCCCTCAGGATCTGGGCGAAGGTGTCGTGCTCCTGCTGCGCGACCTCCCTCGTCGCCGGGACGGTGCAGGCAGACCTTCCTGAGCTTGCCGATCTCGGAAGGCACGTGCAGACCTTTCGTCATGGCCTCCTACCTTTCTTTCGGGCCCCTGTCAGGGCCGATTCGTTAGCGCCCCTCCGTGTGAGGCGTTATTGCTGACGACATATTTATATCCAAAATCAGTCCATACTTCCACCTCGCCCCCGAACGGTTTTATATGAGGGGTGAACGGCATACACATATACTTCACGCATGGCACACTTTGATATAATAAAGTGTATTTACGTGCTAAAACGCGTTTTCAGTCCAAATAGCAAATGGAACTTAACTTTATTAAACCACCCTCAAATTGCATATTTCTAATAAAGCTATGAATAGAATCAGCGATTCATGCCGCGTCTCAACCATTTTCATTTTTATTCAGAAAAAAGTTTGTCCTATTCATTTCTGGTAAACAAATTACCGTTTACCAGACGCTTGATACCGTTCACCGGAAGCTCAGTATAAGGCCCAGCGGATACCGGCTCGCTTTACGGCCCCATTTGTAACAACTTGACTTCTCGGTATAGAAAAACGGACCCGCTTCCCCTAGGGAAACGGGTCCGTTTTCGATTATCTTCGGCCAATTTGGATAAGGCCCTCGAAAATCGTCGGAATCCTAGCGATCGAGCTCCGCCAGTGCCTCGCCCAAAAGCCTCAGGCCCTCGCGAAGAACGTCTTCGCTCGCGCAGTAGCCCAGGCGTGCGCCGCAGGGAAGCTCAAAGCGGCTGCCGGGGACCAGCAGCACTCCCCTCTCGGCCAACAGGCGCTTACAGAATTCCTCGTCATCCTCGGGAATATCCAGCTGGATAAACGAGGTGGATATTCCCTGCGGGGCCGTCCAGGAAACGCGATGCTGCGTATCGATCCAAGCCTGCGCGATATCGCGGTTGCCAAACACGATCTTGCGATTGCGCTCGAGAATCTTGTCCTTGTGCTCGAGCACGTAGGTCGCCAGGGCGTCGTTGAACACGCCGCCGCAGATCATGGTGTAGTCACGATAGGTGCGGATGCGGTTGGAGACCTCTTCGTCGGCCACGACCCAGCCCACGCGAGCCGCAGGCGTCGAATAGGTCTTGGACACCGAGTTGGTGACAATGGCCTTCTCGTACACGTCGGCCATCGATATAAAGGACTCGGTGTTCTCGAGCGGCAGATACACCTCGTCGCACAGCACATAGGCGCCCACCGAACGGGCGATCTCGGCAATCTGGCCGAGCGTATCGGCATCGAGCACCGTACCGATGGGGTTCGATGCGTTATTGATGCAGATGAGCTTGGTGTTGGGGTGAACGAGGTGCTTGAGCTGTTCGATATCGGGCTTCCAGCCGAGCTCCTCGCGAAGCTCCCAATACTCGACCTCGGCACCGAGCGTACGCGGAATCTCATAGAGCGGCGCATAGGTGGGCCACTCGGCAATCACATGGTCGCCGGGCTCGACCACGGCCATGATGGCGTTGAGGTTCGCGCCCGTGCAGCCGTTGGTCTGCAAAATGTGATCGGGATTGACCTCGCGACGATACAGCTTGGCGACTTCGGCCTTAAACTCCGGCGAACCCTCGATCCAGCCGTAATTCATCTTCTCGCGATCCAGGCGCTCGTAGAACGTAGCACCGTCCTGCTCGTCAAGTGCGCGAAGCTCACCCATGGTCAGCGACGAGATCGTCGACTGAGCGATATCCCAGGTAGCACTCTTCTCCCAAACGTTGAGCCAATCCTCAACGCCAATTGTCTTGATATCCATGGCCACCTTATCTGATCTTAATTTAGCGTCAATAAACATGAATGGGACGGTGCGAAAGAACCGCACCGTCCCATTGGGAGACATCTAATGTCAGCTAGATGTTTGTATTAAGACCTGTACGGGTCTTTGAAAACCTTAGAGGTCCTCGCGCCAGAAGGGCATGCTCATGCAGCGCGGGCCGCCGCGGCCGCGGGAGAGCTCGGCGGAGGGCACGACGAGAAGGTCCAGGCCCT
>JAGZNZ010000023.1:0-25102 GCA_018363345.1 Collinsella sp. | reverse complement strand
ACAAATCCAAGTTAGACCATTTCAAATGGTTCGATGTCTGCCCGGATGCGACACTGAATGTGTCCATCCTCGCAGTATCCGGTTCTCAAGGTGCACGCCCCGCGGCTGATCCGGTCCGACCGGGCCGCGCGGCAAGGAGATATATTGCCAGACCGGAGGGGCGCCGGGGGCGGGAATCGCGCACTCCATATTTTGTTCACAAATGAATAGGTCCCTCAGTCGCATCACTGAGGTTAAAACTGAAGCATTGGCTTCTGATATTG
Organism: Collinsella sp.; assembly: GCA_018363345.1. Taxonomy (GTDB): domain Bacteria; phylum Actinomycetota; class Coriobacteriia; order Coriobacteriales; family Coriobacteriaceae; genus Collinsella. Next base: position 24,839 of record JAGZNZ010000023.1, on the reverse strand, counting down.
GCGATGACCAGCTGGTTTATAGGTGTTAAGGCATCGGTCATCTCTGGAGCGCCACTTTACTCCAAAAGCATCAGCTATTTGTTTCCCGTCGGTAAAAGGCAGGTTTTGTTCGCCAAGCGTTCTTATATATAGAGAAGTTCGGGTTCGAACCCGTGGCGCGGCAACAAAAAAGCGACCAGCCGGAGCCGATCGCTTTCTATTCTATGCTGGATCATCCAGAGGGTGCTTCCGAACTCATTTTCTCGCTGCCATTCATGCTTTCGAAGCATCGTTCGACCTCCGCAGCCTCATGTTTTGAGGATATGCCGTGTTTATCACTGTTATTAATGAGTGTGTGGAAGTGATCCTCATACAGATATATGCGATCCGCCAGAGAACTGAGAAGCATCTTTCTGCAGCCCTCGTTGTCTCTCCTCGCATCTCTCCAGTCTTCCAGAAATTCACAAGCAGTCTTAGGGTCAATTTATTTCTGCTTTCAGAGACTTGTTTGAGAGTTTTTAAAGACAGTTCAAAACAATAAGTGAGACACCATAAAGCAGAGCAAGATGTGCCGGATAGAAAATGTAGAAGAAATATTTGAGCTTCAGCCCTCGCTTACCATTATAAAGATTGATAAGCAGCAACGAAACGACCGCGGCAGCAACATCAGGATTAAATACATTAGCTGTAGCAAACTCAAATCCGCCGCCAACTATATGGCATGACGAAAGGAGCACTGCACATACTGCAGCAAAGAACATCTTGGCCTTGCTGTCGTGGAATAAATAGAATGCAGCCACAAGCATAATGCCATACACACCGCCATCTAGTTTAGTGTATTCAGCTGCCAGTGCTGTCAAAACAATCAGAGCAGTTTCTGCGATGTATCTTTTCCGTTTTGAAAGACTTTGTATCTTTTCCAGAACAATCAAAAAGACCAAGGAAAGCAGGAGCTCACACATAACATTTTGTTGCCGAAGGTCAAATAGTTGCCCGGTTTGGACGAAATCGTATATGGGCTCCGCAATGATTGCGAAGACAAGCATATTTCGCAGGTACTTCTTTAAGTCATGAGTATGCAAAAATCCCTGAACTATCAAAAAGCAAAATAAGGGAAATGCAATTCTGCCAAGAACATGAAGCACATCCGAAGCCTCGCTTAGAATCGCCCACTGTTCGTCTGATATCTGACTGTACGATGCGTGAGTCATGATTCCATTGGTCAGGACGATCCTGCTTACATGATCGAGAACCATCGAAATGGCTGCTATTATCTTTAATGTGCTGCCGCTAATTCCGTATCTATTTGTTTTCATTTCGTATTCCTTACTTTGGGTGGGCCGTCAGGGGTTCAGCCTGCTCCGCAGGCGGCCGCTGCGGCGCTTCGCGCCCTTTCGGGTTCGAACCCGCGTCGCGGCAACAAAAAAGCGGCCGGCATCCGCCAGTCGCTTTTCTATTCTATGGTGGGCCGTCAGGGGTTCGAACCCTGGACCTTGGGATTAAAAGTCCCCTGCTCTGCCAGCTGAGCTAACGGCCCGCGGGTGGCATTGTACCACGGTCTGGGACTATTCCCAACTCCATTGGCCGTTCTGGAAAATCACAACTTCACGTCCATCGGGCGTAATGCCCGTAATATCGATGTCGTCCGTGCCGATCATAAAATCGACGTGCGCGCTCGACACGTTGACGCCATGCTCCAAGAGTTCCTCTTTGGACATATCATATCCACCCTCGATGCACTCGGGGAAGCCGACTCCCAGTGCAAGATGGCAGCTGGCATTCTCGTCATAGAGCGTGTCATAGAACAGGATGCCGCTTTCGCGAATCGGCGTGTTCTTGGAAATGAGCGCGACTTCTCCCAGGTGAGCAGCGCCCTCGTCGGTATCGATGATACTTGCGAGCGTCGCCTTGCCCACGCGGGCGTCGTAATCCACCACGTGACCGTTCTCGAACTTGATCCAAAAATCATCGACCTTGTTGCCGTGGTGGATGAGCGGCATGGCCGAGTACACGATACCGTCAGCGCGCATGCGATCGGGCGAGGTGAAGACCTCCTCGGTGGGGATGTTGGGGAAGAAGGGATGACCGTCGGGGGTCTCACCCTTACCGCCGGCCCACTCATGGCCCTTCGTCATACCAATCGTCAGATCGGTTCCGTTCGAAGCGGTGTAGTGCAGGCAGTCAAACTGATTATCGTTTAGGAAGCGCAGGTTCTTTTCGAATGCGGCATCGTGGCGCTCCCAGTCGCTCTCCGGGTCCTGGCCATCGGCGCGGGCGGTGTGCAGAATCGCATTCCACAGCTTATAGATTGCAACCTCGTCCGCATCGCCCGGGAACACCTCGCGAGCCCAGGCAGCGACCGGCGCGCCGGCGATGCACCACGGATTGATGTTGTAATCCAGTCCACGGCGGAAAACTTTGCACTGCGTATTCCTCGCCTTGGATGCCGCGGCCGGCTTGGCCGGATCGATACCCTTGAGGGCCGCAGGATCCGCACCCTCGATAAAGACAAAGCAGGCACCATCCTGGGCCAAGGAATCCAGCTGCAGGCGCTTCCACTCGGGCGTCTGCTCAAAATAGCTTTTATCGACATGCTCGTACGTGAGCCTCGTCACGGCATCATCGGCCCAAATGACCGTCACGTGGCCAGCGCCGGCGGCATAAGCCTCCGCGACCACCACGCGGGCAAAAGGCGCGCACTCGACCGGAGACTGAACGACAACCTCCTGGCCGGGCTTGACGTTTACGCCCTTGCGGACAACCAGACGCGCATAGTTTTTAATCTTGGGCTCCAGGGCCTTCATGCCCTCCAGAGCTTCTTCGACCGTCAGGGCAGCTCGAATCATGTGCCACTCCATCTATCTATAGAACAGTAAAAAGCGCGCCGCAAAAACGACGCGCCTTATATCTTAGCGATAAGTATGCATGCAAACGCTATTTCTTCTTGGAGTCCTTTTTGTCCTCCTCGGCAGCCGCGCGCTCGATAAGAGCGTTGAGCTTGTTCTCGGACATGCCCTCGGCCTGCGTGCGGTACATGTTGCGCAGGGGACGAATACGAACGAAGTCGTAGATAAAGTCACCCAAAATGACGACGTAGGACAAAACGATGCCGACCATCTGGACAGGGCTGGACACCATGCCAGCGGGAGCGAAGTAGAGCGAAGCCCAAATTGCCACGACGAGTACCATGCCGATAGTAAGCACGGCCCACCAGATACGACGGCGCTTGGTGTAGTCCTCATCCTGCTTGAGAAGGATATTCGACACCGTGTAGATGCGGTCCTCCTTGGCGCGCTGCTTAGCCTTGCGGGCGCGCTTCTCCTCTTTAGAGAGGCCCTCGAGGTTCTCGCCCTTCTCGAGCTCTTTGCGGCGTGCCTTAGACGAAGCCGGCACGACGCGGACAGAGCTCGCTGCCTGACGGGCAGGCTTAGCAGATGCGGCGGACTTGCGCGCAACCCCGGTAACCTCGTGGGATTGCGTGCGCTTGTTCGTGGCGCTACGGGTACTCACTTATGCGTTCTCCTTCATGCTTGTGAACTGGGAGCCCGTGATGATCTGGAAGGCCTCGCGATAGCGCTCGGACGTGCCATCGATGACCTCGGCGGGCAGGTGCGGGGTCTCCCCCGTCATATCCCAGTTGGCCTTGAGCCAATTGCGGACGAATTGTTTGTCGTAGCTGGGCTGGATCTTGCCCTCCTCGTAGCTGGCAGCAGGCCAGAAACGGCTGGAATCGGGCGTGAGGCACTCGTCGATCAGCGTGACCTTGCCATCGATGACACCAAACTCGAACTTGGTGTCGGCAATGATGATGCCACGGGTCGCGGCGTACTCGGCAGCGGCCTTGTAGATCTTGAGGGAAAGGTCACGAATCTGCGTGGCGATATCCTCGCCCACGATCTCGCAGCAACGCTCGAACGAGATGTTCTCGTCGTGGTCACCAATCTCGGCCTTCGTGGACGGCGTGAACAGCGGCTCGGGAAGCTTGGAAGCCTCGGTCAGGCCCTCAGGCAGCTGGATGCCGCAGACGGTGCCGTTCTCGTCGTAGGTCTTCTTGCCCGAACCGGTCAGATAGCCGCGGACGATGCACTCGATAGGAATCGTTTGGGCCTTTTTAACCAGCATGGCGCGGCCAGCGAGGTAGTCACGATACTCAGCAAACTCCTCGGGGAAATCCGCCGGGTCGATGGAAACGAGATGGTTGGGGACGATGTCGGCAAACTTATCAAACCAGAATGCCGAGATGCGGTTGAGCACCTCTCCCTTAAACGGAATCTCGTCGGGAAGAATGAAGTCGAACGCAGAAATGCGGTCGGTGGCGACCATCAGCAGGTTTTCACCGGCATCGTAGATATCACGAACCTTGCCACGGGAATCCGGACGACGCTCCATCGTTGTCACGTGAGTCACTCCTTACCAAAATACGACAGTAATGCGGGTTCTTTCCCGCACGTTTTCACAAACTCGGAGCGGCAGGGACGAAACCCCTCCTTCACCGAATAGCGAAAAGCTAGTGCTCCATTGTAGTAGATGCCGCGTCCGCCGTGTGCTCGCGAGGCAGATGAATCGTAAAAGTCGTACCCTTTCCAAGCTCCGACTCCACGGAAATGTAGCCATGATGTCGCTCGACGATCTGTTTAGTCACGGCGAGGCCCACGCCCAGACCGCCCGCCTCACGGGCACGGCTGGCATCGGCGCGCCAAAAACGGCCGAAGATGCGCGACAAGTCATCCTTGGCAATACCGATGCCGGTATCAGAAACGGCGACGCTGACGTGTTTGCGGTCACTGAGCACCGACACCACGACCCAACCGCCCTCGGGGGTGTAGCGCATGGCGTTGCTCATGAGATTGATGACGCATTGTGTGATCATGTCGGGATCGGCTTCGACGACATCGTCGTGACCTTGGGTCTCGTCAGCAAAGCGCAAGCGCAGATCGCGGTCGACAAACAGGCGCTCCTGGGCATTGACGATGGAACGCACGAAAGGAACCATGTCCACCGGCTCAAGGTTGAGCGGAGCCGTGCTGTTTTCCATGCGCGACAGGTCGAGCATCTGCTGCACCAGACGAGCCAGGCGACGCGTCTCGGAAGCAACAGTCTCCAAGTGCTCATCGTCGGTAGGATATACGCCATCCTGCATGGCCTCGACCGTTGCGAGCATGGCCATAAGCGGAGTACGAAGTTCGTGAGCCACGTCCGAGGTCAAACGTTTCTCGTGTTTCATATCCTTCTCGAGCGAAGTGGCCATCTCATCGAAGGTCTCACCCAGCTGATCAATCTCGTCATCGCCGCGCAAGCCCGTACGAGCAGACAGATCGCCATCGCGAATTTGCTTGGCCGTGCTGGTAATACGGTGAATCGGCTTGGTGAGCATGCGCGACACGAGTGATCCGATAACGACCGAAATGCAAACTGCAACAACCGCAGCAAGGGCCATGGCGTTAAAGGTCTTCTCCCTAAACGCAGAATCTGCCTTGGTGAGCAAGGCATCGGAGCCGATGGCCCACAGCTTTACCTGTCCGACATGCTCGCCGGAAGACGTTATGATTTCGACGTTTGCAACGCTATCGGAGCCGGTGGGAGCCGACGAGACCGGACTATGCGATGCTTTTTTCCCGCTCGAGCTGCTCGACGGCGATTCATTCTCGCGCACATCGGCGGTCGCGCTTGCCGAAGGCCATGAGTCGTCATAAACGACAACGCCTTTCTTGTTGACGACCTGCATACCCAAATCGTCGGACACCAAACTCGATGTCGCGACCGTACGTAGCTCGCCCGCAGTCCAATTGCCGTTTTCCTCATACGACGTCGCAAGCTTTTCGGCAGCGGAATTTGCGATTTCGACGATATTAGAGCGCGTGTAATCCGAAAAGACCGTGCCCCACACAACAGAGACCACGCCCACCAGCACCAATACCGTCATGAGCGATGTCAGAGCAAAAGCAAGTGCCATGCGCGAGGGATAGCTCATCGTTGGCCGTGAATCGGAACGAGGCGTGTTCCAACTAGCCTTGGAACCCGCCTCGCTCTCCTGCTTGTGCTTTTGTCCGATTTCAAAGCGCGCAGGTGTCATATGTGATTTCCCTATTTCTCGTCCGACTTATCGGTCTTGGCCGGAGCCTCGAAGCGATAGCCGACACCGTGGACGGTGTAGAGCCACTTGGGCTTCTTGGGATCATCGCCCAGCTTGGCGCGAAGGTTCTTCACGTGGCTATCGATGGTGCGCTCATAGCCCTCAAAGTCGTAGCCGAGCACCTTCTCGACCAGCTCCATGCGGTTGTAGACGCGACCGGGGTGACGGGCAAGCGTGGTGAGCAGCTTAAACTCGGAAGCCGTCAGGTCGACTTCCTTGCCCTCGACCAAAATCTTGTGGCCCGAGATATCGATGACCAGATCGCCGAAGTCGAGTACCTCGACGGCTGGCTCGTCGGCCTGATGGGCACGGCGGAACAAGGCGCGTACGCGCGCGACAAGCTCGCGCGGCGAGAACGGCTTAATCAGATAGTCGTCGGCGCCGAGCTCAAGACCGATAATACGGTCCTCGATCTCGCCCTTGGCAGTCAGCATGATGATGGGGACATCCGAGGTATCGCGAATGGTGCGGCAAACGCGCTCGCCGGGGATCTTGGGGAGCATAAGGTCGAGCACGACCAGGTCAAACTGATGCTTCTCGAACTCCTCGATCGCGGACTGGCCGTCGCCGACACCCACAACCCAGTAGCCTTCGCGCTCGAGATAGGCAGCGACGGCGTCACGGATTGCCTTCTCATCCTCGACCAGCAGAATCTTTTTTGCATCTGAAGCCATAACACGGCCCCCCCTGTCTCAATCAGCTAAGAACAAGCCCATTTTAACGCACCTGAGCCCGCCGGATGCCACTATGACGCGGCAGCTCGGCGGGCGGTACTCACAATTACAACGCGTTTATTCCCCTGTTGGCGCCTTTTTAACCCCTCTTAGCTTAAAGAGAGAATAGGCGTGCGGTGACCGTCTCGGGTATACCCTGGCTGTTGCGCACCGTGGCGTACGTAAGAAATGAGTCCGATTTTCCCGCCGTAGCTGGATAATCGCCATATTCCAAAGCGCGGTCGGGCGACAACAGCGAGCCATAGGTCTTGGCAGAGGTGTCGATGAGAAAATGCGATGCCTGTACCTTAACGAGATATTTATTCTTCTTGCCGGCAGCACATGCGAGCGGCTCGCGGGACAGAAAGAGGTATGGCCCTCCCTCATTACCGATATACGTGCCCATGTTGCCCAGGCTGCCCACGCCACTATAGGTCGCCTCGATAGAAAACACGAAGGTATCGCCCATATATACGGCCTCGAAAGGCGAGACTGACGAGGGAAGGACTAGCTGGGCACGTTTGGTGTTGTTGCCATCGGTCAGATCGATTGCCGTTATGCCGTAGTAGACGCCCTCGTCGTTGCGGACACGCGGCGAGATGGTCAAAATGCCGTCGCTCACGCGCGGGGCCGACGCAAAGCGGCCCGTCGATTTCCAAATTGTCTCGGCCTTGGATTCATCAAGCGAGCGACGATAGCAAAACGAATCACTACTCGCTTTATTGCCGCCTGCCGAAGGCATTTTATACCAGATGGCTGATGACCCGAACGCCGTGAACAGTGGCGGATCGTAGTCCTTGCCACCTCGATCGAGCTCAACCACGTCGCCAGAGAGCGAAGCGCCCGACAGATTTTGGGCGTAGAGCTTCCACGATGAACTGGCAAAGTTCATCTCAACCCACGCAAACACGCCGTCGCCGGCACGGACATCGTAAAAAGCATATCCCGTGCCCTCGATAGGATTCTCAATTAATGTGGTAAGCGAGCCATCGCCCAGGTTGAGCACACCGAGTGTGTTGGCGTGCAGTGCCGATGCGGGCGCCATCATTGCCGCAGCATAGTCACCATCGCAGTAGTACAGCAACGTGCCCAGCGGCAGCGTCCACGATGCCGCCGGCTCAAGATCGATGTCAACTGCCTCGTACTCATCAGTGATCGAGACAATCTTCGAATCGTCCTTGATAACCTGCGGCTCGCCAGCGGCATCATCACTGGTGCCCGTTTTTTTCGAGCAACCGGCAAGCACCGTGGCAGCGCCCGCGGCAGCACCGCCGAGCACAAAGCCGCGGCGCGATATTCCATTCTTGATGTGGTCGGCGATACCCATTAGGCGATCTCGGCGCGAGCAGCCTCGATAGCGCGCGTAAGCTGATCGGCGCAAGAGGTCTTCTTCATGCCGCAGGTATTGCCGGCAAGAACCTCGATCACACGGTCGGCAGGAGCGCCCTCGACCAGTTTGGAGATGGCCTTGAGGTTGCCATCGCAGCCGCCGGTAAACTCAACGCCCAGCACCTTGCTGCCGTCATCGGAAAGGTCAAGGTGAATATTGCGAGCACACACGCCCTGAGGCTTGTAATCAAACGAAATCATGCGATCCCCTCTCAGAATGTTATTCGAGACGACTATTATCCCCGTCTTTCCCTAAATGCAACGAGGCGCTTTGCCGGCAACACACATTACCAGCAAAGCGCCCTAAAAAGCTAACGTTATGCCCGAACCTACTCGAAGCTCAGCTGCTCCAGACGATCAAAGACCGTGTCGATACGGGTGAGGAAGTCCCACGGATCAAAGATCTCGTCGAGCTTCTCCTGACTGACGGTGCAGCGCGGGTCGGCCTCGAGACGTTCCTTAAAGGTGGGACCGGAGACACAATCCTGTACCTCATGCCAGGTTGCCATGGCGTTCTCCTGCACAATGGCGTACGCGTCCTCGCGGGTGATGCCCGTATCGACGAGGGCCAGCAGCACCTTGGAGGAGAAGATGAGACCACGGGTCTTGTTGAGGTTGGCCATCATGCGGGCAGGGTACAGCTGCAGGCCGTCGATAACGCGGATGAGGCACTGGAACATGTGGTCGAGGGCGATGAAGCTGTCGGCCTGGGCGACGCGCTCGGCAGAGGAGTGCGAAATGTCACGCTCGTGCCACAGGGCGACGTTATCGAAGGCAACCTGAGCGTTGGACTTCACGACGCGCGACAGACCGCAGACCTTCTCCATGGTGATCGGGTTGCGCTTGTGCGGCATGGCGGAGCTGCCCTTTTGACCCTTGCGGAACGGCTCCTCGGCCTCGAGGGTATCAGTCTTCTGCAGATTGCGAACCTCGGTAGCGATGCGCTCACAGGTGGCCGCGGTGGTGGCAAGAACGCCGGCGAGATAAGCGTGATGGTCGCGGCTGATAACTTGCGTGGACAGCGGGTCATGAACCAGGCCCAGGTGCTCGCAGACATACTCCTCGACAAACGGCTCGATGGAGCTGTACGTGCCGACAGCACCCGAGATGGCACCGAAGGCAACATTCTTGCGGGCGTCCTCAAGGCGATCCAGATCGCGCTTGAGTTCCCAGGCCCAAGAGCCGAACTTCATGCCGAAGGTCATCGGCTCGGCGTGGATGCCATGAGTGCGGCCGGCACAGAGCGTGTTGCGCTCCTCAAAGGCGCGACGCTTGCAAATCTCGCCGAGCTTCTTGACGTCCTCGATGATCAGGTCGCAGGCCTGGGTGAGCTGGTAGCACAGAGCCGTGTCGCCCAGATCGGAGCTGGTCATGCCATAGTGAACCCAGCGGCTAGGCTTGGGGTCGCCCTCGGGAACATCGGCATCGATGTACTCCTTCATGTTGGTCAGGAAGGCGATGACGTCGTGGCGCGTGACCTCCTCGATCTCGTCGACCTTTGCCTTCTCAAAGTTGGCATGGTCGCGGATCCACTGGGCTTCGTCTTTAGAAATGCCGATCTTGCCGAGCTCCGCCTGGGCCTCGCAGGCCAGGACCTCGATCTCCTGCCAAATGGCATACTTGTTCTCGAGGGAGAAGATATGTCCCATCTCCGGGCGGGTATAGCGATCGATCATAGCGGCTCCTTTTTGGTTATTGGCACGTTGGTCGTAACTCAACCATTGTACCGTGCGCGGGTGCGAGTATGGGCAGCAGGCATTAACCTAACATTTTGGAATTGGAGCGGGCAACGGGACGTCCGCGTATTTGCTTCGCAAATCCGTACCGGCTGCGGTCGATCTCCTCGGATTCACGGAGACGATGGGGAAGACTTTGTTGAATTGGCCGCCCCAAAGTCTCCCGCGCTCGATGGAGCGGGCAACGGGACGTCCGCGTATTTGCTTCGCAAATCCGCACCGGCTTCAGGCGCCTGCCGGCGCCTTCGCCTGCTCGCTACAAACGCTTCGCTTTTGTTTTACGCTCGCACCCTGGCGGGTTCGAGTCCCGGCGCTTTATTGAAAAAAGCACGGCACCGGAACGGTGTCGTGCTTTTACTTTTTCTGGAGCGGGCAACGGGACTCGAACCCGCGAGTGTCAGCTTGGGAAGCTGATGCCTTACCACTTGGCGATGCCCGCTTGTGTGTTGGCTAGTATAACGCGGTTGTCTTGTTCGATACAAGGGTGGCGATGCTTGTTTTAGCTGTGGAGATTCGTTTGAAAATCGCATCAATTGTGGAGACGAGGACCTTTGGCCTCCTGTTCTCCTTATCTTCTACCTGCGCTTTTGCCTGATTGTTGTATTTGAGCTCAATTTGTCAGGAATTGGGCAAGCTTTTGGTCAGGCTCCGGTACTTACCCGCATGAACCTCGGGGGTAGCCTCATCCTACGCGTCGCAACCTCCCCATGCGGCGCACGAGGGATAAGGAGCAGCCATGTCCAACGCACCCACGCACTCTGTCCACAGCGCAATCGCAACAGGTCCGCTGCTCCTGCTCCTCTTCCTGCTTTTCGGCTGTCTGGCACCGGGAGCCGCATTTGCCGTCGATGGCTACGACCAGCTCGGCTTCCGCACTATTAGCGATGATTGTGGGCCCTTCTTCATCGGCAAGTATGAAGCTCAAGACGCCTCGATCGCCTACTGCATGAACCAGGAACGCCCCGGGCCCACCAAGCCGGGCGGTCCATGGCTCAACTTTGATCAAGGCTGGGTGTGGCTCGACGACGAGTTCGCGGCAATCGTTTGTCACGGATATCCTACCGCCACGTCGTTTGGCGGTTACCATCTTTCACCCGATCGCGCCCGCGCCGCCACCCAGCTTGCCGTATGGATGCTCAACGGCACTACCCATGTCGACGGCACCTACTCCTACACGACCGCTCAGGGCAAAACCAAGAGCGGGCACTTTACCGCCGACAATGAAGTCGTGGCGGCTGCGCGGTGGCTCCACGACAGCGCAAAATCAGGAAGCATCAAAGCCGCTCCGCACCGCGCGCGGCGCTATATAGGAACCGTATCGGGCGGCAGCAAACGTCAAGACATGCTCTATGTACTGCCGGCGGTCTCTGTTTCCTTCCAAAAGCAGTCTGCAAACGCTGCCATTACCAGCGGAAACAATACTTATCAGTTTGACGGGGCAACATTCGATGTTTTTGAGAGCGCCAGCGGCGCGCGTGTCGGCACCGTCCAGATGGACAGCAACGGTCGAGCGCAGGCAACACTCCTACCCAACACGGCATACTACCTAGTTGAGACAACAGCGCCAGCTGGTTATATCCCCCTGCACGATCGCATTGCCTTTACCACGACGAATAACGGCGGATACGTCACCATTGATGAACAACCCGGCACCATTACCTTGCGCATTGTAAAGCTCGACGCCGCAACGAATGCAGGCCCCCAAGTTGGAGCTTCGCTCGCAGGAGCAGAATTCGTGTGCGTATCGCAATCAACCCCTGGATGGACACAAACTCTCAGGACCGATGAAAGCGGTCGAGCTACCCTCACCGATGTCCCCCTGGGAACCTTTACCATCTATGAATCGAAGGCGCCCGAGGGCTATTTGCCCTCCGGTGACAGTTGGTCTTACACCGTTGGAGCCGACCAACTCGGCGATTCAGGCGTGGTCGAGATCGAATCTCGCGTTTCCAATATCCCCATTGCGTTTGACCTTGAGATTTCCAAATTCAAGGACTACGGCAATAGCGATCAATCCGGCCTGGAGCAGCCGGCAGGAGATGTTGTCTTTGAGGTTGTCAGTAACAGCTCTCAGCAGGTTGTTGGCACACTGACTACAAACATCTATGGCTTTGCCTCCACCAAAGACCAGCCCGAAGCATGGTTCGGCACAGGCAAGCGACCAGCCGGTGTCCACGGAGCCGTCCCATACGACCGCGCCGGCTACACGGTTCGTGAGGTTCCGGAAACCGTCCCCGAGGGTTTTAAACGTGCGGGGGAATGGACCGTCGAGGCCAATCAGATTTCCGACGGCGCCGAGCTTCAATATATCGTGGACAACCACGCTCTGTCGACGCATCTCCAGATTGCAAAACGCGATGCCCAAACAGGCGCCTCTGTTCCCCTAGCCGGATTCACCTTCCAACTCCTCGACAGCAATCACAAACCTGTCTCACAAACATGCTGGTATCCAGCACATAACGTAATGGACACCTTTACGACTGACGCGACCGGCACCGTCACACTGCCCGAATCGCTCGTGCCGGGCACCTATTATGTACGCGAAACCTCGGCCAAAGAGCCCTATCTTGTCGGCGGAGAGATCGAGGTAAACATACCCGCCGCTATAAACCTAACGCCCGTTGCAATCGTCTCGTATTATGACCACGCCGCGACCGGAAACATCAGGATCGTTAAAACCGATGCCGTAGACGGCAGCAGCCTCGCGGGCGCCATCTTTGAGATCCGTGCCTCAGGTGATATCGTGCGCCCCGACGGTAGCATTGCCGCGCTCGACGGCGAGGCTGTCGCTACCGTCACGACGGATGAAACTGGAGAAGCACGCGCGGACGACCTCCCGCTGGGATCTGGCACCGCACGCTACGAGGTTGTCGAGACTCAAGCGCCGACCGGCTTCTTGCTCGACCGGACGCATCATATCGTCGACCTTACCTATGCCGACCAGAAAACACCCGTTGTGGAAGCACGGCTTAACGTATCCGACGATTACACCAAGGTTGATATCTCCAAGGTCGATGCAAGCGGAGAGCAGGAAGTGAAAGGCGCACAGCTCACCTTATATGGTCCCGATAAAACCGAAATAGACTCCTGGACCTCATCCGACAAGCCGCACCGCATCGAACATCTTGCACCCGGCACCTACTCGTTGCGCGAAACGATGTCTCCGCGGACCCATGACCTTGCCGAGGAGATAACGTTTGAAATAAAGGATACGGGAGAAGTCCAATCCGTCGCGATGAAGGATGCGCCCATCGAGATCAAAGGACAGGTCGACAAGCGTCAGGAACTTGTCCAACCTATCGGGAAGGGTCTGTTGGCTAACGGCGATGGAAAAAACCGCGCCGCGATGCAAACCAATACGGATGGGCTTTTCTCCTATACCATCGATGCTCGAAACGATTCCGCTACTTGGGTTGATGAGTTTACGATTACCGATGATCTTGAGTGCGCCAAAGACGGCACGGCGAGATTCGTCTCAATCGAAACCCCCGTCGCCATCGGCGACCTCAACGGTCTGTGCAACGTGTGGTATCGCACGACGCCGTTGGACTCGACAGACGTCGATGAGCCGGCAAACGCGACGCTTGACGATGGGCACGAAAATCCTTGGCTTGAGTCCGACGAAGTAAAAGAGAGTCTGGGTGAAGATTGCCGCCTCGTCGATTACGACGGCTGGCACCTCTGGAAGGCGGATGTCTCGACCACGGAATCCGCCACACTCGAGGCGAAAGAACTCGACCTTGCATCCAATACCGTCGTGACGGGCATTCGCATTGAATACGGTGCGGTAGCCGCCGACTTTACGACTCGAAGCGATACGGATTCTTGGACCCGTGATGATCTCAAAGATGAGCACGACGACCTTGACGATGCCAAAGCAATCCTTGGCACAGATGCTCGGGGCGCAGTCGTGCACATGCAGGCAACGTCGGCTTACACACCCCAAACTGCACTCACCAACAGCGCACGCGTCGATCTTTGCCGCAACGGCGGCGGCGATAAACTTGAGTCACATGACGAGGACAGTGTCATTCAACGCTGTACCCTACCGCAGGACCTACCGGCAACAGGATCAGCTCCCATCGCCGCTTGCATCACCGCGCTCCTGACCTCGGGTGCCGCAGCCCTATGGTTCGCTCGCCTTAGGTCAATCCCAAAGAAGCGCTAGCACGATGAAAAAGCGGACGAGCCAGTCCCCCGGCTCGCCCGCTTTCAATCATTTAAATCGCCGCATCTACTCTGCAGACGAAGATCCACCATCAACGATTGCTTGCTCGGACTCAGGAATCCCATCGGCACCCGTGCTCTGTTCTTGCTCCACCTCTTCGCTGATTGCGGAGGCGGGGGTCGAGCCCTTCGCGCCCACGATGTAGGCAGCTCCAAGCCCTAACGCAATGGCAATCAAGGTCAAAATCACGTAGACAGGCCAATGGCGCTTAATATACGAAAACACGTTGACTCCTTAGAGCTCCGTCTACGAACGGCGGATAACCTCGGTCACGACCTCGGATACCGTGGCAATGTTCGTCGGGTTGACATTGTGGGGCAGGTCGTCCTCGGTACGAGCGCAAGCCAGACGCGTGCCGTCCACGCCGGCGATGGTGAGGGCTCGGCGGCTCGCCTCGAGCGCGGCGTAGGCATCGGTCTTGGCATAGGGCATCTCGAGCGCGCCACAATCGACATGGAACGACTTGCACACCTTGCTGACCAGGTTCATGATGCGGCGATCGCCCTTGAGCAGCTGCTGTTCGCCCTCAACCGTCACCACCGAAAGCCTACCGGCGCCGACGGATTCAAGATTGATGAAGAAGACGCCGCGGAGCTTATCGCGATGCGAAGCCAAGAAGGCCTTCATACCGGAGCCATCACAATCCGAGGCGCCCGTTGCCACAAACCAGATATCGTGACCGAGCAGCTCATCGTCGCCCATAGAGGCGACAGCCGAGAGCATATCTTCGGAAGAAGCGCCGTCGGAAGACGTAGCGCCGCCCTTCCAGCCATCGTTATCGTCCTCGAAATTATCCCACGAACCGATGCCGCGACCGGACTTCTTGGCATCGTAATCGTCTTCGACGCCCAGCCAGTCACTCATGCTGTCCTGTTTGTTTTTCTTTTTACGACCGAACAGGCCGCCCAGGCCGCGCTTGCGAGACTTAGGTGCCGCAGGGGCGGGAGCCGAAATGGTCTCGATCGGCTGTGCGCCCGACGCAACGGGCATAGGAGGCGCAACGGGTGCCGATGTGGGTTCGGGACCCTGAGCGGTAGCAAAGGGGTCGTTGACCTGTGCGGAGGGATCGGGAAGGTCGAACAGCGACGTGCGAGACGCAACGTTTGTCTGCTTCATCGACGGCAGCGACGGATCGGGAACCGAAGCCAGCGGAGACGAGGAGGGTGCAGGCGACGGTGCCGACGCCGGATCGGGAACATTCATCTGCGGACGCGGCGATGCTTGGGAGGAAATCTGGGCCATAAGGGAATCGACCGTTTCGTCCTGAGTGGGAGCGACATCGGCAACCGTGGCACCGGAACCACTCGGGATCGGCATGGTGAAAATCTGCGTGGAGTAAGGCCTCGACCCATCTGTCTCGGGAGCCTCGGAAACCGCAGGCACTTCCTCCTGCTCGACCTCGGTCGAATCACCTTGATCGGCTGCCGCGTATTGCTCTTCGTCACAGTTGACCTCGACGGGCTCGTGCCCGGCGACATCTTGGATTTCGGCAGCATCAATAGGCTCGTCATCGTCTGCCGCGTCGCCCTGCTCATCGGAAACAGGAAGGGGCTCGGCAATCGCGGTGCCTTGCTTTTCAAACGTTATCGTGGAATCGAACTGCGCGGCATCAAACGACATGGTGCTATCGAC
The DNA here is from genome assembly GCA_018363345.1 of Collinsella sp. GTDB lineage: Bacteria > Actinomycetota > Coriobacteriia > Coriobacteriales > Coriobacteriaceae > Collinsella. The sequence continues at coordinate 9,029 of JAGZNZ010000023.1, read as the reverse complement.
GTGCTGCTGAGCCTCAAAGGACGTTGTAGCTTCGGCGGCGTCGACAGGCACGGACTGCATAGCCTCGTTCTGCTCGAACTCTTGCGCCGCGCGCTCACGTGCCGCCTCGGCTGCCTGCTGCTGAGCGATAGCCTCCTGCTCGGCAGCCTCGCGTGCGGCAGCGCGCTTCCCCTCGAAATCGTCGACAAATTTCCTGCCCTTTGCAAGCGCACCCTTAAAGAAGTTGGAAGCGCTGGCGCCAATCGAAGAGAACGCGGATGCAATATCGGCATGGGGCGTTGCCGCGGGAATCTCGGCCGAGAAATCAGTATCGCTCTCGTAAGACACGCGCCTCGGCTGTTCAGCGTAATCGTCGTCAGGCTCGTCCGTAACGTCTTGCGCCGGCGCGGCGGGAGCCAAAATGTCCAGTCCTGCCGCGGGATCGATCGCGGACACCGCCTCGGGCTCGGCAACGGCAGCGGCAACCGCGGCAGACTCATCATCCACGGCGACAACGGGCGCAGATGCAGTCACGACGGGGGCAGGCTCGGGCTCAAACGTCGGCTCCTCGCCTTCCTCGTAATCGAGCGTGCAGGACTCGGGAAGCATTCCGAGCGCACGGATGGCATCCGAACCAAAGCGGATGTTGCCGGCGGCATTGCGATAGAGCCTGGGCTCGGGCTCGGCCGCGACAGGCTCCTCCGCCGGCTCGGCAGTGGGAACCTCGTCATTGAACTCTTCGGCCTGGACAGCCTGATTCTGATCCTCGGGCACGATGGCGCCAATCAGCGTCTCGTCGGCAGACGCACCCTCAAAGCCCTCGATCTGCTCGTCGAAAGCCTCGCCCTGTTCGGGCTCGGTCTGAGCGTCGGGAGCAATCGGCTGACCGAACTCGTCCTCGGCGTAGGTAGGCTCTTCATACTCGATGGTGTTGCCGTAGTCGTTTTGCTGTTGGGCCGCGGCATACTCCGCTGCTGCGCGCGCCATCTCCTCGGCACGACGCTTCTGCTCCCCAAAATAGGTATCGAACGGAACATCGTCGGGAAACTCGTTTTCGCCCTGGAAGGGAGCAACGTTGTCCATAACGCCGAGCATAGCGGCGACAGAAGACTTGTTGCACACTGCGCCGGACGTATAGGGAAGCACAAAACGGTTAGAAATGATGTTTGCCGCGTTGGCGAGCGCAACGAGGGAAGCGAGGATCGCGACAATCCACAGCAGAACCTTGAGCGCGCCGGGGAGCGGCAGGATACGCAAGATGGCAACGGCAGCAGGGGCAACCGTGGCAACGGGCAACAGCTTGGCGATGAGCGCACGATACGAAGCATAGGGCTCGCGGGCGAGCAGCTCAGCACGGGGAGAGTCGTAGTGTGCGACAACGACCACCGGGCGGTTGCGCGGAGACGCGAGCGGGCCCGAGGCCTTGTGGTAGGCGATGACATTTTGGCTCACGCCCGTCTTGCCCAGGCGCGAAACCACGGGATGGCCCGTGCGCTCGAGCACGTAAAGAACGGCACCGACAATGGCCAGCAAGGTGCCGACCAAGCCGATGCCGCCGCCGATGCCCATCAGCAGGGCGCCGGCAAACGCAAGAATACCGGTAACGGCAAATGCCAACCTGCTGGGCGCCGGGGCATTGAACTCCTGAACCTCGGGATCAAAGCCGTGGTTGCGGAAAATTTGAGCGATATCTTCGGCAGCCAAGCGCTCTTCTTCGCTGCACGCCGGCGTGATGCCAGTGTTCTGCAACAGGTGGTTAATATAGTTCTGGGTGTTCGCCATATGCGCTCCACATCCATAATCCGACAAATAGGCCCAATGTATGCACATTAGAACCGTATATAGTCGAAAGTATACCCCGAGCGGGCGCAAACGGCCGAATTCTGGGCATCTTAACGCCCCAAGCGGACAAGGATATAGCCTAATCTCCATATCGGACTAAAATCATGGCATCAAACACCTTCCCATGCGAGGATTCTATGACGGCAAGCGATACAACCGTAACGAATAAAAAGGGGGCGCCGGAACCCGGTTTCGACAAGACCGCCCAGCGCATCCTCAATCTGTTCTTTGTCCTCAACAGCTCTCCCGAGCCATTGACCACAGAGCAAATTGTCCTGGATTCCGATCTTGGCTATGGGTCGGGCAATATCGACTCGGACAAGCGCAAGTTTCGCCGCGATCGCGAAAAACTCCTCGAACGCGGAATCACGATCAAGGAAGTCCGCGCAGCAGGCGCCCAAGAAACCGAAGAAAGCGCGTGGACCATCGATCGCGAGCACACGTTTGCGGCCGGTGGCCTCATCACCGCAGACGACGCGGACATCTTGCTCGACGCTATCGACCAGACCCTTGCGACCGGTTCGGCCGCGTTTGCCACGCCGCTTGCAGACATACGCTCCAAGATCGCCTACCTCACCGGCGCATCGACCGCAGAAGAGCCTCCCGCCCGTCGCTTACCCGCCGTCGATGCGGTGTGGAGCGCTTTCGCCGAACGCTGCGCACTGCGCTTTTTGTATCAAAACGGGCACGGGGAGCAAAAAGAGCGCACCGTCTGCGTATACGGCATGTTTGAGCACGAGGGTGTGGCGTATTTTTGCGGACTCGACAACGCCACCGATGAAATCAGGACGTTTCGCTGCGACCGTATCGTTCGCGCATGGCGCCCCTCGAAGGCCTACTCCATCCCCGCCGACTTTAACCTGAACGATCGCCTGTTCTTCGAGTTTGATTTTGCCGATTGCAAGCCCGTTATGGCGACCTTTTCGTTTGCCCCACAAGCCCAGGCCGACATGGTCAGCGGCCTAACGCGCGGTCGCGGGGAGCTCACGCACACCGAAGAGGGTTGGACCTGGACCGTCGGCGTGCGCGACCTTAATGCCGCTGCCTCGTTTTGTATGGAGCACGCCATGGACGGCATGAGACCCGTTGCCCCCGATGCACTTAAACTGGCGTGGAACCACCTCATCGAAAGGACGGTGCACGAGCATGCCCGTGCGTAAACTCACCAGCGAGCAAAGGCTCTCGCGTGCGATTGACATCATGGAGGCCCTCTACGCTGCCGGTGAGACCGGTATGACACGAGGGGATATCTGCAGCCGTTTTGATATCACGGGTGCGGCGCTCGACGAAATTATCGATATCGTCTCGACCCTCGCTGACCGTGAGTCGGGCGCACGCATCATCTGCGAGCGCCACGGCGAGTGCATCATCCTGACAGGCGATGCGGGGCGTGTGCTGCCCTTGCGCCTAAGTGCCGCCGAAGGTGCCGTGCTCAACCACGAACTCGAATCGATGGGAATCGACTCTCGGGCAGCAGAGCGTATCCGACACGCCCTCCTACCCGAGAAACTCGGCTACAACCAGCGCGTCGTCGATACCGTTGCCCGAGGATCGCACTGGCAACAGCTGAACTGCGCGATTCAAGACGGCGTTCGATGCCGCATCATCTACCGTTCGATGGACGACACACGGCCGCGTGAGCGTCTCATCGACCCCCTGCGCATCGCGACGCATGGCGACCAAACCTATCTGATTGCCTGGGATGTCGAAGTCGACGAGCAGCGCTCCTACCGCATGGACAAAATCGAAGGCCTTACCCTTACCGACGATTCCGTGGAGCGCCACGCGCCCGCGTCCTTGTCCCTCCACGAATCCCTTTCCCAAGCGGAGCAGAGCGCAAAACTCCTCATGCCGCTCGACATGGCAGAGCGCCTAGACTGGGCCGGCATCATGTCGATTGAGCCAAACGGGGCAGACATGGCGACGGTGACCGTGCGTTATGGGTCAGAGCATTGGCTGTTCTGCCAGGCAATCGCAGCGGGCGGAGCCATCCGCATACTGGATGACCCCGCCCAGGCATTGCGTCTATGCGATATGGCGAAGAGCCTGACCTGCCCGCTTTAACGGCGTCGCTCGTGGCGTGCACGCCACAGCTGCAAATAATGACCGATCTGTGCCGACTCGATACGCTGGTAGGAAGTCGTGGGCAGCGACGTCAAGAACTTCTTGCCGTAGCCCTTTGTCACCAAGCGCGGATCTGCCAAGATGAGCACACCGCAATCAGTCGACGAGCGGATGAGACGGCCGGCGGCTTGCTTGACTTCGAGCACCGCCTCGGGCAGCGAGTAGCGCGCCCAGGCGCGGTCTTCGCGCAGGTTGCGCTCACACGAAAGAGGATCCGTGGGGCTCGAGAACGGCAGCTTGGGGATAATGACGCAACGCAGTGTCTCGCCGCTGGCGTCAAAGCCCTCCCAAAAGGCCTTGAGCGCAAAGAGCGATGAGGTCGGCTCGTTGATAAACCGATCGCGCAGGCGGCGCGGGGACGAGTTGCGCTGCTGGCAATTGAGCTCCAGGCCCGCTCGCGCCAATTTGGGCTCGACACGGGCATACAGGTCCTCCATGTCGCGCCTGTTAGTGAAGAGCGTGAGCACCGATCCACCCATGGCGAGATGGGCATCGACCAGCACACGCTCGAGCGCCGACAGATAGTGCTCGCGATCGCGCGGATCGGGAATGTCCCCCGCCACGACCACGGCCATATTCGAGTCAAAGTCATAGCTCGAATCCAGGTGCAGCGATGAGGATGTCGACTCACCGATGCGATCGAGGCCGACAGCATGGTTGAAATGCTCAAAGCTCTTGGACACCGTCATGGTCGCCGAAGCGAAGATGGCCGTGTGCACTTCGGGCAGCCACTCGTTCGCCAAGGCCTCGCCGATATCGATGCGCTCGGCGGTCATAGACTCCCCGCCCGCGCGCAGCCGACGGTTCACCTGCAGCGAGTACACATAGTGCTCATCCGTACCCTCAATGATGAGTTTGAGGTTCTCGTCCAGCTCGTGCAGACGGCGCGAAATGTCGCCTAGGTCGACAACGACCTCGGGCTTATCGGCGGCGACGGTCTGCACCAGCGCGTCTACGCTTTTATCCGCCTGGTCCAGCGCATCAATTGCGGCATGGGCCGACTGCAAAAAATCGTGCCAGTCATCCGACTCGCGCAGCTCGGGGCCAATCCACAGATTCGCGTTATCGTAGCTCCCACGGGCGCGACGGCCGAGCTCGCGCACACCATCGAACACATCGGCAATCGCCATGCTCGCGCGGGCAACCGTCGACGTCGCTTTGGCGGTGAGTCCCAGGTAGAGCGTGGAGCCCTCGGAAGTGGCCAGGTCACGGGAAACTTGACTCAGCGCGCCGGCACTCGACCCACCCAAGCGCTCAAACAGCACGCGCGACTCATCTGCCGAAACCACGCGCGCCCATTGGCGACGGGCCTCGCGCTCGATGGAATGGGCCTCGTCGACCACCCAGTGACGAATCGGGGGCAAAATCCTCCCCTCGGCGGCCACGTTGCGGAACAACAGAGAATGGTTGGTGACCACCACGTCGGCATGTGCCGCACGACGGCGCGCCCCGTGGACCAGGCATTTGTCAGGGAAGAACGGACACAGACGACGAGCACACTCGCGCGAAGCCGTCGTAAAGTCGGGACGGTTGACGCTGCGCCAGCGAATGCCGAGCGAATCGAGGTCGCCATCGGCAGATTGGCACACATACGCCATGATTACCGCAACCGCCGTGAGCGTGTCAGCAGGATCGCGCTTGGTGGTGATCTCAACCTGACCACGGCTCATGCGCTCGAGCTTGCGTAGACACGGATAGTGGTCATAGCCCTTGAGTGCACAAAACGACAGGCCCCCGTCCAGCTGTTCGGCGAGCTTTGGCAGCTCATGGTACATAAGCTGGTCGGCAAGATTATTCGATTTGGTCGCGATACCAACCGTGATGTTGTTGCGGCGTGCGGCCTCGGCAAAAGGCACCAGGTAAGCCATCGATTTGCCGACGCCCGTCCCCGCCTCAATCACGCGATGCGTTCCCGTAACGAGCGCGTCACGGACCTCGAGCGCCATCGCGATTTGCTCATCGCGCGGCTCGTACGTGGGATACATGCGATTGACTAGGCCACCGGGGGCATAATCCGCCTCGATCTCTTCACGGCTCGGCATCTTAAGGACCGGCAACTCGTCCGCATCAACGCGATCGTCTGCACGATCGGCCTTGAGCACGTCAGCACGAGCGGCGCTGAGCGAAAATATCGAACCCGGGTTCTGGCCGGCCAAAAAAGAAAAAATGGGGCGATAGGACCAAGGCACGTCCGCGTGCATGTCCGCCAAGCGCGCCATAAGGCCCGAAGGCAGGTCGGTAAGCGCAACCAACAGCACGCGCCACACACCGCACAGGGCATCAACGTCTGCGTTCGCGCGATGCGACACCGAATCGCACCCAAACAAGTCGGCCATAAAAGACAGCTTGTGCGAGGCCAAGCGCGGAAGTGCGATGCGCGACAGTGCCAGCGAATCGATCCAGATGTCGCTGACGTTGACACCGCCCTTGACCGACTCGATAAACGAACGGTCGAAGGTGGCGTTATGCGCAATCACCGGGCAGCCGCCGACAAAATCGGCGAGAGCGGCCACGGCATCGACGGCCGATGGGGCATCCACCACATCGGCGTTTGTAATGCTCGTGAGTTCGGTAATCTCGGCGGGAATCAGCTGCTTGGGGTGCACGAAGGTATCGAACCGGTCGACGATCTCGCGGCCCGAAAGACGGGCAGCCGAGATCTCAATCAGTTCATTGTCCTGCACCGAAAGACCCGTGGTTTCGGTATCGAGGACGATAACATCTTCCTCGATGAGACCAAACGATTGGGTTTTGGCACGCTCGGCAAGCGTGGCATAGGAATCGATGACAAACTGCGGCGTTCCCGACGAAACAGCGTCCTCGATTAGCATGCAACGCCCGCTCGACGAAGTCCCATACGAATCAGACTGTCACAGACCTGTGGGAACGTCATGTCATCGGTGTGGCGAATCTCATCCGGATACAGCGACGTATCGGTCATGCCGGGAATCGTGTTGGTCTCGAGGATGACGGGGCCATCCTCGCTCACGATAAAGTCGCTGCGTGAAATGCCCAGGCAGCCGAGTGCCTTATGGGCCGCGCAGGCAAGTTCCTGGGCACGTGCATAGTTTTCGGGGGAAATCTGCGCCGGAATGCGATGGATATCCGTGGGGTCCACATACTTCACGTCCAGATCGTAGAACTCGCAGTCCTCGGGCTTACGGATCTCAACAATCGGCAGGGCGCGCACGTCATCCTCGCCGTATACGCCGACGGTAATCTCGGTACCCTCGATGCACTTCTCGACCAGCACTTTGTCGCCGTACTCAAACGCCTTGGCGATTGCCGCGGGTAGCTCGGAGGGCTCATGGACCAGAGAGATGCCATAGCTGGAGCCGTTGACGGCGGGCTTTACAAAGCACCGCTCGCCACAAATCTCGACGATACGATCGATATCGACCTCGTCGCCCGCCTCAAGCGCCAGGCCGGGGGCAATGGGGATGCCCGCCTTGGCATACAGAAGCTTTGAAACCTCTTTATCGGCGCCACATGCGCTGGCGAGCACGCCTGACGCCGTGTAGGGGATACCCAGCGTCTCCATGGCCCCCTGCATGGCGCCATCCTCGCCGCCGGCGCCGTGCATGGCGATAAACGCCACGTCGAAGCCACCGGTCGCCATAGTCACCATAAAGTCATCGGCGGCGGTGTCGAGCAGCTCCACCGAGGTGTAGCCGGCCTCCTTCAGTGCCTCCACGACATTCTTTCCAGAATTGAGCGAAATCTCGCGTTCGGCGGAATGGCCGCCCGCCAAGACCGCTACGTGCATGTTCTCTAGGCTTTTACCCGGCATGGGCAGACTCCTCCTCTATAATTCCTGCAGCTGATACCATATTGTAGCGATACCCTCTACGTTTCCCCAAAATCGAAAGGCTTCCATGAATCCCAGGACTAAATCTCAAGACATTCGCGACTTGAGCCAAAACGATATTCGCGAACTTGTCGCCGAACTCGGCCAACCCGCTTTTCGCGCAAAGCAGCTCATCGAATGGGTTTTTGAGAAGAACGTTTGTTCGTTTGATGACATGACAAACCTTCCCAAGGCCTTCCGCGAGCAGCTGAAGGAGGCATTTGCCTTCGACACGCCGACCGAGCTCACCAAGCAGGTGTCTAAGGATGGCTCTCGTAAATACCTGCTCGAGTATCACGACGGCATCTCCGTCGAGACCGTCGGCATGCCTCGTCGCAACAAGCTGTCTGTCTGCGTATCTACCCAAGCGGGCTGTGGTATGGGCTGCGCTTTTTGCGCTACCGGCCTGAACGGCCTCAAGCGCTCACTGACCGCTCAGGAAATCGTTGACCAGGTACTCCACGTTTCCAACGACTTTGGTGAGCGCGCGACGAGCGTCGTGTTCATGGGCCAGGGTGAGCCTTTTGCCAACTATGACGAGGTCCTCAAAGCACTACGCATCCTTAATGACCCTGACGGAATCGGTATCGGAGCGCGTCATCTCACCGTCTCCACCAGCGGCGTTATTCCTGGTATCCGTAAGTTTGCCGACATTCCCGAGCAGTTCACGCTCGCCGTCTCGCTGCACTCCGCCATTCAATCCACCCGCAATAAACTCATGCCGGGCGTTAAGAAGTACACACTTCTGCGCCTTCACGAGGCCCTTCAGCTCTACACCGAAAAGACCGGCCGCCGTCCGACATACGAATACGCCATGATCGAGGGCGTCAATGACACAAACCCCGAGATGCAGGCACTCTGCGACTTCTGCGAGGGCACGCTGTGCCACGTCAACCTGATCCAGCTCAACGATATCGAGGGCAGCCCTCTCAAGCCGTCGCCGATCCATAAGGTTGAAGACCTTCAGCGTCGTCTTGAGTCCCGTGGTATTGAGACCACGATCCGCAACTCTCGAGGCAACGATATCGACGCCGCTTGCGGCCAACTCAAACAGCGCTTCAAGGTCCAGAAGAACGTGTAGGGGAGAACAACCTAAACGTTTCATGTGAAACATCGAACAGCCCCGGTTGCCTAATTGTGAACTGCCTCCCATTTCTTGGACACAAGAAATGGGAGGCCTTTTTATGGCTGGAAACGCTTTGTACGACGTCGGGATGAGACTGCGAGCGGCAGAGCT
>JAGZNZ010000007.1:0-144055 GCA_018363345.1 Collinsella sp. | reverse complement strand
CTTCATCGAGGCCGGCACGCTCGTGGAAAAGATCAAGTCGTCCTCGCAGACGCTCAAGCAGGAATACCTCGATACATACGAGGAAGGTGAATGACATGAAACTATTTGAACAGCTGAAGTCCAACGCGTCGCGCATGGCTGTCTACGCCATCCTCGTGGCAACGGCTTTATGCGGAATCGCGGCACCCGTCTATGCGCTCAACGGAGAGAAAGGCGATGTCGAACCCGCGTACATGGCTTCGACGGTTAAAGACCGGTACAAAGCCTTCTCTGGAGACACGTTTTACGTAGCAGAGTACGACACGACCTACCGTCAGCTTCGCTACAACAAGGGCTACGACTATCTAGGCGCAGAGGCAATCAGCTTTACGTCGGGTTGGTACCGCTCCAACTATGGACACATAACCCAGTTCAAGTGTAACTACCGTGTGTACAACTAAAGCAACCGGCCGGGACGAGGGGTGACGCAAAAGCGTCGCCCCTCGTTTTTAACCATGTCAACTGAACCTAGTTCAGTTTGGTTGATTTCCGATCTCAGCCGAACACATTGAGCGGAAAGGCCGTTCCCGCAGTCAGTCGAACGTCCCCGGGGCCCTTCTCAGGCCCCGGGGACGGCATTTTCCCAGTTGAAGGAACGGTGGAGATGTGTTTCGATGGGTCAGATTCGTGTCGTTCCGAAAAGACCGTGAACCTTTTGTGGGACGCGCGGCGCCGTGGTACCATAGCCGAGTTTGTTGTCTTGGTCGGAAACCAAGACGCCTTATGCGCTGATCGGTAACCAGCGCCTGACCAATAAGGAGTCCTACCATGAAGCAGGGTATCCATCCCCAGTATGTCGAGTGCACGGTGACGTGCTCCTGCGGCAACACCTTCAAGACGCACGCTACCGTGTCCGAGATGAAGGTCGAGCTTTGCAACGAGTGCCACCCGTTCTACACCGGCCAGCAGAAGTTCGTCGACACCGGTGGACGCGTCCAGCGCTTCGCCGACAAGTTCGGTGGCGCCGCTGCCGCCCAGCTCAAGAAGGCTGAGGAGGCCAAGGCTGCCAAGGCCGCCAAGGCTGCTGAGGCCGAGGCCGCTCGCAAGGCCGCCGCTGAGGCTAAGGCTGCCGAGAAGGCTAAGCGTGCCGCTAAGTTCGCCGAGGAGGCTGCCAAGCAGGCCGCCGAGGCTCCCGCAGAGGCTCCCGTCGAGGAGGCCGCTGCCGAGGCCGAGACCACCGAGGCTGCTGAGTAAATAGCTCGCCGCGGAATCACTCGCATTCATGGCATGAGGGCCGTGCATCCATTTGGGTGCGCGGCCCTTTTCTTTTTATTGGCGCAAGCTAACCTGTCCCCGTGGCACCAAATGGCAGAGAGACGGCGTTTGCTCAGATAAAACCTGCCAAAATAAACCTGTTCCATTGCGGCAGGTTGGTCATAGTTATTACGTGGCGGTCGAGGTCGACCGTATAGGCCGCGCCTTGTTTGGCTAAAGTACAATCATCTGTGTTTAACTCGCCCGCAGCTGCACGGCGTGGGCGATGGCCAAAAAGGAAAACCACATGGGATTCATGTCAAAGCTGCTGTCCTTTGGATCCGATAAGGACCTTAAGCGCTACTACAAGATCGTCGACCAGATCAACGGTCTTGAGCCCCAGTTTGAGAAGATGACCGAGGAGGAGCTCCGCGCCCAGACCGATAAGTTCCGTGAGCGCTACGCCAACGGCGAGTCGCTCGACGATATGCTCCCCGAGGCCTTTGCCACCGTGCGCGAGGCTTCCAAGCGCACCATGGGCATGCGCCACTTTGATGTGCAGCTCATCGGCGCCATGGCGCTTCACGAGGGCCATATCGCCGAGATGAAGACCGGCGAAGGCAAGACCCTTGTCTCCACCTTGGCCGGCTACCTCAACGCTATCGCCGGCAAGGGCGTGCATGTCGTTACCGTCAACGATTACCTGGCAAAGCGCGACTCCGAGTGGATGGGCCGCATCTATAAGTACCTGGGGATGACCGTCGGTCTGCTCCAGAACAATATGCCGCTCGAGCTCAAGCGTCCGGCCTACCAGGCAGACGTCACCTACGGCACCAACTCCGAGTTCGGTTTCGACTACCTGCGCGACAACATGGTCACCCGCCCCGAGCAGCGCGTACAGCGCGGCCACAACTACGCCATCGTCGACGAGGTCGACTCCATCCTGATCGACGAGGCACGTACCCCTCTCATCATCTCGGGCGCCGGCACCAAGTCCGCCAGCACCTACAAGGACTTCGCGCGTGCCGTGCGCGGCCTTGAGCGCGGCGAGGACGTGTCGCACGACATGCTCACCGCCACCGAGGACGTTGAGCCCACGGGCGACTACGTCATGGACGAGGCCAAGCACACTATCGCCGCCACCGAGCGCGGCCTTAAGAAGATTGAGCGCCGCCTGGGTATCGATGACATCTATGCCGATCTCTCCGGTCAGCTGGTCAACCACCTGCAGCAGGCGCTGAAGGCCCAGTACATGTTCCACCGCGACAAGCAGTACGTGGTCACCAACGGAGAGGTCAAGATCGTCGACGAGTTCACCGGCCGCATCATGGAAGGCCGCCGCTACTCCGAGGGCCTGCATCAGGCCATCGAGGCCAAAGAGGGCGTGCTCGTGCGCGAGGAGAACCAGACGCTGGCCACCATCACCTTGCAGAACTACTTCCGTCTGTATGACAAGCTCTCCGGCATGACCGGTACGGCACTCACCGAGGACGCCGAGTTCCGCGAGATTTACAAGCTGCCCGTCGAGGTCATCCCCTCCAACAAGCCCGTGCAGCGTGTTGACCACGAGGACCTGGTGTACCGCACCATCCAGGCCAAGTACAACGCCGTTGCCGACGACGTCGAGCGACGTCACGCCAAGGGCCAGCCGGTCCTGGTGGGCACCGTCTCCATCGAAAGCTCCGAGAAGCTGTCGGCCGCCCTTACCAAGCGCGGCATCGCGCACGAGGTCCTCAACGCTAAGCATCACGAGCGCGAGGCTCATATCGTTGCCCAGGCCGGACGCTACGGCGCCGTGACCATCGCTACTAACATGGCCGGTCGTGGTACCGACATCCTGCTGGGCGGCAACCCCGACGAGCTGGTGCGCGAGCGCCTTGAGTACGAGGGCCTGACCATGGAGGACGTGACGCCCGAGCAGCTTGAGCAGTTTAACGCCGAGGCCAAGGAGACCTGCAAGGCCGAGCGCGAGCGCGTGCTTGCCGCCGGCGGCCTGACCGTTATCGGCACCGAGCGCCACGAGTCCCGTCGTATCGACAACCAGCTGCGCGGCCGCTCCGGCCGTCAGGGCGATCCGGGCGAGACCCAGTTCTACCTGTCGCTCGAGGACGACCTCATGCGCCTGTTCGGCGGCGACAAGATGGACCGCGTCTCCAAGATGATGGTCACGGCCGACATGGGCGACGACATGCCCATCCAGCACAAGATCATCTCCAAGGCCGTCGAGAGCGCCCAGCACAAGGTCGAGAGCATCAACTTCTCCATGCGCAAGAGCGTCCTTGAGTACGACGACGTCATGAACAAGCAGCGCCAGGTCATCTACGCTGAGCGCAATAAGATTCTGGACGGCAAGGACCTGACCGACCACATCACCGAGGTCATGCACGACACCGTGTACCGCTGCGTTCAGGAGTTCTGCACCAAGGACAGTCACGATGGCGAGCGCGACCTGGAGGGCCTGCGCAAGTGGGTTGTGGAGCTCACCGGCCACATCGATACGCCGAAGTTCCCCGACGAGGATTATGAGGCTCTGGCTGCCGATGTCCTGGCTTACGTAGAGAAGTGCTACAACATGAAGGCCGAGCGCTTGGGCGAGGACCTGATGCGCGAGCTCAACACCCAGGTCATGCTGCGCGTCATCGATACCCGCTGGATGAACTACCTGCAGGAGATGGACTATCTCAAGACCGGCATCGGCCTGCGCGGCTTTGGCCAGCGCGACCCGCTGGTCGAGTACAAGACCGAGGCCTACGGCGCGTTCCAGATCCTCGTCGACACCATGTACGAGGATTACCTGCGCACGGTTCTGCGCATCGAGATCAAGGCTGCCCCGCGTGTCGTGGAGCACAAGGAGGAGCCCGCGCTCGAGGGTGCGCACTTCTCCGGTCCTGCCGAGGTCGATGGTGACAACGGCGACTCGGTGCTGCGCAAGCAGGCGCAGGTGCAGGCCCGCACGGCTGTCCAGGGTGGTCCGGCTGCCGTCAACAACGGTGGCAAGGTGACCACCTATCGCAAGTCCGAGAGCGACGATCCGTACGTCAACGTGGGCCGCAACGACCCGTGCCCCTGCGGTAGCGGCAAGAAGTTTAAGTACTGCCACGGCAGGAATCGTTAATGGCTGAGGCTTTAGAGGTAACGCCCGCCGAGCTGGACGCGTTTGCGGACCGGCTCGGCGAGGTCGAGTCGTATCTCCACTTGGACGAAAAGCGCACGCGCGTGACCGAGCTCGAGGCCAAAAGCGTGGCCCCCGGCTTTTGGGATGACGCCGACGCCGCCCGTGCCACCATGGAGGAAATCGCGCGCACCAAGGAAGATATCGCTGCCGTGGACAACGCGCGCGGCGAGCTTTCCGATGCCCGCGCCGCGCTGGAGCTTGCCGAGGAGATGGGGGATGACCCCGATGCCGCCGCCCTTCGCGAGGAGGCTACAGCCACGGCTGAGCGCCTGGCCCGTGCCATCGATGAGCTTGAGCTTTCGAGCTGGTTTACCGGTGAGTTCGATCACGGCGATGCCATTGTGACCATCAAGCCCGGACAGGGTGGTCTGGAGGCCCAGGACTGGACCTTCATGCTCTTTAAGATGTACATGAAGTACTGCCAGCGTCGCGGCTGGAAGGTCACGATTAACGACTGCCCCGCTGCTGAGGTCATCGGCATCGACCGCGCGACCTTTACCGTCGAGGGCAAGGACGCATTTGGTATGCTGCGCGCTGAGGCCGGCGTCCACCGCTTGGTTCGCATTAGCCCCACCGACGACAAGAAGCGCCGCCAGACCACGTTTGCCGGCGTCGAGGTCATCCCCGTGCTACCCGATGATATCGATATCGAGATCAGCCCCGATGACATCCGCGTGGACGTGTACCACGCGAGCGGCCCGGGCGGTCAGGGCGTGAACACCACCGACTCCGCCGTGCGCGTGACGCATTTCCCCAGCGGCATTGTGGTCACCTGCCAAAACGAGCGCAGCCAGATCCAGAACAAGGCCGCGTGCATGCAGATCCTCAAGGCTCGCCTGTACGAGATTGAGCTCGAGAAGCGCGCCGAGGCCCTGGATGAGATTCGCGGACCCAAAACCACGATTGGTTTTGGCAACCAGATCCGCAGCTACGTGCTCTACCCGTATCAGATGGTTAAGGACCTACGCACGGGCGTTGAGACCAGCAACGTCGAGGCAGTTCTTGACGATGGCGACCTGGACCCGTTTGTTATTGGCTACCATCGCTGGGCCACTGGCAACGCTGACGCGGAGATCCCATCTGCATAAACCGCCCGGTTTATGTGGAAATGGATAAAACCCTCCGAGCAGGGTGGTTTTGTATCCAAAGCAAACCCTGCGCAGGGGTGGTTTTTGTTCGGCGAATCGGTAGAATCGAATACAGCAAGAAGTTCGAAGCGCATCCGTTTGGGTGCGCTTTTTTGAGGGAGGTAGCATGGCATATCGTCTGGACATCAAGCGCATTCTATCGATGAACTTCTTTCACGACCTGCCCCAGATTATGTTGGGGTGCGCTCTGGCCGCTATTGCGACCGACCTGTTTTTGATTCCCAACGGCCTTGCTGCCGGTGGTGTTACGGGCCTTGCCACCATTATCCAGGCGGTCGGCGCATCGCGCGGCATATCGCTTCCCGTTGGTATTCAGACGATCGTGATGAACGCCTTGCTGTTGCTGGTCGTTATGCGCGAGGGCGGCATGTTCTACGTGGTGCAGACCGCGACGGGCTTTGTGCTGCTGGGCTTTTTCACCGACCTGTTCGCTCCGTTTGTGGCGCCGCTGGCACATGCCGATCTGATGCTGCCCGCTATGTGGGGCGGCATCATCACGGGCATCGGTTATGGCATGGTGCTGCGCGCCGGCGCCAACACCGGCGGCTCGGACACGATTGGCCAAATCATCTCGCGTAATACCTCGCTGCCCGTGGGCTCGACCGTCATGGCGATCGATGTTGCCGTATGCGCGCTGTCGGCTCCGGTCTTTTCAGTCGAAAATGCACTATATGCAGGCCTTTCGATGGTCATTAGCGGCTACGTGATCGATGCCGTGGTCGATGGTGGCAACAAACGCCGTATGGTACTCATCATCTCGGACAAGTTCCCTGATATCGCTGCCGATATCATGTATGGCCTGGGTCGTGGTTGTACCAAGTTTAAGGCGACTGGCATGTATTCGGGTGCCGAGAAGCCGGTGATCATGGTCATCGTGAGCCGTCGAGAGCTCAATACCCTCAAGACGATCGTGCGCGAGCGCGATCCTCACGCCATTGTGACGGTCGCCGACGTTACGGAAGCTTTCGGCGAGGGATTCAAGGACATTAGCGCGTAGGGCCGACCGCGTCCCATCCAAAAGACGTTCACATTGATAAACCGTTTCATCAGCGGTTCTGCCTGCTCAATTGCTCAAATAATGATAAAAAGTCTGGTAAAGCCATCAGTTTCCAGCATAATGAAGGACGTACGTGCATCGCGGCTGGGTTGGGATTACCTTTCCATGCCGTGCGCATCTTGTCTAAAGAGGATGAAAGGAAGGCACAATGAGCGACGAAGAGCTCAAAAAGGTTGCCAACGAGGTAAGGAAGGGCATCGTCACCGGCGTGCACGCTGCCAAGTCCGGCCATCCGGGCGGTTCGCTCGGCGCTGCCGACATCATGACCTATCTGTACTTTGAGGAAATGAACGTCGACCCGGCCGATCCCCGCAAGGCCGACCGCGATCGCTTCGTGCTTTCCAAGGGCCACTGCGCGCCTGGTCTGTACGCCGTGCTCGCCGAGCGTGGGTTCTTCCCCAAGGAGGATCTTGAGACGCTGCGCCACATCGGCAGCCACCTGCAGGGCCATCCCAACATGAACGACACTCCGGGCGTTGACATGTCCACCGGTTCGCTCGGCCAGGGCATCTCCGCCGCCGTGGGCATGGCCGTTGCCGCCAAGCACTGGGGCGATACTTATCGCACGTACGCCCTGCTGGGCGATGGCGAGAGCGAGGAGGGCCAGGTTTGGGAGGCCGCCATGTTTGCCGGCAACCAGCAGCTCGACAACCTCTGTGTGATCGTCGACCACAACGGCCTGCAGATCGACGGTCCCGTCGAGGAGGTCAACGACCCCATGCCGCTCGCCGACAAGTTCCGCGCCTTTAAGTTCCACGTGGTGGAGCTTGCCGACGGCAACGATTTCGATCAGATCCGCGCCGCCTTTGCCGAGGCTCGCGCTACCAAGGGCCAGCCGACCGCCATTATCGCCGAGACCCTGAAGGGCAAGGGCGTGTCCTTTATGGAGAACCAGGTTGGTTGGCACGGCAAGGCCCCCAACGATGAACAGTTTGAGCAGGCCATGGCAGAGCTCACGGCCGCCGGAGAGGAGCTCTAGGATGGCAGACGTCAAGAAAATCGCCACGCGCGTAAGCTACGGCGAGGCCCTCGTCGAGCTCGCCAACGAGCACGATGACTTTGTGGTCCTCGACGCTGATCTGGCCGCCGCCACGCAGACCGGTAAGTTCAAGGCGGCCTGCCCCGACCGCTTCTTCGATGTGGGCATTGCCGAGAGCAACCTGATGGGCGTCGCCGCCGGTATCGCGACCACCGGTCGTGTTGCCTTCGCGAGCACCTTTGCCATGTTCGCTGCCGGTCGCGCCTTTGAGCAGGTCCGTAACTCCATCGGCTACCCGCACCTCAACGTTAAGATCGGCGCCACGCACGCCGGTATCTCGGTGGGCGAGGATGGTGCCACGCATCAGTGCTGCGAGGATATCGCCCTCATGCGCGTCATCCCCGGCATGACTGTGATCGTTCCTGCCGACGACGTCGAGGCCCGCGCCGTGACGCGCGCCGCCTACGAGTGCGACGGCCCCGTGTACATGCGCTTTGCCCGTCTGGCCTCGCCGGTTATCAACGACCCCGAGACCTACAAGTTCGAGTTGGGTAAGGGCATTGTCATGCGCGAGGGCGCCGATGTGACCATCATCGCCTGCGGCCTGATGGTCGGCGAGGCTCTCGAGGCCGCCGAGCAGCTTGCTGCCGAGGGCATCGATGCTGAGGTCATCAACATGCACACCATCAAGCCCATCGATGCCGACCTGATCGTCAAGAGCGCCACCAAGACCGGCCACGTCGTGACCGTCGAGGAGCACTCTGTGATCGGTGGCCTGGGCAGCGCCGTTGCCGACGTCCTGTGCGAGCAGTGCCCGACGCCGCTCAAGAAGATCGGCGTCAACGACACCTTCGGTGAGTCTGGCCCGGGTGCCGAGCTCCTGCACAAGTACGGCCTGGACGCCGCCAACATCGTGGCGACCACCAAGGAGTTCTTGGCCTAGGACAAGACGAGGCAAAGTATCGCTTCAGCAACCGTATGCAATCCATAACAGGGGCGTCCTCAAAGAGGACGCCCCTGTTTTTTGTCGGCAACAAACAAATTAGGCCCGCACCAAGCAAGGGCTTTCTCCGGGAAACGGGCCCAGACCAGCAAAGTGCAATTCAGACCCTCCCAACTTTGTGTGCACGGCATCTCAAGCTGGTGCGTCGGCCTCCTAGTAGTCGCAGGCTGGGCACAGGGTTACTCTCCAAATCTTTCCGCAGGACGGAGGAGCCCCCGCCGCACGTAGTGCGCAGCGGGGGCTCCGACATGTCCGAGGACGATTTGGAGAGTAGCCCTGTGTCCGGCCGGAGGGACCCAAACACGGCCATGCTTCTTATGTGCAGCAAAGCTAATGCTGCTAAAATACTAAGCGCTCATGTAGTTTAAACGCACGACGATAAGGAGCACCAGTGGGTAACCACTTCCGTACCTCCGGTGCGGGCGATGATGCCCCCAAGACGCAGACAGGCGTCCAGGGCAGTCGTTTCGCCACTCCGGATTCAGAGGGCCAGCCTGTTGCTCAGGCCCCCACTCAGCCGGCAGATCAGGCACAGCCGGCATCCGATCCCTTTGCCTACAATCCCACCAGCGATGTCGCGCTTTCCGGCACGGCGGGTTTTGAGCCCGTTCAGGCCGTGACCGCTCGCGTGGAGCAGCCTCAGGCTGGCGCCGCCACGCCGCAGCCTACCATGGCCGGCATTCCCGACCCCATGGCCCCCGCGACGCCGGTTCCTCAGCCTGCGCAGTCCGGTCTCTTTGCCGCTATTCCCGATCCCACGCAGCCTGCTGCCCCGGTGGTCGAGAGCGATCAGGCAGCCGAGGTCGCAAGCCTCGATAACGCGCTCAACAACCCCGATTTTACGTCGGTGTTTGCGCCCATCGATCCGCAGGCCAGCCGCAAGAAGATGGCCAAGCAGGCCGGTGTCGAGCCCGTCATCCTTATGGAGCATGTCACCAAGATCTATCCGGCACAGCCCAACAAGCCTGCACTTGACGACATCAACATTGAGATCTATCCGGGCGAGTTCGTCTTCCTGGTCGGTCATTCCGGCTCGGGTAAGACCACGCTGCTGTCGACGCTCAACCGCGACGTCAAGCCGACGAGCGGTCGCATCCTGGTTGCCGGTCAGGACCTCATGAAGATCAAGAACCGCAAGGTTCCGTTCCTGCGCCGCCAGATTGGCGCCGTGTTCCAGGACTTTAAGCTTCTGCCGCAAAAGACCGCCTACGAAAACGTGGCGTTTGCCCTGCAGTGCATCGGCAAGCCCAAGGGCGTCATTCGCAGCCAGGTGCCCGAGGTGCTGCGTCTGGTCGGTCTGGCCGATCAGATGGACTCGTTGCCCGACCAGCTTTCCGGTGGCGAGCAGCAGCGCGTTGCCGTCGCCCGCGCTATGGTCAACCGTCCGCCGCTGCTGATCTGCGACGAGCCCACGGGTAACCTCGACCCGGCGATCTCGCTGGGCATCATGAAGCTGCTCGAGCGTATTAACCGCACCGGCACCACCGTGATCGTCGCCACGCACGACCGCGAGATGGTCGATAGCATGCACCGTCGCGTGATCGCCCTCGAGGGCGGCCACGTTATCCGCGACCAGGAGAGGGGAGGTTACGGCAACTATGGCACCAACTAACGTGGGCTACTCCTTCAAAGAGGCAATCAGTCACTTCTTCCGTAACTGGACTACCTCGCTCGGCGCCGTCATCACGATCTTCCTTTCACTGTTTATCATCGGCCTGTTCATCATGGGCTCCGCGATGCTGAACTCCGTGATCGGCACCGTCGAGGATCAGGTTGTCATCAACGCGTTCATTAGCGATGACGCCGATCAGGCCGATGTCCAGGCTTTTGAGGCCGAGCTTAAGACGTGGAATAACGTCAAGTCCGTGACCTATAAGGACAAGGACGACGCGCTGGCCGAGTATACGAGCAAGATGTCGGGCAACGCCGACGCCACCATGAGCGCGCTCGATGGCCAGAACCCGCTGCCGGCTTCGTTTGCAATTGAGATGGACGATCCGTCCAAGGTCGAAAGCACGGCCCAGAAGCTCAAGAAGAACGCCGACTTCCAGAAGATCGCGGATGACGGCGACGTCAACGCGAGCGTGCTGTACGGCCAGGAGGAAGTGAGCCGCCTGTTCCAGGTGACCAACTACATCCGCATCGCCGCCGTGGTGCTCGTTGGCCTTCTGACCTTTATCGCATTCATCTTCATCAACAACACGATTCGCCTGTCCATCACGGCGCGTCGTCGTGAGATTGCGATTATGCGTCTGGTCGGCGCCAGCAACGGCTTCATTCGCGGCCCGTTTATCACCGAGGGCGTACTGCAGGCCATTTTGGGCTCGCTGCTTTCCATCGGCGTTCTGGAGCTGCTGCGCAATCTGATGATTCCGCGTTTGCAGGAGAGCATCGGCTGGATGTCGTTTGCCCTGCCGATGCAGTACTACCTGGTGACCTATGCTGCGCTGATTCTGGTCGGTGTGATTATCGGTCTCTTTGGTTCTGCCATAGCCATGCGCCGCTACCTGCGCGTGTAGGCATGTCTGGAATTCATCCCTTCCAACGGGTCGTCTCTTATGGGGCGGCCCGTTTTTTGATCTCTAGGGGACGGCAGGAAAGCGAATCATTTGGGTAGACTCTTTGGAGTTCGTCATCGATAGCAAGGAGGCGCCATGGGGCGCAATAACAAGCATAAGCGCGGTGCCCGCAATAAGCGTGGGCCGGTGCGCAGCGAACGCCGTCCGAGCCTGACCGGGCGCGTGCAGCTCCATGAGCATGGCGCCTATGTCATAACCGAGAGCGGCGACTACAAGGTTATGGGCCGCGGTAAGCGCGAGATCATGGATGGCGATACCGTTGCCGTGAGCATTAAGAACAGCCCGCACGGTGAGCGGCGCGCCGTGATCGAAGGCGTGGTTGAGCGCGCAGCCATAAGCGTGGTGGGTACGTACCAGACCGCTGGTCCGCTCGGTGTGATCGAGCCGCTCGATTCGCGCCTGAAGGCCGACTTCTTCATTCTGCCCGAGGATACCTCGGCGGATCGTCTGGGCGTCCACCCGGGTGATGCCGTTGTCGCGCGCATTTTGACCTACCCGACGCGCCTGGAATCGGGCACCGTGACGATCGAACGCCGCATTGGCGGAGATGACGCGCCCGATTTGGGCGTTCAATACGTGATGGCGCGTTACGGCTATACCGATAGCTATCCCGAGGCCGCGCTGGACGAGGCCGAGGGGCTTTCGCTCGATGTGTCCGCGGCGCTTAAGGACCCGCTCCGCCGCGATCTGCGCGACCGCTTTGTCATCACGATCGACCCGGTCGACGCGCGCGACTTTGACGATGCCATTTCGCTTGAGCGCACGCCCGAGGGTGGCTACAAGCTGGGTGTGCATATCGCTGACGTTTCTCACTATGTGGCTTGGGACGGGCATATCGATCTTGAGGCTCGCCATCGTACGACATCGGTGTATCTGGCCGATCGCGTGCTTCCCATGCTGCCCGAACGCCTGTCCTGTGACCTGTGTTCGCTTCGCCCTGACGAGGACCGTCTTGCGTTTACCGTTGACATTGAACTCGATGCGCAGGGTCGCGTGCGGCATTACGATCCGTACCCCAGCGTGATTCGCTCGCGTGTGCGTATGGACTATGACGGCGCCGAGGCGCTGCTGGTGCGTGCCGGCGCGGTGGAGTATGGGGTGCTGGAGGGTGCGGCCGAGGATGTTGCGGCTGCTGAGGCCTCGCGCGAGGAGGCGCTTGAGCGCGGTCTTGCGTGCGAGAAGGCCGCCCGCGGCTGCAACGTCGACCTCGGCAATTTCCTTGTCGCCGCCAACGAACTCGCCGAACTTCGCCGTCGTATTCGTCGCGTCCGCGGCTCAGTCGATTTTGACACGGCCGAGATTCGCGCTCTATTGGATGAGGACGGAGTACCCGTGCAAATTGTGGCGCGCGAGCGTTCGTGTGCTACGTCGCTTATCGAGGAAGCCATGCTGCTCGCCAACGAGTGCGTTGCAGAGTGGCTGGCAGACCGTGATATCGAGGCCTGCTATCGCGTGCATGAGGATCCGAGCCCCGATAGCCTGCACGGTGCCGCCGTTGCGCTGGCGCAGCTGGGCATCATCGACGATCGCCGTGCTGCCGGTATTGCCCTGGGGAGTCCCGATGAGCTGCAGGCTGCAGTTGATGCTGCCTCCGGTACGGCCAACGCACCGCTCGTCAACACGCTGCTTCTGCGCAGCATGCAGCGCGCGCTGTACAAGCCGCGCAACGAGGGCCACTTTGCGCTCGCCGCGCCGTGCTACTGCCACTTTACGAGTCCCATCCGTCGCTACCCCGATCTGGTGGTGCACCGCGTGCTCAAACTGCAGTTGGCCTATGAGCAGCTCGGCGGCAAGGACGCCTTGGTCCGTACGCCGCGGCTGATCGGCAAGGGGCGCGAGTCGCTGCCGCGCATTCTGCCGCAGATTTGCCGTGCGTGCAGCGATGCGGAGCGTGCGGCCGATGCCGCCAGCCATGCGACGCAAAAGATCAAGATTGCCCAGTACTATGAGGATCGCCTGGGCGAGCGCTATGCCGGAACGGTCTCATGGGTCAGCAGCATGGGCCTCTTTGTGCGCTTGGACCTGACGCAGGTCGAAGGCTTGGTTTCGATCAAGAGTCTGGGCAACGAGTGGTTCGAGTTCGACGAGGATGCGCTTACGCTGACGGGCGCCGACACGGGGACTCGCTATGAACTGGGCCAGCGCGTGATTATCGAGGTCTCGCGCGTCAATACCACGCGTGGGCACTTGGACTTTAAGCTTATCCATTAGCCAAATCTCGACTCATGGCGGGAGAGCGGAGGGCGGTCTTTCGGGGCCGCCCTCCGCATTTGGATCATGGCTACCTTGCCGTCCGCTCGGCCGCCCGCTTACCTGCTATTCGAGAGGTAAAACCTACCAAAATAAACCTGTCCCTTTTTGGCAGGTTTACAAGAAAGCGGGGATGAGATGGCGACGGTGTATGGTTATGCGCGGGTGAGTTCGCGCGATCAGAATCTAAATCGGCAGCTGGATGCGCTGGGCGCCTATGGCGTGGGCTCGGCGAATATTTATGCCGACCATGCGAGCGGCAAGGACTTCGATCGCCCGCGGTATCGCGAGCTGCTGCACATCCTGGGAGACGGGGACGTGCTGGTGGTGCTTTCTATCGACCGACTTGGCCGTAATTACTCCGAGATTCTTGAGGAATGGCGACGCATTACCAAGGAGCTCGGGGTTGCCATTGTGGTGTTGGACATGCCATTGCTTGACACGCGCGCCAGGGCCAGCGGCACGCCGGATGTGACCAATACCCTGATTGCCGATATTGTGCTACAACTGCTGAGCTACGTGGCGCAGGTGGAGCGCGAGAATATTCATCGGCGCCAAGCGGAGGGGATTGCAGCGGCGCGGGCGCGAGGGGTCCGTTTCGGTCGACCTCGCAAGCCGTGCCCTCCTCAGTTTGAGCTGGTACGCGATAGCTATGAGGCAGGCGATATTACCCGCAGCCAGGCAGCAAAGTGCCTGGGCGTGTGCGTGGGGACGTTCGATCGCTGGATGCGCGAGGCGGGGTAGGGGTTTGCGCCGCTTTGGCGCTTCCTGTTGCGATTCAAATTTTGATACGGTGACGATGTCATTTGGGGCTACACTCGCTGATATTCAAAAAAGGAGGTAGGCCCTTGGCGCGCGTAAAACAAATAATCGGATGGACCGCGATCGTTCTGTTTACTGCAACGCTGGTGGGCATCTGGGTGCTGACGGAGCAAAATGCGGTGGAGACGTCGTTGCTGAGCGAGTCCACCGCGCGTGTGGTGGAGGGTCAAGCTACGGGCGTACAGGCTGCCGATGTCGCGGGTGAAGCTCAGACCGAGAACGGGATGACCGGGGGCACCGATTCGGCTGCTTCGAATGTCCGGTCTGGCCGACTTGCTTCCATTCGCATGTGGGTGGGCACGAACGTCCGTCGCGTTGCCCATACCGTAGAGTTTTTCTTCGTCGGATTGTTCGCCTCGGTGGTCGTGGTTTGCTTTTCCAGGCGTCCGTGGAGCGTATGCTCCCGTTGCGTGCCCGTGTTGCTCTTTTGTGCCGTCTGCTCCGTTGGCGATCAGGTGCATAAGATCTTTGTTCCCGGCAGGCATTTCGACGTTATCGACTTAGGATTCGATGCTGCGGGCTATGTCACCGCGATGCTGCTGGTATTGCTGGCAGCGGTGTTGGTGCGCCATGCGACTCGGCCGATCGGCGCCCATGCGAGGCGCTAGCCGGTAACAAGCCCGTTTTTGATAATGCGATCTTGTTGAATTATTTTGTGTCGCGCGTATTTCCGAGCGGTCGGATTTGAGGGGCGAGCGGTAGAACGCTCGCCCTTTGTGCGCCACGATGCGGCACAATGTACCGTAAAAGCTGTTTATATCCGGTACGAATCGTTCGTTGGTCTTTAATTCTTCTCAACGGAGGTGTTTGAGATGGCAAACGGATTGCTTTTGCGGCTTCGCGAGCGTGAGCTCAGCGCGAGCCCGGCGGAACGCAATGTCATCGCATATGTAAGCGCTCATCCGCACGAGGTGGTCGGGCTGTCCGTCCGCGGTCTTGCCGATGCCACGTTCTCCTCGCCCTCGAGCATTTTGCGCTTTTGCAAGCGCTTGGGTTTTGCGGGCTACAAGGAGTTCCAGCGCGAACTGATTGCCGAGCTGGCGCTCTTGGGTGACAAGAAAGACGTTGCCCTCGAGGACATCTCCATGGATGACAGCGTCGAACGTATCGTGGGGAAGGTGATGAAAAGCAACGTGCGCACGATCGAAGCGACGGCGCGAACGCTCGATTACACCGTCTTGGAGCGATGTGCGGCCTATCTTAAGCGGGCACGCGCGGTCAATCTGTTCGGTATCGGTGCCTCTCGTTTGGTCGCGCACGATCTGGCGCAAAAGCTCATGCGTGTCGACAAAGAGTGCCATCTGTACGACGACTGGCATGATCAGCTCTTGTGTGCCAAGAACATGCATGAGGGCGATATGGCAATCGCCTTTAGCTACTCGGGCTTGACGCAAGAGGTGCTGGACTGCGCCGCCGAGGCCCAACGTCACAACTGTCCCGTTGTGGCCGTGACCAAAGTAGATGGATCATCCAAGCTTGCCACCATGGCCGATGCCGTGCTCGGCGTCGCTGCGAGCGAGCCCTTGGTCCGCAGCGGTGCCATGGCTTCGCGTATGGCCCAGCTTATGGTTGTCGATGCCCTGTACGCTGCTTACGTTGCCAGCGACTACGAACGGGCGACGCATGTCATTAAGCAAAACTACATCGAGAAACAGGAAAGATGAGGTGAATGAAATGCTCGATTTAACAAAATTCACGACCGAACAGCGTAATCAAAGTTCAATGGACCTCGATACGATGACATCGCTGCAAATCGTCACGACGATGAATGATGAGGATCTTCGTGCCGTCCAGTCGGTCACGAAGGTGTTGCCCCAGGTTGCCACAGCAATCGACTGGGCTGCTGAGGCACTCGAGCGCGGCGGGCGCGTCTTTTACATGGGCGCAGGCACCAGCGGCCGTCTGGGCGTACTCGACGCTTCGGAGTGTCCGCCCACGTTTGGCGTGTCACCCGATCTGATTGTCGGGCTCATTGCCGGAGGCGAGACGGCGTTTATCAAGGCTGTCGAAGGTGCCGAAGACAGCGAGGAACTTGGCGCGAGCGACCTGCGGGAGCGTGGACTCTCGGACAAGGATCTTGTCGTTGGCCTGGCGGCAAGCGGCCGTACTCCCTATGTGGTGGGCGGCCTTGTGTACGCCAAGGCAACTGGGTGCAAGACCATTGCAATTGCCTGCAACCAAGGGTCGAAGATCGGGGAGAGCGCAGATCTTGCCATTGAACCCGTGCCCGGTCCCGAGGTGCTGACCGGCTCAACGAGGCTCAAGGCGGGAACGGTTCAAAAGCTCATTCTCAACATGATTTCGACCGGTGCCATGGTCAAGATCGGCAAGGTATACCAAAACCTGATGGTCGATGTGCAGCAGACGAACGAGAAGTTGGTGGTGCGCGGCCAGAACATCGTGATGGAGGCGACCGGCTGCACGCGCGAGCGCGCTATTCAGGCGCTTGCAGATGCCGGCGGCCACGTAAAAACCGCTATTGTCTCGGTACTGCTGGACTGCGATGTCGAGCAGGCTGCGGTAGCTCTTGAGCGAGCGCGAGGCCATGTCCGTGCTGCGGTGAGTGGCCATGAGAAGAGCAATGCCGATGCCCAATAGGTGCGCGGCGTGAGCTGATATGACATCCAAACGAGATACCCAATACAAGGAGGAGTTATGACGAACAAAGAGCTGGCTCAAAAGCTGCTGGACCTTTTGGGCGGTAAAGACAACGTGCTGGCAAACGCGGCGTGCATGACGCGCCTGCGCGTGACCGTCAAAGACACGGGCAGCGTCGACACGGAGGGTATTAAGGCACTCGACGGCGTGATGGGCTTGGTCGAGGACGACACGATGCAGATCGTGCTGGGGCCGGGCAAGGTGAATAAGGTGCTCGAGGAGTTCTCCAAGCTCACCGGCCTTGCGAAAGGCGTTGCTGACGAGAGCGTGGTTGACGCTGCGGCCACAAACAAGGCCGCGCAGAAGGCAAAGTACGAGTCCAAGCCGGTTCAGGCCTTCCTCAAGAAGATTTCCAATGTCTTCGTCGCCCTGCTTCCCGGCATCATTGCGGCTGGCCTCATCAACGGTATCTGCAACGTCATTAACGTCTCGACGGCAGGCGCGCTTGCGGGCGAGTGGTGGTACCAGGGCATTCGTTCCATGGGCTGGGCCCTGTTTGCCTATCTGCCCATCTTGGTGGGCTATAACGCGGCACGTGAGTTTGGCGGCTCCGCTGCGCTGGGCGGCATCGCCGGCATGATGTGTATCGCCAACAGTGCCATGCCCCTGCTTGCGCCTGGCGCGGCTGATCCTGCCACTGCCATTCTACTGCCGCTCACCAATGCGCAGTACAACCCCGCAGCGGGCGGCATGATCGCGGCTCTTATCGCTGGCGCATTTTTTGCTTGGATGGAGCGTCAGATTCGCAAGGTTATGCCCAACGCACTCGACACGTTTTTGTCCCCGCTGCTGGTGCTCATCATCGGCGCCTTTGCTCTGATGCTCGTCATCCAGCCGGTTGGCGCATGGCTGACGACTGCCATCTTTAGCGTTTTGACCTTTATCTTCGAGAAGCTGGGCGTCCTGGGCGGCTATATCCTGTCGGCAGGCTTCTTGCCGCTGGTTTCCGTTGGCCTGCATCAGGCGCTCACGCCGATCCACGCTATGCTCAACGATCCCGACGGCGCTACCAAGGGCATCAATTACCTGCTCCCCATCCTTATGATGGCTGGCGGCGGCCAGGTCGGTGCCGGTCTGGCGCTGTACTTTAAGACCAAGAACGCCAAGCTCAAGAAGTACGTCGCAGAGTCCATTCCCGTTGGCATTCTGGGTGTGGGCGAGCCTCTGATGTATGCTGTTACGCTGCCGCTCGTTCGTCCGTTTGTGACGGCCTGCCTGGGTGCCGGATTTGGCGGCGCGCTCGCGGCGCTGCTTCACATCGGCACGGTTTCTCAGGGCGTTTCCGGTCTGTTTGGCCTGCTGATCGTCGTTCCTGGCCAGCAGCTCGGTTACGTTGCCGCTATGCTGCTTGCCTATGCCGCCGGCTTTGTCCTGACGTGGTTCTTTGGCGTCGACGAGCAGAAGATCAACGAGTTCTTTGGCGAGTAGTTTGATATCGCGAGCCGTGTTGCTTAGGGCTCGCGGCGCGCGGCAGATTTCTTGATGCTATGGTTGTGCCGGCGGGGCTAACTGCTCCGCCGGCCTTTTTTAAAGGAGTGTTGAAGCGTGAAAACGGGTATTTCGATTTATCTTTCCAGCCCTCTGCAGGATATTGAGCGGACGATTGAACACGGTGCCGCGGCGGGTGCGCGCTATGCGTTCACCTCGCTGCATATTCCCGAGGATGGGGGAGCGGCGTATGCCGATAAGGTCCGTCATGTGCTGTCGCTGCTTTCCGCCCGCGGCATTGCGCTCATCGCCGATGTGGGGCCGCGCACGTGCGATTTGCTCGGGCTTGAGCGCATCGAGGACCTGCGCGATCTGGGGTTGGAATACCTTCGTTTGGACTATGGCTTTAGCGCCCAGCGGGTCGCGGAGCTGTCCGGTGTATTTCGCATTGTGGTCAATGCATCGACGGTGAGTTCTGATGAAATCGCATCGTGGTGTGAGGCCGGTGCCGATGTGACTCGTTTTGCCGCCTGTCACAATTTTTACCCCAAGCCTTATACCGGTTTAGCTCTGGAGGACATTGCTCGGGTGAATCTTCGTCTTGCGGCGCTTGGATTCGAAATCATGGCTTTTGTGCCGGGCGATGCTAACGTTCGCGGGCCGGTATTCGAGGGACTGCCGACGGTCGAGGCGCAGCGCGGTCGCGCGCCAAAGGTTGCTCTCAATATGCTTGAGCTTGCACATGGCGCCGATTGCGACATTGTGTTGGTCGGCGACCCCGATCTTTCCGATGCGGGCTGGGCGCAGTTTGCTCAAGTTTCCGCCGGATACGTGGACCTGCAATGCGAGCTTGAGCCCGGTTATGCCTATGTGCGCGGGCAGATTCATCACGACCGGCCCGACTCGAGTGTCCTCATCTTTAGGTCTCAGGAGTCACGTACGAAGCTTAAGCCGGATTCCGTGCCGACGGATGCCGGAGCCGGCCTGCCGCGAAAGGCGGGGTCGATCGCTGTGAGCAATAGCGGATATGGGCGCTACGAAGGCGAGCTTGAGATTGCGCGGGTCGATCTTCCCGGTGACGAGCGCATGAACGTTGCGGGCCATATCACGCCCGAGGCAATGGAGCTGCTGCCGTTCATCAAACGCGGATTCGGGGTACGGTTCGTTTAGCGTGTGACCCGTGGGCTACAATTGGCCCATCATACGAAGGCGCCTCGTGTGGTGTGTGTCCGCGTTGGCCGATCTATATTCGGAGGATTCCCATGACCGTACTGTTTGTTGAATATCCCAAGTGCTCGACCTGTAAGAAGGCCAAGGCATGGCTGGACAAACATGGGGTAGAGTATATCGACCGCGATATCGTTTTGGACAATCCCGCGGCCGATGAACTTGCGACCTGGATTGCTCGTTCGGGGCTGCCGGTGCGACGCTTCTTCAACTCGTCGGGCATGAAGTATCGAGAGCTTGGCCTGAAGGCGCGCCTGGACGCTGGCATGACGGATCGGGAGTGCTACGAGCTGCTGGCGACCGACGGCATGCTGGTTAAGCGCCCGCTGCTGGTGGGCGACGACTTTGCGATTCCTGGCTTTAAGGAAGCGGCCTGGACTGAGGCACTGCTGTAGCGGCTGCGGAAAGTGCGTCCCGTTTTGAGCTTCGATTACGGGATACGGTTTCCGGTTGAGGGCTCGATGGGAAAGTGGGGACCGGTTTGAGCTTGAAATCTGGGACGCACTTTCCGCCGGCAGGCTTGCCCCGGTCAGTCCTCCAACTGCGCCCATTCATGCGGATCGTAGACCTTTACGTGCTTGTTGGGCTTGCCGCTCCAGTACTCCTCGTCCATAAAGGGCAGATATGCCTGAACGCCGGGGCAGATAAAGGGAATCCGCTGCTGTTGCAGTCGCTCGCGCTGTCGCTGCTCCAGGTGCGCCTCGGATATGACAGTCGGCATACCGGACAGCTCGACGAGGCTTGCCTGGATTCGCTTAAGGTCGGGGAGTCCCGCGTGCCATGACATCCGCATGATCAAAAAGGATGCACGGCGGTATTTTGCCTGCATCACCGTGATGGCGGGATGCAGCGTGGGGTGGATTTTGTCTCGGTCGGGCCAAGGTCTGGCGGATATCTCGAGCCCCAAGGTCTCCCATAGGTAATCCAGCTCTTCGTCCATAGCGCCTCGATGTCTACGCGATTATTGTCGCTTCGATTGTGTTACCTGGTGCTATCCTTTTCGCGATAGAATCTGCCAACGGTTGACGGCTACCGCTCGCGGCGTTTTGCCCTTCGTGTACAGCGGTCGGCTTCACAGGTCCTTCACGTGTTGGCCGTATTTGACTGAATTTCAAAAAAGTCAAAATTGGGGCTTGCGTCACGGCCGGACTTCCCGTATATTTCTTTCTTGCGCAAAGGCACAGCCGAGCGCAGCGATGCAGTCATTGGGATGTCGTCTAATGGCAGGACAGCGGATTCTGGTTCCGTCAATGGGGGTTCGACTCCCTCCATCCCAGCCATTGCATTTGCTACATATGGCCCGTTCGTCTAGCGGTTTAGGACGCCGCCCTCTCAAGGCGGAGATCACCAGTTCGAATCTGGTACGGGCTACCAAAATTGAACGCCCGGGCCTCGTAAGAGACCCGGGTTTTGTGTATTGACCGATATTTAAGGCGCGCGTTGAGTCTGCCGCCCGGACCGAGGAGTTGTCATGGACCTGCCTATCAGCTTGGAAGACATCACGTATGCCGAGAACTATCTGGCGCAGGGCGACCTGGCTACGGCGACGCCGCTGCTTGAGCGTCTGGTGGAGCTCGCCGAGGAGTATATCGACGCTGAGTGCAAGACGGAGGAGAAGCGCCAGTACTTTAGCTTCGACAGCAAGTTTGAGCGCCTGGCCTATCGCCGCGTGGAGAAGGATCCGCGCGAGCTGGTGCAGGTCGAGGTTCCCTTTGACCGCCTGTACTCCGACATGGCATTTGCCTACATCCGCCAGCAGGATTATGTGAGTGCTCGGAATGCCCTGATGCAGGCCGTGCGTTGGGATCCCATGAACTGCAACTATCGCTTGGACTTGGCCGAGCTGTTCCGCGCGCTCGAGGACAAGCAGGAGTGGGCATCGCTCTCGTTCTCGGTGCTGGAGCGCGCGAGCGACGGTAAGTGCGCCGCACGCGCCTACACCAACTTGGGTCAGTACTTCTTGGAGCCCGAGACCGAGAACATTTCGGCTGCCGTGGGCTGCGCGCGTCTGGCGCTGCGCCTGGCGCCCAACGATGCGCATACGACGCGCCTGCTCAACAAGATCCATACCACCTATCCGGATGCCGCGGACGAGAGTGACGACCATGTGATGGGTGAGCTCGCCCTGCAGGGCGTGCCGACCTCGCCTTCGGCCGAGATTGCCATCTGCCTGATCATGTGTGCGACCGACGCTGCGAGCGACGGCGACAAGCAGGAGGCTACGCGCCTGACGGTCCGTGCCCGCGACCTGGTGGGCGAAGAGGCGTGCGCGGCGATTATCAAGCTGGTGCGCGAGAGTGATGCCGAGCTTAACGCCGAGCGCAAGGCAAAGCGCGAGGCTGCGGGCTCAAACGCCGATGGCGCCAAGGAGGCCGGCAATGCCCAGTAAGCGCGAGCGCAAGCTCATTTCCAAGAATCGCTCGGCTCATCACGAGTACTTTATCGATGAGACGTTTGAGTGCGGTATTGAGCTGAGCGGTACCGAGGTCAAGTCGATTCGCGAGCGCGCGTGCCAGATTACCGATACCTTTGCACTGATTCGTGGCGGCGAGTGCTGGCTCGTGGGCCTGCATATCCACCCTTATAGCCATGGTGGCGTGTGGAACCGCGACCCTGATCGCCGCCGTCGTCTGCTGCTGCACCGCAAGGAGATTGACTTTCTCGACGGTAAGCTGCGCAACCGCGGCTATGCGCTGGTGCCGCTGGAGCTCTACTTTAATACCGACGGCCGCGTAAAGCTGCTGCTGGGCCTAGGCCGCGGCAAGAAGCTTTACGACAAGCGCGAGGATATGGCCAAGCGCGATGTCCAGCGCGAGATCGACCGCGCCCTCAAGGAGCACAATCGCTAGGCGTTCTGTATAAGTTGCGGTGGAATACGGACTGGTTTGCCTGTTTGAGGGGCTATTCAGTCCCTATTTCACCGCAGCTGCGGGTGTCTCATCTTTCTTACTGTTCTGACACATATGTTTCAAAGGCGGCGTCCGTTATGGGCGCTGCCTTTTTTGTGGGTACATACATCCATGAGGTTCCAACCCGAGCTAGGGGAGTGATCGTTATGGACAAAACTGCGTTCTTTACCATGCCGAGCGGCCTGTACGTGGTGAGCGCCGCGGCAGACGGGCTGCGTGCCGGCTGCGTTATCAACACAGCGGTGCAGGTGACGTCCATGCCGCCGCGCATTTCGGTTGCAGTGAACAAGGACAACGTCACCTCGGGCGTCATCGCTTCGGCCAAAGCGTTCGCGCTGACCGTGATCGATCAGACCGCCGATATGCTCTACATCGGTAACTTTGGGTTCCGCACCAGCAGCGATTATGACAAGTTTGCCAAATACGAGACCCGCGAGACGGCTCTGGGCATGCCCTATGTGCCCGAGCACGCGGCGGCCCTGTTTAGCTGCCATTTGATCGACACTGTGGATGTTGGCACGCATCTGCTGTTTATCGGCGAGGTCGAGGATGCCGAGCGCTTGAGTGACGAGACGCCGCTCACCTACGATTACTACCATAAGGTCCTGAAGGGCAAGACGCCTCCGAAGGCGTCCTCGTATCAAGGCTAGAAATGTTTTAAAAATACTTGCATTATATTATTGAGAATCTATACTGATAAATGAAGTACATCACCAGTCGCGTTCGAGAGGAGAACATCATGGCTGAGGAGAAGAAGACGTATAAGTTCGTGTGCACCGTTTGCGGTTACGAGGTTGAGGTCGATACGCCCGAGCTGCCCGAAGATTACGTGTGCCCGGTTTGCGGCGTCGGTCCCGATCAGTTTGAGCTCGTCGAGGAGTAGCTCGCAGACACACGGCTTGTATCAACGCATAGCTCTGTCCAAGGGCCTCGGTCGAATTCTCGGCCGGGGCCCTTTTCCTCCGTCCCCAAGGGATCACGGTTGCTGTTGGCCGATCCTGTCTGTTGTGAGTCCGGTCGACCTTTTGTCTTAATCTGTAACGTCTAACGGCTCAAAACGGGTCTTCCTGTTACAGATCGAGACAAACCAAAACCGTCCGGAAGAAGATCTCAATCTGTAACATCTAACGGTGGAAATTGGGTCCACTTGTTACAGATTGAGACAAACGGAGCTGTCCTTCGGAATGATCTCGATCTGTAACATCTAGACATCAAAAGAGGGTCTAGATGTTACAGATCGAGACGTTTGCCTGGGTAGGTGCCCCGTCCCATTACATCCCTGTCAACAACACGACATCGAGAATCGTCACGATGGCACCGATCCCTACGAGCAGCGCGTTGAGCGGGCGCGAGTTGGCGTATTTGCCCATGACGCGGGGCGAACTGGTGAGTCGTATGAGCACAAAGACCGTAATCGGCAGCTGAAGCGACAGCAGTGCCTGACTCCAAATGAGACCCTCAAAAGGATTCGGGACGACCAAGCACGCCGCCACTGCGCCGACGAAACAGGCCGCCACCCCGATCGAGGAATGTCGGTCGTGGATGTCGTATTCCTCGTCGAACATGCCCGCAGTGATGGTGCCTGCCGCCATGCCCGCCGTCACGCTACTCGAGAGGCCCGCGAACAGCAGCGCTACCGCAAAGATGGTCGAGCTCGCCGGGCCCAAGATGGGGGAGAGCGTGGCCGCTGCGACGGCGAGGTCGTCTACGACCATGCCGTGCGCAAAGAAGGTCGTTGCGGCCAGGATGACCATGGCCGAGTTGATTGCCCAGCCCACGCCCATCGAAAAGAGCGTGTCGAAGAGCTCGTAGCGCAGACGCTCTTCGATAACCTGCTCGCCTTGGCCTTCGAAGTGCATGGATTGGATGACCTCGGAGTGCAGAAAAAGGTTGTGGGGCATAACGACCGCACCCAGGACACTCACGATAATCGCGGCAGAGCCAGTGGGCATACTGGGCGTGATCCAGCTTGCGGCGGCTTGCGGCCAGTCGACCTTGACTAGTGCAAGCTCGGCCAAAAACGAGAGTCCTACCACGCCTACGAAGGCGATGATCCAGCGTTCGGCATGCTTGTAGGAGTTCGTCATGAGCATCGCCATCGATACTGCCGCCACGATGACGCAGCCCGCGCGCACGGGCAGCCCAAAGAGCATTTGAAGGGCAATCGCGCCGCCCAGGACTTCGGCCATGGCGGTGGCGATGGTCGCGAGATAGGCGCTGGCGAGCACCGTACGCCCGACGAAGCGGGGGAGGTAACGTGTCGTGGCCTCGGCAAGGCAGGCGCCCGTGGCGATACCCAGGTGCGCCGCGTTGTGCTGCAGCACGATGAGCATAATCGTGGACAGCGTGACGATCCACAGCAGCGCGTAGCCAAACTGCGAGCCCGCGGCCATATTGGAGGCCCAGTTGCCCGGGTCGATAAAGCCGACGGTCACGAGCAGCCCGGGGCCGATATGCCGCGCAATGTCTAGGCCTCCGTGACCACCGGTGCGTCGGGAGCCAAAGTGTTGTTTGAGATGGTTGAGCATGGTGCGCTCCTGTGTGCCGTTTGCTTGACGCCGCAAAGGATACCCGTTTTAAGCTTAAAAGTTAACCAAGACTAACAAAATTGTTGTATTTGAATGGGATGGTGAAAGGGGGCTGCCGAAATGTCTCGATCTGTAACAACTAGGGATGGAAATTGGGCCTAGCTGTTACAGATCGAGACAAACCAAAACCGTCCTGCAGAAAATCTCAATCTGTAACATCTAGGCGCCAAAATCGGCTCCTCCTGTTACAGATTGAGATGTTTGAAGCGGTGAGCTTACAAGCCGAACTTGGGGGCCTTGTTGCCGCCCTTAAGGTCGGCGGTGTCCACTCGTAGGGCGTGCGTTACGCGATTGTTTCGAAACGGGTGGGAAACACAACGGGCCGGCGATGCTCATAGTATGCCTATTCAACTGACTGTCTAATATCTAGGGGAGGATCGCGATGCAGGCAGATTCCGCTCAGCAGCAGGGCCTTTATCGCCCCGAATTCGACCACGATGCATGCGGCATCGGCGCTCTTGCCGATATCAATGGCGAGCGCCATCATCAGATTCTGGATGACGCGCTGTCCATTCTGGTTAACTTGGAGCACCGCGGCGGCACGGGACTCGAGAAGAATACCGGCGACGGTGCCGGTATCCTGTTCCAGGTTCCGCATCACTTTTTCCGCAAAGAGGCTCAAAAGTGCGGCCAGATTCTGCCGGCAGAGGGCGACTATGGCGTGGCCATGCTGTTCTTTCCGCAGGATGACAAGGGCGTAGAGGATGGCCGCCGCGTGTTTGAGGAGGGTTGCGCCGAGGCCGGCGTGCCGCTGCTCTTTTGGCGTGAGGTGCCCGTCGACCCGCATGACCTGGGCGAGACGGCGCGTGCCTGCATGCCCACCATCTTGCAGGCCTTCCTGGGCCGTCCCGACGATACGCCGGCGGGTGACGCCTTTGAGCGCCGCCTGTACGTGTGCCGCCGCACCATCGAGAAGAAGGCCGACGCCGAGTTCGCCCTGCGCGACAAGATCTTCTACGTGTGCTCCATGAGCTCGCGCACTATCGTGTACAAGGGCATGCTCGTCGCCACGCAGATGCGCCGCTTCTTCATCGATCTCAACGATGCCGCCGTCAAAACGGCCGTGGCGCTCGTCCACTCGCGCTACTCCACCAACACCACGCCCAGCTGGGAGCGTGCGCACCCCAACCGCTTTATCATCCACAACGGCGAGATCAACACCCTCAAGGGTAACGTCAACTGGATTCGTGCCCGCGAGCCCAACCTGTACAGCCCCGTGCTGCAGCATGATCTTGAGCGCGTGATGCCGATCATCAACCGCGAGGGTTCCGACTCCGCGATTCTGGACAATGTGCTCGAGTTTTTGGTCATGAACGGTCGCCCGCTTACGCGTGCCGCGTCCATGTTGCTGCCCGAGCCGTGGGACCACAACGACAGCCTGAGCGAGGAGCGTCGCGCCTACGACGCCTACCAGTCCATGCTCATGGAGCCGTGGGATGGCCCGGCGGCCATCGCCTTTACCGACGGTCGCACGCTGGGTGCCGCCCTCGACCGTAACGGCCTGCGTCCCGCCCGCTACTATGTGACGCGAGACGGTCGCTTTATGCTGGCAAGCGAGGTGGGCACCATCGAGGTAAGCCCCGAGAACATCCTGACGAGCGGCTGTCTGGGGCCGGGCCAGATGCTCGAGGTCGATTTTGCCCGCGGCCGTGTGATCTACAACGATGAGCTGCGCGCCCGCTATGCCAAGGAAAAACCCTACCGCGACTGGATTGCCGAGGAGACGCTGACCGTCGACGCGCTCGATGAGCCCGTTGCGGCAACGCCCGCCGAGGACGCCGAGGTGCCCGCCGCCGTGCGCATGGCCAAGCTCGGCTACCACTGGGATGACGTCGACGAGGTCGTGCGTCCCATGGCCCAGCAGGGCAAGGCACCGCTCGCCTCGATGGGCATCGACGCGCCGCTGGCCTGCCTGTCCAAGAAGACGCGCTCGTTCTTCGACTACTTCTATCAGCTGTTCGCTCAGGTCACGAACCCGCCCATCGACGCCCTTCGCGAGCATATGGTCACCTCGACCACGCTCTACCTGGGCAACCACGGCAACCTGCTCGAGGACTCCCGTACGGCCTGCCAGCTGGTTCGCCTGGAACGCCCGTTGCTCAACGAGGAGGAGTTCGAGCGTATCTGTGCCATCGACCGCGTGGGCTTTAAGACTCGTCGCTTCCGTGCCGTGTACCGCCGCGATGCCGGCGAGGGCTCGCTGCAGGCTGCGCTCAAGCAGCTTGCCGAGGACGTTGAGGCTGCGGTCCGCGACGGCGTGAACATCGTGGTGCTGAGCGATCGTGCCGCTGCGGGCGAGGTGCCCGTGCCGTCGCTGCTCGCCGTGGGCTGCGTGCACAACCACCTGATTCGCGCTGGCGTGCGTACCTTTGCCGACATCGTGGTGGAGTGCGGCGATGCCGTGTCCCCGCACGACTTTGCGGCGCTGGTGGGCTACTCCGCAAGCGGCATCTATCCGTACAATGCGCATGCGTGCATCCGCGACTTGGCAGCACGCGGCGACCTGGACGTGACGGCCGAGCAGGGCATCGACAACTACAACAAGGCCGCGACGGCGGGTATCGTCTCCATCATGTCCAAGATGGGTATCTCCACGGTGCAGAGCTACCATTCGGCGCAGATCTTCGAAGCCGTGGGCTTTACGCCGGAGTTCGTCAACGCGTACTTTGCCGGCACGGTGGGCCGTGTGGGCGGTATGGGTGTCGAGGACGTTGAGCGCGAGCAAAACGAGCGCTACGACGCCGCGCTCGCTATCCTTAAGAGCCCGGCTCCCGATCAGCTGCCCACGCTGGGCCTGACCAAGTGGCGCCCGCTCGGCGGCGAGGATCACCTCATCGATCCGCAGACTGTCTACTTGCTGCAGACCGCCTGCCGTGAGGACAGCTACGACACCTTTAAGGAGTACAGCGCCCGCCTGCACCGCACCGGCCGTGCCGTGCGTCTGCGCGACTTGCTCGACTTTGATGCCAGCGGCCGCACGCCGGTTTCGCTCGACGAGGTCGAGCCCGCGCTCAACATCGTCCGCCGCTTTAACACCGGCGCCATGTCGTACGGCTCCATCAGCAAGGAAGCACACGAGTGCATGGCCATCGCCATGAACCGCCTGCACGGCCGTTCCAACTCCGGCGAGGGCGGTGAGGATCCGCGTCGCGAGACCCCGCTGGCTAACGGTGATTCCAAGAACTCCGCGATCAAGCAGGTGGCAAGTGCGCGCTTTGGCGTGACGAGCCGCTATCTGTGCAGCGCCTTCGAGATTCAGATCAAGATGGCCCAGGGCGCCAAGCCCGGCGAGGGTGGCCACCTGCCCGGCAAGAAGGTCTACCCCTGGATTGCCGAGGTCCGTCAGTCCACGCCCGGCATCGGCCTGATCTCGCCTCCGCCGCATCACGACATCTACTCCATCGAAGACCTGGCCGAGCTCATCTTTGACCTTAAGAACGCCAACCCCGGCGCACGCGTGTCGGTCAAGCTGGTCAGCGAGGCCGGCGTCGGCACCATCGCCACCGGTGTGGCCAAGGGCGCTGCCGACAAGATCTTGATCAGCGGCCACAATGGCGGCTCGGGTGCCGCTGCTCGCGATTCGATCTGGCACGCCGGTTTGCCGCTGGAGCTTGGCCTTGCCGAGGCCCAGCAGACGCTGCTGCAAAACGGCCTGCGCTCGCGCGTGGTGCTCGAGGCCGACGGCAAGCTCATGGACGGCACCGATGTTGCCGTCGCCTGCCTGCTGGGCGCCGAGGAGTTTGGCTTTGCGACCATGCCGCTCATCTCGATGGGCTGCCTCATGCAGCGCGACTGCCAGCAGGATACCTGCCCCGCCGGCATCGCCACGCAAAACTGCCGCTTGCGTCGCGGCTTCCGCGGCAAGCCCGAGCACGTCGAGCACTTTATGCTCTTTGTTGCCGAGCAACTGCGCGAGGTCATGGCGAGCCTGGGCTTCCGCACCGTCGACGAGATGGTCGGCCATCCCGAGTGCTTGCGCCAGATCGAGGTCCCGGGCAACCGCAAGGCTAACCTGCTCGATCTGACGCCCGTGCTGGCAAGCGCGACCTGCGAGTTCGGTGCCCACATCCCGGGTGCCGACGGCCGTCACTTCTTGCCCCAGATGGCCGCGGACAGCGAGCTCGACAAGACGCTCGACTCCACGCTGTTTGTGCCCTACACGGCCGACGCCCGCGCACATCTGCGTCCGATTCGCTTCCGCGCCGATATCGCCAACGTCAACCGTTGCGTGGGCACCATCCTGGGCAACGCGGTGACCAAGGCGCATCCCGAGGGCTTGCCCGCCGGCTCCATCACCATCGATTGCGATGGTTCGGCCGGTCAGAGCTTTGGCGCCTTCCTGCCGCGCGGCATTACGCTCAACGTGTGCGGCGACGCCAACGATTACTTTGGCAAGGGCCTTTCGGGTGGCGAGGTGTCGGTGCGCCCCAACCCGCATGCGACCTACAAGTTCGACGAAAACATCATCGTGGGCAACGTTGCGTTCTTTGGCGCTACGAGCGGCCGCGGCTTCATTAACGGTCTGGCGGGCCAGCGCTTTGGCGTACGCAACTCCGGTGCCACCGTGGTGGTCGAGGGCTGCGGCAACCATGGCTGCGAGTACATGACGGGCGGTCTGGCGCTCATCTTGGGCGAGGTCGGACAGAACTTCGCTGCTGGCATGACGGGCGGCGTGGCTTATGTCTTTGACCAGTACGGCACGCTCGATGCCCGCGTGAATCACGAGAGCGTTGAGCTCAAGGCCCCGACTGCCGGCGAGCTGGAGCAGGTCCGTGCGCTCATCCAGGAGCACGTGGACGCGACGCAGAGCCCGCGCGGCATCAAGCTGCTCTACAGCTTTGAGACGATGAGCAAGCACTTTGTGAAGGTCATTCCGACCGAGTACGAGCGTGTGCTGGCGATTGTCGCCGCCGCCGAGGCCGTCGGCAAGACGCATGCGCAGGCCGAGGAGCTGGCGTTTGACATTGTGACCGGTCGCGCGAGCGCCGCGGATGTCGCTCGCTTCGATATTGCGGGCGGTGCTGCTGGCGCTGCGTCTGTGGCTGCCAGCTCTGTTGCTTCGACCAAGAAGGAGGCGTAAGTGCCATGGGTAAGCCCGGTGCTTTTCTTGATATCGATCGTGTGACCCACGAGCTTCGCCCCGTGGAGGAGCGCAGCCGTGATTTCGATCCGCTGTACGTTGAACTCGACGACGATGCACGCCGTGCCCAGGCGAGCCGCTGCATGATGTGCGGCGTGGCGTTTTGCCAGATGGGCGTGAGCTTTGGCAAGGCACGTCCGAGCGGCTGCCCGCTGCATAACCTGATCCCCGAGTGGAACGAGCTGGTGTACCGCGGCCGCTGGGATGAGGCTGCCGAGCGCCTGTCGCTCACCTCGCCCATGCCTGAGTTCACGAGCCGCGTGTGCCCGGCGCTGTGCGAGGCCGCGTGCAACCTGGGCTCGGTCGACGGCCAGCCTACGACGATTCACGATAACGAACGCGCGATCAGCGACCATGAGTGGGCAAACGGCGGCCCGCGCCGCTTTGAGCCGGCAGGGGAGGATGCGCCCACGGTCGCCGTGGTTGGTTCTGGACCGGCTGGTCTGGTGGCTGCATGGGAGCTCGCGCGTCGCGGCGCCCGCGTGACGGTGTTTGAGCGCGACGACCGCCCCGGCGGCCTGCTCATGTACGGCATTCCCAACATGAAGCTCGAGAAGTCTGTGGTCGAGCGTCGCGTGGCGCTCATGCGCGAGCTGGGTATTGTGTTCGAGCTGGGCGCCGACGTGAGCGATCCCAAGGTTACCGCCAGGCTCGACGACTTTGACGCCGTCGTGGTGGCTGCCGGCGCCCGTGCTCCGCGTGGGCTTTCGGCTGCGAACATTGATGCCCCGGGCGTGGTGTATGCCGTGGACTACCTGACGGCTTCGACCGTCTCGGTGCTCGATGGCGGTGAGCCTGCTATTGACGCGCGCGGCCTGGACGTCGTGGTCATTGGCGGTGGCGATACCGGCAACGACTGCGTGGGTACCGCGGTGCGTCAGGGCGCGCGCAGCGTGCGCCAGTTTGAGTTCTTGCCGGCTGCGCCCGATAAGCGCGCGGCAGGCAACCCCTGGCCGCAGTGGCCCAACGTTAAGAAGACCGACTACGGCCAGCAGGAGGCTATCGCTGCGATGGGTGGCGAGATGCGTGCCTGGGCCGTGGATACACTCGAGGTGCTGCTGGACAAGAAGGGTGCGGCTGCGGGTCTGCGCGTGGTCGATCTGGACTGGTCGGCGGGAAGGCCCGAGCGCATCGCGGGCTCCGAGCACGAGGTGCCGGCGCAGCTGGTGCTCATCGCCTGCGGCTTTACGGGCCCGGAGCACAGTGTGTTCGACGCCGTTGGCGTGCCCGTTGCCACTGCTGGCCGTCCGTTGCCGGTGATGGCCGCCGAGGGCTCGCATCTTGCGGCGCGTGTCGACGGCGTCGCCGCGGATGCCGCGCCGGTGTATGTTACCGGTGACGCTCGCAACGGCAGCTCGCTCGTGGTGAACGCCATGGCCGACGCCCTGGCCTGTGCTGCCGAAGTCGGCGACGCGCTGGAACTGTAAAGTAGTCACGGAGATACTCAATAATCGAATCGGCAAGGGCTGTCCCTAACTGCCGGCACAAAAGGAACGTCCCTAAGTGCCGGCATTCGGGGACACTCCTTGCGGATTTGCGAGCGATTTGCTTGTTTGTCGACGTACGGGTGTTCATTTGTCGACTTCTTGGGCTGTGGTCACCTGTTGTTTCTGTGGTGGCTGCGGGCATCTGGCTCAAAAGGGCGGGTTGGCCGTCTATGTTTACCTGCGGTTTTGTTGCAGTGCGCATTTTCGGTCAAGCTTTTCGTCAAGTGTTTGGTCAGCATCTGGTTTGCAGCCGGGGGCCTATTTTGCCCGCACTGGTCGTGGCTGCCCACCCTCCTCGTAAGCTCAAATTGAGGTCCATCAGTTTGAGGAGGATGCCATGACTGACCACGCTTTTGACCGAGCAGAGCTGGCTGAAGCCGTCGGCAACGATATTGCCGGCATGGCTCACTTTTGGATGCTGCGGAAGTTTCAATTCCTGGAGCTGGCACGCGAACAGTTCGAGGTCATTGTCGACCCGTGGCTCAGCTATTGCGAGGGGCCTTCTCAAAACGAAATCATGGCCTACAACATGACGTTTACCGATTGGCTGCTCTTCGAGCGCCCCTATCGCCATGGCAAAACGCTGCTCGAGCTATATGTTGACGAGCCGCCGGCATCGCTTTCGCCTGCCTCGCTCAAGCGGCTCGAGCAGGTACGCGACACGCAGTATTTCTCGCGCTTTGGCATTTTGGACAAGAATCCTGCGTCCGGCATGGTCGTGCTGAAGGACACGCGCACTGATCATCGCTTTGATGTCTACGACCCGCATATCGTGCGGAAGGAGCATTGGAACGACGGCGCGATTGCGGTGCGCCTCGCCTGCGTCGACGATGTCTGGCTTACGGCGGGACAGCTCTACCTGTATGACATCGCGCGCCTGAACGACACGGCGGTCGATGGGCCTGGTGCGGTGCATCCCGAGGATCTGCAGGACGGCTTTGACACCTCGTGCATCAGCTTCTTCTTGCGTCTGGTCCGCGACATCATGGGCGCCCAGGGGCGGTACGTAAAGTCGCTCAACATCTACGAGCAGGAGTGGGAGTAGGGGATGGGTAGTTGTCGCCTGCCTTGCCTTTTGCCTTTTTGTCTCGATCTGTAACGTTTGGGGGCAAAAAACCGGTCTACCTGTTACAGAACGAGACGAATGCTTGGGCGCCGCTGGTTTGTCTAAATCTGTAACGTTTAGGGGCCTGAAGAACGTCTTACTGTTACGGATCGAGACGTTTGTCACCTGGCTGGGGGAATGTCTCAATCTGTAACATCTACAGTCCAAAAATCGGTCTTCTTGTTACAGATCAAGACGTTTGTCGGCGGAGGCAACGGTGACGATGGTCCATTTGTCCGATGTGGTGGTGATGGAAGTGCCTAATACCGTTCTCAAACACAAACATACGACTCGTAACACGTTGGCGCGGAATAGGATGCTCGCGCGACTCACGGAGGCGACCGAGCAAGGTGCGCTGCTCGCAACGCATGACAATGCGGAGCTCATGTGGCTGCGGCGTCATGTTGGAACCGACGATATCGCGGAACCCGAGCCGTATTTGTTCTGCTTTCAACATGATTGGGGTGTGCTGACGCCGGCGGAGCGAACGCTGCGTACCATCAAAGGGCTTGCAGAGTTTCATCCCGATTGGGCGTTTTGGGGCTATGACGCGGCGCTTTTGTGGGGTCTGGAGGTGCCGAATGATCTGCTTGGGCCGCGTTTTCTTGTTAAGACGGGTTGTTCGGTGACGTTGAGCGGCGGGTGCAGGTTGTTGCGTCCGCAGATGGCGGGCGCACTCGAGCATGTTGATGGCGTGCGGGTGACGTCGTTTTGGCGCACGGTGGAGGATTGCCTACTGCGTGCGCCGTTCTCCTACGGGTTGGCGATTGCCGATTCTGCACTGCGGGCGAAAGGCGTATCACGTGGGGATTTGTGCGAGCGCCTCCGCGCCGATTGCGAGGGCAGGCGAGGGTATCGCAGGGCACAGGTGATTGCGTTGTATGCGGACGGGCTGTCTGAAAACGGCGGCGAGTCTCGGTTCCGAGCATTCTTTATTGCGTACGGCTTTCCGGTTCCGGAGCTGCAGGTGGAGTTTCGCGACCCGCTCGATCCGAGTCAGGTGTTTCGCGTCGACTATTTTTGGCGGCTCGAGGACGGAACGTGCGTGATTGGCGAGCTCGACGGAAAGGGGAAGTATACCTTGCAGAACGGCGAGGGTCGGGAGTCGGTCGAC
Source organism: Collinsella sp. (assembly GCA_018363345.1). Taxonomy (GTDB): domain Bacteria; phylum Actinomycetota; class Coriobacteriia; order Coriobacteriales; family Coriobacteriaceae; genus Collinsella. Next base: position 110,153 of record JAGZNZ010000007.1, on the reverse strand, counting down.
CCATTCGTGGCAGAGCGTCAGCGGGAATCTCATCTGACAATGCTCGGGCATAAGGTGCTTCGGTTTACGTTTAACGAACTCAAAGACCCGGGGAAGCTGGTCGAGAAAATGAGGCTGGCGGGTATTCCTCGGCAGGTTGAATTGGCTGAGGAGTGGAGATGCCAGTGGTATGGGCGCTGAGAGGTTTTGTCTCGATCTGTAACGTTTAGAGGCTGTTTGAGCTCGTAATTGTTACAGATCGAGACAAGCCGGTGAAACGTCGACCGAATGTCTCGATCTGTAACATCAAGGGGCCTAATAACCCTGTACCTGTTACAGATCGAGACATTTCCCTGGTGTCGCTGGGGTGGGACTGCAACGTGTTCCGTCTCCCCACATCCCCTCTTCCTTCCGTTAACCGATGCGTCTGCAGCAATCCAGCGGGACTAGGTGATAATGGACAAATGTTCAAGTTAATTGTGAGGGAGGAGCTCGATATGGCGTCTGCCGATCGTTCCACGTTGTTTATCAATGCGACCATTCTGGATGGTTCGGAACATATGGAGCCGCAACCCGATATGGCCGTGACTGTTGAGCGCGGCGTCATCACCTGGATGGGGCCGAGTGCTGTGGCGCAGGCGCCTGCAGGTGCCGAGGTTATCGACCTGGGTGGTGCGTATCTCATGCCCGGTCTCATCAATATGCACGTGCACCTGTGCGGCTCGGGCAAGCCTGTCTCGGCCGGTGATGCGGGAGCGCTGATGAAGAAACTCGATAATCCCGTGGGCCGTGCCATCGTCCGCCGCATCCTCAAGGGCAGCGCCCAGCAGCAGCTGGCAAGCGGCGTGACCACGGTGCGCGGCGCGGGCGACCCGTTGTTTGCCGACATTGCCGTGCGCGACGCTATCGACGCCGGTAAGTATCAGGGTCCGCGCCTGGTAGCGCCGGGAACGGGTGTCACGGTGCCGGGCGGCCATGGCGCGGGCTTGTTCGCCCAGGTGGCCAACAGCCCCGTTGAGGCAGCCGAGCAGGTGCGAGACCTGTATGCGCGCGGCGCCGACGTCATTAAGCTGTTCGTAACGGGCGGTGTGTTCGATGCGACCGAGGTGGGCGAGCCGGGCGTGCTACGTATGCCGGTGGAGGTTGCCGCGGCGGCGTGCAAGGCGGCGCACGAGGTGGGCCTGCCGGTTATGGCTCATGTCGAGAGCACCGAGGGCGTGAAGGCCGCGCTTGAGGCCGGGGTCGACACGATCGAGCACGGTGCCCCGATGACGCTCGAGATCCTGGAGCTGTACCGTGGCGCCGCGGGCACGCAGCTCGAGGGACGTGCGCCCAGCGTTACCTGCACTATCAGCCCGGCGCTGCCGTTTGTGTTGCTCGATCCGGAAAAGACCCATTCGACCGATACGCAAAAGAAGAACGGCGACATCGTGTGCTCGGGCATTATTGAGAGTGCTCGTGCGGCGCTGGATGCCGGCGTTAAGGTGGGCTTGGGCACGGACTCAAGCTGCCCGTTCGTGACGCAGTACGACATGTGGCGTGAGGTGGCCTATTTTGCCAAGTACGTGGGCGTGAGCAACGCCTTTGCGCTGCATACGGCCACGCAGGTCAATGCCGAGCTCCTGGGGCTGGGCGGCGAGACCGGTACGATCGAGTGCGGCAAGGCCGCCGATATCCTGGTGACGCGCAAGAATCCGCTCGATGACCTGTGCGCTCTGCGTGAACCGATACATGTGATGTGTCGCGGTGATCTGGTACGCAAGCTCAAGGTGAAGCGTATTCCCGAGGTGGACGCCGAGCTCGACGCGATTATGGCCATGCCTGCCGAAGCGCTGGCTGAGGAGCTGGCCCGCGACGGTGTGGCGTAGATGTGACAAAGGTGCAGCTCCGTTGCCGCATACAAAAAGCCGAGGTCTCAACACGAGGCCTCGGCTTTTTTATCGAACAAATACTTAAGATTTGGGACAAACAAACCTGATTAATTTGTCCCGCGTGCGGGCGCTAGGAGCGGGTTTCCATCTTGGCGTGGCACTTGGGGCAGGTGACGCGGATCTTGCCTTTGCCCTTGGGGACGGAGAGCATCTGGCCGCAGTTGGGGCACTTGAGGTATGCCGTGGTCTTGCGTCCCTTCCACATCTTCTTGGCCGTGCGCTTGGCGCGCTCAAAGTCTTCCTTGCTCGTTCCAGCCGCGCGCGAGGTGCTGGCCGCTGCAGCGCCGCCGCCCAAGCTGGCGACAAACTTGCCCAAGCCGGGGACGTTCGCGGTCGCGGCGACAAAGGCAGCGTTTTCCTTGCGACGCGCATCGATGTTTTTGGACAGGCCGCGCAGCACGCCAATCACGATTACGGCGATGGCAATCCAGCTGAGCCACTGGATGTGGGCTATCGATCCGATCATCGCGATGACAATGCCGGCAAAACCCATCACGATGGTGAGTTCATCGGCACCATTGCGGCCCTTCATAAAGTCATTCATGCAAATTGCCTTTCGTTCGATATGCTGCACGCCTTTATACCCGATTTAGAGCAAGGGGGACAGGTCAATCTGCACCAAGGTGGTGCAAACGTACCTGTCCCCGATACGCCAAGATGATGCAAAGAAGTCTGTCCCCAATGCCCCAATTACTTGGAGAGCTTGTCGACGACGCGTTCGATCTCGGCGAGCTTGGCGGCTTTGAGGTCTTCGTCGCCCGATTCGATTGCCGAAGTCACGCAGCCCTCGATATGCGCCTTGAGCACGTCGGCGTTGATGCGCGCAATGAGCGCCTGCGTTGCCATGAGCTGCGTGGAAATATCGACGCAGTAGCGGTCCTCCTCGACCATACGCAGGATGCCGTCGATCTGACCGCGTGCCGTCTTGAGCATGCGGGTCACCGATTTATGGTCTGCCATCATGGCGGGTCCTCGTTTCTGGTCGGGGTGCGCGTGGGTCGTTACGCAGCGGTTACGGACAGGGCGTGGAACTTCTCGCCGGCGCCCTCGACGGCGGCGGCGAGCTGCTCGGCGGTCACGGTGTCGGCGCACTCCACCTGGACGGTCTGGGTCTCGTGATCGGCGTCGGCGTCGGTCACGCCGGCCACGTTGAGCAACGCCGTCTCGACGGTGGCGTCGCAGTGGCCGCACATGAGGCCGGAAGTCTTAATCGTGTAACGCATTGGTATTCCTCTCTGTTGTGTCGGCTTTCCCGGGCACCCGACCTTGACCTTCAAGCTGTCGCTCGCGTACCAAAGTACGCGTCGCTCCTCTTTCAGGTCAATCTCGGGCACCTGGAAAACCCGTTCTAAATGGACTTAATGGTGAGCCTATTTTGCCACTTTAGGCTTAAAGGATTTCAGGCGCAGAGCGTTGGACACAACGCAGACACTCGACAGGCTCATCGCGGCGGCGCCAAACATCGGCGAGAGCTGCCATCCGGTGAGCGGGAAGAACACGCCCGCCGCCAGCGGAATGCCGATGCCGTTGTAGAACAGCGCCCAGAACAGGTCCTGCTTGATGTTGCGGATCGTGGCGCGCGAAAGCTCGATGGCGCGCGCAACATCCATGAGGTCGCTGCGCATGAGCACCACATCTGCCCCTTCTTTGGCGATGTCGGCGCCGGTGCCGATCGCAAGGCCCACGTCGGCGCGCGCCAGGGCGGGGGAGTCGTTGATGCCGTCGCCCACCATGGCGACCTTGCCGCCCGCATCCTGCAGCTCGCGCACGTGGCGTTCCTTGTCGGCGGGGAGGACGTCGGCGATGACCTGTTCGCTGGTGAGTCCCACGCGGCGGGCGATAGCCTCGGCCGTCACGCGGTTGTCGCCGGTGAGCATGCGCACGTCGACGCCGAGCTTGCGGAGCGCGGCGATGGCCCCGGCGCTCGTCTCTTTGACCTCGTCAGCCACGGCGATGGTACCGACAAGCTCGCTGTTCTTGGCAAAGAACAGCGGTGTTTTGCCCTCGGCGGCAAATTGCTCGGCAAGACCCGCGGGCACGGTAACGCCCAGCTCGTCCATCAGGCGTACGTTGCCGGCTACAATGGCGTTTTGCCCCTCGCGCGCCGTAACGCCACGACCGGGCACGGCGGCAAAGCCCTCGACCATGCGCGCGACAATTCCGCGCGCCTCGCACTCGGCCATAATCGCCTCGGCCAGCGGGTGCTCGCTTGAGCGCTCCAGCGCGGCGGCCAGCTTGAGCAGCGCCTTTTCGCTCATGGCGGGCGAGCCGTCGGCGCGCGTGGCTACCACGATATCGGTCACAGCCGGCTTGCCGCGGGTGACGGTGCCCGTCTTATCGAGCACCACGGTGCCCACGCTGCGCAGATTCTCCAGCGCCTCGGCGCTCTTGAACAGAATGCCCATCTCGGCGCCCTTGCCGGTGCCCACCATAATGGCGACGGGTGTGGCCAGACCCAGCGCGCACGGGCAGCTGATCACCAGCACGGCGACGGCGGAGGTGAGCGCTTCGTTGATGCTTCCGGTCAGTACCATCCATGCCACAAAAGTTACGGCAGAGATCACGAACACCACGGGCACGAACACGCCGGCGACCTTGTCGGCCAGTCGAGCAATGGGTGCCTTGGTGGCGTTGGCGTCCTCGACGAGCTGGATAATCTTGGCGAGCGACGTGTCGGCGCCCACACGCGTGGCGCGGAAGGTAAACGAACCGGTGCGGTTGACGGTGGCGGCGCTGACGGTGTCGCCGGCGGTCTTTTCCACGGGGATGGACTCGCCGGTGAGCGCACTCTCGTCCACGGCCGAGCTGCCCTCGAGCACCACGCCATCGACGGGGATAGACTCGCCGGGGCGCACGCGCAGGACCTGGCCGGGAAGGATGGCGTCGACGTCGACGGTGGTTTCGGTGCCGTCATCGGCAACGACGGTCGCGGTCTTGGGTGCCAAGTCGATGAGTGCCTCGATAGCGCCGCCGGTTTTGGACTTGCTGCGCGTCTCGAGGTATTTGCCCACGGTGACCAGCGACAGGATCGTGCCGGCGCTCTCAAAATACAGATTGTCCATGCCTGTCATCATGGCCTTGTGGATTTGCCCGGCGGCCAGCTGGTCGGCCATGATAAACATGGCGTAGAGCGACCAGGCAATGGACGCGGTGGCGCCGATGGCGATGAGGGCGTCCATGGTGGGCGCGCCGTGGACCAGCGACTTGAAGCCATTGATAAAGTAGGCGTCGTTGACGTGGACGATGGGGATGAGCAGGACGAACTCGGTGAGTGCGAGCGTCATGCTGTGGGTGTGGTCGGTGAAGATGCTGGGCAGAGGCCAACCGAGCATGTGCCCCATGCCTATGTAGAACAGCGGGATGAGGAATACGATCGAGACGATGAGGCGGGTGCGCATGGCGGAGGCGGCGGCCTCCAACTTTTTGGTCGGCGACTCCATATGGGCGGCGCCGGACCTGGCTTGTGCGCTGCCGTTTGGGGCGGCTTCGGTGCCCGTACTGACGGGCGAGGCCGAGTAGCCCGCGCGGTCGACGGCGGTGCAGATGTCGTCGGGGGAGACCTGCGCAGGGTTGTAGTCCACTAGCATAGAGCCGGCGAGCAGATTGACCGCGACGCTTTGGACGCCGTCGAGCTTGCTCACGGCGCGGTCCACGTGCGCCTGACAGGCGGCGCATGTCATGCCGCCCACATCGAACTTATCTTGAGCCATGGCTTCTCCTTTCTGTGACGTAGTGTCGGAAATGTTAACCAACCGATACTATACACCCATACCCCCTGGGGGTGTCTAGTAATAGTTGGAATGTATGACTTTTCATTACGGATGAGGGCGGCTGCTCAATCGTTGGCAGTCCCTGCCAAACATCTCAATCTGTAACGTCTGGACCGGTTTTTGAACCATAGCTGTTACAGATTTAGACAAACAGTTGACGGGAAACTTAATGTCTCAATCTGTAACATCTAGCAGCAAATATGACCTCTAACTGTTACAGATCGAGACAGAGCGTCCGCGGTCAACTCAAATGTCTTGATCTGTAACATCTAGAGAGTTTTTTGACCCCTTACTGTTACAGATTGAGATGTTGTCTCGCGGGGTTGGGTTTTGTCTCGCTCTGTAACATCTAGACCTGTATCTGCCGAGCTGGTGTTACAGATCGAGACAATTGCCGGGGAGGGGTCCCGTCACGGCAAGACGCCCGCTCCCTAGATGCAGAACCCGGGGATCACGCAGGTTCGCTTGCTTGGCTTTTCCGCAGGTGTGGCATACATAAAGACATCGCCGTCGTAGCCCACACAGTTCATATAGAGCGTGCCTTCGCTCTCCGATGTGTCGGGACTCGCCGTTCGTTCCCACCAACAGGTGTCCTTGCCCTTCCACTGGCGAACCAACGTCTCGTTCGTGGAATACGGGCTCACCTTGAGCTCGCGGAAGAGTTGGTACTCCTTGCCCTCGCCGTTGTAGATGTCGGCCAGGTAGTGAAAGCCCTCGGCAAATGACTCGGGCGGTTGCGTACCGCACAGCTCGACCATGGCGGGCAGCCAAAGGGTTGCGGGCAACTTGCTCAGACACGATGCGCTTCTGGCGGCGCCAACGTTATTCGAGATCTTTTTGACAGACTTGATGAGCGCGCGCAACTCGTTGGGCAGCAGCTTAAGGCCGTCGCCGTCGAGCCATTCCCGCAGCTCGCAATCTGCCCAGCCGGCGCTCGGCGGTTCAGTCGCAGCATCGCGCTCGGCAATACCCGCATCGAACATAAACGTCAGTCCGGCCTTGCCCGTCCCGTCCAGAAGCTCATCGTGGCGGATGCCCACAAGCTGCGCGCCAACCTGCAGCCCGTTGGTGAGCGTGACGCGCTTGGTGCACGGATAGGGGATGTGCCCATCGGCATCGAGCAGGTGGTAGCGCTTGGCAATCTCGCGTGCCTCGCTACGGGTCTCGGCGGCCTTAATCTTGAGCGAAATCTCCTGCAGCTGATCCCAGGTGTAGTCGTCAAGCGAACCGCGGATGCCGTCCAGGTAGTCGGGGATGCCAAATCCATGGGTTGCCGCCCCGATAACGCTGAGCCCCGCAACGGCCGCGACAACGCCACCGATAATAAAGCGGCGGCGGGTCATGGCATCGTGCCGGGCCTGCTCTAGGATCTCTCGCGCGCGCTCGCCGGCGACGTCGACCTTAAGGTGTGTGCCAGAATCGATATCAATCGCGGCCTCTTCTCCTGCGCCCTCGCGGTCCTCAGATTCTGCAGCGGGGAGGTATGTCGAGAGCACCTCGAGCATCTGCTGCTCGGTAGGGCGATCGCCCTGTTCGACCGAGATGCCTTTCATGATGATCTGGACGAGCGCTTCATCGCCCTCGCAGCGCGGCTCGAGCGGTGCCGGCTTGGTCTTGGTCTTTATGAGGTAGAACGAGCCGGTCGCCGCGGCACCCGTCGACTCGACATCGAACGGTTTGCGACCGCTGTAGAGCTGGTACAGAATGCTCGAAAGCGCATAGACGTCGATCGCGGGCGAACGGCGAAGGGCCGCGATGCCTTCGATATCCTGCGTGAGCATTTCGGGCGCGGCGTATGCGGGCGTGGCAAAGCGCCAGATGTCGGCGCGCCGGGTGATCGTGTCGTCGCCGAGGGCCATAGTCGCGGAGCCCATGTCGATGAGGCAGGGGTCAAAGGAGCAATCGGCAATCTGCTGCTCGAGCGTTCGGCTGGTGGTGCGGAACATGATATTGGCAGGCGACAGGTCGCGATGGACGACCGGATTCACAAGGCCTTGGGTCATCAAGAGCGCGCGAAGCACGGCGTTTCCGACGGCGGCGACCATCTGGGTGGTCAGCCCGCCCGAGGCGTCGTGCGGAAGCAAGGGCAGCGCCTGTTTGAGCGAGGTGCCCTCGACCCACTCCATGAGGATGAGCGGGTCGTTCTCGCACGATCCGTAGCCATAGACGCGCGGAAATCCGCGCAGGTGCGAGACGGTACACAGATGACGGTACTCCTCGAACAGTGCGGCGGTGTTGGCCAGGTGCGCGGCCGATTGCTCGGCGGAGCGATCGGGGGCTTGGCCGGAAAGGATGGCGTTGTCCTTGAGCAGCTTGACGGCAAAGACCTCGCCGTTTGTGTTGGTCGCGCGAAGCACATGTCCGATATTGCCGCCGTCGCGGTATGCCGTCTGAAGAATAAGCGTCATAAATCGGCGCTTGGCATCATCCTCGGCGCTGGGGTCGACTGCCACGGCGGTATCGAACGTGTCGAGACGGATGAGTTTGTCGCCAGGGGCGGTGTTGGTGGTATCCAAGGCGTTCCTTCGTCTGGTGGGGCCGCGTGCTCACACCGAGAACGCGATTATCGATTAAAGCCCATGATAGACGTGTTTGCCGACAAGCTGACTCGTATTGCTATTTATGGTGCAGCGTGCAACGTAAATGATATAAGACGAGTGGCACCTGTTTCCCACGTCTCTACGCGCTAGTCCACAATGACGAGGAACGTTGTATAGAGACCCAAATGGAGTCTGTCGCTGTTGGCGATTTCCACGGGGGGATAGACTTTGCCGGGCTCTCGTTGGTCGCGGGGCGGCTCGATTACGATATCGCCGTCGCCTGCACCCGATTCGAGCACCGTGCCGTTGGTCGATCCAAGGCCCTGGGCGTACCAGTGCTCACCCTCAAGCCAAATGCGAAGATGCTCGCGCGATGCGTCGGCGCCCACATCGGTGATGCTGGGCGAGGTTTTGGGCAAAGAACCAATCACGGTGCCGCGCGGATCGCGTGTGAGGGGATGGATTTGCATGTCGACGCAGTTGTCGGCATGTGTCCTGAGCAGACCGAGGTTGGGGGCGACGGTGCGCGGCTGCTCCAGGCTGCCCATAAAGCCACGTCCGACGGTAGTTTCGGTGGTGCCAAAGTGCCCGCCCGTCTTGCTGTCGCAAAAGCGCTCGACGGTGGCCACGCCTTGAACGGGATCGGCAAGTGCACCCGTTGCCACAAAGAGCATAAGGTAAAGCGTACTCTTCTCGCGCACGGCATTGCCGTCAAAGTTATCGATGTGATTGAGGGCGTTTGCATATAGGCGGCCGTCCAATTTGTAGCTGGCGAGAGCCGACATCATTTCGTTGGCGGCCGGGCCGCGATAGTGCTCGGCGATTGCCTGATAGGCGGACTCGCCGCCGCCGAGCTTGCTGCAGATTGCCGCGGAAAGATTGAGCGTGGTGACGGCAAAGTCGCTGTAGATGGCGGGCGCGCACTGGTCAGGCTCGCGATGGACGATGTAACGGGTGAGATACGAGCGGTTGGAGGAGCATTTCTCGAGCAGGGTACTGCCGAGATAAGAGTTTCCATTGATGAGCATTCGGGCGATCTCGAGATGTCTAAGACCGCCGAACGAGCGAATATCGTTATAGAGGACCGAGCAAGGCGTCTCTGCTGCCACGGATGCCTCCTTTGATTGCTTCCTAGCCAATATGGCGATAGGAATTAATGGCCCTCGGTGGGCGACGTATTAAATGGCTGCGCAATATGTAGCGTAACCAAAGCAACATTATAGGCCACATGTTCGAAATTGCAGGAAGACTGAGAGATTTGGTTTGGACTGGACGGTAATCTCTCTCTGTCTTGTTCTGTAACATTTGGGGCCGGTTTTGCTCCGTAACTGTTACAGATCGAGATGCTTGCGAACCGTGCCGACCGCTTGTCTCGATCTGTAACATGTAGACCCGGTTTTACCCCATAGTTGTTACAGATTGAGACAATCAGCCGGGCCCACCTCGGGCCCACTCCGTTCGCCTCGTCATCTGTGGTTTACGTGGGGGCATGCGAAGCACGGGTATACTAACCGGCGGCGAATCTGCTCCATCGCTTAGAGCTGCTGCGTCTGGACGGCGCGTGATAGGGCTGCCAAAGCGATCGCCAGCGTGCTGAGCAACGTCCTCTCTGTGCGCACCTGTTTTTGTATGTATTAGCGCACTACCAAGCACGCCCCGCGCGGCCGCATGCCGTGCCCCTTGCGCGTGCAGATAAGGAACAACAACATATGCGTAATTCTGTATCCGACGTCACGGACGCCGAGATTCTGGACGAGACCCGCGAGGCCATGACCCAGGCTGCCTTCGATGCCGCCGATGAGGCCAATGCTGCCCAGGCCGTCGAGTCCGCTACCGAGAGTCTGCCCGCCTTTGACGAGCTGGGCCTTTCCGACGAGATGCTTCGTGCCATCGAGAACCTGGGCTACACGGCGCCGACGCCCGTTCAGGCTGGCTCGATCCCTGTGGTGCTCGAAGGCCGCGACCTGCTTGCCGCCGCTCAGACCGGCACCGGCAAGACGGCCGCCTTCTTGCTGCCGACCATGAACAATCTGGAGCACATCGCTCCGCCCAAACCCGTGCGCGAGCGCGGCGGCCGCAACCGCCGTCGCGGTGCTAAAAAGCCCGAGGGCAACGGCCGCGGCCCCGTGATGCTCGTCATCACCCCCACGCGCGAGCTCGCACAGCAGATTGACGAGGTCGCGAGCAAGATTGCCGACGTCACCGGCCACGTTGCCGTGACCGTCGTGGGCGGCGTGAGCTACAAGCCGCAGACCGCGGCGCTCAAGTATGGCTGCGACATCCTGGTCGCCACGCCGGGCCGTCTGGTCGACCTGATCGAGCAGGGCGCCTGCCACCTGAACGAGGTCAAGGTGCTGGTGCTCGACGAGGCCGATCGCATGCTCGACATGGGCTTTTTGCCCGCCGTTCGCCGCATTGTGCGCGAGACGCCGGCCGAGCGTCAGACGCTGCTGTTCTCGGCGACTCTCGACGAGGAGGCCGTGGGCGAGATCACCGACCTGGTGAGCGACCCGGCCCGCGTGGAGATCGCGCCCGCCACGTCGACCGCCGACACCGTCGATCAGTTTGTGTTCCCGGTGTCCATCGAGGCCAAGAACAACCTGCTGCCCGAGTTCCTCAAAAAGGAAGGCCCGGAGCGCACTATCGTCTTTATGCGCACCAAGCACCGCGCCGACAGCTGCTGCCGTCGTCTGGAGCGCAAGGGCATCAAGGCCGCCGCGATTCACGGCAACCGCAGCCAGGCCCAGCGCGAGCGCGCGCTTTCGGCCTTCCGCGACGGTACCGTTGACGTGCTGGTGGCAACCGACGTGCTTGCCCGCGGCATCGACATTAGCGACGTGCGCTACGTCGTGAACTTTGACGTGCCGGCCGAGCCGACCGACTACATCCACCGTATTGGCCGTACGGGCCGTGCCGGCGAGCTGGGCTGGGCCATCACGTTTGTGACCGAGCAGGACGTGGACGAGTTCTACGAGATCGAGAAGCTCATGGACAAGACCGCCGACATCTACGAGGCCGGCGACCTGCATGTGGGTCCCAACCCGCCCACGGTTGACCCCGAGCGCGACCCTGCGGCCTTTAAGGTGAAGAAGAAGACCAAGCGCGGCAAGTCCAAGAGCAAGAAGAAGCTTGAGCAGGCACGTCGCGACGGCAAGCGCAATGGCGATGACTACGGCGATGTGGCCGGTCGTTCCAACCGCGGTCGCGGCGAGCGTCGCGGCGACGGCGAGCGTCCGAGCCGTCCCAAGCGCGGCGGCAAGACTCGCGTGCGCGAGGGCGTTCAGGCTCGCGTGGACGAGGCCGTGGAGAGCGTGGCCCGCGAGGTGGCTGCTGAAGAGCGCAGCGGTGCTGGTGCCGTCGAACAGGCCCCGCGAGGCAACCGTGCCGAGCGCCGTGCCAAGCAGTTCCAGGGCGAGGCGCATCGCCGTCGCCGCGAGGACGAAGACCGCGGCGGTCGTCGCCGTGTTGAGCGCGAGGACGAGGGCCGTGGCTCGCGTGGCGGCAAGCGTGGTTCGGGCGATCGTCGTCGTTCCGGTCGCGATGGCGAGCGCGGCGGCCGCGACGAGCGTCGTGGCGGCGAGGGTCGCGGTGAGCGTGGCGCCCGCAGCGGTGAGTCCCGTGGCGGCAAGCGCTTTGAAGAGCGCGGCGGCCGCGGCGGCGAGCGTCGCGAGGGTGCTCGCGGTAATGGTGGGCGCAGCGGCGCTGGGCGTTCGAATGAGTCGCGCGATCGTCGCGATCCGCGTGCCAGCCGCGATCGTCGCGATGACTGGCGCAACTACGACGATACCCGCGAGGAGCGTCGCGGCGGCTACCGTGGTGGTCGCGGCGGCAGCCAAGCCGGTTCCCGTGGCGGCCGCGCCGGCGGTCGCGATAACCGCGGCAGCTATGGCAACAGCCGTGGCGGCAAGCGCGGCGGCAGCTCCCGTCGTCCCGGTGACGGCGGCGGCAAGCGCAAGTAACATACGCGTCGCGCGGTAAGGCGAGACGAGTTTGGGCCCCGAGCAGACTATGCTCGGGGCCCTTTTTAGTGCAAAGAGGTCAGAGCAAGGAGTGTCCCTGGGTACTGGCAGAAAAGGAACGTCCCTAAGTGTCATAGAGACATCCAAATATCGCCTAAATACCGTTTATCGGAGAAAAAATACCGTTCGCCGGTCATAATGATTGTTCCGGCTTTGGGCTTGTCTACAATAACCCCCGTAAAAGAAATGCGGAAGGTTACCGAGTCCCTCGGACGTGGGCCTAACCAAAGTCTTTGATCGCGCGCGTCTCAATGGGCGCATTCGATTGATTTTGGTTGGGCTATATTTATGAAGGGACATGCCACCATGGGTTTCTTTTCTCGCCTTATGGGTGGCTCGGATGAGCAGAAGACTGCAACTTCCGAGTTCGAAATCCTCGCTCCTGTTTCCGGCGAGCTTGTTCATCTAGAAAATACCAATGACCCCGCTTTTAGCAGCCGTGCAGTGGGCGATGGCGTTGCCGTGGTTCCCCAAGAGGGAACGGTGTGCGCTCCTGTTTCCGGTACCGTTGCGGCGCTGTTCCCGACTGAGCACGCGCTGGGCATCATGTCCGATGACAGCTCTGCTCAGGTGATGCTGCATATCGGAATCGATACTGTTAAGCTTGAGGGCAAGGGCTTCCATGCGCTTGTTGCCCAGGGTGACCATGTCGACGCGGGCCAGCCCCTCGTCGAGGTCGATTTCGCCGCGGTTCGCGCCGCCGGCTTCGATCCCACGGTCTTCGTTATCGTGTGCGAGCGCTCGGAGAACTCGACTCTTCGTGAGCATGCTTCCGGCCCCGTTGCTGTTAAAGAGCCTGTCGTCTGGCTTTCCGAGTAAATTCTTGTGGTGGGTACCGTGGTTATCAAGCGAGTTTTCAACAACAACGTCGCAATGGTCACTTCGGACGATGGCTCCGAGCTCATCGTCATCGGTCGAGGCCTCTGCTTTGGCCGTCATGCCGGCGATGCCATCGACGAGGCGTCAGTCGAAAAGACCTACGCGTTGCAGGAGGGAACTTCTCAGGATTCGCGCACGATTGACCGCTTGGCACATCTTTTGGAGTCCATCCCCACCGTCAACCTCGTGATTTCCGAGGATATCGTTCAGATGCTTCGTCGAGAGCTCAATGTTGATATTAACGACAAGATCCTCATCGCTCTCGCAGACCATATCAGCCTTGCTTTGGAGCGCGAGCGCAAAGGCGTTCCCTGCGAGAATCCGTTGCTGCTCGAGATCCAGCAGTTCTATCGCAAGGAGTATGCGCTTGCGGGCCGTGCGCTGCAGATTGTCAAGGAGTATATGGGCATCCAGATGAGCGAAGAAGAGCAGGGTTTTATTACGCTGCATATCGTCAACGCCACCATGCCGCAACGCTCCGACCGTCTCATCATCTCGGTCCAGCTTGTTCGCGACGTGCTCGCGATTGTTTCCGAACGCTATGCTACGACCCTCGATAACACCTCGCTGCCCTATGAGCGTTTCGTTCGTCACCTGCAGTTTTTCGCACAGCGAGCGCTCGATCCTGCGGCCGGGCAAATCAATGGCGACGCGCTGTTCCGAATCGATGAAACGGCGTACCCGTGCGCATTCTCGTGCGCGGACGCCATAGCCGACCACTTAGCGTCTACCTATAACGTCGTCGTTACCGATGCCGAGAAGAGTTATCTCGCATATCACATTGTTAACCTGCTTGGAGAACCTGGTCTCTAGGCATAACGTGCCCACATATCGATTGATATAAGGCAAGGCTCACGGTCTTGTCCAGGGCACACCTATCTCAATTTGCGGAAAAGGAAGGGGAGTACCGCTATGACCGCAAAAAAGAAGTTCAATTTCAAAGCGCCGTTGGAGGTGTTCGCGAAGTCTATCGTTCAGCCGATGATGTATCTCTCGGTTGCCGGCATCCTGCTCATCGTGGGCATCATTCTGACCAACAAGACCATCTGCGCCGTGATCCCCGTACTGGGCTCCGGTCCGTTCCAGCTTGTGGGCGCCGTTGTCTATCAGTCGCTGATGTTTATCATCAACAACCTCTCGATTCTGTTCTGCGTGGGCATCGCCGGCGCCATGGCAAAGAAGAACAAGGGCCATGCTTCGCTGATCGCCCTGATGTCGTTCTTCCTGTTCCTGCAGGCCAATAACATCGTGCTCAACGCCACCGGCTCTCTTGCCGAAGCGAGCGGCATGCTCGGCCTTACCGGAACCGGCCAGAGCACCGTTATGGGCATTCAGGTGCTCGATACCGGCGTGTTTGGCGGCATCATTCTTGGTTGCATCACCGGTGCCGTGTTCAACAAGTACTCGAACAAGCAGTTCCCCATTGCCCTTTCGATGTTCTCGGGTGTTCGCTTTCCGTTCCTGATCATGATCATCATCTCCTGGATCATGGGCGCTGGCTTCTGCATCGTTTGGCCTCCGGTTCAGGGTGCCATCTCCTCCGTTGCCGGCATCATTAAGGAGTCGGGCAACATCGGTCTGTTCATCTACGGCATGCTCAACAAGCTGCTCGTTCCCACCGGTCTGCACCACCTCATCTACACCCCGTTCCGGTTCTCCGATGTGGGCGGCACCCTTACGCTGGGTGATCAGGTTATCGCCGGCGCCTATCCCATCCGTGTCGCCGAGATGGCAATGACGGGCCAGCCCTTCTCCGATAGCACCTACTTCAACAGCTACACCTTCAACAACCTGTGGCCCTACATCGGTATCGGTCTCGCCTTTATCTTCACCGCTTACAAGGGGAACAAGGATAAGACCAAGGCCGTTATCATCCCGCTGATCATCACCGCTGTGCTCTCCTGTGTCACCGAGCCCATGGACTTCCTCTTTGTCTTTGCCGCTCCCGTGCTCTTTGTCGTTCACTCGGTTCTTTCCGGTATCTTCCTGGTTCTGCTCAAGGTCCTCTCCGTGCCCGCTTCGACTGCAGGCGGCATCATCAACATCGTGGTTTCCAACCTGGTCCTCGGTGTCGACAAGACCAACTGGCCGATGATGCTGGTGCTTGGAGTCGTCAACGCCGCTCTGTACTTCTTCCTCTTCACCTTCCTTATTAAGAAGCTCAACCTCCACACGCCTGGCCGCGAGGAGGAGTCCGAGCTCGCCGAGTCCGTTGCCGAGGGCGAGGCCGCCGCGTCTGTCGCGGTGAAGCAGGGCGCTGTTGCCGCGGCTCCCGCAGAGGGCGTCGATGCAGGTATTGCCGACCTGGTCGCAGGTCTTGGCGGCAAGGACAACATCGAGGAGCTCGAGAACTGCTTTACGCGTCTTCGCGTGAACGTTAAGAACCCGGACCTCATCGATGAGGACCTCATCAACCATGTGCCCAACAGTGGCATCAACCGTAACGGCAACAATATCCAGATCATCTTTGGCATGAAGGTCGCCGAGATGCGCGACAAGGTCGAAAACGCAATTGAGAAGGAGCAGTAAACAATGATCATTACTCTGTGTGGTGGCGGATCCACCTTTACCCCCGGCATCGTCAAGTCCATCGCTCTGCGCAAGGACGAGCTCGACGTTGACGAGATTCGTCTGTACGACATCAACGAGGAGCGCCAGCGCAAGATCGGCGTGCTCGTGGACTGGATTCTGCACGAGGACCTCGGCCTGGACATCAAGCTCACGGTGACCACCGACAAGAAGACGGCTTTTACCGACGCGAGCTTCGTGTTTGCCCAGATGCGCGTGGGCGGCTACGCCATGCGCGAGCAGGACGAGAAGATTCCGCTGCGTCACGGCTGCGTGGGTCAGGAGACTTGCGGTTGCGGCGGCCTTGCCTACGGCATGCGCACCATCTTCCCCATGGTCGAGCTGATCGACGACGTTGAGAAGTACGCCAAGAAGGACTACTGGATTCTCAACTACTCCAACCCTGCCGCCATCGTGTCCGAGGGCTGCCGCGTTCTGCGTCCCAACGCTCGCATCATCAACATCTGCGACATGCCGATCGCAATCATCGACGTGGTTTGCGCCGCGCTCGATATCGACAAGAAGGATGTCGAGTACGATTACTTTGGCCTCAACCACTTTGGCTGGTTCACCTCGATTCGCCACAAGGGCGAGGAGGTGCTCCCGCAGCTGCGCGAGTACATCAAGGAGCACGAGATTCTGCTGCCCGATTCGTACCTCAAGGGCATGGGCTCGCTGATGTCCAAGAAGCCCGAGGAGGCCACCGACGAGCACCCCGAGCAGAACCGCCACACCAAGGGCAGCTGGTACTACGTCTGGAAGGGCGAGTACGAGATCATGGAGTGCTTCCCGGAGTACCTGCCTAACACGTATCTGAACTACTACCTGCAGCAGAAGGAGTTCGTCGAGCATTCCAACCCCGAGCGCACCCGTGCGAATGAGGTTGAGGAGACGCGCGAGAAGAACCTCTTTGATGGTATCGACCATTACGAGAAGACGGGCGAGATCGACGAGAGCACGTTCTATGCGGGCAGCCACGGCGACTGGATTGCCGACCTGGCCATCGCTCTGAAGAACGACACCAAGCAGCGCTTCCTGGTCATTTGCGAGAACAAGGGCGCTATCCCCAACATGCCCTACGACGCTATGGTCGAGCTGCCTGCCTACATTGGCAAGAACGGCCCCGAGGTCATCAGCCGCGACAACATTCCTCTGTTCCAGCAGGGCCTCATGATGCAGCAGCTGAACTCCGAGAAGCTCGTGGTCGAGGCTACGATCGAGGGTTCGTACGAGAAGGCGCTCAAGGCCTTTACGCTCAACAAGACCGTGCCGTCGATGAAGGTCGCCAAGGAGGTTCTCGACGACATGATCGAGGCCAACAAGGACTTCTGGCCCGAGCTTAAGTAAAGGCAACAGGGTCGCTGGCCGCATACCTAGAGCAATGCCCCGTCCACGTGATTGCGTGGACGGGGCATTGTCATTTGGTAACGCGTTTTATCAAATATGGCATTTATCTGCGGTAATGTTCTATTTCACCGCTGAGGGTGACATTTCATGCCGCCTGCCGAACTGCGTGGAGACCTAACAACTTTTTAGGTCAGTGTTGTGCGTGTAGCAATTTCGCCCGGCCTCGCCTCCGGGCTGCCATGTGAGAGGGGATCTTTATGGCACGACTGCACGTAATGGAACGCAGCCACGCTCAGGCCGTCATGGACGATCTGCACGATGCGCTCGGACGTCGTCTGGCGGTGAGTTCGCTCGCCCCGTGTCCCGTTGAGTTTACGGCAGCGCTCGTCAACCTGTGCTCCACCCAGAGCTGCGGCAAGTGCACACCTTGCCGTGTGGGCCTGAGCGCGCTGAGCGACCTGCTCGCCGACGTGCTCGAAGGACGCGCCGACGATTCCACGCTCAACCTCATCGAGCGTACGGCCCGCACCATCTATCTTTCGAGCGATTGCGCCATCGGCTACGAGGCTGGTGCCATGGCGCTCACCGCCATTCGCGGCTTCCGCGACGATTTTGAACACCACATTCGCGAGCACTCCTGCGGCTTTGACCGTGAGGCGCGCGTTCCGTGCGTATCGGGCTGCCCGGCGCACGTCGACATTCCCGGGTACATCTCGCTGGTCGAGGCCGGCCGTTATGCCGACGCCGTCAAAGTCATCCGCAAAAACAACCCGCTGCCGCTCGTCTGCGGCTTGGTGTGCGAGCATCCCTGCGAGATGCACTGCCGCCGTGGTATGGTCGACGACCCCATGAACATCCTCGCCCTCAAGCGTTTTGCCGTCGAGCATAGTGACCTCAACGACCACAAGCCGCATGTCGTGGACAATACCGGCAAGCGTGTCGCTGTGGTCGGCGGCGGCCCGGCTGGTCTCTCCTGCGCCTATTATCTGGCCGTGATGGGCCATAAGGTGACGATTTTTGAGCAGCGTCACCACCTGGGTGGCATGCTACGCTACGGTATCCCCAGTTATCGTCTGCCGCGTGAGCGCCTGCAGGCCGAGATCGACTGGATCTTGAGCGCCGGCATCGACGTGGAGCTCGACCACTCTGTGCGCGGCGAGGAGCTCGCCCGTCTGCGTGACGAGTACGATGCCGTCTACCTGGCCATCGGTGCCCACAACGACAAGAAGCTCGGCCTTCCGGGCGAAGAGGCGCCCGGCGTGGAGTCGGCCGTCAAGATGCTGCGCGCCATCGGCGACGACGAGCTACCCGACCTGAGCGGTCAGCGCGTGTGCGTCATCGGTGGCGGCAACGTTGCCATGGACGTGGCCCGCTCTGCCGTGCGCTGCGGTGCCGAGAAGGTGAGCATCGTTTACCGCCGCCGCATCTGCGACATGACGGCCCAGGACGCCGAGATCGCCGGCGCCCAGGCCGAGGGCTGCGAGGTGCTGGAGTTGACGGCCCCGCTCGCCATCGAGACGGGTGAGGACGGTCTCGTGTGCGGCCTGCGCGTACAGCCGCAGATTATCGGCGAGCCCCGCCGTGGTCGTCCGGCTCCGCGTGCCGCTGCCACGCCCGAACGCATCATCCCCTGCGAGCGCGTGTTTGTGGCGATTGGCCAGGACATCGATTCCAAGTCGTTTGAGGACATGGGCATTGTTTGCAAGTGGGGCTGTGTCATCACCGATTCGGACGGCGCCGTGCCCAACTTCGATGGCCTCTTTAGCGGCGGCGACTGCCAGACCGGCCCCGCCACCGTCATTCGCGCCATCAATGCCGGCCGCGTGGCCTCGGCAAATATCGACCGTTATCTGGGCTTTGATCATAAGATCAAACTCGAAGTCGAGCTGCCGACCGTCCAGTTTAAGGGCAAGCACGAGTGCGGCCGCTGCGAGCTGGGCGAGCGTGAGGCCGGCGAGCGTATTCGCGATTGGAATCTGGTCGAGCAAGGTCTTACCGAGCAGGAGGCGCGCCAGGAGGCGAGCCGCTGCCTGCGTTGCGATCACTTTGGCTTTGGCGCGTTCCGCGGAGGGAGGAACCTGGAATGGTAGAGCCCAACAAAACCACTGTCAGCGACAACACCGAAAGCGGAGCACTCAACATGGTCAAGCTCACGATCGATACTTGTGAGGTCGCGGTGCCCGAGCGCACCACGATCCTGGACGCAGCCAAGTCCGTCGGTATCCAGATTCCCACCCTGTGCTATCTGCGCGATCTGAACGAGATCGGCGGCTGCCGCGTGTGCGTGGTCGAGGTTGAGGGCTGCGACCAACTGGTTGCCGCCTGCAACAACTACGTGCTCGACGGCATGGTGGTCTACACCAACAGCCCCAAGGCGCGCGAGGCCCGTCGCACTAACGTTCAGCTGCTCCTGTCGCAGCACGACGCGCAGTGCGCGAGCTGCGTGCGCAGCGGCAACTGCAACCTGCAGGCCATCGCCAACGACCTGGGCATTTTCTATCTGCCCTACCAGAAGCATCTGGCGGGTGAGGGATGGGACTTCGACTTTCCCATCATCCGCGACAACGACAAGTGCATTAAATGCATGCGCTGCATCAAGGTGTGCGAGAGCGTCCAGGGCCTGGGGATTTGGGACCTGACCAACCGCGCCACGCATACCGCCGTGGGCACCCGCGGGCGTGCGCCGATCGGCAAGACCGATTGCGTCGCATGCGGCCAGTGCATCACGCATTGCCCGACGGGCGCGCTGCGCGAGCGCGACGACACCGAGACCGTGTTCGACGCTCTCGCCGATCCCAATAAGATCGTGCTGGTGCAGATTGCGCCGGCCGTGCGTAGCGCTTGGGGCGAGGAGCTTGGCATTCCGCGTGAGGAGGCCACCGTTGAGCGCCTGGCCTGCGCGCTGCGCCGCGTGGGCTTTGAGTACGTGTTCGATACCGATTTCTCGGCCGACCTCACCATTATGGAGGAGGGCTCCGAGCTGATCGAGCGCCTGGGCGCCGCCGCCAAGGGCGAGGGCGATAGCCGCGGCTGGCCCATGTTCACGAGCTGCTGCCCGGGCTGGGTGCGCTTTGTGAAGGCACGTTACCCCGAGTTTGTCGACAGCCTGTCCACGTCAAAGTCGCCGCAGCAGATGTTCGGCGCCATCGCCAAGACCTACTACGCCAAGGCCCTGGGCGTGGAGCCCGAGCGCCTGTTTGTGGTGTCCGTGATGCCGTGCACGGCCAAAAAGGCCGAGTGCGCGCTGCCGAGCATGGTGGGCGAGGACGGTGCGCCCGACGTGGACGTTGCACTGACGGTGCGCGAGATGGTACGCATGATCCGTGCGAGCCACGTGAGCGTCGACACACTGGTCGAGGAGCCGCTCGATACGCCGCTGGGCTTTGGCACGGGCGCGGGCGTGATTTTTGGCGCCACGGGCGGCGTGATGGAGGCCGCCGTGCGCTCGGCGTATTACCTGGTGACGGGTAAGAACCCCAATGCAGATTTCTTTACCGACGTGCGCGGGCTCGATGGCTGGAAGGAGGCCGTTGCCGATATCGATGGCACCAAAGTGCGTGTCGCCGTGGCACACGGATTGGGCAACGCCTCCCGCCTGCTCGATGCGATTCGCGACGGCCGCGCGAGCTATGACTTCGTCGAGGTCATGGCGTGTCCGGGCGGCTGCGTCGGTGGCGGCGGCCAGCCCATCCATGACGGCTGCGAGCTGGCGGAAGAGCGCGGCCAGGTGCTCTGGAGCCTCGATGCGGCTGCCGACATTCGCTTCTCGCACGAGAATCCCGATGTCCAGGCATGCTATCGCGAGTTCTTGGGTGCGCCGTTCTCGCCGCTGGCCGAGGAGTTGCTGCATACCGACCATCACGCCTGGTCGATGCCTAACGAAGGGACGTGCTAACGATGCGTGCATTTGATGTTGAGATGTCGCGCCGGGGGTTTGCCTCGGCGCTCGCCGTGGGCGCCCTGTCGCTTGCACTCGCGGGCTGTGGCGGCTGGGCTGCCGGTGCCGGGTCCGCCGCGGGCTCGGCTGCCACGGACGGCGCCGGTGCTGCTGCAGAGCCGGTCGAGGTGCACGTCGCCTCGCTCAAGGGACCGACCTCGATCGGTCTGGTGCAGTTTATGGACCAGGCGGCCGATGGCGAGACGGACAATGAGTTCGACTTTGCGATCAACACTGCCGCCGACGAGATTGTGCCCAAGGTGATTCAGGGCGATGTCGATATCGCCCTGGTACCCGCCAACGTGGCGAGCGTGCTCTACAACAAGACCGAGGGCGCGGTGCAAGTCATCGACATTAACACGCTGGGCGTGCTGAGTGTGGTGACGGGCGACGCGGCCGTGACCTCGTTTGGCGACCTGGCGGGTCGCACCGTCTACATGACGGGCAAGGGCACGACGCCGGAGTACGTCATGAACTACCTGCTGGAGCGCGCGGGCCTGACCGGCCAGGTGACGCTTGAGTTTAAGAGCGAGCCCACCGAGGTGCTGTCGGCGCTGCTTGCCGATCCGTCTGCCGTGGGCGTGCTGCCCGAGCCGTTTAAGACGGCGGCCATCGCAAAGAGCGAGGGCAAGCTGTCGGCACCGGTGAGTCTGACCGATGTGTGGGACGAGCTGACAGGTGACACGGGCTCGCGCCTGCTGACGGGCGTGACCGTGGTGCGCCGCGCGTTTGCCGAGGAACATCCCGATGCCGTGGCGGAGTTCTTGAGCTGCCATGCGGCGAGCGTTAAGGCTGTCAATGCGGCACCGGCAGACTGGGCGCAGGCCGTGGTCGATGCCGGCATTGTGGACAACGCCAAGATCGCCGAAAAAGCGATTCCCGGGTGCATGCTCGTGTGCCAGACGGGGAAGGATATGAAGGCGGCGCTCGGTGGGTACCTGCAGGTGCTGGCCGATGCGGATGCGAGCGCTGTGGGCGGCAAGCTCTCGGCTGACGATTTCTACTACTTGGAGTAGCCCGTGCGTGCGTTTGCTCGACAAATGACAGAGCGTATGAAGGCGGTGGCGGCAGCAGGTGCCGTCGCCGCCTTTTGGCTTGCCGTGTGGATGCTGGTGGCGGGTCTTGTGGCACAGCCGCTGATTTTGCCGGGGCCGGGCGCTGTCGTGGTATCGCTGCTGCGCCTGGCGTGCGATGGCGGTACCTGGGCGATTTTGGTGGGCTCGGGCGCGCGGATACTGGGCGGGCTGGCGCTTGCCGCGGTGTGCGGCGGCGTGCTGGCGGGAGCCTCGGTGCGGTCGCGGACGTTTGCCCGCCTGGTGGCACCGGCGCTGTCGTTTGTAAAGGCGACGCCGGTCGCCTGCGTGGTGGTCCTGTTGCTTATCTGGCTGGGATCGGCGCGCGTGAGCATCGCGGCGGTTTTTTTGATGGCGCTGCCGGGCGTATATTTCTCACTGGTCGAGGGCTTGGCGCAGGTTGATAAGCCGCTGGAGCAGATGCTCCGCCTGCATGGCGTGCGGGGCTGGCGACTGTTTTGCGCCCACACCTGGCGTGGGGTGCTGCCGTTTGTGCTTTCGTGCGCGAAGGCGGTCATCGGCATGAGCTGGAAGGCCGGTGTAGCGGCGGAGCTCATCGGCATGGCGACGGGCACCGTGGGTGAGCGCATCTATCAGGCAAAGCTTTTGATTGAGACGGCCGATCTGCTGGCATGGACCGTGCTGGTCGTTGCCGCCTCGTGGGCGTGTGAGCGCGTGCTGGTGTGGCTGCTGCGGGTTTCGGGACCCGTGGCGTGGCGCGCGGCCGTGCGGGCGCATGGGCATGGACTGCGCGGGCGCGCGGGGACCGCGAGTGATGGCGCTGCGGCGGAGCTTGCGCTCGCCCTGGGCGATCGCGCGCCCTGGGCGCCGGCGCTCGCCGGACTGGTGCTCAACGTGCCCGCGTCTGGGCGTATCTGTGTGATGGGTGCCTCGGGTGCGGGCAAGTCGACGCTCCTTGCCCTTGCGGCGGGGGAGTGCGCGCCGTGCTCCATGGTGTTTCAGGATGTGTGCCTGGTCGAGGACGTCTCTGCCCTGGGTAACGTGCTGGTGTGCGCCGACGCGCGCGTGGATGCCTCGAGTGCTGCAGCCCTGTTGCGCCTGCTGGTGCCGGGGGTCGATGTGCATGCTCGCGTGGCCGAGCTTTCGGGCGGGCAGCGCCGTCGCGTCGAGATCGCTCGAGCCCTGCTGTGCCCAGGCGACGCGGTGATTCTGGACGAGCCCTTTACCGGTCTAGATACCGCTGCACGCGACGCATGCGCCGAGGTCGTGCTCGACTTGCTCGACGGTCGCATGCTGTTGCTTGCCACGCACGATGCCGTCGACGCTCAGGCCCTCAATATCTCGGATATCATCACGCTCTAAATACTTACTCAGCAACAAAATGATCCGTTTTTTCTCCGTCCCCATGGGGTCGGGTATGGTATTCTATCTGCGGGGTAATACTTAGGAATACCAAGTAATACCAACGCCGTAGAAACACACTCCAGATGCGGGCCAATCGGGTTGCCTTCACAGTCCGTCGCCCAGCCGCGTGGCCCGCATCTATCCGCACCACCGTCGTTTCAAAAAGGAAGCGCCATGGCAGAACACATGACCCCGGTTGTCGCGAAGGTCTTGCCCGAGGAAAAGGCGGCCTTCGCGGCGGCAACCCAGCTCGTGGGCACCACGCCGTCCAACGCCATCCGCATGTTTATCGCCGCGTTCAATCGCTGCGGCACCTTTCCGTTCGACATCTCGCCTAGCGGGGCTTTTGGCACTGCGCCCGATTCTCATCAACAATGACTGTCCCAAACTGCCGGGTTTTGAGGAGGTTGGCATGCTCAATGCGCTGGTTTGGGCGCTTGCCTGTTTTGGTGTCGTCGCTGCCGATATTGCCCTGAGCATTGTTTTGTTCTCCGCGCTGGACATCGTGTCGGCACTGACGGGTTTCCCGATCGACAATCTCGATATTCAATGGTTTCAGGCCGCCGCTCAGACGGCGTCGTTTTTGATGGCGCTGCTGTGGTGGCGCTATCTGTGGCCCCGCTCCTTCATGGCGCGCCGGCAAGGTGAACGCCCGCTCGGCGGGGGAGCAAATGCTGCATGGAAGCGCATCGCATGCGTTGTCGTGATCGGCCTATCCATGCAGGTGGTCATTAGCTACCTATGCGACGGCGTGCTGTCGCTGCTGCCCGAGGTTGCGGCGGACTATAGCGAGCTCGTCGAGGAAACAGGCTTGGGCGATACCAACCTTCTTGCCGTCCTGACCACGGTGCTCGGCGCTCCGTTTTGCGAGGAGTTGCTGGTGCGCGGCATTGTTTTTGAGTTTTCGCTCCGAGCGTTTAATCCGCAGTGCCGTCCACTTTGGAAGCGCCGGTGTCGTGCGAGCGCGCAGGATGGCGCCATGGTCCCCTGGGCGGCCCCAAGCACGTGGGGTATCGCCACGGCGGTCGTGTTGCAGGCGGCGATCTTCGGTTTTATGCACATGAACTGGGTGCAGGGCTGTTATGCAGGTGCCGCCGGCCTCATCTTTGGCTGGGTGCTTGTGACCACCGGAAAGCTCCGCTACACGATCCTGCTGCACTTTGCTTTTAACGCCGGGTCGTACCTGATGGGTCTGTTGTGGTTTGTGAACACACCGCTCGACGTGGTAATCACGGTCACCATAGCCGGCATCGTCCTCGTGGAGGCGATGCGCTCGCTGCGCCATGCGTGTGGGATGGACGCAGCGAGCGCATCGCTGCCCTAGTTGCGCCTGCCACCGCCGTTGGCACCCTGACGCCCCTGAGCTGCACGGTTGCGCCCGGCAGTGTTTTGCGCGCGCGACATGCCGCCGTGCCCCTTGCTGCCTTTGGGTCCCTTGCCGCCAGCGCCACAGTGCGGCTTGCCGTCTTTCTTGCCGGTGCCATGCCCACCGCCAGCAGACGTCTCACCCGGGCGCGGCGGCACGGGGCGGATTAGACAGTGTTTGGTGTAGCCGATCAGGTCACGACGCCCGGCTTTTTCCAGCGCCTCGCGCACCAGCTTGTAGTTCTCGGGCTTGCGATACTGGATGAGCGCGCGTTGCATGGCCTTCTCGTGCGGGTCGCGTGCCACGTAGATCGGCTGCATGGTGCGTGGGTCCACGCCGGTGTAGTACATGCAGGTCGACATGGTGGACGGGGTGGGGTAGAAGTCCTGCACCTGCTCGGGCATGTAGCCCATGTCGCGCACGGCCTCGGCAAGGTCCACAGCTTCCTTCATGGTCGAGCCGGGGTGGCTCGAGATTAGGTATGGCACCACGTACTGCTTGAGTCCGTATTCGCGGTTCAGGCGTTCAAATTTACGGCAGAACGCGTCGTAGACGGCGCGGCTCGGCTTGCCCATCACGGACAGCACCGCGTCGCTCACATGCTCGGGCGCTACGCGTAGCTGGCCCGAGACATGGTGTTCCAGCAGCTCGCGTAAAAACTCGTCCGAGGCATCGGCCATGGTGTAGTCAAAGCGGATGCCGCTGCGGACGAAGACCTTCTTGACGCCCGACAGCTGGCGCAGGTCGCGAAGCAGCTGCGTGTAGCCGCTCTCGTCGACCACCATGTTCTTGCACACGCTTGGCCATAGGCAGCGCTTGTTCTTGCACACGCCGTGCTTGAGCTGCTTGTCGCAGGCAGGGCGGCTAAAGTTGGCCGTCGGTCCGCCCACGTCGTTGATGTAGCCCTTAAACTCGGGATCGCGCGTGAGCAGCTCGGCCTCGCGCATGATCGAGTCGTGGCTGCGCATCTGCAGCACACGGCCCTGGTGGAAGGTGAGGGCGCAAAACGAGCACTCGCCAAAACAGCCGCGGTTGGAGCTAATAGAAAACTTGATCTCGGCAAAGGCCGGTACGCCGCCTGCCGCGTCGTAGTCGGGATGCCAATCGCGTGCGTAGGGGAGTTCGGCAACCTCGTCCATCTCGTCTGTGGTGAGTGTTGCCGACGGCGGGTTCTGCACCACATAGACGCTGTTGGGGTAGGGCTCTACCAGACGATGCCCGGTGATGGGGTCCATGTTCTGCTGCTGCACATTAAAACTGCGCGCGTAGTTGAGCTTGTCGGCGGCAAGGTCGTCCCAGCTGGGCAGCAGGTCGTAGTCGTAGACCTCGTCGAGCGAACCCGTGCGGTAGACGGTACCGTTGATGTAGGTGATCTGATCGACAGGCAGTCCGGCATCGAGCGCGTCGGCGATCTCGACGATCGCATGCTCGCCCATGCCGTAGATGAGGATGTCGGCGCCCGAGTCGAGCAGTACCGAGCGCTTGAGCTTGTCCTGCCAGTAGTCGTAGTGGGCCAGGCGGCGCAGGCTTGCCTCGATGCCGCCGATGATGATGGGAGCGTCCTTGAACGTCTGGCGGATGAGGTTGCCATAGACCGTGACGGCTCGGTTGGGACGGCGCCCCTCCTTGCCGCCGGGGGTGTAGGCGTCGGAGTGGCGGCGGTGCTTGGTCACCGAATAGTGGTTGACCATGGAGTCCATGTTGCCGGCGCTGACGAGAAAGCCCAGGCGAGGCTCGCCGAGCACCGTGATGCTGGCGGGGTCGGTCCAGTCGGGCTGGCAGATGATACCCACCTTGTAGCCATGCGCATCGAGCACGCGGCTGATGATGGCCATGCCAAAGCTCGGATGGTCCACGTAGGCATCGCCGCAGATGTAGACAAAGTCGCACTGGTCCCAGCCACGTGCATCCATGTCGGCGCGGCTGACGGGGAGGAACTTGTCGCGGCCCGGTCGCCAGGGGCGGGCGGGCGTCGCTTGGGAATGCTTGGTGCGGGCGACCGTGGCCTGCGCCTTGCCGCCGCGCTTTTGCTGCTGGCCCTGTTTGCCTTGCTGTCCGCGTTGGCTGTTCTGAGCGTGCTGAGGCTTTTTTGCCACGATCCCTCCCGGTGTTTGTATGCTGCACGTAATTGTAACCAGTCTTTTTGGGACGGGGCTAAAAAGACTGGTGGAGTACATGAGCTGGCGGATTGGCGCGTCGATGCGGGTGCCGGCGCTGCGCCCGCTGTTTGTTTCCAGACTGTGTATCTGCGCGTTGGGGAACTCGTCTCGCGCGCACGCTATATTGTCAATGGGTTACAGTATGAACGGCGGCTATATGTCCGCCAACGCACGAGGGAGTCGTCAACAAGGAGGATGCACGACGATGCAGCGTGCCAAGCAGATATCGGAGTCTATTGAGCTGGGCATCATCTTGGCGCTCGCCGGTGGCTTTATGGACGTTTATTCGTACATTGGGCGCGACCATGTTTTCGCCAACGCTCAGACGGGCAACATCCTGCTCGTGGGTGTAAGCATCTCGGAGGGCAACTGGGCGCTGGCGGGACGCTATTTCTTTCCCGTGGTGTCGTTTGCCGTGGGCATTATGCTTGCCGACTTGGTTCACGAGCGGTTTGGCAGTGTGATTCACTGGCGTCAGGTGACGGTGTTCTTTGAAGCCGTCATCTTGCTGGGCGTGAGTTTTATTCCCGGTGGCGATTTCAACCTGCTCGCCAACTGCCTCACTTCGTTTGCCTGCGGTATGCAAGTCGAGAGCTTCCGCAAGATCCACGGTCACGGCATCGCCACGACCATGTGCATCGGCAACTTGCGCAACGCGCTGCAAAACGTGGATGATTACATCATCACCCACAAGCGCGGCTTTTTGGAAAACGGCCTGCTGTACTTTGGCGTGATCTTTACCTTTGTGTTTGGCGCCGTGCTGGGCAACTGGTGTATTGAGCGCATGGGGCTGCACTCCATTGCGGTGGCGAGCGTGCTGCTGTTTATCGCGTTTGCCATCATGTTCATCGACCGCGAGCGCGACTTGCGTTTTCGCTGGAAGGTTGCGGCCGAGGCTTGGAAAGAGGGCTGTCGAAAGTAGAGGAATGCGGCAGAGGGGTTGTCCCTTTGCCGCAGTATTTTTCATCTCCTGTTGAAACGCTTTAACAATTTTGACGTTCTCACGTGTTTTTTGTTTCAAAAGCGTTAGGATGGGACTCATAGCGTGGGGCGTAATGGGTGCCCCGCACACGATGGGAGGCTATCAATGGCTAATCGTTTCGTTCTCAACACCATCTCTTATCATGGTTCCGGCGCCATCAAGGAGATCCCCGGCGAGCTCCAGCGTCGCGGCTACAAGAAGATCTTCGTCTGCTCCGACCCCGACCTGGTCAAGTTTGGCGTTACCGCTAAGGTGACCGACGAGCTTGACGCCGCTGGCATCGCTTGGAGCCTCTACTCCGAGATTAAGCCCAACCCCACTATCCAGAACGTCAAGGACGGCGTCGAGGCCTTCAAGGCCGCCGAGGCTGACGCTATCGTGACCATCGGTGGCGGCTCCTCCATGGACACCGCCAAGGCTATCGGCATCATCATCAACAACCCCGAGTTTGCCGATGTCCGCAGCCTCGAGGGCGTTGCTCCCACTAAGAACCACGCCGTGTTTACCATCGCTGTGCCGACGACCGCCGGTACCGCTGCCGAGGTGACCATCAACTACGTCATCACCGACCCCGAGAAGGTTCGCAAGTTCGTGTGCGTCGACACCAACGACGCCCCCGAGGTTGCCGTCGTCGATCCCGACATGATGGCTTCCATGCCCGCCGGCCTGACCGCCTCAACCGGCATGGACGCTCTGACCCACGCCATCGAGGGCTACACCACCAAGGGTGCTTGGGAGCTCTCCGACATGTTCCACTTTGAGGCTATTAAGCTGATCAGCGAGAACCTGCGCGACTCCGTCGCCGAGGCCAAGTCCGGCCAGCCCGGCTCCGGCCGCGAGGGCATGGCTCTTGGCCAGTATGTCGCCGGCATGGGCTTCTCCAACGTTGGCCTGGGCATCGACCACGCCATGGCTCACACCCTGTCCGCTCACTACGACACCCCGCACGGCGTCGCTTGCGCCATGCTGCTGCCGATCGCCATGGAGTTCAACAAGCCGGTTTGCGCCGAGCGTCTGGCCAAGGTTGCCGTCGCCATGGGCGTTGACACCACGGGCATGAGCACCGACGAGGCCGCCGACGCCGCCACCGCCGCCGTCAAGCAGCTCTCTGCCGACGTGAACATTCCGCACGTCTGCGAGGCCATGAAGGCTGACGAGATCGAGGTCCTGGCCAAGGACGCCATGGCTGACGCCTGCTTCCCGGGTAACCCGCGCGAGGCGACGCTCGACGACGTCATCGAGCTCTTCAAGAAGATCTGCCCGGCTGCCTAACTTGGTTCGGCGGGCCCCTGCCCGTTAGCCCCACAATCGTCCTCGGACATGTCGGAAGCCCCCGCTGCGCACTTCGTGCGGCGGGGGCTTTTTGTGCCGCGCCGATGCCCCGATATGGGCAAAACCAAGGCATGCTGCCCGCTGCGGATAGGTGGTGCACTTCCCAGCGTGCATTTTTGGGAGTATTCAGCAAGCTCTGAAAAATGCATAACGTTGTGAATGGGCCGTAGTGGCCCGCGGCGCCCATCGACAGTCCTTGTGGGCGGGCTATCGATGGGCGGAGATGGCTGTCGCCGCGTTTTTGGTTTGCGCCGGCCTGCAACACTGCTGTAACCACGTCGTTATGTCGGTTGTGATGGGGCCGTTGGGGCCCACGGTGCTGAATACTCCGTTTTTTGCACGGTCTAAGGTGGGGTACCCTGAGACGAAGCAAAAAGATGCCTCATTTCTATGCAGATACCGATAGGATTTATGCAAGATTGGGATTGTAAACCGTGCGCGTGCAGAAAACCGGTGCGGGGACGTCTGGAGGCGGTTCGGCTCCTGAGGCATTGCACGTGCAGAACGGTTAAAATCGGGACTCGGTCTTAGTTTTACTTGGAAGGATGCATATGGCTTCTAATGTTGATGCTTCTCTAGAGGAGACGCTCTCCTATATTACTGACCAGTTGAAGGCGCTTACCTCGATTGCTTCGCCTACGGGCTATACCCGTGCGGCGACTGATTATCTGATGGAGACCCTGCGCGATATGGGGTTTGGGCCCGAGCGTTCTAATAAGGGTAACGTGCTTGTTGAGCTTGGTGGCGAGGGTGAGCCGCTCGTGTTGGCGAGCCATGTCGATACCCTGGGTGCCATGGTACGCTCCATTAAGGACAATGGTCGCCTGCGCCCCACGACGCTCGGTGGGCATCAGTGGTCTACGGCTGATGGCGAGAACTGCACCGTTTATACGCGCGATGGCAATGTGTACACGGGTGTGGTCCTCAATACCGAGCCTTCGGCGCATGTGGCCGATGAGCCGGTCAAGACCATCGAGAAGAACATGGAAATCCTGCTCGACGAGAACGTTGACAGCAAGGACGATGTGCTCGAGCTGGGTATTCAGACCGGCGACATCATCGCCATGGATCCGCGTACCACGGTGACGGAGAGCGGCTACATCAAGAGCCGCTTCTTGGACGACAAGCTGTCCGCGTCGATTCTGCTGGGTTTGGCCCGCGCCGTTGCTGGCGGCGAGGTGACGCTTTCGCGCAAGGTATCGCTGCTCTTTACGGTGTACGAGGAGGTCGGCCACGGCGGTGCCTTCGTGCCGGCCGACACGCGCGAGATGATCAGCGTGGACATGGGCTGCGTGGGCGACGACCTTGGCTGCACCGAGCGCATGGTTTCGATTTGCGCCAAGGATTCGGGTGGTCCGTACAACTACGACCTGGTAACCACGCTGTCCAACATCGCGCGCGAGCTGGAGCTCGATTACGCCATCGATGTGTACCCGCACTACGGCTCCGACGTCGAGGCCACGCTCTCGGCCGGCTATGACATTCGCCATGGTCTGATCGGCCCCGGCGTGTACGCGAGCCACAACTACGAGCGCAGCCACATCGACGGTGTGCGTAACACCTTTGAGCTGGTCCGCGCCTACGTCCAGCGCTAACGATGCAGCGGCCTCGGCTGACACAATAGTGCCGACCGAGGCCGTCCTCTCTAACTTGCGGTGAAATAGGGACTGTTTGGCGGTTTTAAACGCTTAAACAGTCCCTATTTCACCGCAACTTATAAAGGGGATGGGGCTATTTGATGGCTGCCGTAACGGTGCCGCCGCCCAGGACGATGTCGCCGCGATAGACTACAACGGCTTGGCCGGGGGCGATGGCGCGCTGCGGCTCGTCAAAGGTCAGCAACATTTGCCCGTCTTCGCCGCACGTAAGGATCGCTGCCTGGTCTTTCTGTCGGTAGCGGTACTTGGCGCCCACGCGGATGCCGCCGGCATCCAGCTCGGCCTCCATGCGGTCGGCAGGGGCGCTCCAGATCCAGTCGTTGGCCGTGAGCGCCGTGGCCGTCAGGTCCTCTGCCTCGCCCAGATGCACGGTGTTGTTGACGGCGTCGACACCCGTTACGTACACGGGATGCGCCATCGCGACGCCCAGGCCCTTGCGCTGGCCGATGGTGTAGCGCAGCGCGCCGTTGTGGCGCCCGACCACGCTGCCGTCGCGCCACACAATGTCGCCCGGTGCAGCGGGATGTTCGCAACGGCGCTCGATATAGCCCGCGTAGTCACCGTCTGGAATAAAGCAGATGTCCTCGCTTTCGGCCTTCTGGGCGTTGGTAAAGCCCTGCTCGGCGGCTATGCGGCGCACGTCGCGCTCTTTGTCTAGGCCTGCCAGCGGAAAGATCGTGTGCGCCAGGCGCTCCTGCGTGAGCGAATACAAAAAGTAACTCTGGTCCTTTTTGGGGTCCTCGCCGCGATGCAGCTGCCAGGTGCCGTCGGGCGCCTGGCTCGTTTTGGCATAGTGGCCTGTGGCGATGTAGTCGCAGCCCATATCCAGCGCCGCATCCAGCAACGCGCCAAACTTAATATGGCGGTTGCAGATGATGCACGGATTGGGCGTCAGCCCCTCCTGGTAGGCGTTCATAAAACGCTCGACAACGTTGCGGTCGAAGGTTTGCTGCAAGTCGAGCACGTGATGGGGTATCCCCAGGCGCTCGGCGACGGCCTTTGCATCGGCGATGTCGCGGTCGACCTTACTCATGCCCGTGGTGGGATCGGGCGCGGGGCAGGTGAGGCGCATGGTGGCACCGACACATTCGTAACCCTGACTTTTGAGCAGATACGCGGTCACGCTGGAATCGACGCCGCCGCTCATGGCGACGAGCACGCGCTTGTTGTGCATGGGGAGGTTCTCCTTGGTGGCATGTGGCCAAAAAAGAAAAGCGGCGCGGGAGGCTGGTTCCGCGCCGCAGACATTGTAGCAAGTTCGGGCGTCCTGTGGGACACCCTGTTGGGATGAGCTCAGGCTGCCAGAAGAGAGGGGAGACCGGCGTGCCTTGGACTCGTTCTAAGAACGAGAGCTCTAGTCCTGGAAGAGTGCCGTGGACAGGTAGCGCTCGCCGGTGTCGGCGAGCAGCGCCACGATGGTCTTGCCCTCGTTCTCGGGGCGCTTGGCCAGCTGCAGGGCGGCCCACACAGCGGCGCCGGACGAAATGCCCACGAGCACGCCCTCCTTGTGGCCCACGGCGCGGCCGGTGGCAAAGGCGTCGTCGTTCTCGACGGGGATGATCTCGTCGTAGACCTGGGTGTCGAGGACGTCGGGCACAAAGCCGGCACCGATACCCTGGATCTTATGCGGGCCGGCCAGGCCCTTGGAGAGCACCGGGGAGGTGGCGGGCTCGACGGCGACGACCTGAATCTCGGGGTTTTGCTCCTTGAGGAACTCGCCCACGCCGGTCACGGTGCCGCCGGTGCCGACGCCGGCGACGAAGATGTCGACCTTGCCGTCGGTGTCGTCCCAGATCTCGGGGCCGGTCGTGGCCTTGTGAATGGCCGGGTTCGCGGGGTTCACAAACTGGCCGGCGATGATGCTGTTGGGGGTCTCCTTCTGCAACTCTTCGGCCTTGGCGATAGCGCCCTTCATGCCTTTGGAGCCGTCGGTGAGCACGAGCTGCGCACCGTATGCCTGCATCAGCTTGCGGCGCTCGACGGACATGGTCTCGGGCATGGTGATGATCACCTTGTAGCCGCGGGCCGCCGCCACCGAAGCGATGCCGACGCCGGTGTTGCCGCTCGTGGGCTCGATGATGGTGTAGTCGCCACCGCGCACGAGCTTGCCGGCCTTCTCGGCCTCGTCAATCATGTTCTTGGCGACGCGGTCTTTGACGGACCCGGCGGGGTTGAAGTATTCCAGTTTGACGAGCACACGGGCCTTGAGGTCCTCGTCGGCCTCGAAGTGGGTGAGCTCCAGAAGCGGGGTGTGGCCGATAAGCTGATCGATGGACGTGTAAACATTGCTCATGGTGAACCTCCAAAGTGTTCAAATGACTGGATACCGTGTGGTTTTACGGTGTGTGTAGCAGCGAAACCCACAAACCTTATAGGTTGTTCGTTTTGCTGTTGGCAAGCATAGTAGACAGTAAAGCCTAGTAACGCAATAGGAAATAGAAGATTATTACGAGTCGATTAACCATCTTGACGGGAATAGGTATTTTCAAAACCAATTTTTCGGCTAGAATTTCTACGAATTAAAAGACCGAAAGGCAGCTATATATATGTTGGTTTCCACAAAGGGCAGATATGCCCTGCGCGTTATGGTCGACCTGGCCGAGCACCAGGCGACAGGCCGTATCCCGCTTAAAGAGATCGCGGCGCGTCAGGGTATTTCGGAGAAGTACCTCGAGAATATTCTGGCTACGCTCGTGCGCGCCAACATGCTCTCGGGCATGCGCGGCAAGGGCGGCGGCTATGTGCTCACGCGCCCGCCCGAGCAGTACACGGTGGGCGAGATCTTGCGCCTGACCGAGGGCAGCCTGGCGCCGGTCGCCTGCCTGGATGGCGACTGCAAGGGTTGTTCGCGCTCTGACGAGTGCCCCACGCTCGACGTGTGGAAGAACCTGGACAAGCTTATCAACGACTACCTCGACGGTGTGACGCTCGATCAACTTGTCGCTCCCAACGAAGGCTACGACTACGTGATCTAGCCCACCTGCCATTTGGGGACGGGGTGGAAATGGCAGATTCTCTCGCCCTTTGAGACTTGGCAAATAAGAAGGCCGCCCATTTTTGCGATGGGCGGCCTTCGTTTTGGGCTGTTGAGACGGGCGCGGCCGGAATGGCCGTTTTAGCCCTCGGCGATGCTATCGAGAATGCTGCGCATGATGGACACCAGGATGCTGCCCATAAAGGCCGATCCAAAGCTGGCGATGGAGATACCCGCGCCCAGCAGATTGACCGACAGATAGCTGGCCAGCTCGAGCATAAAGCTGTTGACTACGAGCTGAAAAATACCCAGTGTAATGATCGTGAGCGGCAGCGAGATAACCGTCAGGAACGGCTTGACGAGCGAATCGACGATGTTCAGGAACAGTCCCACGAAGGCGAAACAGACCCAGGCCTCGGCAAAACCGAAGGGCTGGATGCCGGGGACGAGGAACGTGGCAATCGCGATGGCGATCGAGGTAAAGAGCCAGTTAAGCATAAAGCGCATGGTGTGAATCCTTTCTTGCGCAGGGTGCGTCGGTGTCGCGTGAAGCGGTTTGCTGCGGCAGCTTGGACGGCCGCTCGGGTGTGCCGCCTTGTTCGGCCGCCCATTGTCTCAGATATTCGTGGAGCTTACGTGCGCATTCGGTTTCAAAACGGCGTTCGTCCTAGAAAATGCGCCGCTGGCAGAGAGTTTTGTCGCTTTAGTTTGGTGGTGTGCTAAACTGCTACGGGCAAAAGCCACACGCGTTGCCCTATTGCATAGAACGGGCGAACGATGCCCGATGTCAGTATCAACTTCGATGCCTTTTGGCGGGTTTGGCGGTGATCGATGAATATCGAGAACATGTTTGACAAGCCTGATGTCAAGCAGCTGGTCCACGCATTTAGCCTTTTGGATGACGAGAAAGATATCCAAGCGTTTTTGACCGATATCTGCACGCCGCGCGAGATCTGCGATCTTTCGCAACGTCTGCAGGTTGCGCGTTATCTGGATGAGGGCGAGCCTTATGTTGAGGTTCAGGCCCGCACCGGCGCTTCGTCCACTACGGTGAGCCGCGTTTCAAAGGCACTCAACGGCGAGTACGGTGGCTATCGCAAGATCCTCATCAAGCTGGAGGATGGCGAGTAGGCCAGCGGTAAAAACGAATTGCGCAGAACCGTCCCTTCGGGGGCGGTTTTTTGATCCTTTGGGGACGGAGGAAAACGGATCACTGGGTTAGACTGACCTCCTCGGTGATCCATTTTCCTCCGTCTCCAAGGGGTCAAATCTGTTGGCGTGGGGCAAATCTGTCCGCGCGGGCGGGTAGGATGGAAGCATTGAATATTGCGAACGGTTTGAGTGGAGGACCATGCCTGTTCGAATCTATACCACCAACGCCGGCGCGGATTTGAGCGATGCCGAGGCGGCGCTGCTTGCCGACCTTATTGCCCGCCACGGGCGTGCCGTGCTGCTGGCGCCAACGTTTGCCGAGCTCGCCCTGTGCCGTCATGATGCGGCGGAAGCCGGGATTTCGCTGGGTATTGACTACAAAACGCCTACATCGTGGCTTCGCTCGCTTTGGGAGCTTTTGGGCGACGGGCGCGGCTTCGTCGACAACCTGCAACGCCAGATGCTGTTTTCGGACATGGTGGCGCGTCTCGACGACGCCGACCTGCAGCCGCTTTCGCGCAGCCAGGGCACGGTGCGCATGCTCGCGCGTATGGCCCGCGATGTGCTGCCGGGTGTGGCAGGGACAGGTGCCGAGCGTTGCTGCGACAACGTTTGCAAGCCCAAGCCCAAAAGCGACGCCGAGGCTCGCGTGTTTGAACTTTTGTGCGCCTATGCGCGCGGTTTGGACCGTCGAGATATGGTCGAGCCCTGCGAGGCGGCTGACATTATGGCCGGCGCTTTGGCCGACAACCTGCCGGGGTGCGCCCGCGCCGTTTGCGTGCGCGGCGTCACGTCATTTACGTATAGCCTGCTCGAGCTGCTGTCCGCCGTGGCAAACAACGGGGGAGAGGTTGTCGTGCTACTCGCCCTCGAGCAAGCGCCGATGCGCGAGGAGCTTGCCGCGGCATTTGATGTCCGCGGTGTGCTGTTTGAGATCGCGCCGCTGGACGAGGATGCCGGCGCTCCCGCGATTGCTCCAAAGTCCGTCGTACGTCTTGCCTTTGTGGAAGTCGCCGGGCCCCATGCCCGTGCCCGTGTCTATGCGGACGTCATCGATAAGATGGTGAAAGCGCGCAAGGAGTCCAAGGTCAACGATGCCGCCTCCGCACCCGTCGATCCCGTGCGCGTACTCGTGGTGTCCGCCCGGGCACCCCAGCTGTTCGGCGAGCTTGCCGCTCGTTTGGCGGCGCGCCACGTTGCTGCCGAGACGGCCGAGTTCACGGCGTTTTCCCAATCCATTGCGGGCAGGCAGTTCACGGCGCTCGCCAACCTGATCGAGCGTATGAAGGCCGCCGACGAAGGGGCAGCTTCTAAGACTGAGTGGTGGCCCGCTCCGGAGCTTACCGACTGGATTTACAGCCCGCTTTCGGGTGCCGACGCCGCCAGCGCGCGCACGTTCGACAAGAATATGCGACTGTCGCGCAGCAAGACCACTGCGGGCGTCAAGAGCCTGCTGCAGAGCGTGCAGGGCCAGGTGAGGGGCGCGCGTAAAGCGGCGAGCGACGAGAACTGGTTTAAGAACGTGCCGTGCGTGGTCTCGGACGTGTTCCAGGCACTGTGGCGCGACAAGCCCGTGACGGCGCTCAAGGCCATGCTGGCCGTCGCCGAGGCACTGCCCGATCGCGCGTTTGGTGGTCTCGACGGTCAGGCCCGTCGCCAGGCGGAGGTGACCCTGCTGCGCCACGTCATCGACATCCTTATGAATGGCGCCCGTGCGCTCGACGTGTCGCAGGCCGCGACCGTGCCCGTGCTCGACGGCGTTCGTACCAAGGTTGACAAGCGTAGCACCGCCTACGATTACGAGACCTACGAGGTTGACCGTGCGCCACGTGCCCAGGTTCGCTTTGCTTCGCTTGCCGATGCGGCGGCTCTGCGCCCCGGCAGCTACGATGCCGTGCTGTTTGCCGATGTCGATCTGGACAGCTATCCGCTCTCACACGAGGAGGGGCCGCTGGCCACGCTGACGGCAGAGTTAGATCGCAGCGGTGTGACGCTTGAGCCTGCCGCCTTGTTGCGCGTGCGCTTTGGCCGCGCGATGCAGGCCGCGCGCGGTCCGGTTGCGCTTGCCCGCGTGACGCACGATCGCCAGGCGCGCGAGTGCTACCCGGCTGCCGTGTGGACCGAGCTGCGGGCGCATGCCGAGGCCGCTGAAGCTGCTAAAGCGGCTGACGACGCTAAGGCCGCTGGCGCCGACAAGGCGAAGTGCGTGGGCGAGGGTGATATCGTAAGGGACTTCGATCCCGCGGCAGGCGAAGGTCTCAAGCGCGAGCGCGTGACCTGTGAAGCTCCTCAGCATCTGAGTGCCGAGGCCGTGCCGTATTTGGTCCTGCGTCGCCGCGATGGCGAGGGCGAGAACGCGCCGCTTGTGCCGCGTCTGACGTCCGCCTCGCAGATTGAGGCGTACTCGACGTGCCCGCTGTGCTGGTTCGTGTCGTATCGTGTGAAGCCCCAGTCCATCGACGCGGGCTTTGGAAATATGGAGAAGGGCAACTTTGTCCACGATGTGCTGGAGCACCTGCATGCCCGCCTGCCCCAGGAGGGCATGGAGCGCGTGACGCCCGAGAATCTGCCGCGCGCTCAGGAGCTGCTACGCGAGGTCTTTGACGAGACGTTGGCCGAGCACGCCGGCAAGCGAGGCACGGAGGGCCCGCTGGTGCCGCTCTCTGCGGTGGAGGAGCGCCAGGTGGCCGAGATCTTGCCGCAGCTGGAGGGCGTGCTTGCCTACGAGTCCGATGCACTTGCCCCCTTTGCCCCACGCTACCTGGAGTTCGCCTTCAACGAGCTCAAGGTTGAGTATGCCGGTTGGCCGCTTGGCGGGCGCATCGATCGCGTGGACGTGGATGCCGAGAACCGCGCCGTGGTGATTGACTACAAGCACCGCACGGGTGTTGAGGAGTTTAAGCTCGCCGACCCTACGGTGCGCGACGAGGAATCGGGTGAGGCCACCATCGACGACCCGCGGTGGCTACCGCCCCATACCCAGACGCTTATCTATGCGCAGGCCATGCGCCGGGCGCTGGGCCTAGATACCCGCGCGGCGCTCTATTTTTCGACCAAGGGCGGCAAGCCGGCGTTGCGCGGTGCCGCGAGCGCCGAGCTACTCGAGGAAGAGCGCGGCGACGGTCGCATCCCGGGCCTTAAGAAAGGTTTCCCCGGCGAGGGTGGCAGCATGGACTTCGACGCCCTGCTCGATCGCGTGGAGGCCGGCATCGCCGAGCGCCTGCGCGAGCTCGAGGCAGGCAACGTTGCCGCCGTCGACCCGACGTCGGCTCAGGCCGCGCATGCGCGCTGCTCGTATAACCACGAAGGAACGTTTGTAAGGAGGGACGTGTAGACCATGGATCTTTCGACCTTGATGCCGCAACAGCTGCAGATTGTCAAGACGCTCGACCGTCCGCTGTTTGTCTCGGCGGGCGCCGGTTCGGGCAAGACCTTTACCCTCACGCGCCGCATCGTCTACGCGCTCTCTCCCGAATCCGGTCCGTTCGTTGAGCATCTGGACCAGGTGCTCGCCATTACCTTTACCAAAGATGCCGCGGCCGAGATTCGCGACCGCGTGCGCCGTGCGCTTATCGACGAGGGCATGGACGAGGAAGCGCTGACCGTCGACGACGCATGGATCTCGACCATTCACGGCATGTGCTCGCGTATCCTGCGCGCGCACGCGCTGGAGTTGGGCATCGACCCCGAGTTCACGGTGCTCACCGATACCGACGAGCTCATGGATCAGGCTGTTGAGCATGTGCTGGGTCGCGCGACGGCACCCGATGCCGCCCCCGAGCTCGCGGCATCGCTTAAAGCCCTCTATGCCTGGTATCCCATGGCGGGCGAGGGCGGTTCCTTTGGCGGCGGTACGACCATCAAGGGTCTGGTGCGCGACCTGCTGGAGCTGTCGAGCCAGTTGCCGGGCGGCATGGACGACGTGCGCGTGGCGCGCGGCCAGGCTGACACCTCGGCGCTTGCCGACGCCTATCGCGCGGCGTTGGGTGCGAGCAAGGCCGCGACCGAAAAGGCACAGGTGGCACTCGACGCCATCGACGCGTTTGAGGCGAGCGGCAAAACCATGGAGGATGCGGCGCGACTCATGATGTCGTGCAGCATGCCTCGGGCGAGCAAGGCGTTTCCTAAGGAGCAGGTGGAGCTACTCAAGGCCGAGGCTGCCGATGCGTTTATCAATATCGTGCTGGCCTGCGGTGGTCCCGCGCTCGATGCACTGGTGGGCCTGGCCCGTTCCGTGGAGGCCGAGTACCGCGCGCTGAAGGCCGGACAGTCCGCGCTCGATAACAACGACCTGCTGCGCATGGCGTACGAGGCGCTGCGCGATCATCCCGCCATCCGAGCGGCCTATGAGGGCCGCTTTAAGATGGTCATGATCGATGAGTTCCAGGATACCGACCAGATGCAGGTCGATTTGATCCGCTACCTGACGGGCGCGGGGGAGCGCGCGCTGTGCACCGTAGGCGATGCGCAGCAGTCGATCTACCGCTTCCGTGGTGCCGAGGTCGAGGTATTCCGTCGCCAGGAGCGCAAGGTGGGTTCGACGACGGCGTCCGAGACGGTCGCCACGTCCGATGCCCCCGCCGGCGAGCTCGTCAAGCTTGTACGCAACTTCCGCAGCCACGACGAGGTGCTGCGCTATGTGGCGCGCGTCTTTGACGGCGACACCGGTGGTTTGATGCAGGGGTTCTTGGATCTTGAACCGAGCGACGAACGCGAGGACAAGCTCAAGGCGAAGGCATCGCGCCGCCAGGCGCTGCTCGTTGTCGGCGGCAGCACCCAGGAGCGAACGCAGGCGAAAGCTCGTGCGATTGCGGAGCGATTCCAAGCACTCGTTAAAGCGGGCCAGCCCCAGGGCAGCATGGTCCTGCTGCTGGGCCGCATGACCAACGCCGATGTCTATGCGCAGGCCTTCCGCGACCAGGGGCTCGACTGCGTGATCGCAGGCGGCTCGGTCTTTGCCCAGGCAGCCGAGGTGCAGACGGTGCGTGCCCTGGTCTGCGCACTCGCCAATCCGGCCGATACGGCGCAGGGCCTTATGCCACTGCTCGCCTCGCCGATGTTTGCGCTCGGCGCCCAGGAGTTCCTGGCGCTGGCGACCAAGCTCGATAGCGAGACGGGGGAGACCTCGCGCCGGAATATCGACGTGGGCATCATGAGTGATTTCGACGTGCCGGGTTTGCAAGACTTGCCGCTCGTGACGCGTGCCCGCGAGGTGCTGCGCTACGCGCTTCGTCGCGTGGGACGCGATTCGTTCGCCGCCATCGCGCGCGACGTGGTCAATGCCTCCGGCTGGTTCGTGCGTCTGGCGCAGCGTGGTCCGGAGGGCAAGGCCATCGCCGCCAACGTGCTCAAGGCGCTCGACGCCGTGGCCGAGGCAGAGGTCGAGCTCGGCAATTCTCCGCGCTCCATCGCGCTCGCCTTCGACCGCTTCTTGGCGGGCAAGGAGGCCCCGGGCGCGCTCAACGAGGAGGGCGACGGCGCGGTGCGCATCATGACCGTGCACGCGTCCAAGGGTCTGGAGTATCCGGTCGTAGCGGTTGCGGAGTGCTTTGGCGTGCGTAAGTCCTCGGGTGCGGCTCAGATGGGGCGTGTCGAGGGCGGAGCGCAGGTCGTGGCGCTGCCGGCACGCTTCGACGGCGTTAAACTCGCGGACGGCACGTTCGTAAAGGGCGATGACGTCAAAAAGCAGTTTGAGCATGCGTTTAAGGGTAAGGACACGTCGCTATGGTTGCCGCCGGAGCTCATGGAGGATGTCTGCGCGACGGGTTCTCCCGCCGAGGCATTCGTTCGCCTGCGCAACGACGACCTGCAGCTTTCGCTCGAGGAGCGGGCCCGTTTGCTCTATGTCGCCATGACGCGAGCGCGCGAGCTGGTCATTCTGGCGATGGATGTCGGCGTGAGCCGCGGCAAGGTGACGGCGCCGACCTTCGATGTCGAGACGGATCTGACCTACGACGTGCTGCGCCGCATCCTGCCGACCGACAGCCTGGACATGCCGCAGCTCGATAGCGACCGTTTGGTGTTCGATAACTCCAAGCCGGGCGACTACGAGCTCATCTCGCTGGCGGACTTTACGTTTGGCGAGCAGGCGTTTGAGGTCAACGCTTCGCTGGATGTCGAGGGCAGGCTTGTCCGCGGCGATGCGGAGCCGGAGGGTGCCGGTGCGGATGCCCACGCCGCTGTTCCCGGTCCTGCCGACCCCGAGCCCGATGCGTTTGAGCTCGTGTATCCCCAAACGGTGGGCGTGCGCATGGGCACCTGCCCGTATCCGGCGCGCGATTCGTACAGCTACTCGTCAATTGCCGCGGCGCTGCATGCCGAGTCCGAGGACCGAGCCGCCGAGGCGCATGTGCCCATGGACGAGGCTGGCGATGATGCGGAGTCGGATGGTTCCGAGATGACGGATGCAGGCGTGGCCGCCGTTGAGCCCGCCGGCAACCCCATGGCGCTGGGCTCGGCGTTCCATGCCGCCTGCCAGTGGCTGATCGAGATGGGTGCCGATGCGCTGCCCGCTGAGCGTGCCGATGCGCTGGCGCGCCTGTGGTGCCTGACGCCGGAGCAGCGCGAACGCTTCGACGTTGCCCTGGACCGCTGGCTCAAGTCGGCTGCTCGTGCCGACCTGCTCGCGTGGCCGTGCGTTCGCGCCGAGGTGCCGTTCTTCTCGCTGGGCTGCGAGGACGAGGACATCGCCCGCTACGGTGCATATGCCGAGGGCGCCATCGACGCTTTGGCGACGAACCCGGCGGATTCGTCATGCGCGCTGGTCATCGACTACAAGACGGGCGGGACGCCGGACGAGACGCCGGAACAGCTGCAGGAGAAGCACGCCCTGCAGGCGCGCGTCTACTCCGATGTGTTGCACAAGGCGGGCTTTGAGGCCGTGACCGTCAAGTTCGTCCGCGTGGAGCAAGTCGACCCCGCCAACCCCTGCGAGCCTCAAGTAGTCACCTACAGCCTCTAGCCACCTCAGGCTTTATGGTGCTATTTGGTTGGTTTTGCGGCCGTAAGGCCCTCAATCGTCCAAATGGCACCGCAACGCATGGGAGAGCTTGGGGCGGTACAATGGCCCGAACGGTTCAAACGAATAAGGGGCCATCATGCAGCTCACCAAAACGCTTAAGGTGACGCCGGAGGAGCTTTTTGACGCTCTGGCGGGGTCCATCATGCGGGATATCGAGAACGTCACGGGCAAACGTCCTAGCCGCAATAAGCTCAACGGCTATAAGTACGAGAAGCGCGCCCAGTCCGCAAAAGGCAAGACCAAGGGCACGGCGATCAAGGTTAAGATCAAGCACTTTGACTACCCGTGCCTCTATGAGGTCCGTTTTCAGTATGCGGCGGGCATCAATACCATGCGCTATGAGACTGCACCTGCTGGCGATGGTGCTTGCGAGCTCACCTATACCGAGGATTTTCAGGGTGCGGGTGGCAACACGTCTGGCATGCGCGGCAAGCTCGGCCTCTTCTTCTACGAGCGCAAGCTCAAGAGCCACGCCAACCAGACGATTGATCAAATCGTCAAATACATCGAGGGTGAGCGCCGCGTAAAGGCTAATCCCGCCTTCGCCGATGATACTGCCGAAAACGCTTCGGATGTATTCCATTGATACCCTGTGCAAAAGCTTTACCGCTCTTCACATCAACTGTGAACACTTCAGGCTTCGAGTCAGTAGCGAGCGGCCCGACAAAAGTAGTTGATGGGAGTGCCAAATGAATAAGAATGCCGCTACGCAACTGCACATCTATTCCGCCTTTTTCGTTCT
The DNA here is from genome assembly GCA_018363345.1 of Collinsella sp. Classification (GTDB taxonomy): domain Bacteria; phylum Actinomycetota; class Coriobacteriia; order Coriobacteriales; family Coriobacteriaceae; genus Collinsella. The sequence continues at coordinate 67,359 of JAGZNZ010000007.1, read as the reverse complement.
CGCGGGATTTGTTTTAAATCGGGGAGTGTTTCTACTTTTCCTTGCGGAGAAAGGAATGCCTGTCACGGAAATCGCGCTTTATCAAGCCCTGTTTAACATTGCAACGGTCGTCCTCGAGCTGCCAACAGGGCTGATAGGCGATTTCTTTGGAAAGAAGTTTTCGATTCAAGTGGGCGTGCTGCTGCTTTTCTTCCATACGGCTGGCATGCTGTTGCTCTCAGGCCCCTTTCTTGTCGTGCTTTCCCTTGTTGAGGCACTCGCCTACTCCCTTCAATCGGGATCCGAACAAGCACTTTTATATGAAATTGCCCGGAATGCCGGTCAAGGAGAGCGCTTCCTCACCATCAATGCTCGGCTGCTTGCCGCACAATCAATCGCTACGGGAATGGCAATTGTGCTCGGATCTTTCATTGCCCAAGTATCTTGGAGCGCCCTCTACGTATGTGTCTCCGTTTTCTATCTCCTGCAGCTTTTCCTTCTGTATCCCATTGAGAGGACGGAAGCGACCCGTTCTGAAAGCTCTGAAAAGGGAAGGTTTGACGTAGCCAAGATCTTCAGACGCGAAACCTGGTGCATTGGAGAATCCGCTTTTGCGGTGTTGCTTCTTCTAATCGGCACAAGCATGCTCGATGGATTCTATGGGAGTTATTACAACTTGAATCAGTTGGTATTCGACGCATTTGATGCTCCCGTCTCCATAATAGGAATCTTTTTCGGTGCATCCTATGCAGTAAATGCGACGGCCTACATTGCAGCAGATTTCTTCTCATTGCGTTTCGGGAAAAGAAATACCATGCTCGGCTCGATGCTAATCGAGGCTGGCCTTTTCATGATTCTTCCGTGGTTCGCTTCAAATCCGCTGTGTTTGTTTGGCCTTAGCATGGTGCTTTGTTTTCTCCCAGAAGTGGTGTACATCACTTCGGAAAACTTAATCCAAGACGCTATAGCGGACGATCTCCGCGCGACGATCCTTTCCGTCGCGTCTCTGGTAAGGGCTCTCTTTTCTGCAGTGTTTTTCTCCATATTTGGACATGTGTTGGGGTTATATCCCATTCAGATAGCGCTCGGTATTATTGGTGCAATCGCGATAGCAATTACCGCCGTTGTTTCATTAAAAATGGTTGGAATACAGGTCTCCAAGAATTGATATATCGATTGACGAGCTATCCGAAGCGTCGAGCCTTCTTGATGGACATGACTATTCGTCACAAATCATTCCGCGCATCGCCGGGGTTCCAGTAATACTCGATATATCTGGATGCCCTCATTCCCCTTTTTGAAGGTCCCAAAAAGACTGCCCGTGTGGGTTTGGCTAGGTTCGGGTGCTATCCGCGCCGTGCGGTAAAATCGTTCAGTCAGAACACGAACCCGCATCGGAGCTCATCACATGGCATTCGTCCATCTGCACAACCACACCGTCTTTTCCATGCTCGACGGCGCAACCCGTATCCAGGATATGGTCAACCGCGCCGTTGAGCTGGGCATGCCCGCCGTCGCCATTACCGACCACGGCTACATGTATGGCGTGCCCGACCTAGCGCTGGCCTGTGACGCCGTTAACCACAACACGCCCGAGTACAAAACCTGGAGCCACGACAAGGCCTTCTTGGAAAAGGACCGTCGCGACGAGCTGGTGGAGCCCGATCCCGAGGCAAACCCGCGCGAGCATGCCCAGTATGTGAAGGACATGGCCATGTGGGACGAGAAGGGCAACATCGACGAGCTCAAGCCGCCTCTGGTCATTAAGCCCATCTTTGGCTGCGAGGTCTACTTTACGCCGGACGAGACCCTTGCCCGCGACCATAAGCCCGAGCTTTATCACATGATCCTTCTGGCTAAGGACCAGGAGGGCTACGTCAACCTGATGCAGACGGTTTCCGAGGCCGCCGTGCAGGGCTTTTACTACAAGCCGCGCGTGACGCTCGACAACCTGCGCCGCCACGCCAAGGGCATGATCTGCACGAGCGCCTGCATCGCGGGCATCATCCCCAAGTACATCGACCGCGGCGACATGGAAGGCGCCATCAAGTGGGCCGAGACCTTCCGCGATACCTTTGACCCCGGCGACTTCTACATCGAGATCCAGGAACACGGCATTACCACCGACAACGGCCTGACCGACGAGCAGATGGACCGCACGCTCATCGACATCGCCAAGCAGGTAGGCGTCAAGGTCATCGCCACCAACGACTTCCACTACCTGCGCCGCGAGGACGCTCCCGTGCAGGACGTCATCATGTGCATCGGCATGAACGCCAAGGTCGACGACCCCAACCGCATGCGCATGACTGGCTCGGAGTTTTACATGAAGACCGAGGAGGAGATGCGGGCGATGTTCCCGTATTGCCCCGAGGCCTGCGACAACACGCTCGAGATCGCCGACAAGTGCTACGTCGAGCTGGACTGGGACTCCATCATCCTGCCGCGCTTCCCGTTGCTCGACCCCGGCGAGACGCACGAGAGCCAGTTCCGCCGCGAGTGCGAGAAGGGCCTGCGCCAGCACTACGGCGACGACTGGGCCACGCGCGAGATCGGTGGCGTCAACATCAAAGAGCGCTTTGAGTACGAATACAAGGTCATTTGCGACAAGGGCTTTGCCGCCTACTTCTTGATCGTCGCCGAGTACGTGCAATGGGCCAAGGACAACGGCATCGGCGTCGGCCCCGGCCGTGGTTCGGCTGCCGGCGCTATCGTCGCCTACGCCATGAACATCACCGCGTTCGATCCGCTCGAGAACGGCCTGATGTTCGAGAGGTTCCTGTCCCCGCAGCGTACCGAGATGCCCGATATCGATATGGACTTCGACGATGAGCGGCGCCTCGAGGTCGTGGAGCACGTTCGCCAGCTCTACGGCCCCGAGAAGGTCACCCACGTCATCACCTACTCGACCATTAAGGCCAAGCAGGCCATCAACGACGCCGCTCGCGTCCTGGACTACCCGGTCTACATGGGCCAGCGTCTGTCCAAGATGGTCTCGAGCGACCCCAAGGTCAAGCTCAAGCAGGTGCTCGAAAAGCAACCCGGCAAAGAGGACCTGTTTAACCCCGATTTTGCCGAGGCATATAAAAAGGACGACGACGCCCGCCGCATCATCGACACGGCGCTCTCAATCGAGGGCCTCACCCGTGGCGAGGGCGTGCACGCGTGCGCCGTTCTGATCTGCCGCGACCCCGTCAACGAGCACGTGCCCACCAAGCTCGACACCAAGGGCGGCGTCGAGATTACCCAGTACGAGGGCCATACCGTTGCCGACATGGGCCTGCTCAAGATGGACTTCTTGGGCCTGCGCACGCTGACTGTTATCTCCAAGGCCAAGGCAAACATCAAGAAGAACTTCGGCATCGACATCAAAGAGGAAGAGATTCCCTTTGACGACCCCGAGATCTTTAAGCTCATGGGTTCCGGCCACACCGCCGGCGTCTTCCAGGTCGAGTCCGCCGGCATGACGGCCACGATCAAGAACATGAAGCCCACCGAGTACAAGCACGTCGTAGCATTGATCGCCCTGTACCGCCCGGGCCCGCTGGGCGCCGGCATGGTTTCGTCCTACATCAACCGTATGAACGGCAAGGAGCCGGCGGTCTCCTACGACGACCGCCTGGATGACATCCTGGGCGAAACCTACGGCACCATGGTCTACCAGGAGCAGGTTATGCTCATCTCCGTCGAGATGTGCGGCTTCTCCAAGGGCGAATCGGACTCGCGTATCCGTAAGCCCGTGGCTAAGAAGAAAATCAAGCTGCTCACGTCGACGGTGCTCCACTGGGAGGATGGCTCCGACGAGACCACCTACGACCACTGGATGAACGGCGCCATCAAGAACAACTATACGCGCGAGGTCGCCCAGAAGATTTGGGACGATGTTCTCGAGTTCGCGTCCTACGCCTTCAACAAGTCGCACTCCGCCGGCTACGCCATCCTGGTTATGCAGACGGCGTGGCTCAAGGCGCACTATCCGCACGAGTACATGGCGGCCGTTCTGACGTCCTATACGGGCAAGACCGACAAGATCGTGCACTACGTCTCGGCATGCCGTCACGACGGCATCCCCGTGCTGTCGCCAGATGTCAACGAGTCCGGTACCGAGTTCACGGCTACCAAGGAGGGCGTGCGCTTTGGTCTGGCCGGCATCCGCGGCGTGGGCACCGGCGTGGCGCAGGCGATTATCGCCGAGCGCGAGGCGGGCGGCCCGTTTAAGACGCTGCACGACTTTGTCGAGCGCGTGGACTCGAGCCAGGCCAACCGCCGCGTGATCGAATCGCTCATCAAGGCAGGCGCCTTCGACTCCACGGGGTATCCGCGTCGCCAGATGATGCACTTTGTGGACAAGAACAACCCCGAGAACATCATCGATGCCGCGGTAAAGCGCCAGAAGGATCGCGCGAGCGGCCAGACGTCGTTCTTCGATATGTTTGGCGACGTTGAGGGCTCGGGCTTTGAGGTGAGCGTGCCCGATCCGGATGGTCAGGAGTGGGACCGCCACCTTAAGCTGAGCCAGGAGAAGGAGGTTCTGGGCATCTATGTCTCGGACCACCCGCTGCGCCCGTTTGAGTATGCACTAGCCAAGGCGCGCGACTTCTCGTTCTCGCAGATCGATACCGGCTACGAAGTTCAGAATCCTACGGGCGGCACCATCAACCAGGAGATTCCCGAGGGCAAGGCGCTGTGGTGGGCCGGCATGGTCTCGAGCGTGTCCAAGCGCGTGACCAAAAACGGTGACCCCATGGGCATCGTGCAGCTCGAGGACATGGAAGGCGAGGCCACCGTCGTCGTGTTCCCCAAGACCTATAAAGAGGCCGAGGGGTACCTGTACGGCGAGGTCGATCCCGAGACCGGCGCGCAGCTGTCCGATGCCTTTGTGCGCATTAAGGGCAAACTCGAGCGCTCGGACCGCGGCGACCAGATCATCGCGCAGGAGATCGTGCCGCTCGAGCTCAACGAGGAGAACAACAAGCCCAAGGTGTTTGAGGTCATGGTGCCCAACAGCCGCTTTAGCCAGGGCAATATGGCGCGCCTGGCCACGGTGCTCACCGCCAACCCGGGCGGCGACCGCGTGGAGATCTTTATCGAGCAGGTGGACGGGCGCGTACTGCGTGCCGAGGTACCTGCCAAGGTCAACGCGCGTTCGATTCCGCTGCTGGCCGAGGCCAAGGCCATTGTGGGTAACCAGGGTCGCGTGACGGTGATCTAAGCTACCCCGGGTGAGATTGGAGGAAGTGATGGCGCAGGGGACGTTTGTGCAGGCGCTTCGCAAAGAGGCGGCGTTGAGCGGCACCTTTATGAAGGGGCGTTCGCTCATGCTCAACGGCGCCGTGCTGTCGATCGAGGACAGCGGCTCGCGCTTCTCCAAAAACGTGACGGTTGAGGGCTCGGTGCGCGGTTCGCGTGGCGACCTGTACAAGACGCACGTGGCGCTCGACATGGACGAGCACGAGGTGATCGACTACGACTGCGATTGCCCTGCTGCTTATCGCTACCCCGGCATGTGCAAGCACGCCATCGCCACAGTGCTGGCGTACCTGGACACCAGCGGCATTGAGCCTGTTGAGGGGCTGCGCACGCCGGTTCGCACGTTTACGGCGCAGCCGAAACAGCCCGCGCGCGCCGCGTCCGCCGCGCCGGCCGTCAACCCCAACTTTCCCTTCCCGGCGCCCGTCCCCACGAGCCCGAGCCTTGTGGCGGCGCTTTCCGATCTTTCGGACGCGCGCATGGATGAGCTGGCGAGCATGCGCCGCAAACTTGCCGGTGCCGTTGATCCCGACGCCCCCAAAGCGGCGTTGGAGCCCTCGTTGGTGCCGTACTACAATCCGCTGTTCGCTGACCGCTTTAGCTGGGCGCTCGAGTTCCGCATTCGCTGTGGATCGGTCTCCTACGTGGTCAAGGACATCGACGGCATGGCCGATGCCTACGTGCGCGGCGGCACGTTCTCCTATGGCAAGAAGCTCACGTTTGTCCATTCACCTGAGGCCTTTGACGAAACATCGGCAAAGCTGCTCAACCTTGTTGTGACGACAGTTGCCTATCTCGATGACATCACAAGCTCGCGTTCGGCGTCGTACGACTTTGCCCGCAGTGGTTTTGTTGCCGAGCGTCAGTTGCCGCTGTCCGAGCATAGCATCGTATATGTGCTGGACCTGCTGCGCGGCCAGACCATCTCCTTTGAGCCCGCCTGGTCGCGGGGGATGACGACGCATCGCACCTACGACGTGGCGGTTGAGCTGTCTCCGCAAGGGGAGGACGAGGCATCCGCTAAGCGCCCACCGCTGCTTGCCGCCAAAATCGCGCCGGCGGCTGGTGGTAGCTATGACCTGCGCCTGCCCGCCGATATGTACTGCTTTGCGTCGGGCGATGCCGCCTACTTGGTTGACACGCGCCGCGCGCGCCGTACCGACGCTGCATTTGCTCAGCATGCCGCACCTTTTTTGTCGCGCTTGCTGCCGTGCCGCACGCCCGCCCATATTGCCGCCGAGCAGGTGGGTGAGTTCTGCCGTATGGCGCTGCCCATTTTGCGCGACTACACCGACCTCACCGCGCCCGCCGCGCTCGATACCGTGGCACCCGAGCCGAGCTTTGCTATGGCGATCGGTGTCGACGATGGGCTCGTGACCTGCAAAATTACGGTTACCTACGGCGATTGGTCGGCGGATCTCTTTAGCCTGGGCGCTCCGGGCAGCCCCTTCGAAGAGCAGCGCCCCGGTGTGCCACCCCGCGACGAGGTGGCGGAGTTTCGCGTTATGGATACAGCGGCCCTGTACTTCGATTTCTACAAGGGCGGTCTGGCGTTTGAGGAGCGCGATGATGAGAGCCTGTTCTGTCTGCTGACCGAGGGTCTGTCCGCCCTGTCCGAGCTGGGTGAGGTCATGCTCAGTGACCGTCTGCGCCAGGTCTCGGTCCGCCCTGCGCCCAAGCTTTCGGTGCGTGCGACCGTCAAGAGTAACCTGCTCGACGTCGAGCTGGGCGCGAGCGGGCTTTTGGCGGCAGATCTTGCCATCTATCTGGACTCGTACAAGCGCCACCAGACGTTTGCGCGCCTGACGTCCGGCGACATCGTGCGCCTGGATGAGGGAGCGCGCGCCGCGTTTGGCCTTGCCGAAGATCTGGGTGTCGATGCCGTCGACCTGCTCGACGGCGTGTCGCTTCCCGCGTCGAGCACCCTTTTTGTCGATAGCATGCTCGCGCGCACGCCGGCGCTCGAGGCCGATCGCGACGCCGCGTTCCGCCGCACCGTCGAGCGCCTGGACACGCTCGGCAAGATGGACTTTACGGTACCCGCCTCGCTCAAGGCAACGATGCGCGGCTACCAGGTCGACGGATACCAGTGGCTCGGCTCGCTCGAACACCTGGGCCTTGGCGGCATCTTGGCCGACGACATGGGCCTGGGCAAAACGCTCCAGATGATTGCGCATATTCTGGCGCGCGTGGAGGCGGGGAACACCAAGCCCACGCTCGTGGTATGCCCGGCCTCACTCGTGTACAACTGGACCGCCGAGCTGGAGCGCTTTGCCCCGTCGCTCGATGTGTGCGCCATCGTGGGCGCCAAAGCTCAACGTCGTGTACAGATTGCCGGCGTGGCCGAGCATAGCGTGGTTGTGACGTCGTATGATCTTATGCGGCGCGATATCGACGAGTACGTCGAGCAGGATTTTGCCCGCGTGGTGCTCGATGAGGCCCAGTACATTAAAAACCCGCTCACGCAGGTGGCGCGCGCCGCAAAGCGCCTGCCTGCCGGCGTGCGCTTTGCCCTGACGGGCACGCCCATCGAAAACCGCTTGTCCGAGCTTTGGAGCATCTTCGACTTTTTGATGCCGGGCCTTTTGGGGACGCGCGAGTCGTTTGCCAAGCGCTTTGAGAGCCCCGTCGAGCATGCCGAGGGCGATAGCGCCGCTCGCCTGCAGGCGCTCGTGTCGCCGTTTGTGCTGCGCCGTGTTAAGGAAGACGTGGTGGCCGACCTGCCCGAGAAGATCGAGGACACCGTCATGGCACAGCTTACCGGCGAGCAACGCAAGCTCTACCTGGCCAACCAGGACCGCATCGCCCAGCAGGTGCAGCACCGCGAGGCTGGGGAGTTTAAGAAGGACAAGCTCAAGGTGCTCGCCGAGCTCACCAAGCTGCGCCAGATCTGCTGCGACCCGCGTCTACACTACGAGGATTACAAGGCGGGGAGCGCCAAGCTCGATACGTGTATGGAGCTCGTGCACGGCGCACTCGACGGCGGGCATCGCATCCTGTTGTTCAGCCAGTTTACAGGTATGCTCGATATCATCGGTAAGCGCTTGGCCAAGGAGGACATCGCCTTCCTTAAGCTCACGGGCGCTTCGTCTAAGGAGAGCCGCGCCAAGATGGTCGCGCAGTTCCAAGCGGGCGAGGTTCCGGTCTTTTTGATTTCGCTCAAGGCGGGCGGCGTGGGCCTTAACCTGACGGCGGCCGACGTGGTCATCCACTACGACCCGTGGTGGAACGTGGCGGCGCAGGACCAAGCGACCGACCGCGCGCATCGTATTGGCCAGCAACATACCGTGACCGTGTACAAGCTCATCGCCAAGGACACGATCGAGGAGCGCATCATGCAGATGCAGGAGTCCAAACGCGACCTGGTCAACAGCGTGCTCGGCGGCGACGGCATCTCCTCGGCGCTGTTTACCCGCGAAGATGTTCTGGCGCTGCTGGGCGGCGACGGGCGCTAACCCGCTCGGGTGGGGCCGCCAGGGCGGATAGCGCACGCTGCCCCATCGTCCCCGCCCGTTATGTGTTCATTTGCAATGCCGTGGATGGTTTGTCTGCCTTTGGGCATAAGAACCATCAAGAACATTGGCACGTCAGCAAAGGAGAACATCATGGCGAAATTCTTTAAGGACCCCGACGGTAAGCTCATTGCCGCCCTTGGCAACGACGTTGCAACCCCTGCCGGTTGCACGGAACTGACCGCAAACACTGAGGACGCGGCGCACGAGAAGCACGTGCCTGTTGTCGAGACCGAGCGCGACGGTCACGTGATTCGCGCACGCGTTGGCTCGGTCGAGCACCCCAGCCTGCCCGAGCACTATATTGAGTGGATCGCCCTTGAGGCCGAGGGCCGCTTAGAGGTCCATTACCTTGAGCCCGGCATGAAGCCCGCGACGTTTTTTGCCGGCGGTTCCAAGACCGGTACCGTCTATGCCTACTGCAACCTGCACGGGCTGTGGTCCGCGACATTCTAGGAGCGCGCCCCCGCTCGGGGTATCATAGCTAGCATATGCACATGCGAGCGCCGACTGCATCATGCGGCCGGCGCTTTTACTACGATTTCGATGGTTTACGACGGAAAGGGCTGAGCCATGAAGCTCGCGCTTGCACAGATCGATATACGCCTGGGTGATATTGAGGGCATTTGCGGCCGCATCGAGGACCAGGCTCGTCTGGCCCACGAGCGCGGGGCGCGCGTGCTGTGCGTTCCGGCTCCGCTCTTTATGGGCGCCATGCCCGGGGGCCTGGTGGGCACTGCCGACTTTGAGCACGACATGCTTGCCGGCTTGACTGGTGTCGCCGAGCGTATCCAGGAGCTTGACATGATCTGCATCGTGCCCGCGGCGGTTTCGTTTGAGGGCCAGCCGCTGCTCGACTACATGATGCTCAAGGACGGTCATGTGGTGCCGGCGCGTTCGAGCATTGCCCTGCAGCGTGGCGAGAACAACGACACGCGTTGGGCGCCGCCGGTGTTCGACGTGGACGGCGTGCGCATCGCCGTGATTTTTGACTTGGACCGCGAACTCGAGATGTTGCCGACCGGTGTTGACCTCATTGCGTATTTCCAATTCAATGCGTTTGACATGACCGACCGCGAGACTGCCGCTATTGCCGCCGTTCGCAGCGGCGCCTACCGCAAGATCGCATCCAAGCGCAGCGTGTGGTTTGCCTGTATGGCGCCGGTCGGTGCCTATGACGAGTCGGTGTATACCGGCGGTTCGTTTGTGCTCGACGACTGCGGTCGCGTGGTGGCCCAAGCGCCGTGTTTTGAGGAGAGCCTGCTGGTTCAGGAGATTCAGCGCGGCGTGATGCTTGATGCCCTGGAAGATCACGAACTGCCCGAGTTCCGTTCCGAGGAGTGGCTGTGGCAGGCGCTGGTGCTCGCCGTGCGCGACAACGCCCAGGCCCACGGTGCGTCGCGCGCCGTGGTGGCACTCGAGGGCGACTTGCCGTCGTCCCTGCTGGCGGCGCTGGCCGTCGACGCTCTGGGCCCGCGTAATGTGATTGGCCTGGTGCTGGGGCGCAACCGTATCTTTACGCCGGCGCAGGAAGAGGCCGCGGCAGCCCGCTGTGCCGCCGTCCGCGCCATCGCCGAGCGTCTGCACATTCGCACCGTCGAGCGCGATGCACCGGATGCGGCGCGTGTGCTCGATCGCGACGTGTCGGCGGGCGATGCCGAGCGTCTGCGCTCGCGCACGCTGGGCCTCATGCTGGAGGACACGGCGCTCGAGCTGGGTGCGATGGCGCTGAGTCCGCTGTCCAAAACCGAGTACGCGCTGGCGGCGCCGGCGCTTTGCGGCGGCTACCAGGGCGATTACGCGCCCTTTGGCGATGTGTACCTGTCGACGCTTGAGTTTGTGGCGCGCGTGCGCAACCGCACGTCTGCCGTGGTGCCCCAAGAGCTCGTGACGCTCAACGCGGTGGAAGATTGTATGGAGCGAGTGCTGGCGCAGGCGCTCTCGACGCTCGACGGTCCGGTCGATATGCTCGACCGCGCGGCACAGCTGCTCGGCGGGCTTGAGCCGGGTGAGGTCGATGGCGCGCTCGAGGCGCACGTGGACCGCAATCGATCTTTCGACGACATCCCGATGGCCGCTGGCAAGCCTGAGGCCTGCTCGCTGCTGCTGATGCTCGTGCGTCAGGGCGAGGCCGCCCGCCGCATGCTGCCGACGGTGCCGATCGTCTCTGCCCGTTCGTTTGCCGAGCGCGCCTGGCCGTACATGCTCGCGTGGTCCGACCTGGGGCTTAACGGCAAGGAGCGTATGACGGCCGATTCGCTGGCGCGCGCCGAGGTGCGTCGCTTTGCCGACGACGATACGAGTGACCGTATGCGCGGTGAGATGATGGGCATTTTGGGTGAGCTGCTGGGTATTTCGCCCGAGCAGATGGAGGAGCTGCGCTCCGAGGACGGCCAGCGCCGCCTGCACGAGGGCATGAAGAAGTTTGAGGGCGAGGTCCAGGACGCCATCGATAAGATGATGGGCGGCCAGGGTGGCCCGCAGGGTGGACCCCAGGCCACGCCGATGCCGCATCCGCCGGTGGATCCGAGGCAGTTCCCGTTCTTTAGCCAGAACTAAAAAGGTTACGCGGTTTTGCCAAACCGCGTAACGAGTCGACGCTGCGCGCCCGCCAGAGCGGCAATCTGCCTTTCAATCGTCGGGCATGACCACCAGGTCAATGCCCTCCTCTTTCAAGGCACCTTGCTCGCTCTGGCGGGCGCTCGCTTGCGTATGCTCAACCTACAATTCGATCTCGGCTGACTTATAGGGCTAGCGTTGTGTTATTCTAGAACAGACGTTCGTGAATAGTGCGCGGGGCCTTGTCTTGCGCTGCGCTTGTGGCGAGGGGAGGTTGGCTTGGTTATCTTGGGCATTGACCCCGGTTTGGCCCATACGGGTTGGGGGATTATCGAGGAGCGGCGTGGCGAGGTTCGCTGCCGTGCCTACGGTTGTATCGAGACCAGCGCGGGTAGTCCGCTCGCGGTGCGCCTGTCGCATATCGCCCGCGACCTCAAGGGTGTCGTGGAGCGTTATCGACCCGATACCGCTGCCATCGAGAGCATCTACTTTGGCGCCAACGTTCGCTCGGCCATCCCTACGGCGCATGCCCGCGGCGCTGCGCTCGTGGCTCTTTCGGAATGCGCACTCGAGATCGGCGAATACACGCCTATGCAGATTAAGCAGGCTGTGGTGGGTACCGGTGCCGCAGATAAGCGGCAGGTCGCCTACATGGTGCGCACGCTCACGCAGCTCGATCACGACCCGCATCCCGACCATGCCGCCGATGCCCTGGCCTGCGCCATCTGCCACGTTAACCTCAGCCGCACCCGGGCGCTTACCGGCGGCGAGTTCTATCAACAGAGAGGAACCGGATACTGATGATTTCCCAGCTCCACGGAACGCTTGTCGAGGCCACGATGAGCTCTGCTGTCGTCGACGTGTCGGGCGTTGGCTTTGAACTCGGCATCTCGGGCAGCACTGCGGCCACGTTGCCGACGCCCGGCGGCGAGGTCCGCCTCTACACGCGCATGCAGGTGCGCGAGGACGCCATGATACTTTTCGGTTTTTCCTCTAAGGATGAGCGTACGATGTTCGACCGGCTCGTGTCCGTCTCGGGCGTCGGTCCGCGCCTGGCGCTTGCCGTGCTCTCCACCTATACCGTGGGCCAGTTGTATTCGCTGGTGATGGCCGAGGACGACAAGGGCATGGCCAAGGTGCCCGGTGTGGGCAAAAAGACCGCCCAGCGCCTCATCTTGGAGCTCAAGAGCACCTTTGCCAAGGACAAGGGCTTTGTGCCGGTCGATGCGATCCCCGGTCAGGTTGCGATGCCCGTGCCCGCCGCCGCTCCTTCGGCGATCGATGACGCCCGTGCGGCACTCCTTTCCATGGGCTTTAGCCCGCAGGAGACCGATGTTGCCCTGAGCGGGTATGATGGGCAGAATATGCGTGTCGAGGATCTGCTCGGCGCGGCGCTTAAGCGACTCGGAATGGATGCGTGATGTGGGAAGCCGATGACTCTCAGGACCTGTGGGCGACGCCCGGCAACTCGCCGGCGGCATCCATGGCGCACGGCGAGCGCATGGTGGGCTCGGAGCTGACGGCCGAGGACCTCGATGTCGATCGCACTTTGCGCCCCCAGCGCCTGGACGATTACTGCGGCCAGGAGCATATCAAGCAGAGCCTGCGCGTGTTGATCGAAGCGGCGCAGAGCCGTGGCGAGACGCTCGACCACGTGATCTTCTCGGGCCCTCCGGGTCTGGGCAAGACCACGCTGGCTACGGTTATCGCTAACGAGCTGGGCGCTCAGATCAAGACGACGAGCGGCCCCGCTATTGCGCGCACCGGCGACCTGGCGGCCATCCTTACTAACTTGCAGCCGGGTGATGTGCTGTTTATCGACGAGATCCACCGCCTCAACCGTTCGGTCGAGGAAGTCCTGTACCCCGCGATGGAGGACTTTGCCCTCGATATCGTGATTGGCAAGGGTCCGGCGGCGCGCTCGATTCGCCTGGATATCCCCAAGTTTACGCTGGTAGCAGCAACGACCCGCTCAGGCATGTTGACCGGCCCGTTGCGCGACCGCTTTGGCATTTCATATCGCCTGGATTACTACACGGTCGAGGAACTCGCGCAGATTGTTACGCGCTCGGCGACTATCCTGGGCGTGACGATCGACCATTCCAGTGCACTCGAGATCGGCTCGCGTTCGCGCGGCACGCCACGTCTTGCCAACCGCCTGCTCAAGCGCGTGCGCGATTACGCACAGGTGCGCGGCAACGGCCCCATCGAGCTCGATATCTGTCGCCAGGCGCTCGAGTTCTTCGAGATCGATGAGCTCGGTCTGGACTGGATGGATATTCGCATTTTGGAGACGCTCGCTAAGACGTTCTCCGGTCGTGCCGTGGGACTTACGACCCTTGCCAGCGCGGTGGGCGAGGACCCGGGCACGCTCGAGGATGTCTATGAGCCGTATCTGCTGCAGTGCGGGTTGATGATTCGTACGCCGCAGGGCCGTCAGGCAACCCTTCGCACCTTTGAGCACCTGGGGATTGAACCTACCGTTTAGGGCGCTTTGTTTTGGCGGGCTGTTGGGCTATCGCTGGGCATCGGGTAAACATATCGCCATTCATCGGTTATGGGTGTTTTACTATTGCGCGCCCGTGCTATGCTGAATTGGTCTTTTTCTCATTCGGTAACGAAAGGACCGCCCATGCCTACTGACATCGAAATCGCACGTTCTGTCACGCCGCTGCCTATTACCGAGGTGGCCAAGAACGCCGGCGTCGACGTTAAGCACCTTATTCCGTACGGCTTCGACAAGGCTAAGGTCGACTATTCGCTGCTCAACGAGCCGACCGATCACCAGGCCAAGCTCGTCCTCGTGACCGCTATCAACCCAACGCCTGCGGGCGAGGGCAAGACCACCACGACCATCGGTCTGGCCGATGGCCTGCGTCGCCGCGGCGTCAAGAGTGCCGTGGCCCTGCGCGAGCCTTCGCTCGGCCCCGTCTTTGGTGTTAAGGGCGGTGCTGCCGGCGGCGGCTGGGCTCAGGTGATCCCCATGGAGGATATCAACCTGCACTTTACCGGCGACTTCCATGCCATCGGTGCTGCCAACAACCTGCTGGCCGCCATGCTTGATAACCACATCCAGCAGGGCAACCAGCTTGGTATCGACGTTAAACGCATCACTTGGAAGCGCGTCGTCGATATGAACGACCGTCAGCTGCGCCACGTCATCGACGGTATTGGCGGTAAGGCCCAGGGCGTGCCGCGCGAGGACGGCTTCGATATCACCGTCGCCTCCGAGGTCATGGCAATCCTGTGCCTGTCTACGAGTATCAGCGACCTCAAGGAGCGCCTGGGCGAGATCGTCGTCGGCTACAGCTTTGCCGGCGAGCCCGTCCGTGCCCGCGACCTTAAGGCCCAGGGTGCCATGGCCGCGTTGCTTAAGGACGCGCTCAAGCCCAACCTGGTGCAAACGCTCGAGGGCACGCCCGCGTTTGTCCACGGCGGTCCCTTCGCCAACATCGCCCACGGCTGCAACTCTATCATGGCCACGCGTATGGCGATGCGCTTTGGCGATGTCGCCATTACCGAGGCCGGCTTCGGTGCCGATCTGGGTGCCGAGAAGTTCCTCGACATCAAGTGCCGCATGACGGGCGTTCGCCCCAGCGCCGTCGTGGTCGTCGCGACCGCTCGTGCGCTGAAGTACAACGGTGGCGTCGCCAAGGCCGACCTCAACGAGGAGAACCTCGAGGCGCTCAAGGCCGGCATGCCCAACCTGCTGCGTCACGTCGACAACATCCAGAACGTTTATGGTCTGCCCTGCGTGGTCGCCATCAACCGCTTCCCGACGGACACCGAGGCTGAGCTTGCGCTCATCGAGTCCGAGTGCCAGAAGCTCGGCGTCAACGTTAAGCTTTCCGAGGTCTGGGCCAAGGGCGGCGAGGGCGCGCTCGAGCTGGCCGATGAGGTCATGCGTCTGATTGAGCAGCCGAGCGAGCTCAAGTTTGCCTATGAGGACGGCGCCGATGTGGCTGACGCCCTCGAGGCCGTCGCCACCAAGGTTTACCGCGCCGACGGCGTCGACTTTACGCCGGCTGCCAAGCGTCAGCTTGCCGAGCTGCGCGAGAACGGCTTTGGCAACCTGCCGGTGTGCATCGCCAAGACGCAGTACAGCTTTAGCGACAACGCCAAGGCCCTGGGCGCTCCCGAGAACTTCCGCATCACGGTGCGCGAGCTCAAGGTTTCCGCCGGTGCCCACTTTGTGGTCGCACTGACTGGCAGTGTTCTGACCATGCCGGGCCTGCCCAAGGTCCCCGCGGCTGAGAACATCGACGTCGACAACGACGGCAACATCACCGGCCTGTTCTAAGCCTGTTGCCCCTAGCTGCCTGCCCGCCCCGCCGTGCCCCAAGGCCCGGCGGGGCTTTTGTTTTCTAGCCGCGCTTGTCTTGTAGATATGGACGGGCTCTGTACGTCACGGGCTTTTGCGCGGGTAGAATGCATGGATAACTTGATGCTCACGCGCGACGGAAAGGAATCGTTGCATGGATCAGGACAAGACAACTGTGATGGGCGGCTACGGTTCCGCGCAGGCTGGCGATAGCGCCGATATGACCCGCGTTGTTCCCAACCCCTGTTATACCGACCCCGCCGCGACGCAGCCTTCTGCCGAGCCCACCCGGGTTATGGGCTATGGCGACACGGCGCAGGATTCTTATACTGCATCTTCGCAAGGCCCCTATGGCAACGCAGCTCCGGACCCGTTTGATTACGCGCCGCAGGATTCTTATGCCGCCTCGACACCGAATCCTTATGATGACCTGCCGCAGAATCCCATTCCGCAGCCTCAGCAGACGACGTATATGCCTCGCACGGCGCAGCCTCGCTACGAGTCGCGCGAGCCGTATCGCGAGTACCCCAAGTCGATTCCGCAATATGGCGAGGACGAGGAGAAGAAGCCGTCGCGTTCGTCGAGCGTGATCAAGAAGATCCTGATTGTGCTGGCGATCTTCTTTGCCCTCTCGATTGTGTTTGCCATCGTGTCGGGCATGCTCAACAAGCGAGGGAGTTCAACGGCCGATACCACTGCCGAGCAAACCGAGTCCGCCTCGTCTAGCACCGTCGATCTGAGCGATATCCCGGGGCAGTACTGGTCCAACGCCAAGAAGCTTCTCAAGTCGCGCGGCGCCGATCTTTCGAATGCCTTGGTCCTGACTGATGATGGCTCAACGCCCGTCGTCGATGCCAACTGGGTCGTTACTTCTGCCTACTATAACGACAACGGCAACCTAGAAATTCAACTCACGCACAAGAACAGCTCGGGCAACTCGTCCGGCGGCCAAAGCGGTACCGACAGCTCGAGTTCCAACACGCTGGAAGACCTGAGCAACAAGGCGCAGGAGCTTGGGGATAAGGCCCAAGAGCTGGGCGACACGGCCCAGAACCTGGGCGACACCGCTCAGAACTTGGGCGACATGGCGACGGATGCTTGGAACGCCCTACAAAACGGCATCTCGGGCGCGCAGGGAAACTAGCTGTTCAGCGGGCTACAGCTGCTCGGCCGGACGGTTGGGCGAGCTAAAGCCTGAGTCAAACGTAACGACGCATGAGACGTTGGGCCGGCGCTCGTGCACGATGCGCGTGACGAGCTCCAGCAGCTCCTCGTCGGATATGTCAAAGCCGTCGGGACGCACCAGGTCAAACGAAACGAACCCGTCGTGCTCGTGCAGGTCGTGGATGGAGAGCGCGGGGTCGATCTGCATGATGCCGCGCTTGACCCAGCCGCGCAGGTCGTCGCCGGTGGTGGCGATGGGGTCACAGTGCAGCGTGATGCCGATGCCCATCTGGCGCTTGATGTCGTGCTCGATGGTGTCCAGGATCTCGTGGTGTTCAAACGCGTCGCCCTCGCCGGGCATCTCCACGTGGGCGCTGGCAAACTGACGACCGGGGCCGTAGTCGTGCACCATCAGGTCGTGTGTGCCCAAGACCTGCGGATAGGACATGATCTTGTCGCGGATTGCCTGGACGAGCTTGGGGTCGGGCGCTTGTCCCAGCAACGGGCTGATGGCGTCGCGCACTAGGCCCATGCCGCTGATGCAGATGAAGATGCCCACACCCAGGCCTGCCCAGCCATCGAGGTCAAAGCCGGTCGTCTGCGAAATAAGCGCCGCCACCAAGACCGAGCCCGAGGTGATGACGTCGTTTTTGGAGTCCTGCGCCGTGGCAATGAGTGTTTCGGAATCGATGCGGTTGCCCAGCGCGCGGTTGAATGCGGCCATCCAGAGCTTAACGAGCATGGATGTAGCCAGTGCCGCAAGGGAAACGAGCGTGTAAGCGGTGGGGGAAGGCTTGATGATCTTGGTGACCGACTCGAGGATCAGGTTGATGCCGACGGCGCAAACCAGGACGGCGACAAACAAGCCGGCGAGGTACTCGTAGCGGCCGTGGCCATAGGGGTGGCCTTCGTCTGCCGGGCGGCTGGCAAGGCGGAACCCGAGCAGGCTTACGATGTTGCTCGAGGCATCGGAGAGGTTGTTGAAAGCGTCGGCGATGAGGGAGACGGAGCCGGCGAGCAGGCCCGCGATGCCCTTGGCCAGGCACAGGGTGATGTTGAGGCCAATGCAGACGAGGCTTGCGGAAAAGCCCGCGTTGGTGCGGCAAGATGCATCGACCGGCTCGCTCTCGCTGCCGGGAACAAGCGTATGTACCAGCCGATTTACAAATAGCATAGCGGTCGTCCTCACAATCATGTTTAAGGGGATAGTGTAGCTCGCGCGGGGGCGCCGTGCACCGATGCTCAGAAAATGCAGCAATAGTCTGCCGGTGCTAACGAGCGAGCCTTCTCGTCTGCCTGGGTGGTCCATTTTGGGCCACATGGGTATGGGCATGTGCCTGTTTGCTCGACATACTTAATGTCGACAGTTTTGTGCAAAGGAGGACGTTTCCATGGACGAGATGTTTGCCATTAAATGTCAAAACTGCGGCGGCCCTATGTACTCGCACCAAGCTAAGCGCAGCTTTGAGTGCGCTTATTGCGGTGCGGTCATTCCGTGGCAGGCGGACGCCGGAGAGCCCAAGAGCGCTTTGGGCATTCGCCATACGCCGTTGACGGTAGTGGATGGACTGCTCAAGCTCACGCATGTGTCGCAACTCGAGCGCCCGGAGGACCCGGACTGGTATTTCTTCAATTCGCACTGGCGCAATCAGTCGGTCCTGGAACATCTGCTGTGGGAGGACCGCGGCACGGCGCAGGAGTTCCAAGAAGCGACGCACGTGAGCATTCCCTGCCCCTTCTGCGGAGCGTCCTTTGAGGGCGAGTCAACGCAGCGTGTGTTTGAGTGCCCGTCCTGCGGCAACAAGATCGGCATTGCCGACCTGCTCAAGCCCGGTACGTTTAGCAAACGTCTGACCATGGGCGTGGGTGCGGAGTATGTGCCGGAGCAGGGTATTCCCTGCGAAATTTCGCCGCAGCAGGCACGTGCCAACGCGCTGCAGCTGGTGCGCCAGTACCCGGATGCCTTTGCCGGGCACGACGTGGAAGACGCGATCCAAAACGACATGATGCTCTTCTATTTCCCCATGGCGCTGGCGGACCTGCGTATGATGGCGAGCTTCCCGGGCAAGGGCCTGAGCAAGGAAACCCTGGTGTACTACGAGGTGCTCGACTGGGCGTATCCGCGGGCAAACTATCTGGATGTTCGCCTTATGGGCATTTTGGAGCCGTGGGACTTTGCCAAGGTTGGGCCGTTTGACCCGGCCATGCAGGAAGGTGACTTTCGCGTTGTCTCCGTCGATGCGTCTACCAAGGACCAGGTGGTCATTGATAAGCTGGCGCTCGACATTGCCGGCAACGATGCCGAGGCGGTACTGGGGCTCAATAAAAAGAGCATCCGCACGTGGGCGCGCAAGGCCCGCAAGCATAAAGACGGTCTGGTGATGGTGCCGGTCTACTTTGTCGATCGCCCAGCGACGGACAGCTGCGATGGCGAGCAGGTGCGCATTGCTGTAAACGGCCAGACGGGTCGTGCGGCAGCGGTAGTGTTTAGCGACAAGCGCGAGACGCATGTGGTGGCGTCGCTCAATCCGAGCCTGCATCTGTCCGGCGAAAGTACCGTGCATGCCACGCCCATCGAGGTCAAATACGTTAAATCGCCGTTCCTATACCAGATCGTGCGCCGTGGGGGTGGCGAGCAACCGCGCCAGGTTGCAGCTGCCGTCGAGGGTTCCTACCGAGAAGAAAAACCCAAGCGCAAGGGATTGTTCGTTGCGATCTTTGGGAAGTAGGGAAGCGGAGCCGGGGCGTCGGGCTGCATCGCAAGGTCATGAGACGAATTTAAGACTGCTGGGAACGTGCTACCATTGCCGATAGCCTTAATCTTGTAAGAAGCGGAGGCCAGATTATGGGTTTTGCGGATCAGCAGCTTCAGCTTCAGGTACCGTATTCTCCTGACGACACGTTTAATGCCTTGAAGGCAGCTATGGAAAAGCTGCCTAAAGTAAAAGTTGATAGTGCATCGCCCACAACAAGAACAGTTGCAGCCGAGATTGGTATGAGCCTTTGGTCTTGGGGCGAAAATATCAGTATTTCGGTTGTTCCAGTTGAAGGCGGATCTGGCGTTACTGTCAAGTCGTCATCTAAGGTCAGGGCAAACGTATTAAACGGGGGCAAAAATGCAAAGAATATTGCCGAGATAGTCGATGCTCTATCGAAGGAGCTTGAGCGGTATCCGCAGGTTTCACAGACTATTGAGACGCTGGCGGATAGTGATTGATGTAGTTGCAAGGCTTGAGAGGCTTGCAGCACTGCGTGAGAGTGGAGTACTTACCGAGGAAGAGTTTGCTGCAGAAAAGGCAAAAATCCTTTCGTAATCAGACATGATGGTTGGATTTGCATTCTATTATTGAACTTGGTTATACCAGGCTGAAAATATCGTGTGTAATAAAGGTGCGTAGTAGTCTCGTCTTGATTGGCAGATGTAAATAAACGGTGGAACGGCTGTAAAAGAGCCTTGCCACTGGGTAAAATCAGGATGTGCCGCGGAACCCGCTCCTCAGTCGGTCAACTTTGGAAGCGCGGGCAACGCAGGTATTATCGTCTAAAGGGCCGGCTGCAACCGGCCCTTTTCATGACTCCCTTCGCTATCCGTTACTGCTTATATTCCCGCCAGATCGAGTAGAGGTTCCGGGCAATGCCGGTCACATATATCGAGAGGCGCAGGATTTCAAGAAACAAGTTCATAGGCTTCACCCCAATCGGAGATCGGAGCGTTGCCCGCGGGCGGATTCCGCGGCAGTCAAGATTTTACCTCACGGGCCGCGGCGGGAACCCACCCCATGGTTTGGAACAGTGTCGATCTAACGGGCAATCAAGCCTCTAGTTCTCTTTGAATTGAGCAAGCATCTGCCCGAAGAAGCTTAGCCCGGATGGCTCATAAATGAGCGAGCCACCATCTTCGGTCCGGTAGACCCCGCAGGGGAGGTAACGCCCGTCGGGGAGGACGTAAAGGTTGGCTTCTTCTTTCAGTCCTGCTGGAAATAGCGGAATCCCGTTTTCGTCCACTTGGAACTCGTCTATATTTGCGACCTTCCTCTCCATGATGCCTCCTGCCTTATTTCTTGAATGGCGCCCTAAAACAGGCAGCTCTCAATCAACTCTTTACCGCGCAGGGTGTCGACCCACTCCTGCGGGATGGCCTCGATACCGTATACCGTGCCGGCGAGGGCGCCGGCGACGGCTGCGGTGGTGTCGGCGTCGTCGCCTAGGTTGACGGCGGCAAGCACGCATTCTTCGTAGCTGTTGGTGTTCACAAAGCACCAGGTGGCAGCCTTAAGCGTGTCAAGCACGAAGCCGCCAGACCTGATTTCGTGCTCGGGCGCGCCTTTCAGGTGAAACGCCCACGAGGGGAGCGCGTCGTTCATCACGTCTCTTATCAGCTCGACAAATATGATACATGCGTCGGTTGACGTTCTGTGGGCATGCGTAATCGCGGAGACCTCGCTGATCTCTTCGTCTGTCGCATCGGTGAACGCCAGGGGCGCGATGCGCATGAGCGAGCCGTTGCCGTTGTCGCGCTCGCCGGAGCCTCCTTTGCCGGTGCGCAGGGCGCGAGCGGTCGTACCGCCGTAATCGAAAACGCCGTCGACCGTATACTCGCCACGGGCAATCCAGCTCACAAACTTGTCGCTCATGTCCGCGGTGTCGATATGCCCGAGCTCCCTAATCGAGTCGCAGGTAGCAAGCGTCATAGATGTGTCGTCGCTCCAGGTGCCGGCGGGCTGCCCATGCGTGCCGTAGCCGATCATGTCCGCGCATTCGAACGTGCCGCGGGGCCTGAACTCGTAGGGAACACCCAGCGCGTCGCCGACGGCAAGCCCATAGATGCAGTCGCGCAGTGTTGTTTTCGGTCTGCCTGTCATGGAGCGCTCCTCTTATGTCGGGGGATATGAAACTCCGTCGGGGGTATCGGTCGCAACGTGCTGCTACCCTTGCGCTTCGCCATTAGTCGCTTCGTTGATGGCGCGGTACTCGGCACTCAGCTCGCGCGCCAGCTCTTCCTTGCTTGGAAGATACGGCAGGTATTTGGCGGCAAACACTTGGTCGTTGTCTTCGGGCAGCGTGTACTCGACGATCGAATTGCTTTTGTCCGCGCAGAGCACGATGCCTATGGGCGGATTGTCGCCTTCGTTCATGAGCTCACGCGTGTAGTAGTTCACATACATTTGCATCTGGCCCAGGTCCTGGTGCGTAAGATCGTCCGTCTTAAGGTCGATGAGCACGAAGCAGCGCATCAGATAGTTGTAAAACACAAGGTCAATATAGAAATGGCGCCCATCAAAGGTGATGCGCCTTTGGCGCGCCTCGAAAGCGAAACCACGGCCAAGCTCCAGCAGGAACTTCTGAAGATGCGTGATGAGCGCCTGCTCTAGATCGCTCTCGCGAAACGCAGTATCGTCCGAGAAACCTAAAAACTCCAGTACATATGGGTCGCGGATGATATCCTCGGGGCGACGAGCCGGGGCGCTCTTTTGGATTTCCTGGGTGACGGCCTCCTTGTCCTTGCTGGCAAGCAGGCGCTCGCGGAACATGGTGTTGATCTGGCGCTCAAGCTGACGCGTGCTCCAGCGAGAATCGGCACATTCGTTCATGTACCATGTTCGAGCATCAGGGTCGGTTATACGCGATAACCTGCGGTAATGTGTCCAATTCAATTCGGAACGCAGCGCGTTCCGAATTGGGAACGCAAGATAAAACTGACGCATGTATCTTAAGCTTCTGGCGTTGAAGCCTCTGCCAAAATCCTTAGTCAATCTAACGGCAAGTTCGTCGATCAGTGCATCGCCATACTTGGCGCGCTCCTCTCCGCCCTGTTCATCAACAATACTCTTGCCGATCTCCCAATATGCCTCAACCATCGCAAAGTTAACGGCGGTATAGGCCTTGTCGCGAGCGGCGTTGAGAATCGAGGAAACCTGCTTGTAAAAAACTTCTGGCACGATTGCCGATTCCCCGCGGTTTGCCAGTTCACTCATCAATATCGCCCGACTTTCCTCTTGAGGACGCATCTTTATTGCATTTAGTTTAAAGACTCGTACGGACACGAATCGCTGCGCTGTCTGGCAACTTCGCATGGGGGCCTTGCGGTGACTAAAATTTGGCAATAGAGACAGTTTTCACGAACCCCATGGGAGTGACATGCATGGACAACAACACCTTGCTGTTTCAGGACAAGGGCTCGGGTAGATTTAAAGACGTCAAGATCTACCCCAACCGTATCGAGGTGCTCAGGAAGGGCACTTTCGGCGGCAAGCACACCGAGATTGTCTATCTTAAGGACATCACGGGCGTCAATAGAATCAAAGGCCGTGATGTTTTTCTGCGCAATCGACTGTTGACCGCTTGCGTCTTTAGCCTGAGTAGCCGTGCGAAGGCCCAGGAATTTGTGAACGCGCTGAACATGGTGATGTAGCCGATAACGGCGTTCGGTCCAAGGTAAAAATCGGGGCGCAGAACGGTATTCTGCGCCCCGATTGAGTTGATGCGCCCAAAAAACTGGCTTGCCTATTCGTTAACGTCCTCGGTATTGTCGCGGTCACTGGCAAGCATTGCTGCGCCGGCGACCGTCGTCGCTACGGCGGCGGCAGCGAGCCCGGCGGCAACGCCAGAACCGTCGCCCGTGTTGGCGAGCTTTCCGCCCGAGCTCTTGCCCTGGCCTCTCTTGTTGCTCTTGCCGTTCTTGTCGGCGCCGCCTGCGTTGGAACCCGTGTCGCTGCCGGTGCCGCCCGCACTGCCCGAGGCCGCTACGGTAAAGCTTGCGGCTCCGTCGCTGGCGAGCGTGTAGTTCTGCGCCGCGTCGCCCAAGAGACCGTTCACGCGCACCCAGTACGTTCCTGCGGCAAATGTTTCGCCCTCGGCCATTGCCGTGCCCGGAGCGCCGTCCGCGTCGTGCACAAACTCGAGCTGGGCCGTGCAGGCATCGGTTTCGAGCTTGCCCTCGAGTGATGCCGCAATCTTGGCGCGCACGTCTTCGCCGGCCTTAAGGCCTTCGAGTCCCTCAAAATGGGGCGTCAGCGCGCGTGGATCGATATCGATGGGCACAGAGCCCTGCAGCCCCGTAACGGTCTCGTTGCCCAGGGCGTCGACATCCACGTATTCAATGGCAAACGCATGGCCCGAAGCTGTCGCGTTGAGCGCGTTGCTGCTGCCAGCAAGGCGGAAATGACCCTCGCCAACGGTCTTGCCATCCTGGAATGAGGCATCGCTCAGCGAGTCGCCGTACGTCATACGCATGCGGGTCGGGAGATAGTACGGGAGATAGTACGAAGCCGTCTGCTTGTGCTCCGTATCGTAATTGCGCTGGTAGATGCTCCGGGCCAGCGCCGCATCAACAAAGTCGGATGCGATGATGCCAATGTGCTTGAGGTAATCTGACTTTGTATCCTCGGTGCCGCTGGGGTTGATGTACGGGCTCTTATACAGATGCTCGTTGACTACTCGTGCCGAGGTAAAAGGATTGCCTCCGTGCGACAAGCCCGTGCAGCTGGTGTAGTTGATAGACCAGCAGCGCTCCAGGACTTGCTCCTTGGCCCCGTTATCGTCCTCGACATCTACCTCGTTGCGCGTGCGCCCGGTCGTTTCCTTCAGCGCATTATCGACCCAGCTGAGCTTGTCGGTTCCCGTGAGTTTGTACTTGTCCTGGGCGTATACCTTGGTGCAATAGGGCTCTTTGTCGCCTGTTTCCCCCGCGGCTTCAAAGCCCCGCGCGTCTTGGACGAGACACATAGTGGCGCTGTCGGAGTGAGCCTTGATCTTGTCATCCCATTCGGTAAGGTCGAGGCCCCACGTGTGGCCGCTTACACTGTTGCCGGCGAGCCTAAATCGACGCAGCAGAACGATCTTTCCGCGCACCTCGTGTAGCGCGGGGATTCGGCTCGACGTATAGAACAGTTTGGGGTTGTCGTCCAAAACCTTGGCGAAAGCCGTCGTAACACTTTCGTCGGTAGCCTCGTCGTTGCCTCGTGATACAAGCATGATGAGCGCTTCTGTCGGGTTTTCGTTCAAAAACGTTTTGAAGTAGCCTATGACATCGGAAAGATGCATAAAGTACGCGTCTTTTTTGAGCAGGTAGTAATCCCCGTGGTCGATACCGGGGTCGTCGCCCTTTCCGAGCCGGATATCAAAATAGCGAATGCCTTCGAGCAACTGCGTGGGAATGTAATCCTGCTGACATTTTACTTGCGAGGATTGGGGCTCAGTGTCGTTGTCCACGCTGCAGGTGCCCGAATCGTGCGTACCCGGGATGCTCAGCTCGTCGAGGAACTTGTTGTCGTCGACGTATTTCATCCAACATGGCCCATCGACGTAGCTGCTGTACGTGATCCAGTCGAGGCTGCTAACCGTGGCATCGTTCTTTTTCATGTCGTAACCGATAAGTTCGAGCTCCCACGGAATGCTCTTACTCTTATGGCAGATCTTATTGTTGTCCTGGTCTTCGCCGTTCGATTCTATTGCCAGGTACTTAATGTCTTTTTTCTCGGTTTCTTTCTCGACCGTGCGGTCTCGGATGATATAGGTTCCGTTTGATTGACGCTCGAACGCAAAAGCGCGGCTGGGCTTGTTGTCATACTCGCCGCCCCATACGTGGATGACCTTTCCATCTTTGTCAGAGTCGTCGTCGACCGACCAAATGCTGTAGCCCGTCTTTTTATGCTCCTCGAAATTGAGCAAGGTGCGGATAGCATACCAGTTTGTATCGTCATTCTTGGTCGCTACGTTCTCAAGGATGAGCTTGCTGGACGTGCCGTCGTTAAACAGGTGGCAGACGTTGCCGCGAACGTTGCCGTCTTGGTTGACGCTCGCGGTGCGAAAATAGCCCGCGGGGCGAAGGCGAATGACGAAATTACCGAGGTGCTCCGCCGGTTTGGGCGTGTCGTCTGCAAATGCCGCTCGCAGGGGAATGCCCGGTGCCGCGGTTTCTGGCAGGCTTGCAAGCGGCGACAGCGCCGCAAGACCTAAGCCCAGCGTAAATGCTCGGCGACTGATGGCATGATGTTCGGCCATGACTCCTCCATTCGCAGGGTGCGGTTATGCGATAGTTTTGGTCACTATACTGCCCAGATGTTTAAAGATGCTGGTTTAATTGTCTGCGCGGCGCAATAAATCGGTGGGCGGACGTGTTGGGGTGTTTATCGTTTTCGTACTGTTGCCACATTTGGGGCGGTTCCGGCGTCCGGCATCCTCGCGTTCGTCGGCTACCGGCATAAGAAAGGGAGGGTCGGTTTACCGGCCCTCCCTGGGTACGAAGCGCTGGGGTACCGTCGCTTGTTTGCACTGCGACCGTGTTTCCCGTTGCGCTCGCCAGTCGCTTAGCGCTTGATCTCGATATCGTCGAGCTTGACGTCCATGGCCTCGGTCTTGGCTTCGGCGATGTCGTCGGCAAACTCCAGAGACTTCATCATGGTCTCGACGGCGTCCTTGTGCTCCTCGACATTGTCGATGCTCACGTAGACGCTGCCGCCGCCTGCTTCGGTGAAGTACTCAGTCGTCACGCCGCCCGAGTGTGTATAGGAAGCGTTGCGCCAAGTCTTGCCGTTGTACTTGACGGGGTCATTCTCGGTCCACTCAAAGTTGGCCTTCCATTTGGCCTCGTAGTCGAACAGCTCGTCGGCGTTCTTGTCGGAGTCGAAGACAGGGATGAAGCGATCGCTGGCGTGCTCGCTCTCGGTGAACTTAAACTGGGCCCTATCGGCGGTGTCGCCTGCGACGTCCGTGATTTCGACGCCCTCGGGCACCTCGACCTTAAACCAAATGAAGTCGGTCCTCATATCCACGGCTGGCTTTTCTGCTCCGCCGCCACCGCTACTGCCAGCAGCGCCACCGCTTCCGCCGCAACCCACCAGGGCAACCGCGGCAAAAAGACTCATGCAGAGGGTGAGAATCGCAAAGGCCTTCTTTTTCATGGTCGTGTCCTCCTCGATCTGTAACCGCCCATGGATTACCTGTCTTTACTGTACGCGCGGGCGGCTCGTTCGGGTGGGCCATGTGTCCCATTCTGGGGGCCGGATTTGCGCCGACAAGTGGCAATATGCGCGGGTCCAAAAGAGGGGAGGGCCGATGCCTGTCGGCCCTCCCCGGGGTTGGGTGCCCGTTGCTTTAATGGGGCGCATGTGCGCAGGTGCGCGTAGGCGCGTGCGGGTGTCCCGTTACTTGAGCTCGATGCTCGAAATCTCGACTTCGCGCGCCTCGGAAACTGCCTCTGCCATGTCATCGGGGAATTCGATGGAGTTGAGGAGCGCCTCGGCTTCTTTCTTGTGCTGGTCGAAGTTCGAGATGAGGACGTAGACGCTTCCTGGTTCAACGTCGGTAAAAAGGATGGTTGAGATACCGCTGTTGTCTTCGTACGTTCCGACGAGCCACGTCCTGCCGTTATATTCGACGGACCCGCCATCCTTCCACTGGAACGTATCCCCCTTCTTTTCTGCCTGGTCGGCGTGGGACTCCTCGGCCGTCAGCGCTTTTTTCCAAACGGGGATAAAGCGATCGGCCGAGGCGTTCTCGTCTTCGGGGAAGGTGAGCTGAACCCTGTCGGCATTCTTGCCGGCGGAGTCGCTTACGCCGACACCCTCGGGCATCTCGACCTTAAACCAGATAAAGTCGGTCTTCTTGGCGACGGGGGCCTTTTCCTTGCTCTCGCTCTTGGCGGTGCTGCCGCCTCCGCCCGATGCGCTCCCGCCGCAGCCGACAAGGGCAAATGCGGCAAAGAGGGCGATGCAAAGGGAAAGAATCGATAGGGTCTTTTTCTTCATGGTGGCGTCCTCCTTGTCTGCCAGGGACATCGTGTGCCGCGGATCGCTGGGGCGGCGGTTACGCATGCACATGATGCCTTTGTTTGCTGTGCGGTTATTCCTCCATTCGTCGTCCGGTGTCGTGGCGAGCGTTGCCCCAACATAGGGCTCCTTACCTATATGTATGCCCCAGTTGCCGCTGCCCGGGAGTCTCGAAACGTGGGCCATGTGTCCCATGTTTGTGTCGCTGCCGCCTATCGTGTGCCATAGAAATCCGCGATGGCCAGGTGCGCTGACGCCCATGTGCTTATGGGCTAGACTTAGCACCATTATGTGATCGATGCGGTCGGTCGGCGGTTGCCGCTCGACCGATGTATATGACTTGAAGGTGCATGTGTATGAGCCAAGAGATGATGGACAAGACCTGCCGCGGGTTTGCCGAGGCACTTGCCGCACGCGAGCCGGTTCCCGGCGGTGGCAGCGCGAGCGCCTTTGTGGGCGCGCTGGGCGCCTCGCTGTGCGGAATGGTTGCCCGCTACGGTGCGACCAATCCCGCGCTTGCTGATCGTGCGGATGACCTGACGCGTGCGTTTGCCCATGCTGATGAGCTGGCCCAGGAGCTTGTCGAGTTGGTTGCCGAGGACGTTCGTGCCTATGGGCAGGTGTCCGCGGCATACGGTATTCCGCGTGACGATCCGGCTCGAGCGACCGCGATTCAGGATGCGCTGCATGTGGCCGCTATGCCGCCGTATCGCATTATGGATGCCTGCGGGCGCGCGCTGGCGCTGCTCGAGGACATGGCCGACAAGGGTTCGCGTCAGCTGCTGTCCGATGTGGCGTGCGGCGCCGTGTTCTGCCGTTCCGCTATGCAGGGCGCGAGCTTGACGCTCTTTGCGAACACCACGTCTATGAAGGATCGCGCTCGTGCTGAGGAGCTCGAGACGGCGTGTGATGAGTTGCTCGACATGTGGTTGCCGCGCGCCGATGCGCTGGCGCGCCGCGCCGCCGACGCCGCAAGGAAGAGGGGATAGCCATGGCTGAACTGCTGAAGGGTGCCCCCGTTGCTCGCGCTTTGACTGAGGAACTTGCTGCTCGCTGCGTGGCTTTGCGCGAGCGCGGCGTTGTGCCGACGCTGGCTATCGTGCGCGTGGGTGAACGCGAGGACGACCTATCCTACGAGCGCGGTGCGCTCAAGCGCTGCGAAAAGGTTGGCATTGAGGCTCGCCGCGTTTTGCTTCCCGCCGATGTTTCGCAGGACGAGCTGTTGGCGGCCATCGAGGACATCAATACCGATTCGTCTGTTCATGGCTGCCTGATGTTCCGCCCGCTGCCCGCCGGCCTTGACGAGGATGCGGTTGCCGCGGCACTCGATCCTGCCAAGGACGTTGACTCCATGACGCCGGTTTCGCTGCTCACCACGCTTTCGGGGCGCGGCGAGGGTTTTGCCCCCTGCACAGCCGAAGCCGTGCTTGCTTTGCTGGATCATTACGGCGTTGAGCTGGATGGAGCTAAGGTCGCGGTCGTTGGTCGGTCGCTGGTGATTGGCCGTCCCGTTGCCGCCATGCTTACGGCTCGCAATGCCACAGTGACGACGTGCCATACGCATACGCACGACCTTGCTGCCGAGTGCCGTGCTGCCGACATTGTGGTTGCCGCCGTTGGACGCGCGCGTACGATTGACGTGGATGCGGTTCGAGAGGGCCAGACGATCATTGATGTTGGCATTAATTGGGACGAGGCCGCTGGCAAGTTGGTGGGTGACGTCGATTTTGTTGCCGCGGAGCCGGTTGTTGGTGCCATCACCCCCGTGCCGGGCGGCGTGGGCGCCGTGACGACGGCGATTCTCGCCAAACACGTGATCGAAGCGGCCGAGCGCGCATCGAAATAGGTTTTTGACCACAGGGGCTGCCGGGGCGGCGGTTTCGCCCTTTCTGCGCCGAAGCGATACACTGTTATCGTTTGATTTCTTCGCTCAAGGAGGATGCGCATGCCGTGCACAACGATTTTGGTTGGTAAGAACGCGAGCTACGACGGGTCGACGTTGGTTGCCCGCAACGAGGACTCGTCCAACGGGGTGTTTGAGCCCAAGCGCATGCGCGTGGTGCATCCCGACGAGCAGCCGCGTGTCTATACGAGCGTCCTGAGCCACCTGACCGTTGAGCTGCCCGACAATCCCATGCGCTACACGAGCGTCCCCGATGTTGTTCCGGGCCACGGCATCTGGGCCGAGGCCGGTTTCAACGAGCTCAATGTGGGCATGTCCGCAACCGAGACGCTCACCACCAACGAGCGCGTTCGCGGCGCCGATCCGCTCATCGACTACATGCCCGCCAAGGGCAACGAGGGCGAGGACGGCTATGTTCCGGCGCAGCCCGGCGGTCTGGGCGAGGAGGACATGGTGACCCTGGTGCTGCCATATGCCAAATCCGCCCGCGACGGCGTACGCATTCTGGGTGACCTGCTCGAGCGTTATGGCACCTACGAGAACAACGGCATCGCCTTTAGTGATATGGACGAGATCTGGTGGCTCGAGACCATCGGCGGCCACCACTGGATTGCCAAGCGCGTGCCCGATGACGCCTATGTGACCATGCCCAACCAGCTGGGTATCGACAGCTTTGACCTGGATGACGCCGAGGGCGCCCAGGCCGATCACATGTGCTCCGCCGACCTGCGCGCTTGGATGGCCGAGTGGCATCTGGACTTGACGCTGGGCGTTGAGGGCGACGGTCCGGCCGCGGTCTTTAACCCGCGCGAGGCCTTTGGCTCGCACAGCGACAGCGACCACGTTTACAACACGCCGCGCGCCTGGTATATGCAGCGCTGCCTTAACCCCAGCGATGTGTGGGACGGTCCCGAGGCCGACTACACGCCCGAGAGCGACGATATTCCCTGGAGCCGCGTGCCCGAGCGCAAGGTGACCATCGAGGACATCAAGTACGTACTCTCGAGCCACTACCAGGGCACGGAGTACGACTGCTACGGCAGCAAGGGCACGCCCGCCACGCGTGGCGCCTATCGCCCCATCGGCATCAACCGCAACAGCCAGCTCGCTGTGCTGCAGCTGCGCCCCTATGCGCATCCGGCCTACCGCGCCGTGCAGTGGATGGCCTTTGGCTCCAACTCGTTTAACGCGCTGGTTCCGCTGTACGCCAACGTCGAGACCATGCCCGAGTACTTTGCCGACACGCAGGCTCGCGTGACGTCCGAAAACTTCTACTGGGCCAACCGCCTGATCGGCGCGCTGGCCGACGTCCGCTTCCATGAGTGCGGCCGCGCAGTCGAGGATTATCAGGAGAAGGTCGGTGGCATGGGCCACAAGCAGATCCATGACATCGACGCTGCCGTAGCCGTTCTGCCCGAGGCCGAAGTGCCTGCCGATCTTGCACGCGCCAATGAGGCCTTTGCCGAGCGTGTTCGCGTGGAGACCGATGCTCTACTGGGCAAGGTGCTCTACACCACGAGCTGCGCCATGAAGAACTCTTTCGCGATGAACGACAACGTGAGGTAGGGATTTCCCGTCAATCGAATAGCGCTAAAACGCTTTGTCGCTTTCGCTCAATCTTGGGTACAAGAACGCCAATGCAGTTGTTTGTGATTGGAGACAACCATGGTTATGAAACTCGATCAGCTTGTTAACGGCGCCATTAACGTGGGCTTTGGCGCTGCCGCCGTTGCTGTCGAAGGCGGCAAGAAGGTCCTCGACGACCTTAACACCAAGGGCGAGCAGGTCCGCAAGGACACCGCCACCCCCGATATCGCCCGCAGTGTGTCCGACATGTTCGAGCAGGCCGGCGGTACCATCTCCGATCTGACCGAGCGCTTGGGCATGCAGGGCGAGACCGCGGCCCAGCGCGTGCTCGACGAGCTCATCCTTGCCCGCGTCCGCGTTATGACCGCCCCCGAGCGCACGGCTTTCCTGGCCCATGTGCGCGACATCGTCGATTCGGTCGAGGACAACGTGACCTCGGTGCCCGTCGAGTCCGTTGAGCCCGACGATGCGAAGGATACCGAAGAGGCCGAGTAGCAGCGCAGATGGCAGATTCCACCACCGATTACAACAATCTAGATCCCTTGGGTGACGAGGCGGCGGTTGTCGATGAGGTCGATGCCGTCGTCTCGGGCGCTCGCAAGAAGCCGCGCGCTGTCGATATGGTCCCCGAGGAGCCCGACGCGATGGCGCCGGACGAGGAATACCAGCTCACGCCGGCGGGTCGCCGCGAGCGCATCGGACAGATTGTTCGCCTGGTCAAAAAGTACCGCGTGTGGGATAACCTCACGCCGGTTCGTTTGCGCCGCCTGCTCGAGGAACTCGGCCCCATGTTCGTCAAGATGGGGCAGATTCTGGCCAACCGGTCTGAGATTCTGCCGCAACGCTTTTGCGACGAGCTGCGTCGTCTGCGCTCCGACGTGGAGCCCGTACCGTACGAGGTCGTACTCAGTTGTCTGGAAGAAGAATACGGCCTGCGCCTGGGGGAGATGTTCGATGCGATCGACCCCAATCCGCTTGGTAGCGCATCGCTCGCGCAGGTGCACCGCGCTCGTCTGGTGACGGGCGAGGACGTGGCCGTCAAGGTGCAGCGCCCCGGTGCGCAGCAGGTTATGGCACAGGACATCGATATCATCCGCTCGGTGGTGCGTATCGTTTCCAAGTTCGTCAACACCGATCAATTCGTTGACCTGCACGGCGTAGTCGAGGAGTTGTGGACCTCGTTTCGCGAGGAGACCAACTTTTTGGCCGAGGCCAAAAACCTCAACGACTTCTACGAGTTCCATAAGAGTGTTCATGGCGTGACGTGCCCTAAATCCTATCTGGACCTGTGCACCGAGCACGTGGTGGTTATGGACTACGTCGACGGCATTTCGATCGCCGATCCTGAACGCTTGGTGGCCGAGGGCTATGACTTGGAAAAGATCGGTGCCGCAATCGTCGAGGACTACTCGACGCAGGTGCTCGATGACGGCTTTTTCCATGCCGACCCGCATGCGGGAAACATCATTCTCAAGGACGGCATCGTTTACTTTATCGACTTGGGCATGGTCGGACGCATGTCGAGTCACGATCGCGGTATCGTCAAGGACATGATTTTCGCCGTGGCCGAGGGCGACGTGCCCAAGCTTAAGGATTCGCTCATGCGCTTCGCCGTGACGCGTGGCGACTCGGCTGAGCTCGATCATTCGGCCTTTTTGTCCGATTTGGACTTTATCGTGGCTGACTTTGCGGGCCTTGACCTGAAGGATCTGGATATCGGCGAGTTTTTGACCTCGCTGTTAAACCTGGCGCGCAAAAACGACGTTGAGCTGCCGAGCGTGGTAACGATGTTCGCCCGCGGCATGGTGACGCTCGAGGGCCTGCTGACAGAGTATATGCCCAACGTCAACATGATCCAGATAATCCAGACGCATATCAAAAACGAGAAGAGCACCTATGCGCGCGTGCGTGATATGGGACGCGATCTTGCCGCGAGCAGCTATCGCGCGGCAAAAGGCTCGCTCGAGGCGGCCGAGTATCTGGGCTTGGCTTCGCGTATGCTCACGCGCGGCCAGCTTAAGGTAAACACGCAGATCATGAGCAGCGATAAGGCGCTGCGACAGCTGGGCGGAATTATCGACCGCATGTCGATGGCAATTGTGATCGCTGGTCTGTTTATCGGTTCGTCGGTGGTGTACTACGCACGCATCGAGCCGGTTGTGTTTGGCATCCCAGTCATTGGCTTTATGGGCTACGTGAGCGCGCTGGTGCTGGCTCTTATGCTGGGCCGCAATATCTGGCTCAACAGTCACGGCGGCAAGCACTAGAGGCTGCGACCGTCACCGCATTTTCCTATCGCAAACAATAGCTTTTACCTTGGGCTTCGCCTGCGTGCGAGGCCCTTTTGCGTGATACCATTTTGACGGTAATAATCGATGGCCTAGATGGTGGTGCGGAGACGCATGAATGCGCGGTTTACCTGCGCGTTTGGGAGAATTGGGGTGCAAGTCCCCGGCTGTACCAGTAACCGTAATTCCTCTTGGCTCGGGATGTTCGCGTCGCAGATCGGACGACGTGCCCGAGTCGTTAAGGTTAAGTCGGATCGCCTCCCATCTTGCATGCGGCTGCGGCGTATGCCGCCGGTGTGCATAGGGCTCTGGAGGGAAGGGGGACCCCGATGGGGGAACTCGAGCGCAACATGCGCGATGACGTGGGGCAGCCTCAAGGCAACGCTCCAAGTACAGACAATGGGAGACAAATGGATATGTTTGTGGACGAGCGTCAGCGCGTCTCGCATCGCCGTGGCGCAATTGCGCGCGGCGTAGCCAAGCGCGGCCTGGTGGCATTCCTGGCCTTCGCGATGGCCTTTGGCACCACGCCGGCTCAGCTGTGGGCCGAGGGCGCCGAGGGCATTGCCGGGGCTGTGGCTCAGGCTGCGACACCGAGTGAGGGCACGGGGGCTGCGGACGGTGCTGCCGACGGTGTCGTTTCTGAAACCGGCTCTAACGCGAGCGATGCGTCGGTTAACGATTGCGCTTCGGCGAATGCCGCAGATAGCAACGGCGTAGCGTCGGACGATTCTGCCGCGGTCGAGGCTCCTACTGCTTCGCCGGATTCATCCGAACAGAACGTCAAAAGTGTTGTAGCCGCTTCCGATGAGGCTGAATCTCAGCCTACCGAAGCCGCAAGCCAAGAGGTCGCGGCCACGTGCTCCGTCGTCGGCACCGACGCCAAGGGCGCCCAGCAGACCTGGGCCGCCGCGCAGCAGATCGCTCTGAAGGAGGGCTCGACCGCGGCCGACCTCTCCGAGCAGCTCTTCAGGCAGGCCGGCCTCAAGGCCGACTACGACCCCAACGGCTCCTGGGGCTGGGCGCTCAACTCGATCACGTCGCCCTTCGACGCGGACCGCACGCTCGCCTACGACCCGGCGACCGGCGCGTACTGGCAGTTGTTCGTCAACGGCAGCGCCTCCGCGGTCGGCGCCGGCGGCTACACGCTCAAGGACGGCGACTCCGTCGTCTGGTGCTACTCGAAGTACGGTGACCCCGCGCCCGCCAATCAGATTTCCGTTAGCTGCACCGTTGTCGGCCAGGACGCCTCGGGCGCTCAGCAGACATGGGCGCAGCCCACGACAGCTTTGGTGGAAGAGGGCACGACCGCTGCTGATCTTTCCGAGCAGGCCTTTAAAAAGGCCGGCATTGGCGCCAAAACGGGGAAAGGCACGTACGGCTGGTATCTCGAGTCGCTGACTTCACCGTTCAACAAGACCGTGACGCTTTCGAGCGAGAAAGTTAACGAAAACACTTGGAAATTCTGGCAGTTCTTCGTTAACGGTCAGGCGGCCAATGTCGGCGCGGGCAATTACACACTCAAGGCCGGGGACAAGGTTACCTGGGTCTATGGCTTTGATGGAACCATGCCCGGCCAGGTTTCCGTTTCAATGGAGATCATCGGTAAGAAGGATGAGAAGGCGCAGCGCTGGACCGATCCTTCGACGCAGGTGTTTGTCGAGGGCACGACGATCAAGGACGCTTCCGCTGCCTACTTCG
This sequence comes from Collinsella sp., assembly GCA_018363345.1. Lineage (GTDB taxonomy): Bacteria > Actinomycetota > Coriobacteriia > Coriobacteriales > Coriobacteriaceae > Collinsella. The sequence goes on along the minus strand of JAGZNZ010000007.1, from coordinate 32,326 downwards.
ATGCCATTGGCATTGAGTCCAAGATGTACGACCAATTTGGTTATTGGGGTGTTCATAGTCTTGTCTCCCCGCTTGATGGCACCGAGCTGTCGGGTGCATGGTCGTTCTTTGTTAATGGCGTTCCCGGGCCTCAGCTCGATAGCGATTACGTGCTCAAGTCGGGCGACAAAATCGTCTGGGCTTACGCCCCTGGCGACACCGTTCCTAATCCCGATGAAGTCGTAGTCGATCCGAGCGCTTCGCGCCCGACCGGTTGGAAAGCCGACTGGAGCGGCAATTCCAATGCGGTGGTCAAGAACGTGTCCACGCCTACGGGCACGCTGGCAAGCTCTTGGACGTTCGATTGGAGGGCCTACTCGGGTGCCACGTATCCCAATGCGAGCGAGCCTATTGTCGTGAACGGCAACGTTTACCTTGCCGTGAACAAGCGTTTGCTTAAGATCGACGCCGAGTCGGGCAAGGTGCTTGCCGAGTCGAACCTTCAGACTGCGATTGGCTACACCACGCGTCCGATTTATACGAAAGGCTTGGTCATCGTCCCGCTCGACGGCGGTGCGGTCCAGGCTCTGACGGCCGATACGCTGACGACGGTTTGGGTCACTGACTCTGTGAGCAAATCTGCCCAGTCAAATTCCCAGTTGACGGTCGATGGCAACTATCTCTACGTTGGCACCGTTGATGTCGACTATGGAACGAGTACGTACAATAACGGTCATCTGACGCGTATTAATATACTGACCGGCGCTGTTTCTTGGCAGCATGTTAATGCTGATGAGGGCTACTACTGGACGAGCGCTACAGTGGGCGACGGCTATATTCTGGTTCCGACGAGTGCAGGTACCGTTGAGATGCTGAGCAAGTCGACGGGTGATGTGCTCGGCAGCGTTTCGGTTGGTGCCATCGTCAACTCCAGCTGTGTACTGTCCAAAGACGGCAAGCATGCCTATGTGATCTCGCGTGACGGCAAGCTCCACGTGCTGGCACTGTCGGACGCAAACGCAAGGGCCTCTTCGCGCATTTCCGAAGAACGCGTCATCGATCTTGGTCTTACGGGTTGTGCCTGCATGCCCACGCTGTATGGCAATAAGCTGATTGTCGGTGGCGAGGTTTCTGGCGGTTCGGCGCTGGCGATTGTCGACCTTGATAATGACTTTGCTACGACGTTGGTTTCGTCTGCCGATGGCTCCGTGCTTCCTGCCGGTGGCATTAAGGGCGCACCGCTCGTGAGTGTCCAGGCGGATGACACGTACGTTTATTTCACTGTCAACTATGGTGCGACTTCCGACTATGTGAACTACACCTCGGGCGGTGGCGTGTATCGCTACAAGATGGGTGACGCACAGGCGACCGGTGCGTTTAGCGCGGCGGGACACAACAATTACTGTGACTCGCCGATTGCCTGCGATGCCAAGGGTAACCTCTACTACATCAACGATTCCGGCACGCTTTTCAAGCTGAGTGGTGGCGTTAAGGTCTCGTTTGAGACTGGCGAGGGTTCTAAGGTCGACTTCCAGACTACGGCCGATGGCAAGCTGGTCAAGCCGGCCGATCCGACGCGCGATGGCTATACTTTCAGCGGTTGGTATACCGATGAGGCTTGCACGCAGGCGTATGACTTTATCGCGCCGGTGACGGCCGATCTGACGCTGTATGCCAAGTGGACCAAGAATGCCACCAACCCTGGCGGCAATGGCGGTTCTGGCACTAATGGTGGCAACGGTGGCGCTGGCAACGGTTCCGGTGCTGGCACGGGCACGGGTTCCGGCTCCGGCACGAAGGGCCAGCAGGCCGGCGGCGCTATCGCCCCGGGTCATAAGCCGACGACCAAGACGACGGTGTCGACCAAGACCGAGACCAAGGACAACAAGTCCGACAAGAAGGACACCGATAAGTCTGATAAGAAGGACGAGAAGAAGTCTGACAAGAAGTCTGACAAGAAGGACAACAAGTCCGACAAGAAGTCCGATTCCAAGTCCGATACGGGTGCTGCTTCCACGACCACTGCTAAGAAGTCCTCTAGTGCCTCCGAGCAGGAGACTGGCACCAACCCGCTCGCCATTGTTGGCGTTGCCGCCGGCGTCATCGGTCTCGCCATCGTCGGCGTGTTCGTGTTCACCAAACGTCGGTAGGTGAGGGCTGTGTCCAATAAATCCAAGGACGCTGACCCCAAGCAACCAGATTCCTCGTTCATTCAGTTCGACGATGCAAAGCAACAGGGCGCCGCTTCGGCGGCGTCCGCCCCTCGTCGCAAGACGCTCCTCGGCGTCCTGACTGCCGCGTGCACCATTCTGATCGTCGTCTCGCTGGGTTTCGTCCATCCTTCCGAGAGCGGTGCCTGGTCCATCGACTGGATCATTCAGACCGTGACGGGGGAGAGCGTCGTAACCAAGGACACCAAGGTGTCTGGCTCGACTACGACTTCGGGCGAGGCCAGTTCCAAGGATTCTAAGTCATCGAATGACGCAAAAGATGAGTCCAAGCATTCTGATGAGTCCAAGTCCAAGGACGATTCCGAGTCTTCAAACAAGGAATCGGACAAGAACTCGGATAACAAGAAGTCCGAGGACCAGGACGGCAAGAAGTCTGGCGATAAATCCGCTGCCCAAAATACGGGAGTCGGTGATACTTCCAATGCGTCTGGCGGTGGCCAGTCGTCTGATGGAGCCTCATCCTCTAATGGTGGAAACGCCTCCTCGGGCGGCCAGAGCGGCTCGCAGGAGTCCAGCTACGTAACGGTGACGGTTTCGGTCACATCGAGCGCTGTGGGCAATCCTGTGTCTTCTGGTGGCACCTTTACCTTTAACGAAGGCGCTACCGTCTACGATGCCCTGTGCGCGCTGGGCCTTTCTGTCAACGCACATGGCTCGTCGTACGGCACGTATGTCTCCGCGATTGGTGGTTTGGCCGAGAAACAGTACGGCGGTACGAGCGGCTGGATGTACTCCGTCAACGGCACAACGCCCATGACGGCCTGCAGCAACTACGTTCTCTCCAACGGCGACAACGTGGTCTGGTATTACGTTACAGGCTAGAGGCCTCGACATAGCGCGCCAGACGGGCGGTTCGGACAAACATCCGGGCCGCCCGTTTTTCATGTGAATGGGATTGGGTCGCCGGGTCTCTCGGCAAACAAAAAACCGGTTGGAACGGGAATTCCAACCGGTTATACATTCAAGCAAATAATGAATCGACTACGACCGTGCGCCCTCGAGGAAGAAGCGGCGGCTGAAGTAGTTGTACCAGGTGACGAGGAACGTGGCAATGGCCTTCATGGCCTGGTAGCCGATGCTCAAAAACGTGACGCCCACAAACATGTATAGGTCGTTGAGGCCCAGGCCGATCACCGACAGGATGGTGAAGATCGTGAACTCGCGCTTGCGGCTCATGCCCTCGCGGTGGTCGAACACGTACTTCATGCTGAGCCAGTAGTTGACCACGACGGACGTGGTAAACGAGACCGTGGTGCTCATCAAAAAGTCGAGGTGAAACAGCTCGACAAGCGCAATGAGCATACCCCAGTCGATGCCAAAGGAGATAAGACCCACGACAGCGAACTTGAGGAACTGCTTGGTATGAGGTTGTGCCAGTGCCTTGCGCACGTAATCACATCCAATGCGTTGATGAATCGAGCAGAGGATACTTTAGAGCTTTTGCAAGGGAAGCGTAAGGTCTTTGCCAAGAACTATACGAACTCGCCAAATTTTCAAGAGCTAATCCGCAAACGTTGAAAATTTGCCCGTAAACGAGCAAAGCCCACGAACAACACAGCGCTTGACGCGCGTCATCCGTGGGCATTGTAAAGCTGTAAGGTTGCGAGTTACTTGGTCTCATCGCCTTCCAGGAAGATCTTTCGGGTCACAAAGTTGTAGACCATGACAAGCGCGGTGGCGCAGATCTTGGCGATATTGGCCTCGAGTCCCAGGCCGGCGTTGAGTGTCAACACGATACCGTCGTTGAGTGCCAGGCCGATCACGGACAGCACGACAAAGATAATGAACTCGCGGCGGCGGCTCATGCCTTCCTTGTGCGCAAACACGTACTTCATGCTGGCGACGTAATTAAAGATGAGTGAGATGATAAAGCCGCTGGTGTTGGCGATTAGGATGTTAAGGCCCAGACCGTAGTGGAGCAGATTCATGATGCCAAAGTCGATGACCGTGGCGACGATGCCGACGACGCCAAACTTCATGATCTGCGCAAGGAGCTTCTGCATGGTACCTGCCTTAGGGTGGCGCCGGGACGCCGTGGGGATGATAAACTCAGCAAGTTTAGCCAATCCCCACGGGTGGTGCTAGGCGCGCTCCTCGATAGCACCGTTTCTATATGCATCGAGCAGCTGGCGCAGGTCTTGGATCTGGCTGCGGATCTTGGCTCCGGAATCGGTGTCGCTCACCATGCGGCGACGGTCTGCTTGGTCAAAACGGTTGGTCTCGCTTTCGATGTCCACGTTGCGCGTGAGTGCCTCGGCAACCGTCGTAAAGGCCCGGTGCGACTTGAGGCGGCAGCCGCGCGAGCTCGAGATGAGCGTATAGCCGGCGATACCCGTCTTGGGGTGGTAGGCGCGGCAGAAGCCGCCATCGATGACCAGCAGCTTGCCCTCGGCGCGGATGGGCTGCTCGCCCTTGGTGGTCTTGACGGGCGTGTGGCCGTTGATGATGTGACCGGTCGGTGAGCATGCCATGGGCGCGACGCCAAACTCGCGCATGATGTCATTGCAGACCGAGGGCGACTTGGTAAGCGTAAAGTACGGGTCCATCGGCTCGACCCAGGTGCTCTTATCGGCGATATAGGCGCGCTCAAAGGTGCGCACCAGGCGTCCGCTGGCGGGTGAGTTAAAGCCAATCCACAGGTACCACATCCAGTCGAGAGCGTCGCGGTCGCCCACGCGCCAGGCGCGGCGGGCGATGTGGTCGCAAAAATCGAGATAATCGCGGCCAGCGTGCCAGGTGCCCAGGCAGTTCATGCTGCTAAAGGTGCCGTCTTCGTTGAGCGGCACGCAGCCATGGAACAGCAGGTTGCCGTTGGCGACCTTGTATATCGAGCCGTGGGAATAGAGGAAATCGATATGGCGATGCAGGTGATCGGCGGTGACAAACTCGGACACGAGCTTGTCGATGATGTGCTGCTCCTGGGGCGTGAGCGTATAGGGGTCCGTCGGGTCGACGGTGGGGAAGTCGTTGGTCGTGAGCGGCCACACGCTGCCGTCGGCGAGCGTGACCGTGCCGGTGTCGTGGTCGATCTTGTCGAGTAACAGGCGGTCGGTCATGTCGAACTCGGGATGGCGCTGGATAATCTGACCCTCGAGCTTAAAGAGCAGCACGTTGATGGCCTTGATCAGCGGGGTGATGGACTCACCGGCGGTGTAGGTGGCATCGGCAAAGGCGACAAGCTCACGCAGCGAGATGCCGTAGTCGTTCTCCAGGATCTCGTAGTTGTCGTAGCGTAGGTTGTTGCGCAGCACCGTGGCGATGCAGGCGGGCTCACCGGCCGCAGCGCCCATCCACAGCAGGTCGTGGTTGCCCCACTGGATGTCGAGTGAATGGTAGGTGAGCAGGCGGTCCATAATCTTGGCCGCGCCGCCACCGCGGTCGAAGATGTCGCCCACCAGGTGCAGGTGGTCGACGGCCAGGCGCTTGATGAGCGAGGCAAGCGACTCGATAAAGTCGTCGGCGCTTGCGGTCTCCAGGATGGACTCCACGATGCGCTCGTGATAGCGCACGCGATAGTTGTTCTCGTCCGGGTGCGTGTGCAACAACTCGTCGATGATATAGGCGTAATCGCGTGGGATGGCCTTACGCACCTTGGAGCGCGTATAACGGCTCGAAAGCGAGCGGGCAACCATAATGAGTTGGTCAAGCATCGTCTTGTACCAGGTGGGCGAGTCCTCGCGCTGGCTGCGGACCAGCTCGATCTTCTCGCGCGGGTAGTAGATGAGCGTGCACAGCTCGCCCTTCTCGTCAAAGGAGAGCGTTTCGCCAAAAATCTCGTCGACATGCTCGCGCACGACGCCCGAGCAGTTGTTGAGGATGTGCATAAAGGCTTCGTACTCGCCATGCACGTCGCTCATAAAATGCTCAGTGCCTTTGGGCAGGTTGAGGATGGCTGAGAGATTGATGATCTCGGTAAACGCGGATTGCTCGGTGGGGAACTGTCTCGACAGCAGGCGCAGATACTTAAAGTCTTGCGGGTTGCGATCGAATGCGACCATGAAACACCTTCCGATGGAGCTGGTAAAACTGATAAACAGCGTCAAACGTTTATCAGTATGCGCCGCTTTTGTTTCGATTTTGCGCCAGCGGCTGAATTGTCGGCTGAACGGTTTGGTAAATCGATTTAGTTGAGGTAGATATGGCGGTTGAGTGGAGACGACAGAGGGTGTTTTCTCAGATATTTATGCGTGGGGCCGGTGGAGACGATGGTGGTAAAGATGTTCGCTATTTTTGGTTCGATTTGGTAAATAGTGGACATATGTACCGTATGTAGGCTCACTGTGCGATAATTTGCGCAGCAATGAGTAAGGAGCCTCATATGAGTGATTTTGTCCTGACCTGTGAATCCGCCGCCGACCGAACCCGTGAGTTCTTTGCGTCGCGCAATATCCCCGTCGTGTGTTTTCATTACGAGATCGACGATGTTGTCTATACGGACGATCTGTATCAGTCGATTACGCCGGACGAGTTTTTTGCCCAGATTGCCGCGGGCGCCATGCCCAAGACGTCTCAGGTGAGCGTGGGCGAGTACGAGGAGTTTTGGGAGCCGTTTGTTGCCGAGGGTAAAGACGTGCTGCACCTGACGTTGTCGTCGGGTATTTCGGGCACGTATGGATCGGCCTGCGTTGCGGCGCAGATGCTCGCGGATCGCTATCCCCAGGGCGGCAAGGTGCGCGTCATCGATTCGCTGGCAGCGTCTTCGGGCTTTGGCCTGCTGGCGGAATGTGCCGCCGACGTGCGCGATAGCGGGGCTTCACTCGACGAGACGGCCGCCTGGATCGAGGAGCACAAACTCAACCTGCACCACTGGTTCTTTTCGACCGATCTGTCGAGCTACCTGCGCGGCGGTCGCATTTCGGCTGCGAGCGCGATCATCGGCACGGCGCTTAAGATTTGCCCGCTTATGACGGTCGATTGCGAAGGTGGGCTGTCGCCACGTGAGAAGATTCGCACTAAGAAGCGCGCGATTTCCGAGATGGCTAAGACCATGATGGCACACGTGCAGGACGGTGCGGATTATTCGGGTAAGTGCATCATGTCGCACTCGGCGTGCCGCGAGGATGCCGAGGCGGTTGCGGCGCTGATTGAGGAACAGGTTCCGCAGCTTAAAGGCAAGATTGAGATCAATAACATCGGTACTCTGATTGGCTCGCATACCGGACCCGGTACGGTGGCGCTCTTCTTTATGGGCGACAAGCGCGTGGATTAATTTGCCCCATCACGTCGCTGCATGATTGCTCAAACGAAAACGGCCCGCCTCACGTTTGTGGGGCGGGCCAAGATGTTTTGCTAGCGTTTCTTTCCGCGGAAGAAGAAGCCGTGCAGCGAGGGCTTGAGTCCACGGTTGGCGCGACGCTCCTCGATATGATCGTGGATCGAAGCAACGCGCTCGATGACTTCGTCGGGAATCGGCACGTCGGGATTCATGTTCTCGACCTGACTGACCTCGGCGGCGGCAACCTGGTCGATAATGGGTACATCGTCGTGCGAGATGACGGGCGTGGCGTCTTCCTTCATCTTGCGGTAGCGCTGCATCATGTCGGTCTGCAGCTGCTGGGCCGAAGGCGGCGTCCAAATGATGGCGTTGGCACCGGCGGCGATGGTTTCACGGATGCTCTCGGGCGTCTTGCCGCCCGGTGCGATGAGCGGCAGGTTGGGATAGTGCTCGCGCAGCTCGCGCAGGACCTGTGGCGTGTTCTTGCCGGCCGCGATGTTAAGAATCTTGGCGCCCGCGCGCACCTTTGCGTGAGCATCGTCGTCGCAACGTACGACCGTGGCGATGACGGGGATGTCGGCGATGTTGGTGATGTGCTCGACCATCTCGGCGGTGGCGGGGGAGTTGACCACACAGCCCGCCGCGCCCTGCATCTCGGAGACGGCTGCCATCTGAACGGAGCGCTTGCCGGTGGTGGTGCCACCGCCCACGCCTACGAAGACCGGGCACTCGGCGACGGTCAGCAGCGCCTGCGTAATGGCCGGCTGCGGCGTGAAGGGGTAAACGGCAAAGACGGCATCGGCATTGGAGTTGCGGATGACCGCGACGTCGGTGGTGTAGATGAGCGATTTGATACGACGGCCGAAGAGCGTGAAGCCGCTGGCCTCCTCAATCTCGTCAGGCATGCGAAGGGCCGCCTTGCGCAGGCGCCCGTCGATGGGCAGCGGCTCCATGGGAAGCAGTCCGTTGGGGGTCACGGCTACCTGGGGTTCGGTGAACTCGTCTGCGAGCTCGACCTCGGAGAAATCGACCGAGGCGACAATGTCCTCGTGAACCTCGGCGGGCACATCGATGGGGGCTTGGTCGTTTGCCGCGGCAGGCGTGTCGAAGGAGCTGGTGCCGACGAAGGCGTCGACGCGCTCATTTAGATCGTTGAGGGTATCCATGGAGGCTCGATTCTATGTGATGACGGCCGGCAGGGTGCCGGCAGCGTTGTGCTTGCTAAATCGTTTGACGAGTTGATTTTTCCCCGCCGCGTCCTCCGTTAGACCGAAGGGCGGCGAACGTGAAGGAGCTGTGGTGGCGGGGATCGAGGTGCTATCTTGAAAGTCCCGTTTAAAAGAGAGGTGACGCGGTATGGAATTTTCGGCAATGTTGGGCTCGATTGGCCTATGCGTGGGCGCAATCGTTGCCGCCGCGGTCATCTACTTTGTGGTCACGGCCATTAAGGGCAAAAGGGCCGAACGCAAGGAGCGCGCGATGCTTAAACAGCATCGCGACCAGCAGGACAAACGCGCACGGAGATAGCTTGTTGAGTTTTGGATCCGTACGCTAGCTGCGTTTTCGGATCAGGGCAATGTAGAAGCCCTCAAATTCGCGGCTGGGCGGAATGGTGAGCGTGCCGGGCAGGCCGTTGGCGATGGCCGATACCTGACCCGCGGCAATGGCCTCGGTCAGGGCGTTGGACTCGATGCGCGGCTTCTCGCCAGCTTCCTGGGCGCGGCGTGCCTCACTTTCGCTTGGCGTGCCGTCGAGGGGGATGAGCTCGCAGTCCATATGCTTGTCGAGGGCCTCTTGCAGGGCGTCCTCGTTTTCCTGCGGCAAGATCGAACAAGTCGAATAGACGAGCGTGCCGCCCGGTTTGAGGGCTCCCATGGCGCGGTCCAGAAGTGCTCGCTGCGAGCGGGCGCACTTGCTCAGCAACTGCTCGGTGAGGCCGCGCAGGCTCTTCTCGTTGCCGCTGACGACGGTGCCCGTGCCGGTGCAGGGAGCGTCGAGCAGGATACGGTCAAAGCGGAAGAACTCGTCGAGCTCGCGTGCGTCGATGCGCATGACGGGCGCGTTTTTTGCGCCTTGGCGGTGGAGGTTGGCTTCGAGCTTCTCGGCGCGGGGAATGCTCATCTCGCAGGCGGTAAGGTGCGCCTGCCCCTGCGTGAGGGCGGCGATCTGCGTCGTCTTGCCGCCGGGGGCCGCGCACATGTCCAGGATGTCCTCGCCGGCCTGGGCGCCCAGTACGAGTGGCGGCATCATGGACGACAGACTCTGAAGGTAGATCTTGCCGTCGCGATAGATGTCGAGGTCCCACAGGTCGGAAACCTGGGCGTCGGGCAGGATGAAGGCATCTGGGTACCAGGCGACGGTTTGGTGGGCGATGCCGGCTGCGTCGAGCGCGGCGGCGATGTCCTCGGCGGTCGCCTTGAGCGTGTTGGTGCGCAGCGTGACCGGGCGTGTGGCCGCGGCGCCGAAGCCCTTGATCATGAGCTCGGCATCGGCGGGCGCATAGGCGCCGGCGACCGTGTCGACCATAAAGCGCGGCAGATCGGCGGCGCAGGGAAGGGCGGCAAGCTGGTCGGAAAGCTCGGTGGCGGCAAACTGCCTGAGCTTGAACTCGGCCTTGACCTGCTTTTTCTGCTTACGACGACGCGGCTTGGACATCCGTCTTTCCTTCCCATTCCATTACATGTCGAGTGTTTTAGTACTGGCTCTCGTGCTTGCTAAAGAAGTCGAAGCGCGGGGGCAGTGGCTTTACGCGGTGCTCGCCGGGCTTCTCGCCCAGACTCTCCACAAATTCGTCCGTGGAGGCGAAGATGTTATCCCAGCTAAAGAAGGCGACCGGGTCAACGTCGAAGTACTTGCAGATGAGCTCGCAGCCGGCCGGCACAATACCGTGCATCAGGACGGTCGCCACGCGCAGCTCGGTAAAGGCGTCGACGAGGGCCTGCGTCATCGCGGCATTGGCCGGCTCGCCCTCGAGCTTGTTGGCGGCCTTGGAGGCATCGCTCCAGCGCTTGTTGGCGGCGCGCAGGTAGTCGTCGCACACGGCGAGCGCGCGGTGCGTCTCGAACTTGTACATGGCCTGCTCAAAGGCAAGGGCGGCCTGCTCGGCGGCCTCGACCACGGCGGCAGAGGCCGCACCGGCGGGGATGCAGCCGTGGCGATAGGGGCTCTCGTCGCCCTCCTTGACGGCGACGCCGTAGAAGCAGCTGCGGGCCAAGCGGTTGAACACGCCGGTCAAAAGGGCGCTCTCCTTAAGGGCCGGATCGATGACGCGCTTGTCGTCGCAGGCGCGCACCTCGTTGCCGTCCTTGTCCTTGCCGGTCACGCGGGTGTCGTATGCCTTGGGGCTAAAGCTCACCGGCTTTTCGGACAGGCCGAGCGACAGCCAGTGCGCGCGCATCTGCTCGCAGGTGTAGTGGTTGAGCAGGTCGTCTGCCGGCGGGGGAGGCGTCTGCGAGGACGAGCTGGCCTTTTTGCCCATGTAGAGCAGGTGGTAGCAGGCGCTGACGGTGCTCTGCGTGAGGTCCCAGCCCAGGGCCTCCCATATGGCGGTCTGCGCGATGCAGTAGAAGTAGATGTTGTCCTGACCGATGAACTGGTAAATCTGAGCGTCGTCAGAGCACCACCAGTCGCGCCAGTCGAGCGAGCTGTGCTGGTAGGTGGGCGCGGGGACCTGCGTGGAGTCGGCGGCGGGCTCGCCCATGAGGGCGGCATCCTGGGCGGCGACGCCCTCGGTCACGCCGGCTGCCTTGGCATCGCGTGCGAGCACGGTACGCGTATAGCTGATGGGCGCCCACAGGCTCTCGGGCCAGCACCAGCAAGTGACGTCGTTCACGCCGTCGACCTCGGGCACCGGAACGCCCCAGTCGATGTTGCCGGTGATGCGAAAGGGCACGAGCGCCTTGCCGCTGCGGAAGCGCACGCCGCCGTTGGCGAGCACCGCGTGGGCATCGTCGCGCTCCTTCCAGCTGGGGAAGGTGACGGTAAAGCTGCTCTTGTTGCCCTCGGGCTCCAGCACGGTGTGCTCGGGGAGCTGATCCTCGACGGCATCGAAGGCCTCGCGGAACTTGTTTTGGATGTAGAGCTGTGCCGGCAGCAGCCACTCCTCCATGGTCTTGGAGACCACGGAGCGAACCTGCGGGTTCTGGGCGAGCTTGGCGGTATAGGTCTTCATAAAGTCGAGGTAGGCGGGTAGGTCGAAGTAGAGGTTGTCGACCGGGCGCAGCTCGGGCACCTCGCCGGTGAGCTGGCTCTTGGGTGCGATGAGCTCTTCGGGCTCAAACTGGTGGCCCAGATCGCACTCGTCGGCATAAGCCTTCTCGGACTTGCAGCCCTGGATGGGGCAGCGGCCGATCACCTGACGGCCGTTGAGGAACGTGCCGGCCTTGGCATCGTAGAACTGCAGCGTGGAGCGCTTGGAGATGGTGCCCTGCTCGTGCAGGCGCTCGATAATCTCGGCGGTAACCTCGTTGTGAATCTGCGCAGCTGGCTCAAGGCCTGAGCCGCCGTAGATGTCGCAGCTGATGTTGTAGTTGTTGAGGGTCGCGGCCTGTCGGGAGTGATTGGACTCGACATACTCGCCGATGGACTTATCGTAGCCTTCGTTCTCCTTGAGCTTGCGGTAGCTCTCCATGATGGGCGAGCCGTAGCAGTCGGTGCCCGATGTGAAGATGACGTTCTCGCGGCCCAGGCGGTCGCGCAGGAAACGGGCGAAGAAGTCGGCCGGGACAAAGACGCCGCCAACGTGGCCAAAGTGAAGGCCCTTGTTGCCGTAGGGCTCGCCGGCGGTAACGATGGCGCGGCGCGGCCAGCTGGGACGGTCGTTCATGGAGTATTTGGATGCCATGGGACTCCTTCGCATATGGTGAGAGCGCGGCCGGGCGCGGGGCTCGGCGGCGCGGTGGTCAATTCGTGCATATCGTTCGACATTATCGCACATGCGGACGGGTACGTGGCAGGGGCGCTATCCTAAGATGCTATGAATGAGATTTCCAACATACATGCGTTTGAAGACGAGGATTTTCTGCACGCTTGCTTCGTGTGGGGGATGGTCGTAGTCGGCGTGTTTGCCGTGTGCCTGGTGCCGGTGTTTATGCTGCTGGGCGGGCCTGCAGACTTGGATGCTGCTGATGCGGGCGGCTGGACGGCAGTCGTGGGCTGGATAGTCGGCTTGGCTGCGGTCTCAATGGCGTCGTTTGCCGTGCACGAGCTGGTGCACGGTGTGTTTTTTAAGCTGCTGGCGCTCGCGAGTGCGCACGTGACTTTTGGAGCGAACCGTGAGACGTGCATGATCTATGCCTGCGCCGAGGGGATTGTGTATTCGCGCCGGCGGTACATGGCGGTTTGCCTGGCGCCGACGGTTGTTGTGACGGCGGCGTTTGCCCTGGGATTTGCGTTTTCGGGGTATCCGCTGCTGTGCTACCTGGCGGCTGGTTTGCACCTTTCGGGATGCACGGGCGACTGGTATTACGTGCGGACGATCCTGCGCGACCGCCGCATTGCCGCCTGCGAGGACACGTCCTTTGGCGTGCGCTTTTTCGGGTGAGGAGATGTTGATGAGGCCGTTGTTGTTGCACGCTTGCTGTGCGCCGTGTTCGCTTGAGCCGGTTCGCCTGCTGCGCGAGGAGGGGTTTGAACCCACGATCTGCTGGACCAACCCCAATATTCAGCCGCGCGATGAATGGCAGCGTCGTTTGGACGAGCTGCGCCGGTGGTGTGCCGATGGCGACATCGAGCTCATCGAGGCCGGGGAGGACCGCGAACGCTGGGAAACCGGCGTGGCTCCGTTGGGTGCCGATCGTCCCCGTCGCTGTCGCGCGTGCTATGCCTTGCGCTTGGCCGAGGCATGCCGCGTTGCCCAGGAGCGCAGGTTTGAATATGCGGGTACGACGCTCGCCGTCTCGCCGTATCAGCTGTTCGACACCTGCAATGACGTGCTTGAGCGTTTGGCGGCCGCCCATGGGCTCACCCCGGTGATTCGCGATTTTCGCCCGTATTATCCCGAGGCTACGCGCCGTTCGCGCGAACTGGGCATGTATCGACAGAACTACTGCGGCTGCCGCTTTTCTGCTGTCGAGGCGGCCATGGACCGCGCCCGCATCCGCGACGAGCGCAAAGCCGCCAAAAAGTAGTTCGTTTGGGACGTCAGCCTGCTAGGATGTAGAGCGGACTTTAGCTATATAAGGAGTATCCGACGTGTCTATGCGTACCGATGATTTTGACTACAACCTTCCTGAGGAACTGATTGCCCAGGCTCCTGCCGAGCCGCGCGACTCCTGCCGCCTGCTGGTGGTTGATCGCAAAGGCTCCGAGACAGGAACGCCGCTAGAGCACGGCGGTACCGTTGAGCACCGCATCTTCCGCGACATCATCGACTATATCGAGCCGGGCGACGTGCTCGTCATCAACCAGACGCGCGTGATGCCGGCCCGTCTTATCGGTCGCAAGGCAGGCTCGGGCGGTGTGGTCGAGACGCTGCTGCTCAAGCGCCGCGAGGATGTTGATCCGCTGGGTCACGTTTGGGAGTGCCTGGTCAAGCCGGGCAAGCGTCTGAAGCCCGGTGCTCAGATTGAGTATCGCGCCGGCGGCGCCCATGCACCCGAGGGCGCGCCCGTGGTGCTGACGGCCGAGGTCGTCGACTTTGTCACCGATAGCCGCGGCGGCCGACTGGTGCGCTTTGAGCCGGCCGGTTGCAATGCCGCTGGAGAGCCGCGCACGCTCGACGAGGCCATTCATGCTGCCGGTCACGTTCCGCTGCCGCCCTACATTACCGATTACGAGGGCGATCCCGAGAAGTACCAGACCGTCTACGCCATGAAGGAGGAGCACTCGGCTGCCGCTCCTACGGCGGGTCTGCACTTTACTCCCGAGCTCATGGCCGCTATCGAGGCCAAGGGCGCGAAGTTTGCCGCCGTCGAGCTCGAGGTGGGTATTGATACCTTCCGTCTGGTGGAGGAGGACGACCCCACGCAGCACGTCATGCACACCGAGCGTTACCACGTGTCGCAGGAGGTTGTCGACGCCGTGCATAAGGCGAAGGCCGAGGGGCACCGCGTGATCGCCGTCGGCACTACCGCAGTACGCTCGCTCGAAAGCGCGTTTGACGCTGAGGCGCCGGTGTCCGATCCGGCCGTGACAGCGCGCTATTTTGAAGGCCGCGAGGACGGCGCCGACACGCTCGGCCGCGGCGACATCGTGGTGCGCGAGAACGCGACGACGCAGCTCTACCTCATGCCCGGCTCGACCTATCACGTGGTCGACGCGCTGATCACCAACTTCCACGTGCCGCGTTCCACGCTCATGATGCTCGTGAGCGCGCTGGCCACCCGCGACCAGATCATGGATGCCTACGCTGCTGCTATCGAAGAACGTTACCGCGCCAGAGCGGCAATCTGCCTTTCAACTTCGGCGGCATGACCAGAAGGTCAATGCCGCCTCGTTTCAAGGCACCTTGCTCGCTCTGGCGGGTTTTCGCTGACTTTGCCAAGGCATCGGCAGGTACTCATTGGGGACGTACTTAAATGAGTGCCTGCAGAATGAGAGTGGATAATCTCCCGTTTTAGGCGTGTTTCTTCGTCAAAAGTGGGAGATTATCCACTCTCATTAGGTGGCACTTGGGGACGTTCCTTTTTTGCCGGCACCTGGGGACAGTCCTTGTAATCGTTGGGGAGTGGTTACTTGCTCGCGAACAGCCAGATCAAGATGATCACTAGAACTACGGCGACGATGCAGACGATGGCGCCGGTGAATTTGATGCGTGAGTCGCGGGTACGCTCGCGCACCGCGTCCTCGGTGGCCTCGAGCTGGGCGACTTCTCGCTCGGTCTCGGTGTGTTCGGCATTGTCTCGGGCCAAGGACCCTGCAAGCGACTCGGTGATCTCTGGGTGGTCGTGCACCTCGGTCGCCTGTTCGATGATCGACTGTGCATGTGCGGCATCTGCTTGGGCGTTGGCGATGGTCTGCTCCTGGTCGCGGCGCGCCTTGTCCTCGGCAGCGATCTTCTCGCGCAGTTCGCGCTGACGAGTCGCGGCGGCGGTCTTCGCCGTCTGCAGCTCGTCGCGCGCGGCATCGGCTTCGGTCGTCACGGCTTGGTGCGCGCGTTTTGCGTCGGCGATAGGGGCTTGAGCCTGCTCGACGGCCTGCTCGGCTGCGGCAAGCGAGTGCTCAAGGTCGGCGGTGATGCGCGGGACATCTTCTTCGGCTTTACGCAGGGCATCTGCCGTGTCGGAAATCTGCATCGAGAGCTCGCTGGTGCGCACCGTATAGTTGGCGGGATTTGCCGAGGGATTGCGTTGCAGCTCGGCATACTCATGACGCAGCGTCTCGAGCTGGGCGCGCGTGGCGTCGACGGTTTGTTGTGCGGCGGCAATGCCGGCGTCTCGCTCTGCCTTCACCTTGTCGCGGATGCGCTTGGAATCCTCAAGACGTCGAACGAGGCGGTTGCCGGTCTCGCGTGAGCTCGCCTCGCGGGCCTCCACGGCGTCGAGCGCGGCCTTCAGGCGGAGCTCAGTCGCGTCATCCTCTGTCTTCATTTGTTCGAGCTGACCCTTGAGCTCTGTCGCTTTGGAGGCGTGGACATCACGGTCAATCTCGGCGACCGCTGCAGTCTTTTGGGCCGTGGCAATCGCCTGGCGCTGGTCGGCGACGATCTGGTCGTAGCGGCCTGCGATATCCTGGCGCGTCTCGAGTTCCTCGGCCTGATCGGCAATGCGCTGCTCAAGTTCGGCCAGGTGGGCGCGGGCATCGGCAAGTGCCTTTTTCGCGGCGTTCATCTCGCGCATGGCCGAGGCGCCCTGGGCGATAAAGGTGCCCACGGCGTTCGCAGTGTTCGAGACAGCGGTCCCCAGATCGCGGCTCGCGGCGGGGGAGTGCGGGGCAGTCGGGCGAGCGGTGTCGGCAGCGTCCGCATCGGCAGTCTGCGGCACGGCGATATTGCCGGTACCGCCTTCGATCACAGAAAAGCCTGCTGCGTGCGGGTCGACCGCATCGGTGCCAATCGTGGGATGCTCGAGCTGCAGAAACGAGGGCATGGTGCTGCCCTGGTCGGCAACCGGAGTCTCGCCGGGTACGAAGGTCGAGGCTGCCTCGGCGGCCTCCTCTTCCTCGGCGTCAACGTCAGCGTCGGCCACGGCGTCTTTCATCGCTTTGACGGCATCCATCATGGAGTCCATGACGGCGTCGAGCTCTTCTTCCGAAGAAACCTCGATAGGGCCCGCAGCTTGCGGAGCAGCATCCTGTACGGGGCGGTCGTCCTGAGCGGGCGCATCGTCGTTTTGCTCGTCTGCATCTTCGGCGCCAGGGGTTTCCGCCGTAGCGCTTTCGTCCAAGAATGGGCCGTCGAGGTCAATATCATCGCAGGTCACAGCGTCGGCATCTGCAGTGACGTCTGCGGAATCATCAATATGCTGTTGAGTCTGGGGGTCCAGCTCGTCTGTCATAGGCATGTGCTCCTCATCGTTGTTTGTCACCCTATGATAAAGTCTCGCGCCGACATCCCGCGCGCTGCAGCAAAGTTTCAAAACGTGTTCGATGGCTCGCGTCGATAGCAAAAACTCGGCCACTTTATCCAGTTTGTACTTGACATTCCCTTCGCCGAAAGACGTTGCGCCGTTCGCCTGCCAGGGGCTTTATTTTTCACTTGAACCCGCTAAAGTTGCATTTCAGCTTTTGGCGCGTGAAGTTGGATGCGCGCAGTCGACGGGCAGGCCCGTCGCGATTTGAAAGGACTTTATATGGGACTTTTCACTGGTAAGACCGTGATCGTCACCGGCGGCGGCAAGGCCACGCTCAAGGACGGCTCCGCTGGCTCCATCGGCTACGGTATCGATATCGCTTTTGCCAAGGAGGGCGCAAACCTCGTCATTACCGGCCGCAACGTTGCCAAGCTCGAGGCTGCCAAGGAATCCCTCGAGGCCGAGTACGGCGTCAAGGTTCTGCCTGTTCAGGCCGATGTCTCGGCTGGTCAGGACAACGAGGCCGTCGTCCAGAACGTCATCGACAAGGCTATTGAGGAGTTCGGCCGCATCGACGCCGTCGTCAACAATGCTCAGGCCAGCGCCTCGGGCGTGACCATTGCCGATCACACCATGGATCAGTTTAACCTGGCCATTTACTCTGGCCTGTATGCCACCTACCTGTACATGCAGAAGGCCTACCCGCACCTGAAGGAGACCAAGGGCTCCGTGGTCAACTTTGCTTCGGGCGCCGGCCTGTTTGGCAACTATGGCCAGTGCAGCTACGCCGCTGCCAAGGAGGGCATCCGCGGTCTGACCCGCGTCGCTGCCAACGAGTGGGGCAAGGACGGCATCAACGTCAATATCGTTTGCCCGCTTGCTTGGACCGCTGCGCTCGAGAACTTCCAGGATGCCTATCCCGAGGCGTTCAAGGCCAACGTCCACATGCCGCCGGCTGGCCACTACGGCGACGTCGAGAAGGAAATCGGCCGCGTTGTCGTTCAGCTCTGCGGTCCCGACTTTAAGTATATGAACGGCGAGACCGTCACCCTCGAGGGTGGCATGGGCCAGCGTCCGTAGGAGTTACGGCGTTTTACCAAACGCCGTAACGGGCCGACGCTGCGCGGTCACCAGAGCGACAACTTGTCATTCAAAGAGGGCGGCATGACCAGAAGGTCTATGCCGTCCTCTTTTCATGCCAATTTGTTCGCTCTGGTGACCGCTCGCTGATGTTGTCAGAGCATCGGCGTTACCTTGACTGTTGGATGTAGTCGTTGGGGACGTTCCTAAATGACTAGTCGAAAGGGACACTCTTGCCGGCACTTGGGGACAGTCCCTGAGTGCCGGCAGATTGGGGCGCTCATTTGCAAGATGGCGCTGAAGACTGTCCCCAACGTCTAGTCGTTTAAGACTGTCCCCAACGACTACCCAACGACTAGCGCGGGAACCTGATCCTAATGCACTAGTTTCTGTCGAGTCGGTGCTTCTTGCGGGTTGCCCGTATAATGGTTTGCGTATGAACCGCAACCAAGGAGTTCCAGTTTATGGACCAGAACCTTTTTAAATTCGACCTGATTGCCGAGGATCCGACGACGCACGCGCGTGCCGGCGTACTGCACACCCCGCACGGCGACATCGAGACGCCGATTTTTATGCCCGTGGGCACCAAGGCAAACGTCAAGGGCATTCCTACCGAGACTGTCAAGAAGCTCGGCGCCCAGATCGTGCTCGCCAATACCTATCATCTGTCCATGCGTCCCGGCGAGGATACCATCGCCGAGCTGGGCGGCCTGCACAAGTTCATGAACTGGCACGGCCCCATCCTCACCGACTCGGGCGGTTTCCAGGTCTTCAGCCACAACGATGCCGTCAAGCTCACCGATGAGGGCGTGCGCTTTATCGTCAACGATTACGACGGCCGCCACGTGTTTTGGACGCCCGAGGACAACATGGAAATCGCCATGAAGCTCGGCTCCGATATCTGCATGCAGCTCGACCAGTGCCCGGGCTATCCCGCCACGCGCGCCTACGTTGAGCGCGCCGTTGAGCTGTCGAGCATGTGGGCCGAGCGCTGCTATAAGGCGCATACCCGCGATGACCAGGCGCTCTTTGGCATCGTTCAGGGCGGCATGCACCTGGATCTGCGCCTGCGCTCGCTGCGCCATCTGGAGGAGTGCGGCGACTTCCCGGGCTATGGTATCGGTGGCTATTCGGTGGGCGAGGATCACGAGACCATGTTCGAGACCCTGGCGCCGCTCGTGAGCGAGTACATGCCCAAGCATAAGCCGCGCTACCTGATGGGTGTCGGCAACCCGACCACGCTCGTGCGCGGCGTTGGCGTGGGCATCGACATGTTTGACTGCGTGCTGCCGACGCGCACCGGCCGTATGGGCACGGCATTCTCCAGCGAGGGTCGCCTCAACTTCCGCAACGCTCGCTTTGCGCACGACGACGGTCCCATCGATCCCACCTGCACCTGCCCGGTGTGCACGGGCGGTTACAGCCGTGCGCTCATCCGTCACATGGTCACGCAGAAGGAGATGCTCGGCGGCATTCTGCTTTCGATGCACAACATCTACTACCTGCTCAACCTTATGCAGCGGGCCCGCCAGGCCATTATCGAGGGCCGCTACGGCGCGTTCGTGAGCGACTGGATGAACAGCCCTGCGGCGGTGGATTACTAAGAGCAGCACGGGCGCTTGCAGAGCGCGGGCAACGGCAAGGGGCGAGCGCCGGCCGGTCATCACGTTTGCTAACACCGCTTGCGCGACCGATGACCGATAGCTTGCAAGCACTTGATGCATCGTGGGTACCATACCGAATAGTTGATGTTCGGGCGGGTGTTTGGCGCACAGCGTCGACCCCGCCCGTTTTTCTTTTTCTCGATAGGAGTACCCATGATTAAGAATGAGAACGTCGAGGGCGAGCCTGCCTACGACGAGACGTACCGCCGCGGCCCCGTGGTCATGCGCGGCCCCATGATTCCTAAGGACAACACCTACGCCAACCTGCTGGCGCCCGAGGACTCGACCGACTGGCTGCATGCCGACCCGTGGCGCGTGCTGCGCATTCAGGCAGAGTTTGTCGATGGTTTTGGCGCGCTTGCCGAGCTTGGACCTGCGGTGACCATCTTCGGTAGCGCCCGCACGCCCAAGACCGATCCGCTCTACAAGGCGGCGCGTACCGTCGGGCGCAAGATCGCGCAACGTGGCGTGGCGGTCATCACCGGTGGCGGCCCCGGCATCATGGAAGCGGCCAACAGGGGAGCGGCGAGTGTCAACGGCAAGTCAGTTGGCCTAGGCATTGAATTGCCGCACGAGCAGGGGCTCAATAAATACGTGAACCTCGGCATGGACTTCCGCTACTTCTTTGTGCGCAAAACCATGTTCGTTAAGTACAGCTCGGGCGCCATCGTATTTCCCGGCGGCTTTGGCACGCTCGACGAGATGTTCGAGGTTCTCACGCTGGTGCAGACGCACAAGGTCAAGCGCATGCCGCTCGTGCTGGTGGGCACCGAGTACTGGCAGGGCCTATTCGACTGGCTCAACGGCCCGGTGATGAGCACCGGTATGATTAGCCCGCTCGATCCGGATCTGGTACACATTACCGACGACCTCAACGAGGCCGTTGACATTGCGCTCAGCGGGCTGATGTAGATCAATCGTGCCCACGCGACATGAATACGCATGGCAATCTGATGTTATCTAACATCAGATTGCCATGCGTATTGGGTATACTGGTGTAAAAGACGAGGGCGAGGAGGTCGCAAATGTCTACAGCAACAGTTAAGCCTACGACGGTTCGAATCGAAGAGGGGCTCAAGGAGCAGGCGACTGAGTTCTTGGATTCGGTCGGCCTCAGCCTCAATTCCTATCTCAATCTTGCTGTTCGGCAGCTGGTAAATCAGCGAAAGATTCCTTTTGAGATTGTAGGAAGGGCGGAGGTGCCCAACGAGGTGACGAGGCGCGCCATGGTGATCGCCGAGGCTCATGAGCTGGGGATTTTGCCGGACGATAGCCTGTCATTCAATAACGCTGATGAGCTTATGTCATTCCTCGATGAGGAATAGCGATGTTCGAGATTAAAGTCGAGGCTCAATTTAAGGTGGACTACAAACGAACGATGCGCATGCATCCGCAGCTAAAAAGTGAGTTTAAAGCGGCGGTTGCAGAGCTTGTGGCTCATGGGTCACTTCCGGCGGAGTATGGCGCCCACGAGCTCTCAAACCCGGGCGGAAACTACAACGGCCACATCGATTTCCACCTATCCGATGGCTTGGTCGATGTGGTCGTTCTTTATCTTCCCCATAAGACTAACCCAGTGATTAGGCTGGTGAGAATGGGCACTCATCAGGAACTGTTTCAGGGTCCGCTGGGCTGATCGCCGATTTCTAAGTTGCGGTGGAATAGGGATTGATTTGCGGCTGATAAGCCAAAAACAGTTCCTATTCCACCGCAAGTGGTAAAGGTGCCCCTAGTGGATGGGCTGGTAACGAGGGCAGTAGCTGATGGCGATGGCGTCGACGCCTACATGGGTGGCGATGGTGCAGCCGATGGGGCCGGTGCCGGCGTCCACGTAGTCCCGGCCTGCGAGCGCTTGGCTGACGAGCTTTTGCTCCTCAGCGGCGCCGGTCGTGAGTACGCGCACGCTGGAGCCCGGGTGCTCGTCCAAAAACGTGAGGCAGTCTGCCATGGTGTTGGCAACGATGCGCTTGGCGCCGCGGCCCTTTTTGATGGCCTTGATCTCGCCCGACTGCCACTCCGGCGAAACGGCCAGGCGAATGTTGAGCATCTGCGTCAGCTGGCCGGCGAGCTTGGGGGCGCGGCCGTTTTTGACTAGGTTCTCGAGCGTGCGGGGAATCAGCAGCAGGTGGGCGTCGGGCAGCGTCGCGCGGATCTGCGCCTCGGTCTCGTCCAAGCTGCGGCCGTCCTCGCGCATGGCCAGCGCGTACTCCACCAGCAAGCCCTCGGCGCCCGAGCCGGTGCGCGAATCGATGCAGCGCACGTCGAGCTCGTGGGTCTCGGCGACCAGGCATGCGTTGGAATAGCAGGCGGACCACTCGCTGCACAGCGAGATAAAGATCGCGCTGTCGTGGCCATCGGCGCGCACGCGGTCAAACAGCGCCTTGAACTCGCCGGCGCTCGGCTGCGAGGTGTGCGGCAGCTGCTCAGAGCCGGCCATGCGCGCGACGTATTCCTCGGCAGTAATCTGCACCTGGTCGAGCAGGTCCTCGCCCTCGATAATCACATGCAGCGGAATCACGTAAATACCGAGCTCTTGGGCGCGGGCGGGGGAGATGTCCGACGTGGAGTCGGTTATGATGGCAAAAGACATAATTGCACCTTTCGATGGGGCGCCACGGCGCCGCCGATTGAGAGCAAAGTGCGACAAGTATAGTGGAGTTGCTCTACATTGCTAGGTTCAATTGTTGAATAGTCAACAGTTTGAAGTGTCGGTGTGGAAATCGTCAACTGGGGAAGAGGAATGCCGATGGAGGCGTTGGAGATATGCAGGCGGCCGGTCGTGCTGTTCGATTTTGACGGCACGGTGGCAGATACGGGCCGGGCGGTGATGACCTCGACACGCAAAACGTTGGCCGCGCGCGGGTTTTCGGAGGCGCAGATGGGTGACCTGCGCCGCATGATCGGGCCGCCCCTGTGGAAGAGCTTCCACGACTTTTACGACTTTACGCGCGAGGAGTCGCTCGTGGTGGCCGACGAGTACCGTGCCTATTTTGACGAGCTGGGTCCGGAGGAGTATCCCGTGTTCGACGGAATCCCCGAGCTGCTCGATGGCTTGGCGGCGCAGGGTCATCGCATGGCCGTCGCGACATCGCGTATGGAGGCAAAGTGCATTGACATGGTGCATGAGCTGGGTCTTTCTCAGTTCGAAGCCGTGGTTGGCATGAATCCTCCGCAGGGGCGCGAGACCAAGGCCGATTCGGTTCGCGACGCGTTGACGGCCTTGGGTGCGGCCGCGGACGAGGCCGTGATGATCGGCGATCGCTTTAACGACGTCGAGGGCGCGCACGCGATGGGCGTGCCGTGCATCGGCATCTATTCGGGCGCGGCGGCGCCGGGTGAGCATGAAGCGACGGGTGCCGATGCGGTGGTGCACTCGGTGGCTGAGCTTGCTAAACTTTTCTCTATCTAGGAACTAAATGTGAGGGGCGGGTACGCTTGCCGCTCATTGGTAAGGAGGTCGTCCATGAATCAGGTGGAGCAGAGCGTCGCCGAGTATGTCGACGAGGTCTGGGAGGATGTCGTCGCCGATATCGAGCAGCTGGTGAGTTATCCGTCCGTGGCAGTTTCTGCCGATGCGGAGCCCGGCGCGCCGTTTGGCCGCCCGGTCCGTGATGCGCTCGATTGCGCGCTCGGCATTGCGCAAAAGCTCGGCTACCAGACGAGCGACGACGAGGGCTATGTGGGCATTGCCGATATCCCGGGCTGCGGCGACAAGCAACTCGCGACCATTTGCCATGTGGACGTGGTGCCCGCCGGCCCCGGCTGGAACACCGACCCGTTTGCGATGGAGCGTCGCGAGGGCTGGCTGCTCGGCCGCGGCGTTATCGACGACAAGGGTCCTGCCGTGCTGTCGCTCTACGCCGGCGCCTATCTGCTCAAGCACGGCATTACCCCGCGCTACACTTTCCGCGCGCTGCTGGGCTGCGATGAGGAAGTGGGCATGTCCGACGTTCACCATTATCTGGAGAACCACGCAGACCCCGACTTTTTGTTTACGCCCGATGCCGAGTTCCCGGTCTGCAATGCCGAGAAGGGCCAGTTTGGGGCGACGTTTGTGAGCTCCAAGATCGACGGCGGGCGCATTGTGTCCTGGAGCGGTGCCGAGGCGAGCAACGCTATTCCGTCGCAGTCCATCTGCGAGCTCGCGATTGCCGCCGATGAGCTGCCGGCGCCCGTTGAGAACGCCGACCGCCTGGAGATCACGGCGCTCGATAACGGGCATGCGCAGATTTTCGCCCACGGCATTGGCGGTCATGCCTCGATGCCCGAGGGAACGGTCAATGCCGTCGGCCTGATCGTGGCGTATCTGCGCGAGGCCGAGGATGCGTTTGGTGCGCGCGACGAGCGCCTGCTGACGCCTGCCGAGCACGAGTTCGTTAAGTTCTTGGCCTTTGTGCACGCGGATGCCTATGGTCGTGGCCTGGGAATCGATGCGACGAACACGGCGTTTGGCCCGCTCACGTGCAACCCCGGCGTCATCCGCGTGGTGGATGGCCACATTGAGCAGGTCATTGACGTGCGTTTCCCCGACAGCACGAGCGCCGATACCATCCGCGAGCAGCTCGAGCCACTTGTGGGCCGCTTTGGCGTGACGTATCGCGTGGATCGCGCAAAGGTGCCGTTCTCGGTCTCTGCCGACGACCCGGCCGTGAAGGCGCTGATTGACACCTATAACGAGTTTACGGGTAAGCATGCCGAACCCTTCGCCATGGGCGGTGGCACGTACGCACGCAACTTTGCCCGCGCCGTCTCGTTTGGCCCCGAGGAGACCGGCCTGGAGCTGCCCGCATGGGGCGGCCAGATGCACGGCCCCAACGAGTGCGCCAATGAAGAGCAGCTCAAGCAGGCGCTCAAGATCTACATCGTGGCGATCCTGCGCCTCAACGAACTCGAGCTGTAGGGCTTCCCCAGGCACCCGACCTTGCCCCTCAAACCGTCGCTTGCGTACCAAAGTACGCGGCGCTCCTCTTTCGGGGCAATCTCGGGCACCTGGGAAACCCCTATATCCTGCTTAGATACAAACTTGAATTACGAGCCCGGTGCTTTTGCCCGGGCTTTTTGCGTCACTTGGGGACGCTCCTTTTGTGCCGGCAGATAAGGAGCGTCCCCAAAAGCCGGCAGATTGACTTTGCCAAAACATCGGCGTTGCTGGGGTAGTCGTTGGGGACGTTCTTAAACGACTAGTCAAACAAGAACGTCCCCAATGACTACTTTCCTCTGGTGTAAAAGGCGGGTCATGCTTGGTGGCGGGTTTGTTATCCGTTTGTAAAGGCTGGGCAGAGCTTGCGGTAAGGGTCTATCAAATGTCCGTAAGAAACCGCAGATAAGGCGGTCGTCGCCCGATCGAGACCGTATCTTTCCAAACAGCAAAGCGGGCAGGGTGCCCGCGAGTCGCATGTATGAAAGGAAGATCATGCTCGATCAGGCTTATTCTCGTCGTCAGTTCCTCGGCCTCGCTGGTGGTCTTGCCAGCATCGTCGGACTCGGTCTCGTTGGTTGCGGCGGCGCAGGCGCATCCGACGCCGCCGACAAGGGCAGTGCCGCTGCCGCTGCCGAGTCCGTCTCCGGCGAGGTGACCTACGACGGCGCCTCCTCGTTCCAGGCTCTCGTCGAGGCTGCTGCCGAGAAGTTCATGGACGCCAACCCGGACGTCTCCATCTCCGGCTCGGGCAACGGTTCGGGCAAGGGCCTGACCGCTGTCGCCGCCGGCACCGTCACCATCGGTAACTCCGACGTCTTCGCCGAGACCAAGCTCGAGGCCGATCAGGTCAAGAACCTCGTCGACCACGAGGTCGCCGTCGTGGGCATGGGCCCCGTCGTCTCCAAGAACGTCAAGGTCGATGACCTGTCCCTCGAGCAGCTCAAGGGCATCTTCTCCGGCCAGATCACCAACTGGAAGGAGGTCGGCGGCGACGACGCTACCATCGTCGTCCTCAACCGCAAGGCAGGCTCCGGTACCCGCGCCACCTTCGAGGCTGCCGTCTTTGGCGACGAGGCCGTCGACTTTAAGGGCGACGCCGAGCTCGACAAGTCCGGTGACGTCCAGACTCAGATGGGCAGCACCGACAACGCCATCTCTTACCTGGACTTCTCGCACTTCGATGACTCCAAGTTCAATGCCATCAAGGTCGAGGGCGTGGAGCCCAAGAGCGCAAACGTCACCGACGATTCCTTTAAGATTTGGGCTACCGAGCACATGTACTGCGCGAAGGACGCCGACGAGGCCACCAAGGCCTTCCTGGAGTTCATGCTTTCCGACGACGTCCAGGGCAAGCTCGTCGAGGAGCAGGGCTTCATTCCCGTCTCTGCCATGAAGGTCGTCAAGGACGCCAGCGGCAAGGTCTCCGCTAAATAAGTAATCGCCCCGGAAAGGTTTGCAATGGCAAAACAGCTGCCAAAGCGCGACCTTGAGAACGTAGGCCTGGGCGTCACGGGCGCGTGCGTAGCGCTCGTGACGCTTGTCGTTGCCGCGCTCATCTTTATGGTCGCCCAAAAGGGCCTCTCGGCATTTGTTAAGGACGGCGTTTCGGTCGTCGAGTTCTTCACCGGCACCAAGTGGGACCTGGCCAACACGGCCGAAAACGGCCTGCCCTATACCGGCGCCCTGCCTCTGATCATCACCTCGTTTGCGGTCATGGTGCTCTCCACGCTCATCGCGCTGCCCATCGCCATCGGCTCTGCCATCTTTGCGGTCGAGATTAGCCCTAAGTTTGGCTCCAAGGTCTTTCAGCCGCTTATTGAGCTTTTGACCGGCATTCCCTCGGTCGTCTTTGGCCTGATCGGCTTTCACGTGGTCGTTGGCCTCATGAAGAGCGTTTTCCACGTGAGCACGGGTCTGGGCATCTTGCCCGGCGCCATCGTACTGGCCGTCATGATTCTGCCGACGATGACTACGCTTTCGGTCGACGGCCTGCGCGCCGTGCCCGATAGCTACCGTCAGGGCTCGCTCGCGCTGGGCTACACCCGCTGGCAGACCATCTGGCACGTGGTGCTCAAGAGCGCTATGCCCTCGCTCATGACCGCAGTCATCCTGGGCATGACCCGCGCCTTTGGCGAGACGCTCGCCGTGCGCATGGTTATCGGCGGCATCGAGGCCATGCCGACGTCGCTGCTGTCGCCGGCCTCGACCATTACCACCACGCTCACCACGTCCATGGCGGTTTATGCCGAGGGCTCGGCTCAAGACGACGTCCTGTGGGCGCTCGGTCTGCTGCTGATGGGCATGAGCCTCATCTTTATCCTGATCATCCACCTCATCGGCCGCAAGGGGGCGAAGGCTCGTGGCTAGCACGCGCATCCTTATCGACGAGGCGAGACTCGGGCGTGTCCAAAAGCAGGACCGCATCGCCACGGGCGTGCTGACGGCAATCGTCGCCATCGTCATGCTCATCGTCGTCTCCATGGTGGCCTATATTCTGTTCGAGGGCATCTCGACGCTGTTCCAGCCGGGATTTCTCACGCAGCCCGCACGCGCCAACGGAACGCAGGGCGGCGTGCTCTACCAGCTGTTCGACTCGTTCTATCTGCTGCTGATCACCCTGATCATCTCGGTGCCCATTAGCCTGGGCGGCGCGGTCTTTTTGGTTGAGTACGCGCCCGATGGGCCTATTCGCGACATCGCCTCGACCGCCATCGAGACGCTGTCCTCGCTGCCCTCCATTGTCGTAGGCATGTTCGGCTTTCTGGTGTTCTCGGTGCAGCTGGGCTGGAAGTACTCCATCATCTCCGGCGCCGTCGCGCTCACCATGTTCAACATCCCCATCCTGGTGCGCGTGATTCAGCAGGCGCTCGAGGACGTGCCGCAGGCCCAGCGCGATGCATGCCTGGCCATGGGCCTCACTCGCTGGGAGGCCACACTGCACATCCTGATTCCCGAGGCCATGCCCGCCATCGTGACCGGCATCGTGCTTTCGGCCGGCCGCGTGTTTGGCGAGGCCGCGGCGCTGCTCTTTACCTCGGGCATGAGCTCGCCGGTCCGCCTGAACTTCTTGAGCTTTAACCTGTCGAGCCCCACCTGCGCCTGGAACGTGTTCCGTCCCGGCGAGTCGCTGGCCGTGCACATCTACAAGATCTATGGCGAGGGCAGCCCCGAGGCCCAGCAGATCGTTTGGGGCACCGCCGCACTGCTGATGATTTGCGTGCTGCTGTTTAACGTAGTCGCCCGTATCGTGGGCAAGCAACTGGCAAGGAAGATGACGGCCGAATGAGCGATATGAATGCAACGCCCGCAACCGAGGCGGCCGCGTCCGACACCCAGGACTTTCTGTCGAGCGTGGGGGAGAGCGAGAGGCGCGTGCGCGTGAGCGGCAAGGCCGTGAGCGACGAGGTCGTGCTCTCCGCCAAGGACGTCAACGTGTACTATGGCGACCACCATGCGCTGCACAATACGTCGCTCGACTTCCACAAGGGTGAGATCACGGCGCTCATCGGGCCTTCGGGCTGCGGCAAGTCGACCTTCTTGCGTAGCCTCAACCTGATGAATCGCGAGATTCGCCGCTGTCGCGTGGAGGGCGAGATCAACTACCGCGGGCGCAACGTGAACACCAAGACCGAGAACACGTACGAGCTGCGTCGCTCCATCGGCATGGTGTTCCAGCAGCCAAACCCCTTCCGCAAGTCCATTCGCGACAACATCACCTTTGCGCCCAAGCGCCACGGCATCACCGACCGTGACGAGCTCGACCGCATGGTCGAAGAAAGTCTGCGCGGTGCCGCGCTGTGGGACGAGGTCAAAGACAAGCTCGACAAGAGCGCCTACGCGCTTTCGGGCGGTCAGCAGCAGCGTCTGTGCATTGCGCGCACGCTGGCGCTCAACCCCGACGTAATCCTGTTTGACGAGCCCTGCTCGGCGCTCGACCCCATCTCGACGCTGGCGATCGAGGGCCTCATGTCGTCGATCGTGGCCGACCGCGCCATCGTCATCGTGACGCACAACATGGAGCAGGCGTCGCGCGTGTCCAACCGCACGGCGTTTTTCTACATGGGCGATATGGTCGAGTACGACGAGACCGACGAGATTTTCCAACGGCCCAAGGATAAGCGGCTGAATGATTACCTCACCGGCATGTTCTCCTAGTCCGGGACATGCTTGAGGCCCGCGGCGGCCACGGTTGCCGCGGGACTGATTGGAGAGGCGGGTCATCTCTTGCGGGAGATGGCCCGCCTTTTTGTGTCGTGTGCTGGTGCGCTTGCCCAAAACCACCACGAAGGCGCCCGTCCCCTTTGTGGTGGTTTTCGCTATCATGGAGAACGTTGAATTTCTACGAAGGAGCAGGGCATATGGCGATTCTTTTGGGATGCGATTCCGTCAGCCTAGAGTTTCCCACCAAGCATATTTTCGATAGCGTGACGCTCGGCGTGGGCGAGGGCGACCGCATTGGTATTGTCGGTAAAAACGGCGACGGCAAGTCGACGCTGCTGAGCGTGCTCGCCGGCACGCTGGAGCCCGATGACGGACGCGTGACGCACCGCCGCGGCATCACGATCGGTCTACTCGGCCAAAAGGACCAGCTTGTCGATACCGATACCGTGCATCATGCCGTTGTGGGTGACGCCCCCGAGTACGAGTGGGCGTCGAGCCCCCGTACGCGCCAGATCCTCGCCGGCCTCATTAGCGATGTGCCCTGGGAGGGCATGGTAGGCGAGCTCTCGGGCGGTCAGCGCCGCCGCGTGGACCTCGCGCGCCTGCTGATCGGCGACTATGACGTGCTCATGCTCGATGAGCCCACCAACCATCTGGACATGCGCACCATCAACTGGCTTGCGCGTCACTTAAAGGCCCGCTGGCAGCGCGGTCAGGGCGCGATGCTCGTGGTCACGCACGATCGCTGGTTCTTGGACGAGGTCTGCACCAGCATGTGGGAGGTTCACGACGGCCAGGTCGATCCCTTCGAGGGCGGCTATTCGGCATATATCCTGCAGCGCGTGGAACGCGACCGCATGGCCGCGGTTATCGAGGAGCGCCGTCGCAACATGGCACGTAAGGAGCTCGCGTGGCTGAGCCGCGGTGCCCAGGCGCGCTCCACCAAGCCCAAGTTTCGCGTGGATGCCGCTCGCGAGCTGATCGCCGACGTGCCGCCCGTGCGTGACGAGCTGGAGCTCAAGCGCCTGGCCGTGAGCCGCCTGGGCAAGCAGGTTATCGATGTGGTCGACGTGGACGCCGGCTATGCGGATACCGATGGCGCGCCCAAGCAGGTGCTCAACGACGTGACCTGGCTCATTGGTGCGGGCGACCGCTATGGTCTTTTGGGCGAGAACGGCGCCGGCAAGTCGACTTTGCTCGACGTGATCCAGGGCAAGATCGCGCCCCTGCGCGGCCGCGTGAAGATCGGCCAGACGGTGCGCTTTGGCGTGCTGTCGCAGCAGCTCGAGGAGCTCGAACCCTACATGGGTGACACGATCCGCGAGGTGCTCAGCCACTATAAGAAGTACTACGTCATCGACGGCAAGGAGACTTCGCCCGAGAAGCTCTGCGAGCGTCTGGGCTTTACGACGCAGCAGCTCTGGAGCCGCATCGGCGATCTTTCGGGCGGCCAGCGCCGTCGCCTGTCGCTGCTGCTGACGATCCTGGACGAGCCCAACGTGCTCATCCTGGACGAGCCCGGCAACGATCTGGATACCGACATGCTGGCGATTGTCGAGGACTTGCTGGACGGCTGGCCCGGCACGCTGATTCTGGTGACGCACGACCGCTTTTTGATGGAGCGCGTGACCGACCAGCAGTGGGCGCTGCTCGACGGCCACCTGACGCATATGCCCGGCGGCGTCGACCAGTACCTGCGCCTGTGCAACGCTACCGCCGAGGGCGAGCCCGTGGGCGCGCCGAGTGCCAAGACCGGCACGTTCGACACCGGTACCGCGGCTGCGACGGCCGATAAGCCCAAGGCGAGCGGTCAGCCCAATGGCCTGTCCAACGCCGAGCGCCAAAAGCTCCGTCGTGAGGTGAGCTCGCTCGAGCGCAAGATGGAAACGCAGCGCGCTCGCGTGGAGGAGGCCGAGGCCGCCATGGCCCAGGTCGATCCCACCAACTACACGGCGCTGGGTGAGCAGCAGGCAAAGATCGACGAGGCACACGCCGCCATGGACGAGCTGGAGATGGCGTGGCTCGAGGCGAGCGAAAAGCTCGAGGGCGAGGAGTAGGCGAGAATGATCAAAGCCGCGTTTTTCGATATCGACGGTACGCTGCTGAGCTTTAAGACCCACCGGATTCCGGCGTCGGCGCAGCAGGTGCTCGACAGCTTTCGCGAGCAGGGAATTGCGTGCGTGATCGCCACGGGCCGTCCGACCTACCAGATGCCGGACTGGCTGTTCGACCTGGGCTGGGATGCGTACATTACGCTTTCGGGCCAGCACTGCTTTGATGGCAAGGGCGTTTACCGCAGCTGCCCGATCGATCCGGACGACGTCGCGGCGATCGTGGACCAGGTGGCGCAGGGGTGCTACGACTCGCTGTGCATGCAGGGCGAGAACTCGTTTGTGAACCGTCTATCCGAGCGCGTGGTGACGGCCGGCAGCAACGCGGGAATTGTCTACCACGAGGAGCCGTTTGAGCACGCCTTTGACGCGCCGGTCTACCAGTTTTGCGCCTTTGTGGATCCGGCCGACGAGCATATCGTGACCGACGCCGTGTCGCATTCGCTCACCACGCGCTGGTGCGACCTGTTCTGCGACATTATTCCCGCTAACGGCGGCAAGGACCTGGGTGTGGCGGCGACGCTCGAGCGGCTTGGTATCGACGCGAGCGAGGCGATTGCCTTTGGCGACGGCGAGAACGACCTGTCGATGTTTGCCGCCGTGGGCACGAGCGTGGCCATGGGCAACGCGCAGGATACCGTGAAGGCCGCGGCGACCTACGTGACGACCGCCGTAGACGACGACGGCATCTACAACGCCGCCGAGCACTTTGGCCTGCTATAGCTACGGATTCGGCACTTGGGGACGTTCCTTTTGCGCCGGCAGTCGGGGGCACTCCTTGCGGGGCGTGTCCCCGCTTTGTTTTCGTCCCGTGCGTTTTGTGAAACACGGTTAACTTTTTAGACAACGTAGTAAGACATAGGCAACTTTTGCGGTAAAGTAAATCAAGCAAAAGTATCCAAAGGCTAACTAGAAGCCATCGCGAAAGGCGGCCCATGGCCCTGCGTGAATCTGGAGAAGACTATCTCGAATCTATTTATGTGCTCTCGGAGCGCCAGGGCGTCGTTCGCTCGATTGACGTTGCCGAATACCTGGGCGTAACCAAGGCAAGCGTCTCTAAAGCCATGGCGACGCTGGAAAGCAACGGCTACGTGGAGATGGGCAAACGCGATGTGCATCTGACGGAACGCGGTCTTGAGGTTGCCCGTCAAATGTGGGAGCGCCACTGCTTTTTCGTGCGGTTGCTCGAGGACGCAGGCGTTTCGGCAGAGGTTGCCTCGCAAGAGGGCTGCCACATGGAGCACTGCCTAAGCGAGGAGAGCTTCGAGAAGCTGAGAACGATGCTGAGACGGGACAGCGACCGGGACCAGTAGACCCGCCAACCAAGTCCAACTCAGACAAGGAACCCCGCCAGCAGGCGATGCCCAAGAACCGCCAGTTGTGTCGCCGCAGGCCGGGGCCGGGCTTGGTTTTGAAAACATTCCGCACTGATATTTTCTGTATTGAAGACGTTGATGATGCACCCGTATACCATTGACGTCGACACCATCAGATGCGGACCGCGCGGTGACCCCA
>JAGZNZ010000022.1:0-25987 GCA_018363345.1 Collinsella sp. | reverse complement strand
GACAAATCGCAATTTATCATCCACCAAGATCTTCACGGCTTTTGAAAAGACAGATAGTTACATGTCCAACGCTACAGAAGCCCGAGGACCGTCGCCTTTGATAGCATCTCGTAGGCTCGCGGATATGTCTCTTTGTCGCGCTCGGCCATAAATGCCCAGTTCGCCGTCACGTCAGCCGCCCTCACCATAGCCACCTTGGAGGAGTCGACATAGGAGACTGGAATCTTGGGCAGCCAGTCGCTAAATACAGGAGGGTAGGAGGTCTGCCACGTTGGGTTGAACATGCCGCAGCGCAGCTCCTCATCAACCGATTCTGCCAGGTTGTACTTTCCGTCGATCGAAGTCGAATGCTCGTCAACCACAACAGAAACTGCATCAACCTCGCTCGCGGCAATTCCCTGAAGCCTCAGCGCGTCAACGATGCCGGACTTCACGCCACGCTTTAGAGCGTAGTCAAGATACCTTTGCTTGCGCCTTTTCGAGCTTGAATTCTCAGAGCAACTGCAACACCCCTGAGTAGTGGACCTCGTAGGGCGTCCTGAACCCCAGGCGCTTGTGGGGCCTGCGGTTGATGGCATCGTACACCCGCTCGACCTCCTCGTCCGAGACCGCAGAGAAGCCGGTCCCCTTCGGGAAGTACTCGCGCAGCAGACCGTCTGTGTTTAGTCAAGCCTGATTTTCGGGTTGGGGCTGCGGTGGAAATCCTGGTCCTCTTTTGGTCCAGGATTTCCACCGCAGCCCCAACCCGTAAATTGAACGCTATCAAACACAGATGCCGTCGCGAAGTCGATGTCGCGCGTGACGCGGCCGTCGGGGATGCGCGCGAGCAGCCCGCTTCCGCCCTTGAGGATAAACCGGCCGTCGGGGTTGCTGAACACCCTGCGCAGGAACCGGTCGCGCAAAGCCCGACGACAGCCGTCCCCGGGGTCACCGCCCCTGTCGCGAACGGCCCTCTTCAGGGCCCTGTCGAGCTGACCGCCGTTCTCGTACGTCATTCTTCCCGCCTCCTAGCTAACGAATCGTACAGGCTGGCCCCCGCCGGCATCCCGGCTTTTGCCCCCCGGCGTCGATTTTCTCCCTCAGCGCGCCCTCGTCTTCGACGAGGCCCCTTTCGAGCGCGTCCGCGAGCACGTTCGCGACCAGGCTCAGTTCCTCCCCGGAGTCTATCAGGTCCACCACCGTGAGCCAGGGCCTCGTCGCCGGGATGTCCGAGACGATCGCCACGTCCTTCGGGTCGAGACGGCGCTTCCTGATGAATCAGGTTCGGGCGCTTAGTCTGCTTTCTCTCGGGCGTGCAGAACTCGTAGGGCGAGGGGCTGACCTCGCCGATGCCGTAGAGCCATGCAGCCGTCGCCCCCATGGCGACGGGGCGCCTCCCCGGGTCGATCGACAGTCAGGCCGCGAGGACGTCCTCCTCCCGCGTGCTCGGCGAGCCGCCCATGCGGTAGACGCCCTTCGCGAGCCTCTCTATGTTGCCGAGCCCTTCCCGCCTCGAGAGCGCGTACCGCTCGACGCCGAGCACCTTCGCCTGCACAGATGTGAAGAGCCCCTTTGGGAAGAGACGATGTCGTTGGTGGCTCGTATGACTTCGATTTATTCCATGCTTGCATTGTGGAAAATAATGCAACAATGCAAGCAATACGCTCAGAATACACGGCGTTATTCGGCGGCATTCGGGGTCACTGAAACTGCGGAAACCGATTTTCGCATTTCTTTATTCCCATTTGTTGACCTGGGCGAATGCAATTGAAGAGGGCTTGAATCCGCCTCGCAGTTTCAAGTCAGTTTCATCCGCTCGAAATCGGCCTTCGGGGGACCCGAATTGTGAATTATTCCCGCAGGGCCTAATTATTCCCGTACCGCCGAGTACTCCGTTGTACCGCCCAGTAGGGACACACGGGAATAATTTGGTCGTTTTCCCAGGTAGAGATGCAAAAAGAAAGCCCTCGAACCAAAGGGTTCGAGGGCTGTTATTCCCACTATTTCGCTGGTGGCTTTGGTTCTGTCGTCCCGTCATTCCAGTTGCACCCAGTTTTCGGCATCGACACGGAACGCGTGCCGCCGAATGAC
This sequence comes from Collinsella sp., assembly GCA_018363345.1. Taxonomy (GTDB): domain Bacteria; phylum Actinomycetota; class Coriobacteriia; order Coriobacteriales; family Coriobacteriaceae; genus Collinsella. The sequence continues at coordinate 23,917 of JAGZNZ010000022.1, read as the reverse complement.
GCGATGTCGCGTCTCGTCGGCTTCGGGGACAAAAGCTGGGACAACTTCAAAAACTTTTTTCAAACTCAGGGCTTTGAGTTTTTGTTTTTGTCCCAAAGGAGCTTCCGGCCGTGATTCGGATGCCCGATTGGGCGGAATCGCCCGTTTCTGGAACTCAACCGCAGCATCACGCACAAGCCACTCGCAACAACTGCAAATGATTGGTCGAGGGCGGCTTCCAACGCGATTCCAAAGCCGCAGGTCAGGCGACTGCGCTGCTGGCAGGGAAAGGGAGTCGTATCAGGCGGCTTGCCCATGAGTCGACGATGAGGCCTTCACCGAATGTCGAGAACATGCTGGTAAAATAGGCAATACTTTTTATGACAGGAGAACGAGCATGGCCGAACCCCACGATAGGAAGCCGATCCTCACGATCGAGCAGCAGATAGAGCACCTCAAGCAGAAGGGCGTAGCCTTCGAGCTGTGTTCCGAGGAAGAGGCCGAGGACTACCTGCGCGACAAGTGCAACTTCTTCAAGCTCGCATCCTATCGCAAACTCTTCTCGAAATACGAGGGAGGCCCGCGCGACGGCCGCTACGTAGACCTCGACTTCGGCCAGCTACGCCTGCTCGCGGCGCTCGACCAGGAGCTACGCCACGCCCTGCTCGGCATGACGCTCGACATCGAGCACTTCCAGAAGGTGACACTGCTTCGCGAGATGGAGGACCGTGGAGAGGATGGCTACGCCATCGTGGCCGACTACATGGCATCGCTTACCACTGCAAACAGGGAGTACCGCCTGCGCGAGCTCAAGATGAGCGGCCGCAGCCCCTACAGCTCGAGCCTCTACGCGAAGTACTCCGGCGACATGCCTGCCTGGGCCTTCCTTGAGCTCACCTCGTTCGGCACCCTCATCGACTTCGTGCGCTTCTGCGCCAGGCGATGGGGCGACAGGCGCTTCGAGGCCTCCCACTACGACCTCAAGCGCGTGAAGTCCGTCCGCAACTGCGCCGCGCACGGCTCGTGCCTGATCAACTGCTTCGCCGAGAGGGGCGCCGCCCGGGGCTCGGCGTCCAGTGGCGTCTCCCGAAGGGTCGCCGCCGTGGGAATCCCCAAGGCGACCAGGAGGAAGTGGATGGGGAATACGGCCATGCAGGAGGTCGCGACCGTGCTCGTGGCGCACTCCGGCTTGGTACCCGAGGGCTCCTCGCGCTCGCGCGCCGCATCCGAGCTCGCCGAGATGTTCGCCAGGGCCGACGGAGAAACCGAGGCGCTGCCCGACAAGGGGCCCGACGCCGCAGCTCGCTCCGCGCTCGAGTTCCTTCGCAGGTTGACAGAATCGCTCGGGTTGGTAGAATAGCCTGCAGATAGCAAAACCTTCACGGTTTTAGGGGCGGACTTGCGCAAGCGACTCTGCCCTATTTTTATATTCACTCGCTATAGGAGACGGGTGATACCTGGGTCAATGACAGAACTGAGAAGCCCGGAATAATGGAGCCAGTTAGAAACCCTCGGGTTTGCGGGGCGGGATCGTGAGAGCGATTCTGCCCTATTTTTTCCTCCGTCTGCCCCAAACCAAGTATTTCGAAGATAGCCTGTAGGTGTCCTCCTGGGCGCCTTTTATTTTCAGGGAATCGGCCGCTTCATGAACGAGCGACCGGCTTGACCTAGATCGAACCGCCTTCATCTCCGCCTAGGCGCCGGCGATCAACATCGTAAATCCGCGCGTGCTACAATGCGGGCACCAGAGATGAAAACACAGTCCCCGTCGGGTAGTCGTGGGCGTGCGGGAGTCCGCATCAGTAACCTGCCTCCTTGGTTGTCCCTTCTCTGCATGGTCATCTACATAAAGGAGGAACCAACCATGCAGATCAGCGTGTCATCCACCCTGACCGTATATCACGACGGCCAATTCTGGGTCGGGCTGGCGGAGCATGTCGAGGACGGCAGATACGGCGCCGCCCGCATCGTCTTCGGCGCGGAACCGTCCGATGAGGAAATCCTGCGATTCGTTACAAGCAAATGGGCGGAGCTCGCGTTCTTCGGTGACGATCCCGCCGAGGCGAGCAAGCCCGCGAGGAACCCCAAGCGCCGCGCCCGCGAGGCGTCGAAGGCCCTTAAGCAGCCGGCGATGGGCACCAGGGCGCAGCAGGTGCTCGCGAGTCAGCGGGAGACAATGAAACGGGAGTCAGCCCGCGCAAGAAGCCAGCGTCGCGCGGATGAGGCGGAGGCGCGCTTCGAGCAGCGAAAGCTGAAGCGCAAGCAGAAGCATCGTGGGCATTGATCGCCATGTGCAGCAAGGCAAACCATATACAGCAGTGGGGCCAGTTCCACTTGAAGCCGACGCCGCGTAGACGCTGATGGTGACGGCTATGCACGGGCACGGGCGCGCCGCCGCACTTCACAGCTTGTTTCTCAAGTATTTGGGACGCACACACGGCGTTCAAAAATGCGGAGCGACTCTGTATGGCTCGAGACTGAGCCGAGGTGCCCTACTTCTCGCCCTCCAGCAGCACCACGATGCGGTCGATGTCGACGGCAAAGCGAGGCCTTCCCTCCTGCTCGTAGCGGTCGAGGTATGCCTGGCACTCTGAGACAATGCGCTTGGTGCTGCCGTCGATGATGCGTTGGAGCGTCTCGTAGTAGGCCGAGCCCTCGGTCCTGAAGCGGCGCTGGTAGGCCTGGTTATGGGGAACATCTTGATGTAGTGGATGCCGTGGCGGCAGTTGGGGCGCGTCGTGGGGCGGGGTGGCAACGCAAAGTACTGGTCTTTGGGCACGTTAGGGGCGATGTTGGAACGCAGCGGCACGGCGAAGTCCCTGCGCTTCCCGCGGAAACGCAGCCTCACCACTACGATGCAGGGACGATTGTGCTTAAGCATGAGCTCGCGGTCGCCCTCGGCGTGGACGAAGAAGTCCTGGGGATGGATACAATCTTCATCGGTTACGCCCCCTTCATACGAAGCGGGGCCCGCATCGCTGCGGGCCCCTACAGGTGGGCGATATTCTACGCTTTGCGGCACCCCATCGCCCACGGAGGTTAAACGTACACGTAAGCCGTACTCTGAAAGCCGCAGCTTCCGGCAAGTAGTTTTATACCACGAGAGGTCGCTTTCAATGCGCATAGCTCGCAAAATAGCACTCGCTGGGCCGTCACCCCTGGCCGTTACCCTCCAATCTTCATTAAAGTCAGCAGGTCAATTCATATAGTCATGGGGGTTTATCCTAAAGGGAATCAAATTTTTACCCCCATAACTAAGGAATTTTCTATTCCCACTCAATGACTAGAGCCCTGGTGTAATTGGCTGGATCACCGTTCCGGGAACCGGTATCGACCTATCTATCCGCCGAGCTCCTTCTTCAGCTCCAGCCTAGTATCTGACTCGCGCTGTTATAAGCAAAAACCGAAGAGATGCATCTTAGCCAAGAAAAAAGGTTAGCCTTATCTTACTGTATGATTCGTGTGTTATAGTTAGATGGCTCTAACTGTTTGGGGGCGATAGCCATGCACGAACGCAAGGGCTTCTGGGACAAGAATGCCGGTCGGTACGACCGTTTCATGCGAAAGGACCGGGCGGCGTATGAGAAGATGTATGGGCTGATCCGGCCGGTAGTGAAAGCAAAAACCGTACTGGAGGTTGCCACCGGCACGGGGCTTATCGCAAAGAGCATCGTGAATGCGGCGGCACACATCGAGGCTACGGACGCTTCTGCAAAGATGATCCTTGAAGCAAAACGGGACATTCAATCCGCAAAGCTGCACTTTTCCGTACAAGATATGTTCCACCTGCCCTATGCACAGAAGTCCTTCGAAGTGGTGATTGCGTCCAACGCGCTTCACATAGTGCCGCATCCGGAAAAGGCCCTGCAAGAAATCAGGCGGGTGCTGAAGGACGACGGCGTGCTCATCGCGCCAACCTTCACCCACGCGGAGAACTCGGTTTCCGGCAAGGCAAAAGCCTTTTTCATGAGTATGGCGGGATTCCCCCTCCACAGCAGGTGGACAAGCGAGGAATACCTACGTTTCCTGCGTCAAAACGGCTGGGCGGTGCAGAAAAGCGCGGTGTTGAAGGCCTCGTTCCCGTTGACCTATGCGGAATGCACAAAATCGGAGGGGGCAGATGTCGTTCTTTGAAAACACCCGCAAGCCCGTGGGCCTCGGCGGAAAACTTATGGTTGCCATGATGAACCTGGGCCACAGCCCTGTGGCGCGGTGGGGACTTCGATTTCTACGACTTGCGCCAAATGCCAAGGTGCTGGATTGCGGCTGCGGCGGCGGGGCGAACATAAAACGGCTGCTGAAAAAATGCCCGCATGGCGTCGTCAAGGGCGTCGACTATTCGCCCGTCAGCGTGGAGAAGACTAGAAAGCTCAACCGAATTGCAATTCAGGAGGGGCGTTGCGCCGTTCTGCAAGGCAGTGTGGCGGATATGGTGTTTGAGGATAGCTACTTCGATGCCGCCACGGCCTTTGAGACCGTCTATTTTTGGCCTGATTTGCCCCGATGCTTCCGTGAGGTCTGGCGGACGCTGAAGCCAGGCGGGACAATTCTCATCTGCAACGAGAGCAATGGCGATACGGACAAGGACGAGAGGTGGACGCAGATCATCGGCGGCATGACCATCTATAAGGACGTTGAATTAAAGGCATGTCTGGAGCAGGCGGGTTTTCACGAGGTGCAGATACGCAAAAAGAAAAGGTGGCTCTGCGTCACGGCGCAGAAGTAAGGGCATCAAGCACGGGCATTTTTCATCCATCCTGCACATGGCGATAGGCATGACGGTCATAGCGGCTGTGCTGGCGGCAATTATGACAGTTTTTATTCACTGAGGAAGAAACCTATGAAATGTAAAATTGAGAAAAACACCGTGCAGGAGACGCTGATCCTCCCGCTGTATTCCCGGAAGCTGTGTACGGAGTTGTACCCGAACCTTTACAGGGATGAAACAGCGGTTCGTCTGCTCGACCAGATCGACTACGACTTTTCAGAGGCAGAGAAAAACTCCCGCAGCCTGATACAGCGCTTTGGTGCGCTGGAGGTGGCCACACGGCAGAGTGATCTTGCTTTCGAGGTGCGGGATTACCTGAAAGGCCGCCCCAATGCGGCGGTGGTCAATCTGGGCTGCGGGCTGGACAACACCGGCAGAACCTGCGACAACGGTAGATGCAAGATCTACAATCTGGACTTCCCGGATGTGATTGCCTTGCGGCAGCAGCTACTGCCCGCCGGGGATCGAGAACAAAATATCCCCTGCGACCTGAAAGACACCGCATGGTTTGGCAAAATCGATGCCTCCGGCGGGGCGGTGTTCTTTGCCTCCGGAGTGTTCTATTACTTTCTGACCCAGCAGGTCCGGGAACTGGTACGGGGGATGGAGGACGCTTTCCCCGGCGGTGTGCTGGTGTTTGATGCGGCGAACCGAACGGCGGTAAAGATGATTGCCAAGACATGGCTCAAGAGCGCGAAGATCAAGGATGTGGGCGCGTATTTCGCGGTTTCCGACGCTCCCAAAGAGATTAGTGCGTGGGATAGCCGCTTGCAGGTCACCAGCCGGGGCTACATGCTGGGTTACAACGATTTGAGGGACTCTTCTGTCAGCGGCTTTTTCCGGTTTCTCGCAAGGGTCGGTGACAACGGGATGAAAATGCAAATCGTGAAAATAAGATTTTGAGAGGCAAAAACGAAGCGCATTCACTTTGACGTCGAAGAAGACGGCTTTTACGGCGCATATTGGGCGTGCAGGGACACGCATACAGCAGCGGGCACGGATTCAATTGAAACCGTGCCCGCTATCTGATACTATAGCATTTTATCGAACGTCTGTTCTATTCCCACTCAATCGTCGCGGGCGGCTTGGACGTGATGTCGTAGCACACACGGTTGGCGCCGGGGACCTCGGCAACGATGCGGCCGGAAATGCGGGCCAGCACGTCGTAGGGCAGCTTGGCCCAGTCGGCGGTCATGGCATCGCTGGACTCGACGGCGCGCAGGATGATCGGGCGCTGATAGGTGCGCTCGTCGCCCATAACGCCAACGGACTTAATGTCGGGCAGGACCGCGAAATACTGCCAGCAGCTGTGCTCGGAGTTGCGCTCGCCGGTCTGCTCAAACAGACGCTGGTTGTAGACATCGAGCTCCTCGCGCACGATAGCGTCGGCGTTCTTGAGGATCTCGAGCTTCTCCTTGTCGACCGCACCGATGATGCGGATGGCCAGACCCGGGCCCGGGAAAGGCTGGCGGAACACGATGCGACCCGGCAGGCCCAGTGCCAGACCAAGCGCGCGGACCTCGTCCTTAAAGAAGTGATCAAGCGGCTCAATGAGGTCGAAGTGCACGCCCTCGGGGAACGGGATCAGGTTGTGGTGGCTCTTGATGGTGGCCGTCTTGCCGCCCGTCTTGCGAGCGCCAGACTCGATGATGTCGGGGTAGATGGTGCCCTGAGCCAGGTACTTGACCGGCTTGCCATCGGTCTCGAGCTGCTGAGCAACCGCGAAGAACTCTTTCCAGAACTGCGTGCCGATGATGCGGCGCTTCTCCTCGGGCTCGGTCACGCCGGCCAGAAGCTCGGCATAACGGTCCTCGGCGTGGACGTGGATAAAGTCGACATCGAACTGCTTGGTGAAGACCTCCTCCACCTGCTCGGGCTCGCCCTTACGCAGCAGGCCGTGGTTGATGAACACACAGGTCATCTGCTTGCCTACGGCGCGAGCGCCCAGAGCGGCCACGACAGAGGAGTCGACGCCGCCGGACAGGGCCAGGATCACGCGGTCGTCGCCGACCTTCTCGCGGAAGTCTGCCGTCATGGTCTCGACCAGGTTGTCCATGCTCCAGTTGGGCTCCAGGCCGCAGATCTCAAACAGGAAGTTGCTCAGCAGCTGCTGACCGTACTCGGAGTGCTTGACCTCGGGGTGGAACTGCGTGGTGAAAATCTTGCGCTCGACGCACTCCATGGCGGCAACCGGGCACACGTCGGTGCTGGCGGTAACGGTAAAGCCCTCGGGCACCTCGGAAACGGCGTCGCGATGGCTCATCCACACGGTCTGCTCCATAGGCGTGGAGTTAAAGAGCTTGGCGCCGGCCGTGCGCGTGATGGTGGCGCGGCCGTACTCGCCCACCTCGGAATGGCCGACCTTGCCGCCGAGCGTCACGGCCGTGATCTGATGGCCGTAGCAAAAGCCAAGGACGGGAAGGCCAAGGTCGAAGATGGCGGGATCGATGGACGGAGCGTCCTCGGCGTACACGGAGGCCGGGCCGCCAGAAAGGATGAGCGCGGAGGCGTTCATCTCGCGAATCTCATCGGCCGAGATGTCGCAGGGAACGATCTCGGAATACACGTTGAGGTCGCGGACGCGACGGGCAATGAGCTGACCGTACTGCGCACCAAAGTCGAGTACGAGGACCTTTGCGGAAGCCTTTTGATCCATGGTTTCCCCCTCTTGTTGGCGGGGAGCCGGTGCCCACCCGCGTGAATGAACGAAAATAACTTTCATAGTGTACACGTTATATGGGGTTTCTCGTCCCTCGCAGCCATCAGCGCACGGCAAACGCACGACCGGGGCCCTATTTGACGGCGATTGAAGTGTTACCAAACGTTACAGATGATGTAATACGTTTGAACATTGGACGCCCTGTGCCACAATACTGCCGAACGACTCCGCCTTTGCGGCGGCAAATACGATAGGAATACCAGCATGAAGCGCATCCTTCTCATCGCCACGGGCGGCACCATCGCATCGACCGAGGACGGCAACGGCCTCTCCCCCGCCCTGACCGGTGAGGAGCTCGCCCAGAGCGTCCCCGAGATCTCGGGCCTCTGCGAGCTCGACGTGGTGCAGCCCATGAACATCGACAGCACCAATATGCGCCCCAGTGACTGGATGCGTATCCGCGACGTCATCGTCGAAGGCTATGCCGACCACGACGGCTTTGTGATCCTGCACGGCACGGACACCATGAGCTACACAGCGGCGGCGCTTTCCTATCTGATTCAGGACAGCCCCAAGCCCATCGTACTCACCGGCTCGCAAAAGCCCATGGGCAATCCCTTTACCGATGCCAAGCTCAACCTGTACCAGAGCCTGCTCTATGCGCTCGACGAGCATTCGCACGACGTCTCGATCGTGTTTGGCGGCGTCGCCATTGCCGGCACGCGCGCCCGCAAACAGCGCACTATGAGCTTTAACGCGTTCATTAGCGTCAACTATCCGCCCATCGCCTATATCCGCAACGACCGCATCGTGCGCAACGGGCTTCACGGCACGCATCAGGGCGAAAACCCGGTGCGCTTCTACGACAGCATCGACCCGCGCGTATTTGTACTCAAGCTTACGCCCGGCGTAAACCCGGGCATCCTCGACGCCCTTGCCGATAGCTACGACGCCGTGATTCTGGAGACCTTTGGCATTGGCGGTATCCCCGAGTTTGGTGAATCGGGCGAATCGTTCCAAGAGGCAATTTTCCGCTGGGTCGATTCGGGCCGCACCGTCGTTATGACCACACAGGTCCCCGAAGAGGGCCTCGATCTGGGTGTTTATGAGGTCGGCCGTGCTTACGCCGACCATCCGGGTATTTTGCGCGGCGATGATATGACCACCGAGACACTCGTGGCCAAAACCATGTGGGCACTCGGCCAGTCACGCGATGCCGCCGAGATCCAGCGCCTGTTCTACAGCCAAGTCAACCACGACCGCATCCCGATGGCGTAATTCAGTTGTCGACGGGTATCCCCTATTCGATCCCCTCGAGAAGCTCTGACACCGTCATGCCGAGTGCGGGCGCGATCTTAAATAGAACCTTGAGCGTGAAATTTGCCGTCCCATCTTCGATTCGGTCGAGGTAGGGTCGGCTGATTCCTGTCGCCACACAAAAATCAACCTTGGAGATACCAAGGTCCCTGCGTGTCTCTTCGACCCGCCTGCCAAGAATCTGTTTCGCACGTTCGTCCATGCAGCCGAGTTTGAAATGGAGCTGAACAAAAACGTAAACTATAGTTTACGTTTTGCCGAATACACAGGAGTTTTCTATGTCGGGTTCTTCGGTCCGCATGTACCGAGCCACGCTTCGCACAAACAGCGCACCGCCCAAGCTCGTCGTCGTTGAAGCCGAATGCCTTTCGCCCGATGAGCGCACAGCATTTGCATTACTATCAAGTCGCGTCGCCGCCGTTCTGGTCCCTTGCCCGGCGCAAGGCGAACTTGCCATCCAATGCCAAGCGCACAGCTGCTCGCTCAATCAGGCTGCCGTAATCGCAACCAGCCAACGCGGCCTGCCGCTCCTTTTAGAAGCCGGTATCGCACTCGCCCTCCGCGGCTCCGGATACGAAAACGAGGCCGCCGCCGATATGGTCTTTAAACCACGATCGAGCGGCGGCCTCGCAGCAGCCATTGAATATGCGTGCAGGCTCGTTGCCTAAAAGGACAAGCTAGAAACCAAAGCCAAAGCCTGTTCCGGTAATAGCCGAGTACATAAAGTAGACGTTGATTACGTTGAGGAACACACCCGTGATGCAGCCGTTTCGCAGGTAGCGCTTGCACACGATGCGCGCCATGGCGGCGGAGTCATCATTGTTTTTAGCCTGACGTCCTGCCGTAAAGTACGTCGCCACGCTCAGCAGCAGGTTGAGCACCGGCAGTGCCAGCAGCTCGTAGCTCTTGCCCCAGCGCGTCACCTCACCGGCCGCGTTAAACTTCGTTGCCACCTCGGGACCAATGTTGGGGATAACACACGCTGCAACCACCAGCGGAATCACCGCAAGTACGAGCAACGCAATACCCATGTAGCCAGCTTTTTTGCCATATTTAAACATATGCGTCGTCCTTACACGTTAAAGCGGAAGTGCACGACGTCGCCATCGGCCATGACATACTCTTTGCCCTCGATACGCAGCTTGCCGGCGGCCTTGGCGCCCTGCTCGCCACCGAGCTCGATGTAATCGTCGTAGCCAATGACCTCGGCCTTAATAAAGCCGCGCTCAAAGTCGGTGTGGATGACGCCGGCGGCCTGCGGAGCGGTTGCGCCCTGACGAACCGTCCAGGCCTTGACCTCCATCTCACCAGCCGTAAAGAACGACTGCAGGCCAAGCAGCTTGTAGGCGGCCTGCGCGAGCACGTCCAGGCCGGGCTGCTCCAGGCCCAAGCTCTCCAGGTAGTCGGCGGCGTCCTCGGGATCGAGCTCGGAAAGCTCGGCCTCGATCTTGGCGCAGATGGGCAGCGGCTTAACACCATCGATGGGCGCCAGATCGTCGTTGAGCATATCCTCGTCCACGTTGGCCACATACAGGATGGGCTTCATAGTGAGCAGGAACAGGCCCTTGGCAGCGGCGCGCTCCTCGTCGGTCATCTCCATGGACGCGGCGCGCTTGCCCTCGTTGAGCCAGGCAAGCAGACGCTTGGCGACCTCGAACTTGGGCATGAGCTCCTTGTCGCGCTTGGCCTCCTTCTCGAGCTTGGGCAGCTGCTTCTCGAGCGTGCCCATGTCGGCCAGGATGAGCTCGGTCATGATGGTATCGGCGTCACCGGCGGGATCGACGAACTCGCCCGTGCGGCCCACCTCACGCATGACGTTGGGGTCCTTAAAGTAGCGCACGACCTCGCAGATGGCGTCGGTCTCGCGAATGTTGGCCAGGAACTGGTTGCCCAAGCCCTCGCCCTCGTTGGCGCCCTTCACCAGACCTGCGATGTCGACGAACTCGACCGTCGCCGGCACGATGCGACCCGGGTTAACGATGTCGGCGAGCTTTTGCAGGCGGCTATCGGGCACGTCGACGATACCCACGTTGGGGTCGATCGTGGCAAACGGGTAGTTGGCGGCAAGGCCGGTCTTTTTGGTAAGCGCGGTGAACAGCGTCGACTTGCCTACGTTGGGCAGGCCCACGATACCGATGGAAAGGGACACGACAGCTCCTTTTGGTACAGGTACTTCGAACTGCATAAGTATAGCGCCGCCGTGGCATCTGGGCGAACCCGGACGCCACGGCGGCGCAAATGAAGCAGAGATAGGGGTCGCTGACTAGTCTGCGAGCTTTTCCACCTGATCGAGCATCTTATCGAGCTTGGCCTTTGCCTCGGCCTTGACCTTCTCGGCCTCCTCGTGAGCCTTCGCCTTCTGGGCGGCCTTTTCCTCGGCCTCGGGATCGACGACGACCAGATTGGACGCATCGTGTTCGACCAGCTTGAGCGCATGCTCGGGACAAACCTTGACGCAGGCTCCGCAACCCAAACAATACGTGGACTCCAGTGCAAAGCGGCCGCTTCCCACCAAATCGCAGGCGGACGTGGGGCACGCGTTAACGCACTCGCCGCACGACGTGCACTTGTCAAAATCGCATTCCGGCGTGCTCACCTGCATGTTCTGGGCAAGCTCGGGGTGGTTTTGCAGCGTCGAGAGCACCAGCTGTCGTCCATGCGTGAGCGAGCGGCGACGCTTGGTCGTCGTGGTGCCGCACATGGTGTTGAGCGTGCGCTCCAGCTGGGTGATCTGATGGCGATGGGCTTTGAGCTTCTGCGTCACCGAGGCCAGCGCCGCCGTCGCCGGGTTGAGCTTGGTCACCGTCAGGCCCGTGGTGCGGGCGATCTTTTCCATGTATTCCTTGCGCTCGTACTCGCGGCGCTTATGGCATTTGAGGCTCTTGGGGTCGACCTCCAGGCCCATACCCGTACCAGCCCATTCCTCGGCCTTCGCAATCGCCTCGCCCAGCATGTCCTCGCCACCGGTGTTGCGGCATTTATCGCACACGCCCAGCGGCAGATACACGCTCACGTTGGGATAGTCCGCCAGTACCGAGAACCAGGTCTCGGCTGTAATATCGCCCACGCAGGCAACGACGACCTCGTTCTCGCGCGGCATGCGCTTAAGGGCGCGCGTGCAGGTAACGTAGGCGGTCTCGTGACTTGTAGCCGCCGAGACAATGTCGTCATACAGGTTTTTGGGCGCCAGGCGCGGCGAGATAATCGCCTCGGTCGGGCAGGCGGCGGCGCACAGGCCGCACTTGCGGCAGGAGTCGAGGATCTCGATGGCATCTTCCTCGACCTCGATGGCGTTGACCGGGCACACGTCCATGCACGCGGTGCAGCCACTCTTTTCGTTTTTGCAGGTCAAGCACAGAATGGTGTTGCCGCGCGGACGCTCCTTGTAGTCAGCAGGATTCCACTGCGGCGCCGACGGATCGAGCGCATCGGTCACACCGCCAAGCGGGTTTTTAAGAAAGTCGAAACCCTTACTGATCTCGATAATGTCATCAAACAGATCGTGTTCCTGCGCCATGCGCGGCCCCTCCCTGAGCAGTGCAAACAAGCAAGAGATAATGATACGCTATCGGCCCACGCCTCGGGCAAATTACACGCGGAGCATCTTTGCGGCAAATAGCCCATGGCCTATCGCCGCCTCGATTGCACAAGGCCAATCAAGCGCCAAACTATGCCTCCCGCATGAGCTCGACGAGCTTTTGTTTGGTCACCTTGGCCTGCTCGTTGGCCATATTGCGTTCGTTTCTAAAGACAGCATTTGCAACACCCTGCAAATCGGCATCGGTAATCTCATCAAGCCCCAGCTCCTCAAGCGTCGTCGGCAGACCGACGCGCTGGCAAAACTCGAGCACCTGATCAAGCTCGGGCGCACGCTCCAGGCGCAGCTGCACCACCAGACCAAATGCCACGGCCTCACCGTGCATGGCCTTGCACTCGGGCAGAATCGTCAGGCCGTTGGCGATCGCATGCGCCAGCGCCAAACCGCCACTCTCAAAGCCAACGCCCGAAAGCAGAATATTGCACTCGATCAGACGCTCAACCGCTGGCGATGTACGCCCCTTTTTGAGATCGCGCTTGGCAGCGACGCCGCACTCCATAAGTGTGTCATAGCAGGCACGAGCCGCGACCAGGGCCAAGTGCCCCGGCGCGCCACCGTGCTCGTTGGCGCCGTGCGCCGCGGCGCACGAACGCGCCTCGAAGTACGTTGCCAGCGCATCGCCCATACCAGCGACCGTCATACGCAGTGGGGCCGCTGCGACCACGTTGGTATCGACCACGACCAGATCTGGATTCTTCTCGAGCATCAGGTAGCGGTCGAACGACCCATCCTCGTGATACAGCACCGAAATCGCACTGCACGGACCGTCCATCGAAGCCGCCGTGGGGCATACGCACAACGGCAACTCGGCATAAAACGCTACTGCCTTGGCGATATCGAGCATCTTGCCGCCGCCAATGCCCACCACCATGTCGCAATACTCAGCCTGGGCTTCCTTAGCCATTTCGGCAACAGCCTCTTCCGTACACGGACCGTTGTAAATCTTAAAGAACGGCTCGCTTAGATCTTCATCCAGAAATCCATCGACGATCTGCCTGCACAGCCGATCCTCGGTGCCCTGGTCAAATAAGACATAGGCAGCGCAGCCCAACCATGACAAATACCTGCCCTGACGCGAAAGTTCGCCCGGCCCCTGAACATACCGACCGGGACCGCCGTAAACCATAGGAAGCGCCATACGAGAATCCGCCCTTCATCAAACAACGATTGGTGCAAAGTAACCTGCCCCCTTTGCACCAACTTGGTGCGATGGGGTCAGGTTGGTTTGCACCATAGCAAAAAGGGGCAAAGCCGTCTGCTGGCTTTGCCCCTTCCTTAGCTTGATTTACTCATCCATAAGGTAGTAGTGACCCAGCGCGTCGGCACCCAGGATGGCGTTTGCGACCATCTCGGGCGTCACCTCAAACGGCATGTTGCACATGGTGTCATCGGGCGCGCAGGCGGCCTCGGCAACAATCATGGCCTGCTCGCGCGTAAGCTCGGCAACGCCAAGTTCCTTCATCGTGACCGGCAGGCCCAGCTCAATGCAGAAGCCCAAGACTTCCTCGAGTTTCTCAGTCGGAGCATCCTCGAGTACCAGCTGAACGATGGTGCCAAAGGCGACCTTCTCGCCGTGATACATGCCGTGGCACTCGGGCAGCATCGTCAGGCCATTGTGGATGGCATGAGCAGCAGCAAGGCCCGAGCTCTCAAAGCCAATGCCCGAAAGCAGCGTATTGGCCTCGATGATATGCTCGACCGCAGGCGTGAGCGCACCCTTCTCCAGCGCGACCTTGGCCTTGACGCCATCGGCCATAAGCGTCTCGTAGCAAAGCTTGGCGAGCGCCAGACCGGCCATGCCGCCCTTGCCGCCAGCGCAGGTGCCACCGTCGGCATCATGCGTCGCCTGGGCCTCAAAGTAGGTTGCGAGCGCATCGCCCATACCGGAAACCGTCAGGCGCACCGGGCTCGCCGCGATAACCGTCGTATCCATCAGGACAATGTTGGGGTTTGCCTTAAGGAAGAGATATTTATCGAACTGGCCATCGTCGGTGTAGAGCACCGAAAGCGCCGAACACGGGGCATCGGTCGAAGCAATGGTGGGACAAATGATAACCGGGGACTCCAGGTAATAGGCGACGGCCTTCGCGGTGTCGAGGATCTTGCCGCCACCGACGCCGACGATGATGTCGCAACCGTTGTCGCGAGCGAGCGCGACCAGGCGATCGACCTCACCCTTGGAGCACTCGCCGTTAAAGTCCTCAAACAACAGCTCGGCCTTAGCCTCGGCAAAACCGCCCTCGATCTTGGCACCGACGCGCTTCTTGCCCGAAGGCGTCACGATGACGAGGGCCTTAGCGCCGAGCGGCTCGACATAGGAGCCGAGCTTGGCGAGCTCGTCCGGACCCTGGATGTACTTGCTGGGGCTATTGAAAATTGCAGCCATAACTATCCCATTCTCTAAAAGAAAAAAGAAAGGGGCTCCGTACAGATACGTGCGGAGCCCCTCGTTACGATAACAAGAGTCGATTAGAAATCGATGTCGGTGTCGTAGTAGCAGGCCTTGAGAATCTTCTCGAAGTCGGCAGCCTTGGTCTCACGCGGGTTCTCGGGCGTGCAGGCGTCCTGCTCGGCGTTCGCGGCGATCTCGGGGAGCTTGGCGAGGAACTCCTCCTCGGAAACCATCTGCGGGTTCTCGGCGTCGACCTTCACGCCACCATTCGCGTAATCCTTGATGGACTGCGGAATGTTGAGCTGGTCGTTGAGATCGCGAATCTTCTGGACGAGCGCAGCGATGAGCTCCTCGTTGGTCTCGCCGGGAAGGTGCAGGATCTCCTTGGCCACGTAAGCGTAACGCTCAGCAGCACGCGGGTCCTTGGAGTTCCACTGGATTACCTTGCCCAGGTACATGGCGTTAGCGGCACCGTGGATGATGTGGCCGTTCTCGAAGGCAGCACCGGTCTTGTGAGCCATGGAGTGAACGATGCCGAGCAGGCCCGAGGAGAAGGCGATACCGGCGATGCACTGAGCCTCGTGCATGTGCTGACGGGCCTCATGGTCGCCAGCATAGGACTTGGGCAGCCACTCGACGATCTCGCGGATGCCGTGCAGGGCGTTGGCGTCGGTGAACATAGAAGCGCAGGTGGAAACGTAGGCCTCCATGCAGTGGGTCAGAGCATCCATGCCGGTGTGGGCGCACAGCTTGGCGGGCATGGTGTAGGTGAGCTCGGGGTCGACGATGGCGACATCAGGGGTGATGTTGAAGTCGGCCAGCGGGTACTTGATGCCCTTGGCGTAGTCGGTAATGACGGAGAACGCGGTGACCTCGGTAGCGGTGCCGGAGGTAGAGGAGATGGCGCAGAAATGAGCCTTCTGACGCAGCTCGGGGAAGCTGAACGGCTGGATGATGTTATCGAAGGACTCCTCGGGATACTCGTAGAAGACCCACATGGCCTTAGCGGCATCGATGGGCGAGCCGCCACCGATGGCGATAATCCAGTCGGGCTCGAACTCGCGCATGGCCTCGGCGCCCTTCATGACCGTCTCGATGGACGGGTCGGACTCGACGCCCTCGAACAGCTTGACCTCGAAACCGCCTTCCTTAAGGTCGTTCTCGACGTCCTGCAGGAACCCGCCGCGGCGCATAGAGCTGCCGCCAGAAACGATGATGGCCTTCTTGCCCTTGAGGTTCTTCACCTCGTGGCGAGCGCCCTCACCAAAGTACAGATCGCGAGGATTGGTAAAACGTCCCATACTGTGCCTCCTAAACAAGCCCCTCTTAGACTTGCGTATATAACGGAGCACCCGATTGGCTCCGTTAGGACCGTTTTGCGCGTTGCCGGCGATGACAATGCGCGATGTCTAAACGTCTCAACGCTCAGACAAACACTATTCTACCGTTCTGGTTGGTCAGTTATTCACCTAAAGCCGACAATGATGAAACGTTTTTTCTATCCCTGAAGACCCTTGTGGGGCATTCATACTCCCAAGCTGGGCAAACGTTTTATCAAGGTTGACCACATATCCCGGGCAGGACGGTGCTCCTCCAAAATGTGCCCCGTTCGCCGCCAAAAATCGACCGTTTGCGGCACCGTGATACCACTCGGTCGTCCAAGGTGCCGACATTTGTGCGACATCCGTCTTCGTGGTGCAAAGGTGCAAGTCCAAGTGCGGCACCCCCGGTGTGCCACATGCGGGTAAACTAGAACCTTATATAGAGACATTTGAACCCTAACCGCAGCAAAGGAGGCCCCATGGCATTCGATCCCATTCAAGAGGATTGCCATCGCCTCGTTCTTGAGGCCTTGCGCCGCGACAATATCCCGCTCACCGACGGTGCCGCCGTAGAGCGTCTGATGGACCAATTCACCCGCAACCCCGCGCCGCTCATCGTGCACGACCGCGACCGCGCCGGGCACCTCATTGCCAAGGTGGTCGAGGCTGTCGACTACCGCATTCCCTTTATCCCTGACGATAACCAGGCAGAGCAGGAAGAGACCGCTGCCGAGAACATGCTTCGCGAGGCAGCCGCGCTCGACCCCACCAACTGGGACGCCCAGCGCATGCTGACCGCCCTCACCGCCAACTCCAACGAGGAGTACGTACAGTACTTGGTATCCAAGCGCGATGAAGTCGAGCATGATCTGGCGCTCAAGATCGCCTCGGCGCAGGGCCCCTACGAGCGCGAGGCCGCAGGCGACCTTATGCGCCGCCCCTACCTGCGCTGGCTTGCCGCCCTTGCGTCACGCGCCCTCATTAGCGGCCGCTATCGCATGTCGCTCGAAGCCGCAAACTGCAGCCTCGACTTTGCCCCCAACGATCCGGCCGGCGTCCGCCACACCGCGATGCTTGCCATGGCAAAGCTCGAATACCCCGCCGAGGAGCTCAAGCGCTTTCGCTCTGCCCACTCCGTCCCCTATCTCGCCAACACGCCGCTACGCCGTCGTCCCAAGGACGCGGAGCGCGACTTGGACCCTTGGACGCTCATCGCGCTGATGAGCGCTGCCTGGCGCGAGCTGGACTACGAGGGTGCCGAGCACTACTTGCGCATCCTTGCACGCTCGTGCCCGCACGCAGCCGAGGCGCTCTACTTCCAAACCGAGTTTCCCGATGGCGTCTATGCCCGCGTCAACGTGGGTGTGGGCTCCACCGACGAGCTTGTCCTTGCGCTGTCCGAGGCGACGCCGGTACTGCAGGAGGGCCTGGGCGCCCCCGACAACGCCAGCTTTGCCGCCTGGGTCGCCACCAACGACATCGTGCGTTCCCAGATCGACGAGCGCATCCTGCGGGCGGCCGAGCAGGGCTTGCCGTTTAAGGGAGGAGACCTCTAATGGATCCGAGCGTCTACATCCCTGCCTACCTGGAGCGCGCCTACGTTGCGTCGCACCCCGAACTCACCGATGCAGCACGCGAGCTTGTCCATAACGACATGAGCGCGAATCCCCAAAAGTATGCGCAGACCGAGCATGCCCAAGCGCTGCTGTCCTATGCTGGCGTCCACCGCCACCTGCTCGACGAGCTCCATCGTATTGAGGACATGGGCAGCGACGAAGAGTTTGAGCAGACGCGCAACCGCCTGTTCGACGATATGCGCGATGAGCTGCTCAAGATCGTCCGCGTCGATGCGCTGGCCGTCGATGCCCAGCTGCTCGCCATCATTTTGGCGGACACGCCCGTCGACGCCTGCCTGGGCGACCTGATGAAACTCGAGGCGACCACGGCCGATTACCTGCAGCAGAGCGTGCCCGGGTTCGACATGGAGGCCCCACACTACTGGGCCAACAAGGTTTTGACGGACGGCGTGACGGCGGCCGATCTCACCGTAAGCGAGCCGGCGCTTATCGGGTGGCTCCACACGCTCGAGGCCATCTCGCAGCTGTGCATGGCGAGCGCTCGTTACCGTGCCGCCGCCAACTATTCTCGCCGTGTTCTTAAGGCGGAGGGCTATCCCACCCGAGCTGCTGGCACCGTGTTGCTCGCTCTCGCTCGCCTGGAAGACCAGGACGGCTTTTTTGCCCTAGCCCACCAGCTCGAGGAACAGATGGGGGCCGATGCGCTCGAGAACTCCCCTTGGTACCTGCTCGCCCGCACGATTCTGCTGTTCAAAACAAACAAGATGCGCCCGGCGACGCGCGCGCTGCGTGAGTTCGCTAACCGTTGCGAGGGCGGCGCGTTCTTTTTGCTGAACCCCATGTATCAGACACCGTACCTTCCCTGCCGGCCCGAACCGCACGACCCCTGGGACCTTTCGCATCAGGCAGTTTGGGAAGCCGACGGCATCATCTCGGACACCCCCGACTTTGCCCCCTGGGCCAACGCCTGCGAAGATGTATCGCAGCTTGCCCAGGAATTTGCGCGCCGTTACGGCTTTTAACGGCGCAAACGCCACGACCATGTCATTCACGTTAGGAACGGCTTCATGAACTTCCGCTCATCTCTCGCCTGTGCCTCGAGCGATATCGCCCGCTGGGGGCTGCGCTCCGTCCTTAAGCGCCAGGGCGGCGTACTCCCCGGCCGCATCGCCATGAAGATCGACCCCGAGCTGCTAAGCGACCTCGCGAGCCTGGTCGACCGCAGCGTGGTGATCACCGGCACCAACGGCAAGACCACCACCTCCAACCTCATCGCCGACGCCGTTGCTGCCAGCGGTGCTACCGTGGTGTGCAACCGTGCCGGCAACAATATGGAGCCTGGTGTGGTGGGCGCTCTGCTCGAGGCCCGCGGCAACCTTAAGCGAACCGCCAGCAGCAAGCGCGTAGGCGTTTTTGAATGCGATGAGCTCTACACTGTGCGCGTCCTGCCCAAGCTCAAGCCGACGTACTTCGTGCTGCTCAACCTGTTCCGTGACCAGCTAGATCGCTATGGCGAGATCGATCACACCCAGGAGGTCATCGCCCACGCGTTGGAGCTTTCGCCGGCAACGACGCTCATCTACAACGCCGACGACCCGCTGTGCGCCTCGATTGCCGCGCGCGTTCCCAACGCGAGTATTGCCTTTGGCATCGATGGCGCCACGGGCACCGAGTCCGACCGCATTAGCGACTCGCGCTTTTGCTCGCAGTGCAACGCCCCGTTGGAGTACGACTACGTACAGTATGGTCAACTCGGCGCCTACCATTGCCCCTCGTGCGGCTGGGCCCGCCCTGCGCTTGTCCGTCGCGTGACGGGCGTGGAACTCGGCTGCGACGGCTACGGCTTTGACCTTGTCTTTGGACCCGATACCGACGCACCCGCAACGCACATCGCCACGCGCTACAACGGTCTGTACATGGTCTATAACGTTGCCGCCGCCTTCTTTGCCACACACGAGTTGGGCGTGAACACGGCGCTTCTACAGCCTACGCTCGATGCCTATGTGCCTGCCGGCGGTCGTATGGGGCGCTGGGATATCGCCGGCCGCACCGTCGAGGCCAACCTGGCCAAGAATCCCGTAGGCTTCGATCGACAAATCCAGTCCATCAAGACGGCAGGCGGCAGACTCTGCGCTTTCTTCCTCAATGACAACGACGCCGACGGCCACGATGTCTCGTGGATCTACGACGTCGACTTCGAGCGCATCGCCGATACCCCGGGGCTTGTCGCCTTTGCCGGCGGCACGCGTGCACACGATATGCAGGTGCGCCTCAAGTACGCCGGCATCGACGCCGCCATTATCTCGGACGTCGCGCAGGCAATTGGTGCCATGGCAGACGAGGCCGCCGATGACACCTTCTACGCCGTCGCCAACTACACGGCCTTCCCGCCGCTGGTCAAAGAACTCGACGGGCTGAAGGGTGCCGATGCAGCCACGGTTGCCGCCCGCGCCGCAGTCCGTGCCGACGGCGGCGCTCTTCCTGTCGGTATCGCGCCAGTCGAGCTCTCGCGCCCGCTGCGCATCGTCTACCTGTATCCCGATGCCCTCAACCTCTATGGCGACGGCGGCAACGTCATCGCCCTCGAGCGCCGCTGCGCCTGGCGCGGCATCCCCGTTCGCGTGGATGAGGTCCGCATGGGCGAGGTGCTCGATCTGCATGATGCCGATATCGTCATGATGGGCGGCGGATCCGATCGCGACCAGCTAGCCGTGGCACACGAGCTGCTCGCCCAAAAAGACAAGGTCGCAGCCTATGTCGAAGACGGCGGCTCGCTGCTTGCCATCTGCGGCAGCTATCAGCTGCTCGGCCGTTCGTACTATATGGGCGAAGATCGCATCGAGGGCCTGGGCGTCATTGCCGCCGAGACCGTACGCGGCTCCGACCGCCTGATCGGCAACGTCGCCGTCAAGACCGACCTGGCACCTGAGCCCTTTGTGGGATTCGAGAACCACGGCGGCCGCACTCTACTCGATGCAGAGGCAACGCCGCTCGGAACGTCCGTCGTCACGGGCACCGGCAACAACGGCGACGACGGCTTTGAGGGTCTGATCTACAAGGGCGTCATCGGCACGTACCTGCACGGACCAGCGCTACCCAAGAATCCCGAACTCGCCGACTGGCTGATCGCGCACGCTCTCGAGCGCCGCGGCGACGCACAGGCCAACGCTCTGCTGCCGCTCAAACCCCTCGACGACACCTACGAGCACGCCGCCCACGACGCCGCCATGAAGCTCCTCCCCTAGCACCCCACCACCACAAAGGGGACAGGCACCTTTGTGGTGGTTTTGACCTGCCACGGCAGTTTGTCTCAATCTGTAACATCTAGACCGTTAAAAGTCGTCTTACTGTTACAGATTGAGATATTCCGCCCGGCACCAGCCTTCCGTCTCGATCTGTAACAGGTGGAGCCGATTTGCCCGCCCAGATGTTACAGATTGAGATATTTGAAGATCGGGATAGAGAGTCGGCTCCTGTGTGGTGGTTTTCCAGTTTGCCAACGATATACGCGCCGGCAAAAAAGTCTGCTATACTCTTCCCCGCTGTCCCCATCGTCTAGCGGCCAAGGACGCCACCCTTTCAAGGTGGATATCGCGGGTTCGAATCCCGCTGGGGGCACCACAGAATCTGAGGAGCCCGTTACCAATTCGGTAGCGGGCTTTTTGCTACCGAAATACCGGGATTCGAACCCGACAGGGTGCGGATCCCGGCAAATCGGCGGCAAAACGGGCTTCAAAGCGCCCTTCGCAAACAAAAACCGGGGCCCGCGCGATGCGGACCCCGGCTCAATACCGTGACGGTATGTCGGTTACGCTCTACACGTAGAACAGGATGTCGTCGTAGGTCGGGACCGGCCAGTAGTCGGCTGCCACGATCTCCTCCATGGCATCCACGGCGGCGCGCAGCGTATCCATAGCGGGAACGACCTCGTGCGCATACACATTGGCCTGCTCCTGGCCATCGAGGGCCTCGGCCTTCTGATGCACGGCGTCGAGCGCCTTGATGGAGTCGTTGATGGCGGTGATGCCGTTGCAGAGCTTGTTGAGCGTGTTCTGCTCGCACTGCATGGCAGCGTTGGCACCGGCGGCGCGGATTGTCTCCAGGCCCTTAGCGACCTTGGTGGCATAGGCGGTAATGACCGGGCGATAGGTACGACGTGCCTCGCGAACCATCGTGGTAGCCTCGATGTTCATGAGCTTGTTGTACTTCTCGAGCTTGCAGTCGTAGCGGCACTGGGCCTCGGCGCGGGTCAGAACGCCCGTCTCCTCAAAGAGTGCGATGGCCTTATCGGAAACAAAGGCAGGCAGAGCGTCGGCCGTGGTCTTGTTGTTGGCAAGGCCGCGCTTCTCAGCCTCGACGGGCCACTCGTCGGAGTAGCCGTCGCCGGAGAACAGGATGCGCTGGTGATCGGTCAGGACCTTCTTGCAGTACTCGAGCGCGGCGTCCTGGAACTTGTCCTCGGGCGTGCCCTCAAGTGCATCGGCAAAGGACTTGAGCGACTTGGCCACGGCGGCGTCGAGCACCAGGTTGGAGTCGGAGACGTTCTGCTCGGAGCCGCAGGCACGGAACTCGAACTTATTGCCGGTGAAAGCGAACGGGGAGGTGCGGTTGCGGTCGGTGTTATCCTGCATCAGCTTGGGCAGGGTGTCGGCGCCCAGGTCGAGCACGCCGCGCGTGGCATGAACGGAAGCCTTGCCGTCGATGATCTTCTCGACGACCTCGGTAAGCTGGTCGCCCAGGAAGATGGACATGATTGCCGGAGGAGCCTCGTTGGCGCCCAGACGATGGTCGTTGCCGGCCGAGGCGACGGAGGCGCGCAGGAGCTCCTGATAGTTATCGACGGCCTCGATCACCGCGGTGAGGAAGACGATGAACTGCAGGTTGTCGAGCGGGGTGTCGCCCGGATCGAGCAGGTTCTCGGACTCGGTGCCGAGCGACCAGTTGTTGTGCTTACCCGAACCGTTGATGCCCTCGAACGGCTTCTCGTGCAGCAGGCAGACCAGGTCATGGCGGGAGGCGATGAGCTTCATCTTCTCCATCATGACCAGGTTCTGGTCGATGGCCTCGTTGACCTCGCCGTAGACGGGGGCGAGCTCATGCTGGCAGGGGGCAACCTCGTTGTGCTTGGTCTTGGCGGGAATGCCGAGCGCCCACAGCTCGTTGTCCAGGTCCTTCATATAGGACGAGACGGTGGGGCGGATAGCGCCAAAGTAATGCTCCTCGAGCTCCTGACCCTTGCAGGGAGCAGCGCCAAAGAGCGTGCGGCCGGTGATGACCAGGTCCTTGCGCTTGCGGTAGGCGTCCTTCTTGATCAGGAAGTACTCCTGCTCGTCGCCAACGGAAGGAACGACCTTCTTGGGGGTCTTGCCAAAGAGGGCGAGCACACGCTTGGACTCACGCGAGAGCGCGGTCATGGAGCGCAGTAGCGGGGTCTTCTTGTCCAGGGCCTCGCCCGTGTAGGAGCAGAACGCCGTGGGGATGCACAGAACGTCGTCCTTAATAAAGGCAGGGCTGGTGGGATCCCAGGCGGTGTAGCCACGGGCCTCGAAGGTAGCGCGCAGGCCGCCGTTGGGAAAGCTCGATGCGTCCGGCTCGCCCTGGATGAGGTTCTTGCCCGTAAACTTGGTAATGGCGGTGCCGTCGTGGTTGGGCTCGAGGAAGCTGTCGTGCTTCTCGGAAGTGATGCCCGAAAGCGGCTGGAACCAGTGCGCGTAGTGCGTAGCGCCCTTGGAGATGGCCCAGACCTTCATGGCGTGAGCAACGGCGTTGGCCACATCCAGGTCGAGCGGCTCACCATCCTCGAGGGTTGCAGCAAGGCGCTTCCAAATGTCCTTGGGGAGGTAGTCCTTCATGACTTCCTCAGAGAACACCATGGTCCCGAAGCGGTCAGTAAGTTCGGCCATACGGAACTCCCTTCGTATCGGCACCGCGTGAGAAGCGGTGTTGATTACTAACGAACGAGTCATAGCTTAGGCTCGCCGTGTTTCCGCGACATTACCGTTGTGTTGCTGTCGCGAAACCAATCAATGAGGTTACCGCATCACGACAGCATTGCCACCCTTAACAGCCAACGAACTGTATAAATTGCAGACCTCTCCGCACGGTTAAAGGGTAGTCTTTTTGGGGCTATTTTAGCTGCCTCGGCTGCCAGCGCTAGCATTTTGCCTGACTGACGGTCGAGGTAGCTAAAATGGCCCCGCCGGGAACTGAACTGCCACCCATTTCTTGGACACGAGAAATGGGAGGCTTTCTTTATGCGCGTTGACTTGAGAGTGAAGCATGATGTCGAGGCCAGGAAGGCGGCC
>JAGZNZ010000046.1:0-2214 GCA_018363345.1 Collinsella sp. | reverse complement strand
CTTACCTGTCGCAAACTGCGACTGATTGGTTAATTGTCGAACATTTAATCGACTGAAACGCTTCAGCTAGGATAAGCGAAACGTGGAATAAAAGGAATGATTGTCCAGTCAAAGAAGACAATTATCTGACTTACGTCACGTTTTCAGCCCCGCCACTGTGGAATTTATTCCACTTTGCAGAATCACGAATAAGCGTAGCAAAATCTTTTCGTTGTGCCGTCACAAACCCTGACTTATATCAGAATATGACTGATGCAGCGTCGATATTATCCGCAATACGTCCGAGTTTCGGAGTACTCCAATGATGACATTGCCCTACCCATATTCTTCCTCCGCACGCTTTTACGCGCTGCGCCTGCTCCCCGGGCAGGAAGTTCTCTCCCAATTACGCGCCTTCGCGCAGCAACAACAACTCCACGCTGCGTGGATTGCAGGTTGTACCGGCAGTCTGACTGACGTCGCCTTACGCTATGGCGGGCAAGAAAACACGGCCCTACTAAGCGGTAAGTTCGAAGTCATCGCATTGAACGGCACACTGGAACAGAGTGGTGAACATCTTCATCTCTGCGTTTCCGATCCACACGGCACGATGCTTGGCGGTCATATGATGCCCGGCTGTACCGTGCGGACCACGCTTGAACTGGTGATCGGTAGCCTTGAGGAACTGGCGTTTAGCCGCCAACCTTGCGCGCTTTCTGGTTACGACGAATTGCATATTTCCCCCGTTAAATAACTACTTTCAGAGAGGTTTTCTTATGGCGCGTCGCCACTTTTCCAGTCAGGCGTTGGTGTTGATCGTTATCTCTATCGCCATCAATATGATCGGCGGGCAACTGGCCAGCATGGTCAAATTACCTATATTTCTCGACTCCATCGGCACACTTATTAGCGCGGTACTGCTTGGTCCGGTGATCGGGATGCTGACCGGCTTACTGACCAATTTACTCTGGGGTTTGCTGACCGACCCGATCGCCGCCGCATTTGCGCCCGTCGCGATGGTCATCGGTCTGGTCGCCGGTTGGCTGGCGCGAGCGGGTTGGTTTCGCACCCTGCCAAAAGTCGTTGTCAGCGGCGTGATTATTACGCTAGCAGTAACGGTCGTCGCTGTACCGCTGCGTACTGCGCTGTTCGGCGGCGTCACCGGTAGCGGAGCCGATTTGTTCGTTGCCTGGATGCACTCTATGGGGCAAAACCTGGTGGAGTCGGTGGCGATTACGGTGATAGGCGCAAACCTGGTCGATAAAATTCTTACAGCGGTGATTGTCTGGCTTTTACTGCGCCAGCTGCCGATTCGCACCACGCGCCATTTTCCGGCAATGGCTGCCGTGCGCTAAATGCATCCGTTTACATCCTTAACGCTGTGGGCGCTGGCGGCCTGCACCACGCTTATCCTGCCCACACAGACAATACTGCCAGTCTATAGCGCGGCAACCTTTTTCTGCCTTATTGCGCTAAAGGCCACGCGGCGGCGGGCAAAATATGTTGTCTGGCTGATGTTCTCGCTGGGGGCTGGACTGTGGCTGGTACACGGTGGCTGGCTGACAGAATGGCTAAGCGGCACGCCACGCTCGCCAGAACGGTGGACGCATGCTATTACGCTCTGGTTGCGGATTCTGGCGATTGTTTCAACCTCGCAGTTGTGGATGCAATTCGTCCCAGTGCAACGTTTTATCCGCGCTTTGTTTGCTTCTCGCCTGCCGCCGGGCGTCGCTTATCTGTTCGCCGGGCCTTTGTTGGTCGTTGAGCAGTTAAAACGGCAATTAGCGATTATTCATGAAGCGCAGCGCGCCCGCGGCGTGCCGCTGGATGAGGGCTGGTATCAGCGTTTACGTGCTATGCCCGCGCTAATTATTCCGCTAACACACAATGCGCTAAACGATCTGGCTATCCGTGGTGCGGCGCTGGACATGCGGGCATTTCGGATCCACAACCGGCGCACTACGTTATGGGCACCAGCCGATAGCCCCCTACAACGCGTAGCACGTTACACCATGATCTTGCTGATGCTGACAGAATTCGGAGCGTGGATATGGTTACGTTAGAACAGTTTAGCTATTGCCCGACACACTCAACGCATCCTCCGTTCTGTTATGACTTTCACTATGTCAAATCGGGGATGGTCGCCATCTTTGGTGACAACGGCAGTGGCAAAAGTACGCTGGCACAGCTGATGGCGGGCTGGTATCCGGACTTTCTGCCAGGAGAGATAACCGG
>JAGZNZ010000021.1:0-27541 GCA_018363345.1 Collinsella sp. | reverse complement strand
AGCTGGGAGAGCGCTTGACTGGCAGTCAAGAGGTCAGGGGTTCGATCCCCCTCGTCTCCACCCGAGCATTGAATGAGGCTCCAACGCAAGTTGGGGCCTATTTTCATATTAATCGATTTACACATCTGTTGGCTGGGCAGCATCTTGGCTACATATCCATTGTTAATCATGAATATGAATGTTAATAACTTTACGTCTGTGGATGGCAAAGCTAGTCCGCAGCACCAATAACAAAGAGGCCAGGCGTAACGCCCGGCCTTAAAACTCTCTGGTGGGCCCTCCGGGATTCGAACCCAGAACCCAGGGATTATGAGTCCCCTGCGCTAACCGTTGCGCCAAGAGCCCTTATGAACAGTGAATGCAATTCTAACAAAGGCAACTCAGACCTAATTTCTTCGCTTCACGACGTGAAATACTACCATGCACGAGCAAGTCGCACAACGCAAGATCAAGCCCGATGCTAATCAACAGCAATTCTAGGCGCGTCGCAGAAAAGACGCGATCTAAAAAATTTAAGGCCTTTAATTCAGGGCTCCAACACACTTTTGCGTGAAATCAACCTGATGCCATTTCAAAACCATGCCGGTTTACTACGACGAATCGGCGACCCCCGAGCACCGTGTGTTCTCCGTTTGCAAAACCGCAGGTAGGTAGCCCGCCGGTTGCACGAAAAGGCGGGCGTGGTTGGACATTCCTGATTTATCGTAGTAAACCGGCATGGTTCTGAGGCGCTGGGGAGGGGCGCTTCGCAATCGGACCCGATAATGGGACTGGCGGCGCACGGAAAACCCTGTTGAACGGGGCGCGTCGTGTTCCACGCGCCAAGTCGGCCGGCGTAGCTGGGAGAGCGCTTGACTGGCAGTCAAGAGGTCAGGGGTTCGATCCCCCTCGTCTCCACCCGAGCATTGAATGAGGCTCCAACGCAAGTTGGGGCCTTTTTTCATATAGGCACACAAGGTCAAAGGCGGCAGCATGATCCTCCTGGTCGACAAGATCGAAAAAAGCTTCGGCGCGCGCGTCCTCTTTAGCGGCGCGTCCTTCCAGATCAACCCCGGCGAGCGCTTCGCGCTCGTGGGCCCTAACGGCGCCGGCAAAACCACCATGCTCAAAATCATCATGGGCATCGACAGTCCCGACTCCGGCCAGGTCCAGTACGCAAAGGACTGCCAGGTGGGCTACCTAGAGCAGGAAACCAACCTGGAGCACAAGGACACCACCATCCTCGCCGAGGTCATGGCCGCCGCCAAGGAAATCCGCCGCATGGGCGAGCGCGCTAACGAGCTGCAAGCCCAGATCACCGAGCTCTCCGAGCTGGGCAAGGACGTCGACGCACTCCTTAACGAGTACGGCCAGGTCCAGGACCGCTTTGAGCACCTGGGCGGCTACGAGCTCGAGAGCAACGCCCGCAAGATCCTGTCCGGCCTGGGCTTTAAGGTCACCGACTTTGAACGCCCGTGCTCCGAGTTCTCCGGCGGCTGGCAGATGCGTATTGCGCTGGCAAAGCTCTTCCTGCGCCACCCCGACCTGCTGCTGCTGGACGAGCCCACCAACCACCTGGACCTCGAAAGCGTCCAGTGGCTGCGCGGCTTTATCGCCAACTACGACGGCGCCGTCCTCATCGTCAGCCACGACCGCGCCTTCATGGACGCCTGCGTCGACCACGTCGCCGCCCTCGAGAACCGCCGCGTGACCACCTACACCGGCAACTACAGCAGCTACCTCAAGCAGCGCGAGGACAACCTGGAGCAGATGCGCGCCAAGCGCGCCGCCCAGGAGCGCGACATCGCCCACATGCAGGTCTTCGTCGACAAGTTCCGCTACAAGCCCACCAAGGCCGCCCAGGCCCAGGAGCGCATCCGCAAGATCGAGCAGATCAAAAAGGAGCTCGTCATCCTGCCCGAGGGCCACAAGCACATCGACTTTAAGTTCCCCGACCCGCCGCGCTCGGGCGACATGGTCGTGGGCCTCGAGGGTGTGTCCAAGTCCTACGGCGACAAGCACATCTACAGCGACATCGACCTCAAGCTCTACCGCGGCGAGCACGTGGCACTCGTTGGCCCCAACGGCGCCGGCAAGTCCACGCTCATGAAGATCCTCGCCGGCCTGGAGCCGCCCACCACCGGCACCCGCGACCTGGGCACCAACGTGGGCGTGGCCTACTACGCCCAGCACGCGCTCGAAGGCATGACCGAATCGAACACTGTCCTGCAAGAGATCGACACCGTCACGCCCAAGTGGACCGTGCCGCAGCAGCGCAGCCTGCTGGGCGCCTTCCTGTTTAGCGACAACGATTCCATCGAGAAGCAGGTCCGCGTCCTCTCCGGCGGCGAAAAAGCGCGTCTGGCCCTGGCAAAGATGCTCGTGGCCCCCGAAGCGCTTCTGTGCCTGGACGAGCCCACCAACCACTTGGACATAGACTCGGTGGATATGCTCGAAAACGCCCTGCAAAACTTCCCCGGCACCATCGTGCTGATCAGCCATGACGAGCACCTGGTACGCGCCGTTGCCAACCGCGTGATCGACATCCGCGATGGCAAGGTCACGGTCTATGACGGCGACTACGACTACTACCTCTACAAGCGCGAGGACCTCGCAGCCCGTGCCGCCGCCGAGACGGCAGGGGAGAGTGCGCCGACCACGGCCAAGTCCACCAAAGCCAACGCCGCCCATTCCGACACCCCCGCCGCGGCCCCCAAGCCTGCCGAGGGCAAAAAGACCAAGGAGCAAAAGCGCGCCGAGGCCCAAGCCCGCGCCGCGCTCAACAAAAAGCTCAAGGGCGTGCGTAACCAGCTCAAGAAGATCGAGACGGAGCTCGACAAAAAGCGCGCCCGCTATGACGAGCTTATGGAATTGATGGCGAGCGAAGAACTTTATGCCGATCAGGATAAGTTCAACGCCGCGCTGGGGGAATATAACGGCCTTAAGCAAGAGCTGCCCAAGCTCGAGGACGAATGGCTGGAGCTTTCCACCCAGATCGAAGAGGAGACCGCGCGTGAACTCTCGTAAGGCCGCTGCCGTGGCAATGAGCATCATCGCCATCGCCTGTCGCATCTGCGGCATCTTTATGAGTGCGATGACCGTGTTACTGTGTTTTAGCGGCCTCACAGCCAAGCTGCAGATCGTGGGCTTTGTCGTTGAGCTTTCGCGCGCATTGCCGAGCGCCATCGCCGGCTACGGCATCATCACGTCGCCTTTTGGCGGCGTGTTCCGCCTGGATTACGCCATCGTCGCCGTGATCCTGTTTGCGATCGACTATCTGCTCACGCGCGCCTCGCGCCGCGTCCGCTAGGGGAGCGCCATGTCCAGCAGCTACCTCATGAACCTGCTCGCAAGCGCCGTTGCTGTCATCGTGGGCATCGTGATCCACGAGAGCGCACACGCCGCAGCGGCCTGGGCGCTCGGCGACAAGACGGCCCGTTCGCGCGGCCGCGTCTCGCTCAACCCGATCAACCACATCGACCCGTTTGGCACCGTCCTCCTGCCGTTGCTCATGCTCGCAGCCGGCGGCCCGGTATTCGCCTTTGCCAAGCCCGTGCCTGTCTACCTCAACAACCTCAAGCACCCCAAGCGTGACGAGGTCCTGGTGAGCGTGGCCGGCCCCGCATCGAATATCGTACTCGCGTGCCTCGCTGCCGCCCTCATGCACGCGGCATATGGCAGCCTCTACACCAGCATGTCCTTTGCCGTGGCGTCCCGTATCATGAACTTCGGCGCCACCTTTATCGTGGTCAACCTATCACTCGCGTTCTTCAACCTCATCCCGATCCCGCCGCTCGATGGCTCGTCGATCATCGTGCCGTTCCTCAAAGGCAAGGCGCTCAACAACTATTACCGTCTGCAGCAATACGCCATGCCCATCCTCATCATTGTGCTGTACCTGTTGCCCATGTGGACCGGCATCGACGTGATCGGCCGCTATTTCGACGTTACCGTGTATCCGCTTGCTGAGCAGCTGCTCAACTTCGCAATCGCCGGCATCTAAGGTAAACTTACAGGTCGACCGCGCAAAACGGTCGCAACATGCACCCAAACCGCGCCGCGAAGGCGCCGTCAAAGGAGGTCGAAGATGTCGTATCGCGTGTCGACGCAGGTCTACAGCGGGCCGTTCGACCTGCTGCTGCAGCTGGTAACCCGCCAAAAAGTAGATATCGGCGCCATCTCCATTAGCGAGGTGGCCGAGCAGTACCTTGCCGAGGCCGAGCGCATCGAGGCGCTAGACCTGGACGTGGCGAGCGACTTTTTGCTGGTCGCGGCAACCCTTTTGGACATCAAGGCCGCCTCTCTGGTGCCGCAGGAGGCCCCGCGCAAAGCCGATGACGACGATGACGAGTTCGACGAAGACCTCGAGGAGCTCAGCACGCTCGACGGCGATGCCCTACGCGAGGTCCTGATCCAGCGCCTGATCGCCTACAAGCAGTTTAAAGGCGCGGCTGCGGCCCTCGGTGCCCGCATGCAGGCCGAAAGCCGCATGCACCCGCGTGTGGCCGGCCCCGACCCCGAGTTCCTGGGGCTCATGCCCGACTACCTGGCCGGCATCACCCTGCGCGGTCTGGCCGTTATCTGTGCCGACCTGGACGGCAAGCGACAGACCTTCTTGCTGGAGGCCGAGCACGTGGCACCGCATCGCGTGCCGCTCGACCTGACCGTGGCCTCAGTCGACCGCTTTACCATGGCGCACCAAAACTGCACCTTCCGCGAGCTCTTAGACGGCGATGCCACCACCGAACAGCTCGTCGTCACCTTCCTGGCCATGCTCGAGCTCGCCAAGCGCGGCTCGCTCACGCTGAACCAGGACGAGATCTTCGGAACCATTCAAATCAACCGCGTCGAGGGCGCCCAGGCTTACGTGCCCGGCGATGGCCCCGAGCTCACCGAATAGGAGCGGCAACCATGTCAACCCTTTCCACGCTGGAGGCAAACAGCCTCAAAGGCGCCCTCGAGGCGCTGCTGCTGGTGTCGAGCGACCCGGTGAGTGCGCCCGCGCTGGCAGGTGCGCTAGATATCGCCCCCGGCGAGTGCGCATCGCTGCTCGCCGAGCTCAAGGTTGAGTACGAGGAGGCCAACCGCGGCTTTCAGCTGCGCGAGGTCGCCGGTGGCTGGCGCCTGTTCACGCATCCCGCCTACCACGACGTGGTCGAGGCCTACGTGCTGAGCTGGGACACGCAAAAGCTGTCGCAGGCGGCGCTCGAGACCCTGGCCGTCATCGCATACCACCAGCCCGTGACGCGCGAGGTGGTCAAGGGCATCCGCGGCGTCAACTCCGACGGCGTCATCGCGTCGCTCGTGGACAAAGGTCTGGTGCGCGAGCTCGGCCGCGACCCCCAGCGCGGTCAGGCCATCATCTACGGCACGACCAACGCCTTCTTGGAAAAGTTCGGTCTGCGCTCCACCCGCGACCTGCCCGACCTGGAGCAGTTTGCCCCCGACGAGCAGTCGCGTCAGTTTATCCGCGAGCGTCTGAGCGGCCGCAGCATTCAGTCCACGCTCGAAGAGCAGGCCGATGACCTGGACGAAGAGCGCGAACTGCTCGATACCGATGTTGAAGATGTTGAGGCAGTCGAGGACTTGGAAACCCTGGTCGTCGACAAGACCTCGGAGGATTTGCATGACGAGGACTAACGAAGTAGGGGAGACGCGCGCCATGGGTAACGCAGTACCCGCCACCGACGCCCAGCCCGTCTATCCGCACACCATGCGCCTGCAGCGCTTTTTGGCGCGCGCGGGCGTGGCGAGCCGCCGTGGCTCGGAGGACCTAATGACCGCCGGCCGCGTGACCGTCAACGGCGAGGTCGCGACCGAGCTGGGCACCAAGGTCGATGTCGACCACGATCACATCGAGGTCGACGGCATGCCCGTCAAGCTCAACCAGGGCGCCGTGTACTTGATGCTCTACAAGCCGACCGGCTACCTCACCACCATGAGCGACCCGCAGGAGCGCCCTTGCGTGGCCGACCTGGTCCCGCGCGACCGCTTTCCGGGCCTGTTTCCAGTGGGCCGCCTGGACCGCGACACCACGGGCCTTTTGCTCTTTACCACCGACGGCGACCTGTCGCAGGATCTGCTGCACCCCAGCAAGCACGTCTACAAGACCTACCAGGCGCTCGTGGACGGACGGCTGTCCGACCGCGACTTGGAACCACTCCGCAGCGGCATCGAGCTAGACGACGGCCTGTGCCAGCCGGCGTTCTGCCGCGTCATCAACGCGCGCGAGGCCGAGGCTGTGGCACCGCAAGGCGTCAAGCCCGGTACCACCGCCGTGGAGGTCATCATCCGCGAGGGTCGCAAGAACCAGGTCAAGCGCATGCTGAGCAAGATCCACCATCCGGTAATCCGCCTGCACCGCTGCAACTTTGCCGGCCTTGAGCTCGAGGGCGTGGCCAAGGGCTCATGGCGCGAGCTCACCGACCGCGAGGTGCAGATCCTTAAAAGCGGCGGCATCCCGCCCAAGCAGGCGAGCGCCAAGCGCAACGGCGGCAAGCCCCAAGATACGCCCGCCAGCCGCACGCGTCACCACGGTAGCCACGGCTCCGCGCCCAAGCGCAACACCTACCGCGAGCGCTACACGAGCTAGGCAATCGCAAAGCCCCAGCGCCCGCGTCCCATACCAGCACGTCAACCACCGAAAGGAAGCATTGCATGATCGTCGCCATCGACGGCCCCGCCGGTTCCGGCAAATCCACCATCGCCAAGGAGATCGCCCGCCAGCTGGGCTTTAACAAGCTCGACACGGGCGCCATGTATCGCGCCGTCACCTTCGCCGCGCTCGACCGCGGCATCAATCTAGACGACGAGGCGGCCATCGACGCCCTCGCCGAGCAGATCGAGATTCGCTTTACCAACGGCACCGGCGAGGACACGCGCCTGACCATTGACGGCCAGGACGCTTCGGCCGCCATCCGCACCCCGCAGGTCGACGCCAACGTGTCCAAAGTCTCGGCCTACCCGGGCGTGCGCGCCGCCATGCTCATCCATCAGCGCCGCGCCGCCGAGGACCGCGATATCGTGGCCGAGGGTCGCGACATCGGAACCGTCGTGTTCCCTAACGCGCAGGTCAAGGTCTTCCTGACCGCCGACCCGCGCGAGCGCGCCCGCCGCCGCGTGCTGCAGCGTCACCAAAACGACGCCCAGCCGCTTACTGCCGAGCAGCTCGAGGCCGAGGTCGACGAGACCCTCTACGCCCTTAAGCAGCGCGACAAGCTCGACAGCAGCCGCGAGGTGGCGCCGCTCGTGCCCGCCGAGGACGCCGTGCACGTCGACTCCACCGCCCACACCATCGACGAGGTCGTCCGCATTATCGAGGACCTCATCAACCAAAGGAGGTAGCCCATGCGCCTGTTTAAACAGACGCCCGAGGATTACTACAACGCCCCCTACGCCGAGTTCCCAGCGCTCATCCGCGGCACCGTCGTCGTAGTCATGGCCATCCTTTGGGCCTTCTCCAAGCTCATGTGGCGTTGGAAGGTCGAGGACGCTGACCTGCTGTTTGAGCGTCAGGAAGGCCGCGGCAGCGTGGTCATCTGCAACCACACCTCGATGGCCGAGCTCTTGGCCGTGGAGACGGCGTTGTTCTTTGGGGGCCGCCGCATCCGTCCCATCTTTAAGTCCGAGTTCGCCAAGAGCAAGATTGTGCGCTGGGCCTTTAGCCGCGTGGGCGGCATCCCCGTGGAGCGCGGTACTGCCGATATGAAGTGCCTGCGCGCCGCCCAGCATGCGCTGCAGCGCGGCGAGGACGTCCTGATCTTCCCCGAGGGCACGCGCATCCGCTCGCGCGAGATCAAGCCAGAGGTCCACGGCGGCTTTGCGCTCATCGCTCAGATGGGCAAGGCGCCCGTCAACCCGCTCGCCATTTGTGGCTGGTCCGATATCACTCCTAAAGGCAAAAAGCTCATGCGCCCCAAGAAGTGCTGGATCCGCGCCGGCAAGGCCATCTCGCTATCCGATGCTCCGGCCGAGCTCAAGCGCAAGGAGCGCCTGGCCTGGTTTGAGTCCGAGGCCATGAGTCGCGTCTACGCCATGCGCGACGACCTGTGCGCCGAGCACCCGGGCAGGTTCTAGCCATGGGTGAGAACGTCATGAATACCGCTGCGGCCGCCGCAGAGGAGGTCGTCCCTACCATCGAGATCGCTGCCCACGCGGGCACCTGCTACGGCGTGCAGCGCGCGCTCGATATGGCATTGGCGGCCGCCCCGCAGGCGGAGGAGAACGCTCAGGTCCACACCCTGGGTCCGCTCATCCATAACCCCATCGTGGTGCGCGAGCTTGCCGAGGCGGGCGTCGGTCTGGCCGAAACCCTAGACGATGCCGCATCGGGCACCGTGATCATCCGCGCTCACGGCGTGGTGCCGCAGGTGATCGATGCCGCACGCGAGCGTGGCCTCGACGTGGTCGACGCCACCTGCCCCTACGTGAAAAAGGTCCACGTGGCGGCGGAGCGCTTGGTACGCGAGGGCTACCACGTGGTAGTCGTGGGCGAGCCGGGCCATCCTGAGGTTGAGGGCATCTTGGGCCACGCCGGCAATGATGCGCAGGTCGTGAGTTGCGCTGCCGATGCGGACGCGCTGCCGCTCAAGGGCAAGGTGGGCCTGGTTGTGCAGACCACCCAGACCGCGCAGAACCTCGCCGAGGTCGTGGCTGCCATCACCCCGCGCGTGCAGGAGCTGCGCGTGATCAACACCGTCTGCGCCGCCACGAGCGAGCGCCAGCAGGCAGCCGCATCACTTGCCAAACGCTGTGATTGCATGGTCGTCGTGGGTGGCAAGAACTCGGGCAACACCCGCCGCCTGGCTCAGATTTGCGCAGACGCCTGCGAGCACACGCATCACATCGAGGAAGCTTCCGAGCTTCTGGCCGCGTGGTTTACCGACGCACACCACATCGGCATCACCGCCGGAGCCTCCACCCCGCAAGAACACATCGAGCGCGCCGTAACGCGCATCAAGGAGCTTTGCCGCTAATCATGGACCAGACCGTACCCGCATACGCCGCCGAGGTGGCCGATTACGGGCGCAGCCGCGACCCCGAGCCGGGTGAGGGCGCGCTCGTTAAGAACGTGCGTCCCGAGTCGCCCGCATGGGATGTGGGTATCGAGCCGGGCATGCGCGTGCTCACGGTCAACGATGAGGCGCTCACCGACATGATCGTGTGGCTCTGGGAGGCCGACGACGACACCGTCGATCTGGAGGTATTCGATCCGCGCGACGGCACCGTCACCCCCGTCGAGCTCGATCGCTTTCCCGGCGAGGACTGGGGTCTGGAGTTCGATGGCCCCATCTTCGACGGCATGCGTACCTGCGTTAACGCCTGCGTGTTCTGCTTTATGACCATGCTGCCCAAGGGCGGCCGCTCCACGCTCTACATTCGCGACGACGACTATCGCTTGAGCTTTTTGCAGGGCAACTTTGTCACACTCACGAACCTCTCCGACGAGGACGTGAAAAACGTCATCGACCGAAATATGAGCCCCATGAACGTGTCGGTCCATGCCGTGAGCCCCGACGTCCGCCGCCGCATGATGGGCCGCAACGCCCAACGCGGCATGGACGTACTCGAGGCCATCATGGCCGCGGGCATCGAGATTCATGCGCAGATCGTGTTGTGCCCCGGCATGAACGACGGCGAGGAGCTGGAAAAGACCCTGCGCTTTTGCGAGGAACATGAGCAGATCACCAGCCTGGGCATCGTGCCGCTCGGCTTTACCAAGCACCAAAACCGCTTTAGCTGGTCATACAGCGACAAGCCCGAGCTGGCGCGCGAGACCATTGCCATGATCCGACCGTTCCAGGACCGCGCCTACGAGCGCTTTGGCCGCCACACCTTCCAGATGAGCGACGAGTTCTATCTGGACGCCGGCATCGATCCTCCCGAGGCGGACTTTTACGACGGTTACCCGCAGTAC
Organism: Collinsella sp.; assembly: GCA_018363345.1. Lineage (GTDB taxonomy): Bacteria > Actinomycetota > Coriobacteriia > Coriobacteriales > Coriobacteriaceae > Collinsella. Next base: position 17,646 of record JAGZNZ010000021.1, on the reverse strand, counting down.
TACGACGGCATCGGCATGATCCGCTCGTATCTGGACGAGACCGACGACGTGTTGACTACCGATGCTGAGCGACTGGCCCACGTCCGCGAGGCCATCGCCGCCCGCAGCCAGCACCTGCTGTGCCTCTCGGGCGCCAGCGCACGCGACACGGTGGCCCGCTTTGTGGAGTCGCCCCAGGGACTCGCCGGCACTGTCACGGCCATCAAGAACCGCTACTTTGGCGGCAACGTGGACGTGACCGGCCTCATCGTCGCGTGTGACATTCTGGAGCAGCTGCCCCAAGACCTGTCGGGGGTTATGCTCTTTGTGCCTAAGCTCATGTTCAACGCTGACGGCATGACGCTTGACGAGTATCATCGTGACGATTTACTCGCAAGCCTTACCAGTCGCGGCGCCGAGGTTCATGTGGTGTCGACCATGCCGCATGAGCTGCTCGATACCCTGGAGCACATCCTTGGCATTATGCCTGCCGACTCTAACACTTCCACTGACCCTACCCATTAAAGGAGAGCAGATGAAACCTATCGTCGCCGTCGTCGGACGCCCCAACGTGGGCAAGTCCACGCTCGTTAACCGCCTGGCCCAGACCTCGGACGCCATCGTCCACGAGTCCCGCGGCGTCACGCGCGACCGCTCGTATCACACGGCCGATTGGAACGGCCGCGAGTTCACCATCGTCGACACGGGCGGTATCGAGCCGCTCAAGAGCGACGACGTCTTCGCCACGTCCATCCGTGACCAGGCCCTTGCCGCCGCCGAGGAAGCCGCCGTCATCCTGTTTGTGGTCGACGGCCGCACCGGCGTCACCGAGGAGGACGAGTCGGTCGCCCGCATGCTCAAGCGCTGCGACAAGCCGGTCTTTTTACTGGTGAACAAGCTCGACAACCCCGATCGCGAGAATGACAACATTTGGGAGTTCTATTCGCTCGGCATCGGCGAGCCCACGCCGCTCTCGGCCCTGCACGGCCACGGCACGGGAGACCTGCTCGACGACATCGTGGCCCTGTTGCCCGAGGAGGAGGACGAGGTCGCCGACGCGTTCCCCGATGCGCTGAACGTCGCCATCATCGGCCGCCCCAACGCCGGTAAGTCCTCGCTGTTCAACCGCATCCTGGGCGCCGACCGCTCCATCGTGTCCAACATCGCCGGCACCACGCGCGATGCTATCGACACCGTCGTCGAGCGCAACGGCAAGCACTACCGCATGGTCGACACCGCGGGCATTCGTAAGAAGAGCACCGTGTACGAGAACATCGAGTACTACTCCATGGTCCGCGGCCTGCGTGCCATCGATCGCGCCGATGTGGCACTGCTCGTCGTCGACGCCTCCGTGGGTGTCACCGAACAGGATCAGAAGGTCATGGGCTTGGCTATCGAGCGCGGCTGCGCAATCGTGGTGCTGCTCAACAAGTGGGACCTGCTCGACGATGACCGCAAGCGCGAGGCCTGCATGGAGACCGTCGACCGCCGTCTGGGCGTCATGGCTCCCTGGGCCCAGTACCTGCGAATCTCGGCCCTGACTGGCCGTAGCGTCGAGAAGATCTGGTCGATGGTCGACGCGGCCGAAAAGACGCGCTCGCAAAAGATTACCACCTCGCGCCTCAACACGTTCCTCACTGACCTGCGCGAGTTCGGTCATACCGTGGTGGACGGCAAGCGCCGCCTGCGCATGCACTACGTGACCCAGACGGGCGTCAACCCGCCGACGTTCACGTTCTTCGTCAACCACAGCGACCTGGTCAACGACACCTACCAGCGCTACGTCGAGAACCGTATGCGCTCGACCTTCGATTTTTCTGGCACGCCCATTCGACTCTTCTTTAGGAAGAAGGAGCAAAAGGATGCATAATCCGATTCTGCTGACCGCCATCTGCGCCGTGGTCTCGTTCTTTATCGGAGCGATTCCGTTTGGCCTGATCCTGGGCCGTGTGTTCAACCACACGGACATTCGCAAAGCAGGCTCCGGCAACATCGGCACCACCAACGCGCTGCGTGTGGCCGGTCCCAAGGTGGCCGCGCTCACGCTGCTGCTCGACTGCCTTAAGGGCGCCATCTGCGTTGTCATCGCCCGTCCGTTCATCGCGAGCGTGGGCTATGGATTTCCGCCGAACATCATGGCGCCCGGAGCCCCCGGCGACTGGATGCTCGGCGTCATCTGCCTGGCGGCCGTGTGGGGCCACATCTTCTCGCCCTACCTCAACTTCCATGGCGGCAAGGGTATCGCGGTTGGTCTTGGCGTCATCCTCGCTTGGTACTGGCCTATTGGCCTGTCGCTGCTGGGCATGTTTATCGTGGCCGTCGCCATCACCAAGTATGTGTCGGTGGGCTCACTTGCCGCAGCCATCGGTCTTCCCATCGCTGCTTGCGCGGTTTTTCCGTACAGCAGCCTGGGCCTCAAGTTCTGCATGGCGATGATCGGCATCACCGTGGTGTGGGCCCATCGCGCGAATATCCAAAAGCTCATGACGGGTAAGGAGTCCAAGCTCTCGTTTACCAAGCGCGTCACCGAGCCCGACGATAAGTAGGAGAGAGTCATGAATGTTGCGCTGATTGGCTCCGGCTCCTGGGGAACCGCCATCGCCGGCCTCGCCGCCGAGCGAGCCGAGCGCGTGACCATGTGGGCCCACAGCGAGCAGACGGCCACCGGCATCAATGCCGAGCACCGCAACCCGCGCTATCTGGTGGGATACGAGCTGCCGGACAACGTGGTGGCAACGACCGAGCTCGCCCAGGCGCTCGACGGTGCCGATTCGATCATCTTTGCCGTGCCCTCCACGCACTTGCGCGACGTGTGCCATCAGGCGGCGCCGTTCATCGCGGACGACGCCCCAGTGCTCTGCCTCACTAAGGGCATCGAGCCCGAGTCTGGCCTGCTCATGAGCGAGGTCATCGCCAGCGAGATCGGCAACGAGCGTCGTGTGGCGGCGCTTTCGGGCCCCAACCATGCCGAGGAAATCTGCCGTGGCGGGCTTTCGGCCGCCGTCATCGCCAGCGAGGACCAGCAGGTGGGGGAGACCTTCAAGGACCTGCTCCTGTCCACGGCTTTTCGCATCTATCTGTCGCAGGACATGACGGGTGTCGAGGTCTGCGGCGCCATGAAAAATGTCATCGCCATCGTGTGCGGCATCTCCGCCGGCTCGGGCGCGGGCGACAATACGCTTGCCCTCATCATGACGCGCGGCCTGGCCGAGATCAGCCGTCTGGTGCACGCCCGCGGCGGTCAAGCTATGACCTGCATGGGGCTTGCCGGCATGGGCGACCTCATTGCCACCTGCACCTCGGAGCATTCGCGCAACCGCACCTTTGGCTACGAGTTTGCCCACGGTGTGTCGCTCGACGAGTATCAGGAGCGCACGCATATGGTGGTTGAGGGCGCCGTCGCGGCCCGCAGCGTCAGCGAACTTGCCCGTTCACTGGGCGTAGACATTCCGCTCACCTTTGCCGTGGAGCAAACGCTCTACAACGGTGTTACTTTGGATAGGGCGCTCGAGATTCTTACCGATCGCGTCCCCTCTCAAGAGTTCTACGGACTCACCGACTAGCGCAGAAAGGCTACTACCATGGGTTCCATTAAAATCGCTCCGTCCGTCCTCTCGGCCGACATGGCCAACCTCAAGGGCGAACTCGACAAGATCGCCGGCGCCGACTACGTGCACTTCGACGTCATGGACGGCCACTTTACCGGCAACCTCACCTTTGGCGTTGACATCCTTAAGGCCGTCAAGCGCTCCACCAACGTGCCGGTCGATGCGCACCTCATGGTGTCAAACCCCGACGAGACCGTCGATTGGTATGCCGATGCCGGCGCCGATATGATCACCGTACACTACGAGGCTTCCACGCACCTGCACCGCACGCTCACCCATCTGCAGCAGCGCGGCGTCAAGGCCGGCGTGGTACTCAACCCCGCAACGCCCGTCTGCGTGCTCGAGAGCATCATTGATGTCGTCGACATGGTGCTGCTCATGAGCGTAAACCCCGGCTTTGGCGGCCAGAGCTTTATCCCGGGCACCATCGCAAAGCTTCACGAGCTCAAGGCCATGTGCGAGCGTCACGGCGTTTCGCCCCTCATCGAGGTCGACGGTGGCATTTCTCCCAAGAACATTGCCGAGGTCGTCAAGGCCGGCGCCAACGTGCTCGTGGCCGGTTCTGCCGTATTTAAGTCCGAAGATCCCGCTGCCGAGGTTGCGCTGCTGCAGAAACTGGGCAACGAGGCCGCACGGGAGGCATAAACCCTTATGACCGCAGGTCAAAACCGCATACCCGTGAATCTTGACTATGCCGCCTCGACGCCCATGCGTGCCGAGGCGCTCCTTGCGCAGCGCGAATTCGATGACAGCGAGCTTGCCGGCGTCAACCCCAACTCGCTGCATTCGCTCGGCCGCAAGGCCGCTGCGCGCCTTGAAGTCGCGCGTCGCGAGATTGCCCGCAGCTTTGGCGCGCGCGTCCGTCCCTCCGAGATTGTACTGACCAACGGCGGCACCGAAGCCAACCAGCTGGCGCTGCTCGGTCTTGCCGAGGGCGCTCGTCAGCGCGATCGCAAGCGTGGTCGTGTAATCGTTTCGGCTATCGAGCACGATTCGATTCTTGACAACCTGCCGCTGCTGCGTGCCGCCGGCTTTACCGTCGACCTGGTGCAGCCCTGCCGCATGGGCTATATTGAGCCTGCCACGCTTGTCGAGCTGCTAGGCGACGACGTGGCGCTCGTGAGCATCATGGTTGCCAACAACGAGACCGGCGTGGTGCAGCCCATCCGCGAGCTTGCCGCGGCCGCGCATACTGTTGGCGCCCTGTTCCACACCGATGCCATCCAGGGGTATCTGCATATTCCGCTCGATGTCACCGAGCTGGGAGTTGACGCCATGACCGTTGCCGCGCACAAGATCGGTGGCCCCGTGGCATCCGGCGCGCTCTACCTTAAAAGCCGCACGCCGCTGCGCCCGCGCATCTTTGGCGGTGGACAGGAAGCCGGCCGTCGCGCCGGTACGCAGGATCTGCGCACGCAGCTCGCCTTTGCCGCTGCCGCCCGCACGCTGACGCTCCATGTGGCCGAGGAGCGCGAGAAGCTGCAAGCCCTTTCCGACAAGCTCTACGCCAAGCTTACGGCCCATCCGCGCATTCACGCCACCATGGGCGACTATGCGCATGCCGACCGTCTGCCCGGCATGGTATCGATCTACATTGACGGCATGGACTCCGAGGAGCTCATCATCAAGCTCGACGCTGCCGGCTTTGAGGTATCGGCCGGTTCCGCCTGCTCGAGCGGCAGCATGGACCCCAGCCACGTGCTCAGCGCCATGGGCATCGGTCGCGAGCAGGCATTGGGAGCACTGCGCATTTCCTTTGATGACCGCGTGAATCCGAGCGATCTGGACGAGTTCGCCCAAACGCTGCTCTCGATCGTGGGTGCCGCATGATTGTCGCCGAGCTTGAGCGCGCGCTGCTGGCACGCTATCCCAAGGCGGACGCCGAGGGCTGGGATCACGTAGGACTCTCCGTTGGCGATCCGGCCGCGGAGATCACCGGCGTTGCCTGCGCACTCGATGTGACCGAGGCTAATGTTCGCCGCGCCCAAGAAGCAAGCGCCAACGTGCTGCTGACGCATCATCCCATATACATCAAGGCGCCCGAGGCATTTTGTCCGGCGGATGCTGCACGCCCCCAATGCAGTGCGGCGCTCTACGAGGCAGCGCGTTGCGGCGTGAGCATTATCTCGCTCCACACCAGCCTGGACCGCTCGCACGAAGCCCGCATCTGCCTGAGTGAGCTGCTGGGTGCCGCACCCGTCAGCTCACTGGAGCACGTGGACGACGCCGAGACCACCGGCCTGGGCGCGCTTGCAACGCTCAACGACCCATGCACGCTGCGCGATCTTGCCACCCGTGCTGCCACGGCCTTCGGCAGCGACCCGCGTGCGTGGGGCGAAGCCGAGCACGCATGCCGTACCGTCGCTATTTTAGGCGGCTCCCTGGGCGACTTTGGAGAGCTCGCCATCGCCGCGGGCGCAGATGTCATCGTAACCGGCGAGGCGGGCTACCACGTGGCGCAAGACCTTGCCTTGCGCGGGCTGCCGGTGATCTTGCTCGGCCACGACCGCTCTGAGGAGCCGTTCGTTGATATATTGATGAACTCTGCAGTTGACGCCGGGGTCGACCCCCGTCATACGATTAAAATACTGAACCCTTGCCAATGGTGGACTGTGACAAAAGGAGAGAACTTATGAGCGCCGGCGCTACGCTACTCAAGCTGCAACAGATCGATTTGGAGCTCGCCCGCAACAAGAGCGAACTTGCCAATATGCCGGAGCTCAAGGAGCTCGCTTCCAAACGCAAGACCTATGTGAAGCTCAAGTCCGAGATGACCAAGCTCTACGCTCAGCGCAAGGATCTGGACATTGAGCTCGACGATCTCAACACCACCGAGATTCAGACCAACAACGCCATCGAGGCTGCCAAGAAGCGTCACGTCGATGGTTCCGACTACCGCGAGGTTCAGGACCTGGAGAATGAACTCGCCACCCTGGCAAAGCGTCTGGACAAGATCGAGCACACCCGCAAGGATGTCGTCGTCGCCCATAAGGAGGCGCTCGACCGCGAGGCTCGCGCGCAGGCCATCATCGCCAAGTTCGAGGAGGGTGTGAAGGCCGATACCAAGGTCGCCCGAGCCAAGGCCGCCGACCTGCAGGCCCAGATTGACGCCGCCACCAAGGAGCGCACCGCCCTTGCCGCTACGCTGCCGACCGACGTGCTCACCGATTATGAGCGCCTGCTCAAGCAGTTCCGCGGCCTGGCCGTCGAGACCATCAAGGGCAACATCCCCACGGTCTGCCACACCGCGCTGCAAGCATCGTCCATGAGCGATCTCAACCACGACGGTAGCGAGATTACGCACTGCCCGTACTGCCACCGTCTGCTGGTGCTCCCGAGCAAGGAAGCTTAAACGATGGCGGCGCCCAACAATTCAATGCAACTTGAGGGAAAAACGATCCTGCTGGGTATTACCGGCGGGATCGCCGCCTATAAGTCGTGCAATATCGTGCGCCTGCTGCAAAAGCGCGGCGCGCGCGTCAAGGTCGTTATGAGCGAGCATGCCACCGAGTTTGTGGGGCCGCTCACCTTCCGTGCGCTCACCAACGAACCCGTCGCCGTGGGTCTGTTCGACGACCCCTCCGACCCCATCCACCACATTTCACTGGCCCAGGAGCCCGATCTGGTGGTCGTGGCGCCCGCGACGGCCAATATCATCGCCAAGATGGCCAACGGCATTGCCGATGACCTGATTTCTACGACGCTACTCGCCACGCCGCGACCCATTGTGATCGCGCCGGCCATGAACAATGGCATGTGGAAGGCGCCGGCAACCCAAACCAATATGGCCACGCTGCGCGACCGCGGGGTGCACGTGGTTGGACCCGGTAGTGGCTACCTTGCCTGCGGCGACGTGGACACGGGCCGCATGAGCGAGCCCGAGGACATCGTCGAAGCCATCTGCGAGGTGCTCAATCCCGTGCCGCAAGACCTGACGGGCAAGCGCATCGTGATCACCGCCGGTCCTACGCACGAACCGATCGACCCCGTGCGTTTTATTGGAAACCGATCGTCGGGCAAGATGGGCATCGCCCTGGCGGGGGAGGCCGCCCGCCGTGGAGCCGCCGTCACGCTCGTGCTGGGACCGACGTCGCTCGATGTTCCCCGCGGCGTAAAGTGCGTGCGCGTGCAGACCGCCGCAGAGATGCTGCAGGCGGCGCTGAGCGCCTTCCAGACGGCCGACGCTGCCATTTGCGCGGCAGCCGTCGCCGACTACACGCCCCCGGCCCCTGCCGACCATAAGCTCAAAAAGGCCAACGAGCGCCTGGATCGCATCGAGCTCGTCGAGACCGTTGATATTTTGGCTGAGCTCTCGCGCCAAAAGGGAGAGCGGTGCGTGATTGGCTTTGCAGCCGAGACCGATAACGTTGTGGAGTACGCTGAGCGTAAATTGGCCCGCAAGGGCTGCGATGCGATCATCGCCAACGATGTCACGCGCGCCGATTCGGGCTTTGGAACTGATACCAATAAGGCTTGGATTGTAAGCACAGCAGGGACGCAAGAACTTCCTGTGCTTACAAAACACCAGCTCGCAGATACAATTTTAGACTTGCTCAAAAATAATTAAAAAAGTTCTTGCGCAAGGCCAAAGTTTCGGGTTAATATACTCCCTGTTGCGAGCGAGAGCAGAGCAACAAACAAAAGCTTCGGGACGTGGCGCAGCTTGGTAGCGCACTTGACTGGGGGTCAAGGGGTCGCTGGTTCGAATCCAGTCGTCCCGACCAGAAGTTTGCAGGTCAGGCACCCAGTGCCTGACCTTTTTTGTTTTAAGCAATTGCTTAATTTTGATTAATCAACAGGGTGCCAAAAATCTAGCTGCGCGATAATCGCCTTTTGCGGCTACTTGCGCGTTTTGCACACGCATGAGCCGATTTATTAACGCGATGTGATTCTACATACGCGCAGCAGGTACATGCCGAGAACGGGCGGCATTTATCGCGGCGATTTACGCAGATATAGCGACTGTAACGAACAAGCGTGTCGCTGTATTAATTCCGGTATTTCACTTGATCGGTGGACAAGTGGGCTGTTGCAACGAAACGCCAAGCGGGATGAACTCTATACGGTGACGCAGCTGAGGTAATGGCGGGGGAGTGCGGCGGGCGCTCTGAGAGCCGCTGTATGACCCCATTTCTCTTCACTTCGATTAACTATGCCACGTGCCTCAAGCCGTTCGTTCGGTTGCCAAAAGAAGAGCCCGCGCGGAATCGCGCGGGCTCTTCACTAGACATGCTAGAAGACAGACTAGAAACAAAAAACTGGGCATATGTTCATGTCTATGCGGGCAACATAATAACCGCCCGTACCTGTAGACCCATATTTAGTAACAAAGAGGAATCCCTCTGTAGTACTCGGGTAAGTTCCACGCTCATAAAACATGTTGCCGTTGGCAAGGCCAGATATCTCGGTCACACCATTTTCTTTAGGACTATCTTTCCCCTTGAAGGCCTCGTACTGGGTGCCCTCAGAAGAAATCCAGGGATAGGTTTGAGCCCAACGGCTATAGGGAGCATCAACTATTTCCGAATAGCTCAAGAGAAACAGCTTGTCGGTAGTTACGGCGACGGCGGCGTCCTTTGTCTTTCCATCAACGTTGTTCGTGAGCTTTCTGACAGCCCTCACCTTGGACTGGAAGTCTGAGGGCATCAGGTTCCAGATCTCGCCCGAGTTCATCTTCGCGCGGAGTTTGGACTTATCCCAGCCGCCGGCATTGGTGTCGGTGGCGTTCACGCGGGACATGATGCCCGTCGAGGTGGTGAGGAACGTGAGTCCCGCCTTGCCCGAACCGTCGGCCAAATCATCGTGGTCGATGCCGATGATTCGGTACTCGAGCGTCTGTCCGTCCGTCAGCTTCATCGTGAACTTGATGCGTGCATCCATCGCGGCCTGCGCCTTGGCGTAGGCGGGCGACGCCTCGCCCTTCACGGCGATGTCCTCGGTCACGGCCTTCTGCTCGCCGAGCGTCCAGTCCTTGGCGTCCTTGGCGATGGCCGCCTGGACGGTCGTGGAGGCGGTGCCTGTGGAGCCGCCGCCGGACGCTCCGCCGCCCTCGGTGCCAGCGCTAGTCCCGCTGTTCACCGTGTTGCCGACTAGGTTGAACTGGTTTCGGATGGCACCGGCCACGCCGGGTCCCGCGAACACGATGACCAGGCCGATGATCGCGGTGATCAGGACGTACTCGATGATAGATTGACCTCGGGGGCGGGTATTCCTAGGAGATACCCCCCCCCCGAAGGTTCCGCGCCACTGCATACATATTCGACACTCCCTTCGCTCAGGGCTTGTAGATGCATCGCCGAGCGTAGGACTATCCCAAAAGGTTGCGCTGTCTTGCCGCAGCGGCAAAGAATAATTAGTCCAACGCCTGCGCGGCTTAACCGACCACTCGCATATCCAAATTTGTTGCTCAACAAATTCTCAGGTAGCGTAAGTAAAATTGAGTTGGAAAGCTGGTGGAAACCGTCTTATAGCCTAAGCCGTTCCAAAAGCCGCGAATACAGGAGGTAAGGTGATTGGGTAACTATAAAGTTGTCTTCAGGGATGACTGGTCCGGGGATTCGAGTCTGCTGAAATGGGAGCCCGGATGCCCGGCGATGGTAACGGTCGTCCAGGTCGCGAGAAACGTCGACACCTCTGAGGCTTATCTGCAGATAAAGATCGAGAATCTCTCAGCGGATATCTTGAACTCCATCTCCGGTATCGCCCATGTCGACTATGCCGATGGGTCCAGAGGCTATGTCCCCTTTTCGGAACTAGACTTAGACCTGCCGCAATGCGAGCAGGGAGCCCTTAAGGCAACGGCGCTGCCGAGGGGAGACGTCGAGTCCGTTTTCATCAAGCTGCTTCAAATCGACTCCCAGCAAGGGAAGTGGCACTCGACCGGAGAGCCTGCCGAAGCGCCCGAGCGCGAACCGCTTTCGATGATCGAGAAGGCGATGGCCGAGAGGGACCGCCAGCTGAAGGAACTGCATGTCGACAGTCGAATCGCCGGCGGCAAGGCGCAGTTCCATCAGGGATGGTGGGTGTGTGCATGCGGGTGCATTAACGTTGGGCGGGAAAGCTGCCACAGGTGCAAATGCCACAAGGACCTCCTCTCGGATTTGCAGGACGAAGAATCCCTATGCAAATCGGCCGATATACGGTCTCAGAACATATACGACAGGGCCGATTCACTTATTGCCAGCGGAGAGAGTGTCGAAAACCTGAAAAAAGCGCGTGAACTTTTCAAAGGCATCTCTGGTTGGAAGGACGCCGAAGAGCGCGCTAAGGAATGTTCAGAAAAGCTAGCCGTGCTCGAGCCGAAATCGGCAAAGAAGCGCAAATTGCTGCTATGCCTCGCCACGGCCGCCGCCGTGCTTCTCGTCTTCTTTCTGACGGCGGGAAGGCCGATGGCGATAAATGCAATTACTGGGCTGCAAAAAGAAATTCGGTACAGGGAAGCATTCTCGCTTTACGAAGGCGGCAATTTTAGGAAGGCGTATGCCGAATTCAAGTTGATTCGATCATACAGCGATGCGTCGGAGATGGAGGCGAAGGCCGCCAATGCCCTGGCGGAGGATTATGCAAAGGAAGGGGATACGGACCAAGCTATCGAATGGTTCAAGAATGCGGACAATGAAACCGGCGCCTACGAGGTCGAATACGGGTACGTGAAGAAGCACTATGACAGCAGCGATTCCAAAACGAAGGAATACCTGGACGAGCTCGTGGACGTGGGCTATCGCGATGCCACCGAACTTTATTCCGACCTTTACAAACTGGATGTAAGGATTCTTGTGAATTCCGATGAGAACGATACCGAAACATCCCTGACAGAAATCGGCTCGAAGTCGATGGGTGACGCCTATGTACACGTTTTCGTTGACGGCGGAGACCGATCGCAAGAAGAGGTCGATATCCGCGTGTTTGAGGAGTACGCATGGGGCATCGATGGCGAGGTGACAAATAATTATTCTGAAACGCAGCCCGCGAACTACGTAAAAGGATTCAAGCGCGGGTGGAACCTCATTCGGCTTTGGAATCAAAGTTCCGTTATTTATGACCATAGAATCACGTTAATTGAGCCCGTGACGGGAGAGACGTTGGCGACGACAGAATTCCGCACGCCCTATAACTAAGCATCGGCTTTCAGTCAACGATATTCCGAATGTCGGGCAAATCAAGTATTTTACGAGTTAGGAAGAGAAGCACATGCAAATCATCTTTTACGCCCTCATAATCTGCTACGGCATAGCCTGCTATTTTTCAGGGGGGCTAATTGGTAAAGCAGCGAGTGACAAAGGGTATGGGGACCAGAGGTTAAAGCTGGCCTTCATAATCGTGTTCGCGACGCCCGCGAGCGCCGCGATGATCGTTGCGGCGCTTCCCGACAAGAAGCTCCAAACCAGCGTTTCCGATGATTCGACGCCGCATTCGATAGATGCCGAGCTTCCGAAGCTGTAAGGCATCATTGCGAGTGGGCTCGTTCAAGCTCTGAATTGGCAATTCAAAATCAGGCATCGCGTAGGGCCGGACTAATGCCTGCGCCCTATGCGATTCCGCTGCACCGGTTTTGCCAAGCGTGTCATACCGTCCATCTCCGCGCAATGACGCTCGGAACATTGTCGTTAAAGCTCCCGTGGCAGATGATGTTAGAGACGCTGCAATCCCAGCAGTCGTATCCAAGCGAAACGCGGCTTTCAAACATGGTGTGCTTCTCGCCTACAGATCTGGCGTTGAATTTGCTCGCGTCCCAAAACGCATGCATTGGAGATATTTATTAACGAGTACCTGCGACCATGAACGGTGAGTGCCAACACTCAGTGCAAATAGCTACCAGTTAACCTCATAGAAAATCAAATTTGAGGTGAGGAGGACGAGACAACGAGCCCGTCTTGTCTCCATGGTCACCGCTGTCATAAGAAGGGTCCGCGCAATCTCACGCGGACCCTTTACTGAGTGCTGATTGGTTTAGAAACAGAAAACTGGGCACACACTACGCGCATTTCTAGCATCACTGTCGTTGCCCCAAGACCCCACAGCATCTACAGACGTATATACATCTGTGATCCCCGATTGAGGGCTAGCAGGATAAGCCGAGCGCATCCACCAGCTTTTGCCATTAGCAATGGCAAAATTAGCCCAGAGATGATAGCTCACTTTACCTCGAAATGGTTCGTACTGAGCCCCTTCTGAGCAAAACCAAGGATCCTTCTTGCATTCATCTTTTTCTGCAAGAATTTCGGTGTTACTGAGAAGAAATAGTTTATCCGAAGTCGGTATGACATCGCTGCCGGTGTAATAGCCATTGATGTTATTCATTAGCTTCGTAACTGTTTTCACTTTAGACTGGAAATCAGCGGGCATAAGGTTCCAGATCTTGCCGGAGTTCATCTTCGCGCGAAGCTCTGACTTCTCCCAGACACCATCAGTAGACCTGGTTGGGTTCATGCGGGACTCGATATCCGTAGATGTCGTGAGGAACGTCAGACCGGCCTTGCCAGAACCGTCAGCGAGGTCGTCGTGGTTGATGCCGATGATGCGGTACTCGAGCGTCTGTCCGTCTGTCAGTTTCATCGAGAACTTGGTGCCGGTATCCATGGCGGCTTTCGCCTTGGCGTAGGCGATAGACGATGTGCCGCTCTTGGCAATGTCCTCGGCGACCGCCTTCTGCTCATCGAGCGTCCAGTCCTCCGCGTCCTTGGCTACCGCCGCTTGGACACTCGCGGAATCGGACCCGGTGGAACCGCCGCCAGATGCTCCGCCACCCTCGGTGCCAGCGTTAGCCCCACTGTTCTCCGTGTTGCCGACCAGGTTGAACTGGTTGCGGATGGCACCGGTCACGCCGGGTCCGGCGAACACGATGACCAGGCCGATGACCGCGATGATCAGGACGTACTCGATGATTCCTTGGCCTCGGAGGCGGATACCTCTAGGAGATACCCCCCCCCGAAGGTTATGCGCCGCTGCATACATATGCGACACTCCCTTCGCTCAGGGTTTGTAGATACATTGCCGAGCGTAGGGCTATTCCAAAAGGTTGCGTTGGTCATGCCGCAGCGGCAAAGAGTAATTAGCTCAATGTCTGTGCAGCTTAACCGACCGCTCACACAATCGAATTTGTTGCTCAACAAATTCGCAGGTGAGGACAGTAGAATTGGTGTTATCGGAAGTAACGGAGGACCGCCGGTGTCGAGGAGGGCGGTCGAGAAGAAGGGACCGAAAATGAGAAGCCTGGAGCTGATAATCTTCTTCCTGCCTCTCCTGGCGATTGCCGCCAACATCTGCGGCGTGGCGGAGCTCGTTAAGATTGCCAGGGCCAAGGGGCATTACACCAATGGCGCGGGAATCCTCTGGTTCATCGGCCTTTTCGGCACGGCGCTCATGGTCGGCCTGATCGTCTGTGCACTGCCAGACCGAGCTGCGCCGGCGCCCAGCGCAAAAACGGATGAAGACGCCCTGCCCGAGGTGTAGACATGTCGAAGTACAAGATCGCCTACCGCGACGCCAACCCCTCCTGGCAGGAGCTTTGCCCTGTCAGGATGTTAGCCATCCAAGTCTCCAGAGACACCGAGACGGGAGCCTGCTTCCTCCAGACAAAGATCGTCAACGTATCGACGAAACCCATCAGCCGCATAGAGTTCACTGTCGGGCTCGAGGGCGAGGGAGGGGAGACGGAGACCGTCGACTTCTCGCTCCTAGATGCCGACCTGCCCGCCGGCGAGGTGCTCAGGCCCAAGGCGGTGAGAATCAAGCTGTCTGTTATCACCGGCTCGCGTGCCGTTGTGACCCGAGCGGACGGCGAGACCTCCTTCGGCGACCCGATCGACATCGATAGCCCCGCGCCACTCGCACTCAACGGGGTCGAGGAGTCGGAACGCGATGTCCTGCTCTCCGAGATGGGGGTCGAAACCTTCAAATGCGCGGGCGTCCATTCCGAGCACGACGGGTGGTGGCAGTGCGGCTGCGGTGCGGTGAACCTCAAGCGCGGTACCTGCTGGAACTGCGGCGCCGTGCGCGAGAAAATGGCGGATCTGGAAGATGCCGCGTTCCTGGATGAATCCAGAAGGGACAGGGTCTACAAGACGAGCGTCGCGATACTCGAGAAGGGCAACAGGAAGGAAGCTGAGGCCGCAAAGGAAAGCCTCGAGAGGCTGGCCGAGCAGGGATACGGGGACTCGGGCGAGAAGGCAAGAGAGGCCGGCGCGAAGATTGCGAACCTCTCCAAAAGGAGGAAGAAAATAGCCGTCGCGGCTGTCGCGGGCATCGTCCTGCTTGCCGTCATGGTCGCCATCTCGCCCCTGCCGTCCATGCTCGAAGCAAGGGCGGACATGAAGGCGGAGCAGGAGAAAATCGAAAGCGTCGCGATTGAGCAGACCGTCGAACTGGGAACATATTCGGGCGAGCTCTCGGCTTATACAGGAAAGGATATCGAGGGCCAACCGATTGAATGGATAGTCCTCCACAAGGAGGGCGACAGGGCTCTCCTCATGACCGAGCATTGCATCGATGAGATGGAATTCAGCGAGAATGGAGACGTATGGGACTTCAAGTCAAGCTCGCTGTATAGGTATCTGAACGGACCCTTCAAAGAATACGCCTTCAACGATGCCGAGCGCGGGATTTTAGCAGGCGACGTAACGATTCTAGACTCCTGGAGCGATTACCTTAGCGAGGATAATATGTACGCGACTCTAGCCGGCACGGACGTCCCCGAGGCATGGTGGGCTTCCGATATAGAGAAATGCGAAGACGATTCATATGGGGCCTACTACGCCGGTCAACCCTTGACTAGTTACATTGACGAAGAAGGTGGCATCTCCTGCGGCGACCTCGGCAGCACGCAGGATTCGACTCTCGGAGTTCGCCCAGCCATCTGGGTCAAATTGAATTAGCAATCGATTTTTCCATCGGTTAAATTGTGAAGGTGGCTTCCGAACCATCGGGAGCCACCTTTATGCGTTCACTTGAACTTGGCTATTGCCGTGCCTTGGGAAGGATTACGCCGGGGGCATTCTTGTTGGAGTTGCCATGCAGTGTATTCGGGCTGACGTTTCAGTCGGAACAATCCAGATGAAGACTCCGGCACTGCTCAAACATTCCCGTTTAGTCATATACGTCACTGAAATCGCACTTGGCACCGAGACCAGTTACGTCCACATCCGCGTCCGGAACGAATCGAAGCGGTATCCCGTTTCAAAACGAAGCCTCGGTCCATGAAGGAGACTTTCCCATATACATAGATTAAGATAATACCGTGTATGACGAATATGAACTTGAGCATATTCCGTCCGTATTCATACTGGATGATCAAGGAAACATCATCGGCTTATCCGAAGGAGAGGAAGAACCTCTTGCCTTATTAAAGAAATACGCCAAATACAACGGATATAAAGCGGAAGGAGGCGACATCAAGTAACTATCAAAGGCCAGATTAAGGAGCCAGCCATGAAGAAATGCCTGCCCTCCATCGTCTCAGCAGCTCTTTGCCTCTCCCTTGTCATGACACCATTTGTGCCCGTTGCGGCAGCCCATGCCGACGAGGGATCTCCCGCCGAGAGCAGCGAGATCTACGTCGGAGACAACTACGACGAAAATTACGATATATCCCTTTTTTTGAGCGCGGGCGCTGCACGGATTCATATTCCAAGGCGTGGTGCGATTCTCACGGATCTGCAAATAACCGCACCGTCCCTCACAAGGTCAAGCTGAACGCGAAGGAGGAGGCTTGCCTGCGCGATCTCTAGCTTGCTGGCACCGCTGAAGTTATCGCCGGTCTCGTGACAACCGGTCCTAGCGGCGGCTTTTTTGCAACCGCAATGACATCGTACCGACTTTTCACTTGCATGTTCTGAAAGGAAGTTGCCATGTTGTCGCAAAATCAATCGAGATACTTGACCACAATCGGCTTTGCCCTGCTTGCATTACTCTTTGCTAGCGACCTCTTGCTGAAACCGCCCAAGGAACTCGTTTCGCTTGCCATAGCCTGCATTTCCGCCCTTTACTTTACGGCAACCCTATTCGTCGGACTAAAGGAGAGGAAAAAAGGCGCAGTCGTTGCATCTGCCGTAGGCGTGATCATAGCCATTGCCTCATTCTTTATCTGACACATTGGTGATCTAGGGGCGATATCGTAGGAATACGACCGGGAGAGCCGGGACCAGATTGCCCGGGTTGCCCGGTCGGCTCGCGCGACGGCGCGGCGGTTCCACAGAAAGCTCTCCGGACTTCACACCGTTTCTGATCGCATTGTAGACAGCCATCTCGTCTTCGCTGTCGGCGAGCACGCGGTGTGCGTCGTCGTTTTGGATGTCCAGTAAATCTCGAAGGTCCTCCATGCACCAGCGTCCGAGATTTGGCCATGCGCGTTGCGCGAGCTGATAAGTGTCGATTGCGATGTTGTAGTTAAAGTCCAGGCCAAAGCCGTCCCAGGCAGAACGGCTTTGTTTCCTTGATTATCAACTTTATCCGGACACTTCCCGCATTCATCCGTGCGTGTACGGATGAATGCGGGGCTCGATAGCCCGGCGGCCTGATCGGCAGGCCGCCGGGAACTCTCACTCCTCGATAAAAGCCGGCACCCGGTTAGTCCTGCGCATCTTGAAATCGCCAGTTTCGTGGGAGACGTAGAGAATGCCGTCCATCCCGTCTCGCGATGCATATGAAAGGTGAACAGAACCGCAATCCGCTCCATCATCGTCGAGAAGATCGAACGAATTCGGATCGCTCGTTGCGGCCAAACGACCACTCAGACAAGAGCCATCGCCATTACAGATTTGCCATTCCATGTCTTCGCCTGCAAAAATCGCCATAGACGGCCTGGTCGCGCCATCGTTGACATACATCCCGTCTATGCCAAAACCGTTCTCAGCGCCATCGATAAACGATCGCTCGGACCTATACCTCGCAAATGATGCACATAGAACCATTGCAAGACAAAGTACAGAGCCAACAATCGCTATCTTTGCATAGCTCTTGCCTATCATGTCATTCACCTTCCTCGTATGTATCGAGGTATTCCTGCTTGAGCGTCTGCGAGGACGACTTGATCTTTTCCACGAGCGTGCCGGCCTCGATGAAG
>JAGZNZ010000045.1:0-2273 GCA_018363345.1 Collinsella sp. | reverse complement strand
CGACGGCGCGGCCCTGGCCCGTGGTGCCGCCCTCGGACGCCGAGGGGGTGTCCCAGCCCTGCCAGCCGATGCCGGAGACATGGGCGTCGACCTGAACGGAACCATCTTCCACGGGATTCAGTATACTGACCTTAAGAGCTTCCAGGGACTTCGACTGTCCCGTTGTACCCGCGGTGGATCCATCTCTTTTACTGCTCATCCAGCCAATACTTGAAACATGCGCCTCGTATTGGACGTGCATCATGCCGTCATCTACGTTCAAAAGAGACCCATTGAAGCAATAGTTCATATCGCAGGATCCGTTAACGCCCGGAACAATACCTCTGCTTGAATATTGCCAGAAACTATAGCTACCAGCATAATCGCAACGCCAATTGTATTGGGCGACCCAATGGTCATAACCGCTCAGCGATGGCGAGTTCAGATAGCTGTTAAACCAGTTAAGGTTTGCATAGATGCCCGCCTTAAAGCCAACAGCTTCCATGCGGTTACAAAAAGTCTGAGCAATCTGAGCAAGCTTATCTTTGCTGAAATTCGAATCCTCCAGGATATAGCTATCCTCAAGATCGTAATAAACAGGAAGCGACGGATGACGACCGCCAAGCCAAGCAAGCGTTCGATCGGCTTCTTTATTTGCGTCCGCTACAGAACGAGCATAGGAGTAGTAATAGACCCCGTAAGGAATCCCGAGACGTTCACATTCATCAGCGTTTCGTTCAAACGTTGAATCGGGCTTGCCATATACGGGACCAACCTTGAGAATGGCGAAGTCAACCCCCGCAGCCTTAACCTTATTCCAATCAATTGTTCCCTGGTGGTTGCTAACGTCGATACCACGCGCAACAGCGCCACTCGGCAAAGGGTCGTCGGTTAATGATTGTGCATCGATGTCATCGTAGCCAGAATCGATAAGCACACCGTTTTCAAAACGCCATGAATTCGGCTCCAAAGAGTCTGCTTCGAAGGAATCCATCTCGATGGTATCATCGACTGAGGCTTCGCCGTTTGAATCTTCAACACCCGACTCGTCAGCACCGATTCCAGGCTGATCGTCAGAAATCGAATCTGGGTTCTCATCTGGACGAGCAGCGCTTGCATCGTCGCCGTACCATTCGGCTGGGTTCTGAGAGCCCGAAGCGGCCCCCAGCGTTCCCTGAGAATTATCATCTTGAGGTTCGTGCTCTTCTGTTGTTTGCGATACCGATTGAGAAATAGCATTAGATTGAACCGACAATGCGTAAACACAGTAAGGCTGGGCGAATTGCGACGAACCCATTAATAGTGTACAAAGCAAAGCTGCATACGCTCTTAGACGCTTCATATAGTCCCCCGAGATGACAACTAATCACAAGTCTTAGGTATATTACCGCACTTCGTAGGCAACATTTTGAACTTGGAAAGGCAATTGCTGCCGACACAAAAAGAGGCGCTCCTGTTACGGAACGCCTCAATTAACTCTATGCAAAAGGTCTTGCAGCACCGATTACACGCCCGGGGGCATTGACTGAGCGCTCGGTAACACCAATTCCAGGCCAGGAATCGATAATTCGACCGTTTCCGATATAGATTCCAATATGACCCTGGTAGTAAACCACATCGCCCCTCTGCAAAGCAGACGTGCTGACCGGCATAAACGTGTTGTTGCGATACCAGTTCATGGAATTATATGTCTGTTCGGGCAACCAACGATGGTTATAGGGGTTGTACCAACCCATATCCATACCAGTCGCATACAGACATTGCAACACCAAGCCTGAGCAATCAACTGCATCTCCCGGCCAAGAAGACCAGGGTTCAATATAACGAGTTCCAATATAGTCACGAGCGCGCTGGATAAATGCGTTAATACAGTCCTGAAGCGAAGCGTTATAGGGAATACGAGAAGGAGTGACATACGTAAAGTATCCGGTGCAATACGAAGGGAGCTGCACGCTGTTGCAATTAACTTTTGGGTAGGATCCGGGTGTCTGATAGCCAATATAACGATAGGTCTCAAAATAGGAATCGAAAGTAGAACCCGGTGCGGCGGCACCCTTGGGAACAATCTTTACCTGCAAAGCCTGAACGGGAATCCCAAGCTTCGTAGTGCCCGCCGGTGAACCGTTTTTTGTCCAGCCAAGCCATCCGTAATCTGAAACATGAACGCGATACCAAACATCGAAGTAATTCGAAATGTCGCCGGTCAGGCGCATCTTGACGCACTCGACCGCCCTGCCCTGGCCGGTGGTGCCGGCCAGGGCGCCGTCCGAGACCTCGTCCTGCCAGCCGACGCC
>JAGZNZ010000044.1:0-2321 GCA_018363345.1 Collinsella sp. | reverse complement strand
GCCAGCCCGTGGGAGGCCAGGGCGCCGCTGACCGGTGGACGGCACCGAGCCGTCATCGAGATTGAAGAAGGGGGAGGCCTCGCGGCCTCCCCCTTTTTTTGCGTTTACGGGCAACATTCCTTATGCAATTAAATCAATTTAATCATCCACCGCTGAATATAGACGTTCACCGTTCTTTGGCCGGTTCTCTGTTCTCAATGGACTAATATTTGCTTTAGCGCACTGCTGCGCTTGTCCTGTTTTACACGGGTCGTTTTATTGATTGTGACGGAAGGACTCACATGGCAGATGTTCATGAGCTGCTTGATACTTGGATTGCCAATGTCAAGGACGAGGAGCTCCTCGCTGAGCTTAACACGATGAAGGAGCAGGGTGATGAGGATGCCATCACCGACGCTTTCTTCCAGGATCTCGCCTTCGGTACTGCCGGCCTTCGCGGCACTATCGGTGCGGGCACTAACCGTATGAATATCTATACGGTCGGTCGTGCGACCCAGGGATTCGCTGACTACCTCAATGCGACCTTCGAGCATCCGACGGTCGCCATTGCTCGCGATAGCCGCAATAAAGGTGAGCTGTTCGTCAAGACGACGGCTGCCATTCTTGCAGCAAACGGCGTGACTGCCCTCGTGTATTCCAAGATTTCTCCTGTGCCGACGCTCTCCTGGGCCGT
The DNA here is from genome assembly GCA_018363345.1 of Collinsella sp. Lineage (GTDB taxonomy): Bacteria > Actinomycetota > Coriobacteriia > Coriobacteriales > Coriobacteriaceae > Collinsella. The sequence continues at coordinate 1,648 of JAGZNZ010000044.1, read as the reverse complement.
CCGCGACCTTAAGTGCTCCGGTGGCATTTGCATGACCGCTAGCCATAACCCAGCGCCTTATAACGGCTATAAGGCCTATGGCCCCGACGGCTGCCAGATCACCAGCGAGGCCGCCGATGCAATTTCTAAGGCTATCGCCGAGACCGATACGTTCACCGGCGTGAAGTCCATGGACTTCGATGAGGCTCTTGAGCAGGGTCTGGTCAAATGGATCGATGACTCGTGCCTCGAGCGTTATTACGACGCCGTTCTCGCCCGCGGCGTGACTAACCTTTCTGCCGAGGAGATCGCTGGCGCTCCGCTTAAGCTCGTCTACACTCCGCTCAACGGCACCGGCCTCATTCCCGTCACGACGGTGCTCGAGCGCGCTGGCATCACCGATGTCACGGTTGTTCCCGAGCAGAAGGAGCCTAACGGCGATTTCCCGACCTGCCCGTATCCTAACCCCGAGATCCGTCAGGCCATGCAGAAGGGCATCGATCTCTGCGAGCAGGTTCACCCCGATCTGCTGCTTGCAACCGATCCCGACGCCGACCGTGTTGGCGTTGCCGTTAAGAATGGCGATGACTATCTGCTGCTGACCGGCAATGAGATGGGCGTTCTGCTGCTCGACTATATCTGCAAGACCCGTGCTGCCCGCGGTGAGGACCTCACTAAGAAGGTTGCCGTTACTACTATCGTTTCTTCCGCCATGGTTGACGCTCTGGCCGACGAGTACGGTTTTGAGCTCCGCCGCTGCCTGACGGGCTTCAAGTACATCGGCGACATCATTACCTCGCTTTCCGATGCTGGCGAGGTCGATCGCTTTATCTTTGGTTTCGAGGAGAGCTACGGCTATCTGGCTGGCGACCACGTGCGCGACAAGGACGCCGTGAGCACTTCGCTGCTGATTTGCCAGATGGCGCAGTATTACAAGCTCCAGGGTAAGAACCTCGCCGATGCGATGCACGAGCTGTACGAGAAGTATGGCTACTACCACAACAAGACGATTTCGCTGAGCTATCCGGGTGCTGAGGGTGCGGCAAAGATGGCCGGCATCATGTCCGGTCTGCGCGAGAACCCGCCTGCGGAGCTTGCTGGGTCCAAGATTGAGGCCGTCGTGGACTACAACACCTGCGTGAACGGCCTGCCGAAGGCTAACGTCATTGAGTTCGATCTTGAGGGAGGCAACAAGGGTATTGTTCGTCCTTCCGGCACCGAGCCCAAGATTAAACTGTACATCTTCGCCAAGGGCGCGGATGCCGCCGAGGCTGATGCAGCACTTGACGCGATCGAGGAATCCGGTCGCAAGCTGTTGGCCTAAGGCTTTGAAAGCCTATTTCTATAGATAGACGGAGGAGGGGATCTCGGAAACGAGGTTCCCTCTTTATTACCGGTAAATACAGCTGAGAATTCCGAATTGTGTAGGAAATGTGTACGCCCAGATTCCCGCCCCCGGCACCCCTCCGGTCTGGCAATATATCTCCTTGCCGCGCGGCCCGGTCGGACCGGATCAGCCGCCAGGCGTGCACCTTGAGAACCGGATACTGCGAGGATGGACACACCAGTTGTGTCGCATCCGGGCAGACATCGAACCATTTGAAATGGTCTAACTTGGATTTGTTTTTCGCAAGGCCGCCGAGAGGCGGCCCCGAGAAATTCCTTTTCC
>JAGZNZ010000006.1:0-165055 GCA_018363345.1 Collinsella sp. | reverse complement strand
TAAACTGAAGGGACTGACCCCGGAGGAATTCCGGAATCAGTCCCTATGTGCGGCGTAGGCCGCTTATTAGCCCGTCCAAGAATTGGGGCGCAGTTCAATTTGGGACGGGGCTTTTTTGACTGGTATGATTGGTGCGACCATTCGAACCAGCTAAAAGAGCCCGTCCCAATTTGACTATCGAGAGGATCTGCCATGGAGCGCATCGCGAGCTTTTCTGTTGACCATCTGCTGCTTGAGCCCGGCGTGTATGTGAGCCGCATCGACCGCGATCCGGCGACCGGCGCCGCCGTCACCACGTTTGACCTGCGCCTGACCACGCCCAACAAGGAGCCGGTCATGAACACGGCCGAGTGCCACACCATCGAGCACCTGGGCGCGACGTTCCTTCGCAACCATGCCGAGTGGTCGAGCCGCATTGTCTACTTTGGACCCATGGGCTGCCGCACGGGCTTTTACCTCGTCGTGTTTGGTGAGGTGACGAGCGAGGAGATTCTGTCGCTCGTGCGTGAGCTGTTCGAGTTTGTCGCCGGCTTTGAGGGCGATGTCCCCGGTGCCGCTCCCGAGGAGTGCGGTAACTATCTGGACCAGAACCTCCCCATGGCAAACTGGCTCGCACGCCGCTACCTCGACCGCGACCTGGCCGATATCGACGAGAAGCACCTGCATTATCAGCAGGCGTAAGGGCTTTATCGCCTAAAACGCACGGATTGGGCGCCTTCGCTTATGCGGGGGCGCCTTTTTGTTGAGTGGTCAGGACGAGCGTTCAAAATCGCTCATGTTTGTTCTAGAATGTTCGTATAGTCACATTTACGAACAGGAGTGAACATGCATATCTACTCTGTCTCTGATCCCGAGTTCAAGTCCTATGGCCGCGTGTGGGATGACGTTCCGTCCAGCCTGACCGCTCCACTCGTCGAGGCACTCGCGGCTACGCCCATCCCCGAGGGCAGCAAATACGTGGCCTCCGCGCCCGAGCTCGAGCAGGTTGAGGGCGCCGACACGCTCGGCCTGCTCATGTACGGCGGCCGCCCCTTCCAGCTCGGCTGGTGCAACGGCCACAACACACGACTCAACTGTCTGGAGTATCACCGCGCGAGTGAGTTTAACCTGGGCGCCCGCGACTTTATCCTGCTCGTGGCGCATCGCTGGGAGATCGAGGACGGAAAGCTCGATACCGCGTTCGTCAAGGCGTTCCGCGTGCCGGCGGGCAAGGTTGTCGAGGTCTTCAACACCACGCTCCACTACACGCCGTGCATGGTCGATGAAAGCGGCTTCCAGGTGATGGTGGCGCTGCCCGCCGGTACCAACGGTCCGCGCCCCGAGGCCGCAACCGACATGCCTGCCGCCGGTGACAGCTACTGCTACTGGAAGGCCGACAAGTGGGTCCTCTGCCACGCTGACAGCCCCAAGGCGGCCGAAGGCGGCTACGTGGGCCTCATCGGAAAGAACCTCGACATCACCGTGGACTAGAATCTTCTGTCTCAATCTGTAACACCTAGCGGGCTAGATCGTCTCTACCTGTTACAGATTTAGACAAACTGCAGGGGACAGGCCGAACAATCTCAATCTGTAACACCAGGCCCGGTTTTGGCGGCCTAACTGTTACAGATCGAGACAAACGGGCCCCAGCCATCACAAAGGTGACTGTCCCCTTTGCGGTGGCTGGGGCAGGTGGGTATCAAAAAGTGTCAGACGGGGTGGTTGCCGGGCGCCTGCACGCGAAAAGAAGTATCGGCCTGCGCCGTTGCCGTTGAGCGACGCGTTGTTTGCAGGGATACTGAGCCTATGACAACAGCGTGCGAAAGGATTGATGCATGGCTTTCCGTAATGACTTCCTGTGGGGCGGCGCGACGGCTGCCAACCAGTGCGAGGGCGCCTACAACGTGGACGGCCGCGGCCTTGCCAACGTGGACGTGGCTCCGCACGGCCCCGAGCGCTATGCGGTGGTCTCCGGCCAGCGTAAGATGCTCGACTTCGAGGACGGCTATTACTATCCCGCGCAGACCGGCATCGATTTCTACCACCATTACAAGGAGGACATCGCTCTCTTTGCCGAGATGGGCTTTAAGACCTTCCGTATGAGCCTGGCTTGGACCCGCATCTTCCCCAACGGCGACGAGACCGAGCCCAACGAGGCTGGCATGGCCTTCTACGAGGATGTGTTCCGCGAGTGCCAGGCGCACGGCATCGAGCCGCTCGTGACTATCACGCACTTCGACTGCCCGATTCATCTCATCAAGGAGTACGGCGGCTGGCGCAACCGCAAGCTCATCGACTTCTACAAGAATCTCGCGACCACGATCTTTACCCGCTACAAGGGCCTGGTGAAGTACTGGCTCACCTTTAACGAGATCAATATGATCTTGCACCTGCCGTTTATGGGTGCCGGCCTGGTCTTTGAGGAGGGCGAGAACAAGGAGGCCGTCGAGTACCTGGCCGCCCACAACGAGCTCGTCGCCAGCGCTTGGGCAACCAAGATTGCTCACGAGATCGACCCCGAGATCAAGATCGGCTGCATGCTCGCCGCAGGTAGCTACTACCCCTACAGCTGCCGTCCGGGCGATGTACGCCAGGCGCAGCTCGATAACCAGGACAACTACTTCTTCGTCGACGTCCAGAGCCGCGGCTACTACCCGGCCTATGCCGTCAAGAAGCTCGAGCGTCTAGGCATCGATGTGGGCATGACCGAAGAGGATCGCGAGGTCCTGGCCGCCAACACCGTCGACTTCATCAGCTTTAGCTACTATAGCACCCGCTGCTCTGCCGGTGCCGACAACCCCGATGTCGAGCGCACCCAGGGCAACGCCTTCGCCGGCGCCAAGAACCCCTACCTGCAGCAGAGCCAGTGGGGCTGGGCCATCGATCCGCTGGGCTTTCGCATCACCCTCAACGACCTGTACGATCGTTATCAGAAGCCGCTGTTTGTGGTCGAGAACGGCCTGGGCGCCAAGGATGTTGTCGAGGAGGACGGCTCCATCAACGACGACTACCGTATCGACTACCTGCGTCAGCACATCCAGACCATGCGCGACGCGGTGACCGAGGACGGCGTTGACCTGCTGGGCTACACCACCTGGGGCCCGATCGACCTGGTGTCTGCCGGCACGGGCGAGATGTCCAAGCGCTACGGCTTTATCTATGTGGATCGCGACGATGCGGGCAACGGTACCCTCAAGCGTTCCAAAAAGAAGAGCTTCGACTGGTACAAGCATGTCATTGAAACGAATGGTGAGGACCTATCCTAAGGAAGCTGAGACACTCAACTTCATAGCCTCCTAGCCAAGGCGCCCGGCGAGTATGCGCTCTCCGGGCGCCTTGCCGTCTGCGGATTTTGGGACATGCGGCCCGCTTTTTCGACCTATCTGTCGGTACACTAAAGGGACTATGGGTACCCGCGAGCGACATATCGGCCACGCGGCCGCCCGGACCGCGCCGGTTGCGGATCCCAGGGGTGGCAGGCTCTTCGCCATGCCGCGATTCCTTGTTGGCATAACACATCAGGTGTATCGTCATCGCGTCTTTGCTATCGCCGGCGCCATCACCGCGCTGTTCCTCATGCTTTTGGCGGTCTTGCCGGCGCTGTTCGCCTTCGATCCCAAACTTTCTAACGTCGTGCCCGCCTATAGCGAGGTGTCCGAAGAGGTCGTGGATGCGCTCGTCCACTCGAGCTCTCTCCCGCTGCTTGTCGCCGCAATTGTATTTTCGATCTGGGGCGTATCGGTCTATCTGCGCTGTTTGGACTATGTGTTGCGCCGCCGCCTTGTTGCCATCGCCACCATCTGCGCCCTGTGGATGATCGAAGTCATTCTCAAGTACAAGTCGTTCACGCCGTTCTATGCCACCGTGCTGTGGTACCTGTACTACGTGCCCATGACGCTCATTCCGCTGCTCTACCAGTTGTGTGGTCTGCGCCTTGCGGGCCTGGAGCAACACCGTACGGGCCGTCGCTATCGCAGCATCCTGTGGGTCGTGGCCATCCTACTTATCGGTTTTGTGCTCACCAACGATTTCCACCGGCAGGTATTCCACTTTGACCGTGCAAGCGACACCTGGAGCAACGATTACACATATGGCTGGGGCTATTTTGCTGTCTTGGTGTGGACGGCCTTTAACTTCGCGGCCTTTTTTATCCTGGTGGGTCGGTCCTCGTCCTTTCGCATTCAGCGCTTTTCGGGCACGGCGGCGCTTGTTTTGTTGGGTGGCGCGTTCTTTGCCATCTCGTATGCTCTGCGCGTGCCCTGGGCATGGAGGCTCAACTTCTCGCTCGTCTATTGCGTCTTGTGCGTGGTGGCGATGGAAATCTGTCTCGATTGCGGTGTCATTCCGTCATATCACGACATTGCTGGCATCTTCGACACCTTGCCGCTCGACCTCAAAGTTCTAACGCGCGACCTGCAGGAAGTCTATGCCACACCGGTGTCGAAGCCAATGCCGGCGGGCGTGTGCGAAGAGCTTCGGGCCCAGGAACACGGGCATGCCCATGCCTTTGCCGTGGCGTCCGATCCCGATGTAATGTATCGCGCCTTTCCGCTGCTGGGCGGATCGGCCCTGCTTGCCCAAGACGTGTCGGAGCTCAACGAGCTTAACCGTGAACTGGCACATCGTCGCATGGAGCTGCAGCGCCAAAATGAGCTGCTCACGGCCGACTACGATCTTAAGACGCATCTGGCAGATCAAGAGGCCGAGACCTTGCTCGTTCAAGACGTGGACCAGGCGCTTGCCCGCGCGTTCGAAGAGATGTACGACCTGCTGAGCTCGCTGCCACCGTTGACCGACGAGGCGTCTTCGCACGAGCGTTACCGCATGCTGCAGCGCGCTAAGATGCTCGTCGCCTATTGCAAGCGCAAAGGGTCGCTCACGTTGGCACAGCACGGGGAGAGCGGTTTTGATCGCGACCGCATTCAACTCATTGCCAATGAGCTCGCAAGCGACCTGCGCACCATCGATGTCGATTGCGCCTCGATTATCGCCATACGGCGCCCGATGCACGCCAGTACGGTAAGCGCCCTGTACGACTGCGTGTATGACTTTGCGTTTTTTGCCTACACCACCGACCATCCGGCGCTTATGTATCACTTGGGCGACCATGACCGGTGCAGTGTCGAGCTGCGCGCCACGCTTTTTTCCAACGATGATGAAGATCTTTCGCAGACGCCCGCTGCGCAAGAGCTCGAAAGCGCTCTGCAAGGGCGCAACGTGGCATACCGCCTTGAGGGCGAGCCCGGCCAGCTGCGCATGATCGTCTTGATGCCGAGGGCGGGTGAGTGACGATGCAGATTTCGCTCATCCTTCCCCAAATCGTTGCGCTCGATGTTGTCTTTGCCCTGGCTGCGTGTCTGCAGACGATCCACGTCCCGCTCATCGCATCGCGCCGCTCGTCCTATAACCGTAAGGTGATTTGCGCCTACGAGGCGAGCCTTGTGCTTCACCTGATGATTTCGGCGCTCATCTTATTCGCGTCGTCTGGCTCGTATCTGGTGGCGCCGCTCAATGTTTGCGCCAGGGCAATGGGCGGAGTGCTGTGGCTCAATGCCGCGATCTTTGCCTATGGCGTGGTCCTTATGGTGCACTATCGTCGCCCTGTCATGCTGGCCGAGCTGCTGCTTGTTGGCGCCGTGACACCGCCGGTGGTTTTTGCCATGGGCTCGGTGTGGGCCGTTGCCCTTATCGCAGAGGGAGCGTTCTTCCTGTTCCGTTCCGTCGCGGCGCTCTTGATGGACGTCCGTAACCGCCAGGAGGATATCACCGCGTTCTCGACGATCGAAACCATCAACGTGATTCCCGTGGGCATCCTGTATCTGGACCCGAGGGGCCGTCCGCTGCTCATGAACCGCCGCATGCGAAAAAACCTGGTGGAGCTTCATATGCCCACCGACCTAGGCGATATGAGCGGTACATGGAACGATCTGCGCAAACTCAGTATGCAAATGCCCGAAAGCAGCCAGAACCGCGTACGCATTAATCTGGACCGCTTTGGTGAGGCGCGCGTTGTGGTCGAGGTTTCTCCCGCCGAGATTCGCTTGTTTGTGCACGATGACGTTATGGTTTCGGGCCGTTCGTTCGAGCGCATTATCGGCCTGGATGTGACAGAGTATGCGCACGCGCATGACCGTCTGGCGCAGGCCAACCACCTGCTTGAGCTTGCGGGCCAAGAGCTCCAGGCCCAGATCGAAGAAGTCAAAAAAGTTGCCGACAATGCGGCCTATCTGCGCATGCGCGCCCGCGTTCACGATGTGATCGGCCAGCGCCTATCAATCCTCCATCGCTATCTGGAGGAGGGGCGCTTGGACGACGAGTCGCTCGAGCAGGTCGATCCGTTGCTGCGCTCAATCGCCGCCGATCTGCGTCATGGCGGTGCCAGTGAGCCTTCGGAGCAGCTGGGCGATATCGTCCACGCCTTTGGCCTGGTGAGCGTGCAGATCGATGTAGAGGGCGAGCTGCCAAGCGACGCACGTGTCGCCGCAGCCTTTCTGCAGATTATCCGCGAAGCCTCGACCAATGCCACCAAGCATGCACAGGCCCATCAGGTCCATGTGCGCCTGTGGCAGGAGACGTCGGAAGACGGCGCTATTGCGTGGATGACCGTTTCTAACGACGGCACGCCTGCACCCGTATCGTATCGCGAGGGAACGGGTATCCCTGGTATGAGGCATGTCGCACAGAATCTGGGCGGCAGCCTGGAAGTCCACACCGCCCCGCCCTTTACACTTGCGGTGTCCATCCCGCTCGCCTCCAACGCCACGGTCCAAAGGAGAAGCTCATGATCCGCGTGTTAATCGTCGAAGACCAGGCTATCTTGCGCGAGAGCCTGGCGCGTTCCGTGGGCGACCAGCCCGACATGACCGTTATCGCCGCGATCGCCGACGCCTCGGATGCCTTGGACGTTGTGCTCAAGGAGCGTCCGGACATGATACTGATGGATGTGTGCACCGAGCACGATTCCAACGGCATCGTGGCGGCGGCGCGCATCAAAGAACAACTGCCCGAGTGTCGCGTCATCATCATGACGGGTATGCCCGAGATCACCTTTGTGGACCAGGCGCGCGAGGCGGGCGTCGACAGCTTTGTGTACAAGAACGTCGGTATCGACGAGCTATTCGCCGTGATGCGCTCCACGCTGGCGGGTTACCGCACGTTTCCCAAGCCGCCCGAGAGCATCTTCTCCGGCACGGCGGCCCTCGACGATGTCGAGCTGTCGATCTTGCGCCTTGCCTGCGAGGGTAAAAGCCGCCGCGAGATTGCGGCCGAGCTGTTTATGAGCGAGGGCACCATCAAACGCCGCATCTCGGAGATTCTCAACAAGACCGGCTACGACAACATCATGCGCCTGGCCGTGCGCGCGGTGACCGAGGGCAGCATCGTTCCCAACATGGAGCGCTAACGCTCGTTACGCATCGGCATAAAAGCGACGGGGCCGCAGGATCAACTCCTGCGGCCCCGTCTGGTGTGCGCGGATGTGTCCGCCAATCCGCGGCTGTCGTGGTCTACCGCTACGCGATGGTTGCGCTGTAGGAGGCGACGTCCTCGTAGGAATCGGTCAGGTAGGCGTCGATGCCGATGGTCGTGTTGACCAGGTCGTCAAGGCTGTCAAGCTCGCCGCTCGAGAACGTGAATTCCTCGGTGGCGTTGGTGCCGGGCATCAGGTGAGCCGAGAACCAGGGTTCCTTCATGGTGCCGTTGACGTTGGTCTTGCCGGAAGGAGCGTAGAAGGTCAGGTCCTTGTCGCTCTTGTTGGTGATGTTGACGACAAAACCGATGTCGCCCCACTCGTCCTTGAACTTCTCGGTGATGGTGATGGTGCACAGGTCGTCATCGGCAACGGTGACGGCGGGGGAGATTTCAATCTTCTGGACGTCGTCGTCTTCGACGGCCTCGTCGATCTCTTCTTCCTTCTCGGCCGCTTCGCGATCCTTCTTCACCGTGCCGGACAGATCCTTGTCGGACTTGGTAAAGACAAGATTGCCGTCATCCTCTTCGAGGATGAGCTTGCCGTCCTTGAGCTTCATGTCATGCGACTCGTCTTCGGCGGTGATGGTTACGGTGGTGGCGTCCTTTGCCTCCCATTTAAGGTCGACGACTTCAAGGAACAGGTCGAGGGCACCTGTACCGTCCTCATCGAGAATCAGGACGCAGTGCACACCCCAATCCTCGAGCATCTTCATGTACTCATCGGTCAGTTCTTCGCCCTCCAGGGTTCCACCCGAGAGTTCCCAGCTGCCGACGAATTTGGCCTTGGGGTCTTTGCCGCCGCCGCTGCAGCCCGTCAGGGCAAAGGCGAGCGCAAGGACGCATGTCAGAAATGCGAGTACGGACTTTTTGAACGTTGTCTTCATGGTGTCCTCCTTTATCGAACGAAACCCATAGAAGCAAATGCGGGGGTGGCGGATCCCCCGCCAATTACCAGATAGAGGGGCTAGGGCCTGGGCGTTCCGCAGTTGCTGCAGAACTTGCCGCCGTTTTCGCTGCCGCAGTTGGGGCAGAACCACTTGGCCGGTGCCGGGGCGGGTGCGGGACTGCCGCACTCGGAGCAGAACTTGCCGGTGTTGGTGGCGCCGCAGCTGCAAGTCCACGTGCCGGCCGCGGGGGCAGCGGCAGGAGCCGGTGCGGGGGCGGGTGCCGGAGCCGGCTGCGGGGCGGCCTGCTGCTGTGCCTGGCCGGCGGCGAACAGCTGGCTGGCGTTCATGCCGCCCATGCCGCCTGCCATGCCCATGCCCATAAAGCCGGCCATCGCGCCGTTGGGGTTGGCGGCTGCCGCTCGCATCGCATCGCTCTGGGCGCTGGCGATGTTAGCTGCCGCCATGGTGGGATCGCGCATGACCGCGGCCTTCTGCAGGTCCTTGATCATCTGCTCGTCTTCTTGCGAGGCGGCGATGGAGTTGACGCCAAAGCTCACGATCTCGACGCCGCGCAGGTCGCGCCAGTCGGCCGAGAGGACCTCGTTGAGCGCGCGGGCGAGCTCGGTGGTGTGGCCGGGGATGGCACTGTAGCGGATGCCCATCTCCGAGATCTTGGCAAAGGCGGGCTGTAGGGCGGTGAGCAGCTCGGACTTAAGCTGGCTGTCGATCTTGTCGCGCGTATAGCTATCGGTTACGTTGCCGCACACGTTGGTGTAGAACAGCAGCGGGTTGGTGATGCGGTACGAGTACTCGCCGTTGCAGCGCACGGAGATGTCGACATCCAGGCCAATGTTGTTATCGACCACGCGGAAGGGCACGGGCGAGGCGGTACCGTACTTGTTGCCAATGATCTCCTTGGTGTTGATGAAGTAGACGCGCTGGTCTTTGCCCGCGTCGCCGCCAAAGGTAAAGCGGCTGCCGATGTTGGCAAACGTCTCCTTGATGGAGTCGCCCAGGTTGCCACTGAAGACGCTCGGCTCGCTGCCGGTGTCAAAGACAAACTCGCCAGGCTCCAGCGCGACCTCGATGATCTTGCCGTTTTGCACCACGAGCATGCCCTGGCCGTCGTTGACGGCGATGACCGAGCCGTTGGAGATGACGTTGTCCTCGCCGCGCGTGTTGGAGCTACGGCCGCCGGTGCGCTTGCTGCCCTTGCAGGCCAAGACATCAGCGGGCATCGATTCGCAATAGATAAATTCCTTCCACTGGTCGGCCATGACGCCGCCGGCAGCACCCAATCCAGCTTTCAAGAGTCCCATGGTGATCTTCCTTTCTCGTCAAAGGCCGGGCGGTATTGGTCAGAATGGCTAATCGTCCTTGTCGTCCTTCATGACGACGGTGGTCTCGGTGTGGCTGAAGGTGTCGTGCTTCTCGGTCAGGTCGAGCTCGCCACAATACTCATCGGCGTGGGTGGCCTCGTTGGCCGTCTTGAGCTGGCCTACCAGCAGCACGTCTCCGATAATCACGATGATCAGCGGCGCGACGATGTTGATGAGGATGCCCTCGACATCAAAGGCGAAGTAGTCCGGATCGAAGGCGTTCCCGCCCATAAAGAGAATTTGGGAGAGAACAAATCCGATCACAAAGAACAGCACCGAGGCGATAGCGAGCTTGGGCTTGGAGCAGGGAAGCTCGCCGACCATGCGGCCGGTTTGGCCGTTCATGGCAAACAGGTAGCTCTTGCCATTCCACGAGGTGGAAAGCATCCACACGGGGAACAGGGCGTAGTTGCTGTCTTCCCAGGTGTAGTCGAGCTGCTTGCTTTCGACTGTGGCATCGTCATATTCGTCGACGACGGTCTCGCGCAGGGCCGAGATCGTACTTTCTTCCATACGACGCTCGGCGCGCGCTTTGCAGGTCTCGCAATCCTCGTCATAGCGGTTGGCGATGTAGCCGGGCATATAGGCGACCGAGAACGGGCGCAGCGCGTCGTAGTCAAACGGCTCGATGGCATCCATGTGGCCGTCGGGCATCTTGGACGATCCGTCGACGGGCACGCGCTCAAACGAGATATTGCCCTTACGGTAGGCATCGTAGTGGTCGGTGGTCGTGACGGTGCGGTCGGATTCCTCGGTTACGGTCTCGTTGGTCGCGTCAAAGTACACTTCGCCGTCAACGCGGGCGCCGTAGAGCCAAAACGGTACGTAGACGCCTTGGACCTCGTCGATGTGGTTGCCGGTGACAAAGCTCTTGGGCAGTAGGAGCTTGCCCTTGTAGTGTTCCTTGAGCGCGGTCATGACATCGTCGCGTCCGAGCTTAAACGGGATCACCAGATCGGGCGAGAAATCTCCCGAGAGCTGGCCGGGTGCCACGGCGGAGTTGCCGCAGTACGGGCAGGTGGTAACGGCGACAGTGCCATCGGACACGAGCTCGGCGCCGCACGACGAGCAGATGTAGCCGGCGTTTTGGGCCAGCTCCTGCACGGCATCATCGACAGCGGGTTTGGGAGCTGCTGCTGCGGCATCGGCTTTGGCATCGGCCTTGTCCTGGCGCTCGCGATAGAGGGCCTCGACTTCTTCGACTTCAAAACGCGAGTCGCAGTAGTCGCAGACGAGCTTTTGCTCGGCACTGGTAAAGTGAAGGGGGCCGCCACACGCGGGGCACTGATAGTTGACGCTCTCGAAGGCCATGATCGGTCCTTTCCGTGCCGGGTGCTATGCGCCGATAGCGCCGCCGCAGTATTCGCAGCGCCCGCTGGCATCGGGAATGGTGGTCGCACCGCAGAAGGGGCAGGTGACTGCGGTCTTGGGGGCCTTGGCGGCAACGACGCTGTCGCGCGTCTCCTGGCGCAGCTGCACCAGCGCGTCGCGGACCTCGGTTGCCTGGCGCTTGGCCTCGCGGTACTCGATGGAGCCGCGCTGATCGATGGTGGAGTCGTTTACGCGCAGGTTGATTTCGGTAAAGTACGGCGTGTTGACGTGGATGGTCAGGTTAAAGTCGTAATCTAGGTCGTAGCGCGGCGGGTTGTAGCTCTCGCGCTCGCCGTCCTTGGTCTCGCGATAGATCTCGGTGCGATGCTCGTCGATATCCATATCGCAGCCGAGTACCTGTGAGAACTCGATGATGTCGGGGTTGGCGTCGCGCCAGCGACTCTGCGAAGTGATGATCAACAGGCCCGCGTCTTCGTCGAGCATGATGTTGGTACGTCCGGCAGAAAGCGTGCGCGTGGGATTGAACGACGCCAGGCGCTCGGCATTGGCCTCGCGGTAGGCGAGTTGCTCACGGATATCGTCCGCGGTGCTGGAGCGATAGCCGTGAAAGTAGGGGGAGAGCTTGCCGGCGCACTCTTTGCACAGGTAGCCTTCATTGATTTTTGTCTTACCTAGAAGTCCCAGCTCGGTACCGCAAATCGCGCACTCTTTCTTCTCGAACATCTTGTCAAAGAAGCCCATGGCTGCCTCCCATCAACTGGTAGCGTGTGTCACTTTTGATGATGGGGGAGTGCGCGATCTTTCACGATACCCAGACGGCTCAACGAGTCTCCACAACTGGGACACATGGCCCATTTTTCCTACTCATTGGGGACGTACTTAAATGAGTGAAACTACTCATTTAAGTACGTCCCCAATGAGTGCTCGCAGAACGAGAGTGGATAATCTCCCGTTTTTGGCCTGTTTGTGGGCTCAAAGTGGGAGATTATCCACTCTCGTCATTTGGGTGTCCAAAAATCCCCGCTCGTTTGACGCCTGGGGACACTCTTTGTCGAATGCGGCGGCTGCCGAATGTGGGCGTCGCCCTTGCTATGCCACAGTCACGGCGACCTGGGTGTAGCGGGTGCAGGGGCACTCGGCGCGCGTCTGCACGGTGAGGGTGAGCACAAAGCGGTCGCCGGGTCGTGCGTCGGCGGGCACGATGAAAGTGGCATCCTCCGTGCATTCTTGCCACAGCGACAGATCCTGGACGCCTGCATAGCTCGACGGGTCTACGGCGACATCCCAATGCGCATCGAAGCCCCTGCCGTCAGGGTCGACGATGGTCGCCGCAAGGTCGATGCGCTCGCCGGCTGCGGCGCTGCGGTCGGCCGTGACCTCGACAACATGCGCCGGATGCGAGCAGATGGCCGGATCATGGGCGCACCATTGCGCGCGGGCGGCAAAGTCTTCCTGATAGGCACGCAGATAGGGATTGAGATTGTCGTCTGGGGGCGTGCCGAGGGCGGCAAAACCGGTGGGCGCGTTCGCATCGGGGTGTCCATCAAGAAACATGCGGCCGAGCAGCGTATCGAAGTCGCGGTCGTCGATACCGCGCAGGCCAAACGGAAGCAGCGGAATATAGGTCATGCTGTCGCCTTCGGCCATAAAGTCGCCGCGCTCAAACTGTACCGCGGGCATGCCTTCCAGGCCCCAATCCAGACGGGCATGCTTGCCAAACTGAAAGCGCTCGGGCTCGTTTTCGTAGACCTTACCATCGCCATAGAACATATAGCGCGCCATGAGGGGGCCGTTGCCCTGCGTGAGATTCTGCTCGGGCCAAGGAGCCTTAAACAGCGGCAGCGTATCGGGCTGAGCTGTTTTGGCGTCGAAATAGTTGCCATACATATAGGGCGTACGCCAAAAGATGAGCTCGGGAAAGAGCTTGCGCCCATGGTCGAGCCACGAGTTATCCTGCCCCACACCATCGGCAACGCCCATCACGCGCACCTTCTGATAGACCCGCTGCTGTACGGCGGGCCACTCGGGCGTGGCGCGATAGCGCTCGGCAATACTCATGAGGGCGCGAACGATCGTATTCATACCACCCCAGCTGAGCAACCATAACGTACGCGGATCATCATCCAGAATCGCCTGCGCAATTACGCGAGACCCCTCAGTTTCCTCAGTCACATCACCCTCAAAGGCAACATTTCCCACAAACGTACGCTCGATCATCTGGGCAGGCGTGGGAAACGGCGGTTCACCGGCGGCGTCCGCATTTGCCTGCAACTGCGGCCAAGCCTGGGCATATTCATTACTCCAGAGACTCTCAATCCAATGCTCGGGAAACGGCCGATACTCACGAAGCTCGCCGGCTAGCGGATCGGGCTCATGAGGCACAACAGCCCACTCATAAGAGCGCCGCCCTTTGGTCCGCCAATGCGAATTCACCTCGCCGAGCGTATGAACCCCATCCCCAAGAAAGTGATACTGCGAAGCCGTATACACCACAGCCTGAACATCAAGCAAGTTGAGATACAGAGCCAAATGAACAAGTGAGTTCATATCATCGACTTCCATATCAGTGGTAACAATCACCCGAGTCAACTTCTGGGACATAGGAACAGCTCCAATCAAAATCAATTCAGCCAGTTACGCGCAAGGCAAGACAGGACCCCGGTCCCCGCGATGGGAGGGCTTAGCGGTCGACCCTGGCCGACCACTCCCAGCAGCCCACCGGCTCGCCGTCGATGAGTACGTTGCCCCCGTCGAAGTCTTGATAACACAGGTCGTTGAATTGGTGGATCCACACGCCGTGGTTGAACGTCTTCTTGGCCGAGCCGTCGGCCTCGCGATACACGCCGGTCAGGTCCTCGACATGGCTAAAGTAGGTGAGGTGCACGTTGGCGCCGGCATCGCGCAGGCGCGCCGTGAGCGGCAGCACGGTCTGTTGCGGTGACACAAGCTCGTCGCCCTTGGAGTGCGTAAACCACAGCGGCGTCTTGGCGAGCGCGGCCACGTCCTCGTCCGTGGCGTTGTACCACGGGGCGCAGCAGGGAAGGCCCGCGGCGAAAAAATCGGGGTAGTCGGCGCACAGGCGCAGGGTCATAAAGCCGCCGTTGGAAAGGCCGGCGACCACGATGCGGTCGGTGTCGATGCGGTCGGCATGCTCGGCGACGAACTCGTCGATAAGCGCCTTGAGCACGGGGGAGTAGGTGCTCTGGTTGGAGTGACCAAGCTGCTCGACGCCGTTGTCCATCCAAAACGTGGGCGACTGCGGCACGAGCACCCAGGCGAAGCCGCCAAAGTAGCGCTGGATCTGCGCCTGGCTAATGGCTGTGACGCGGTTGCCGATATAGGCACGCGTGGCGCCTTCGCCTTGCGTGGTGCCCTTGCCCTCGCCGGCGCCGTGCAGATACACCACGAGCGGGGCCTTTTGGGGCACAACCGTTGCCTCGGGCGCAAAGGGGTTGAAGCATGCTGAGTCCTCGGCCTTAAAGCTGGGCTCAAAGAAGCCGTATTCGAGCGCGATGCCGTTGACGGCGGTCTTTTGCGTGGCGTTGCTCCAGCCTTTGAGCGCGGGGCAGATATCGCCACGGCAGGTGTCGAAGACCAGGCCGCAGGTGGGATCGTCGCCGTCGTTGCCGGGAAGAGCTGTGAGCTGCGTGATGCGCAGCTGGTCATCGAGCTTGCGCGAGCCCATGACGCCGCCTTCGATGGTCTTGGTCAGGCGCTGCTCGGCGACCTCGAGCGCCACGTGGGTGCCCACAGCGAGCTTGCGCCCGTTCTCGTCACACGGATACGCGCGGAGAACGTCGATGTAGCCCACCGAGGGCGCGGCATGGTCGGCGCCGCGCTCCTTGCGCATCAGGACCTCGCCCGTGCGCTCGTGACGCTCTACATATATATGGAAGGTGCTTGCGTCGATATCGTTGGCGCGCACGGTGCAGGGCAGGTCGAGTACGACCTTGCTGATCCAGGGGCCAAAGTCGCCCAAGGTGGTGACGGTTGCGTAGGTACACGATTTGAGTTCCATGAGCTGCCTCCCTTGTGCCGCCAACACGAAACATAAGCGGCAATACAATATAAACATGTTTAGTTTAATCCAGAATTGCAGAACAAGCAGATAAACTCGGTAAACGGCAAAACTGAACACGCAATGAACCACTAAACATATGTTTACTAACTTCTAGCAGGGCTTCTGCTGATGAGGTAACAGGTCAGCGAGGTGTTTATCAAAATAAAAGCCCACGTAAAGAGCTATATATGAATAGATGGCCAAAGAGACCATCTTCTGCCATTTAAATACGCTCACCCCCGATTTCCTACCGTTCACCGGACTTCAGACGGCAAAATTGCCACAAATGAGGCGCTCCGTGTAAACTAAAGCCTGTAAACGTTCAGTAAACACCTTGTTTACAAAAGCGTATCCAAGGGTCCGGCAACCGTAAGGGGTTATAGTCGCCGGGCCAAAGGCGTGCCTAAGCCCAAGGGGGCTGGCACACGAAGATATGGGGAGGGGTCCCATGGCAGTAGATAACAAGCAGATTGCCACCG
Organism: Collinsella sp.; assembly: GCA_018363345.1. Classification (GTDB taxonomy): domain Bacteria; phylum Actinomycetota; class Coriobacteriia; order Coriobacteriales; family Coriobacteriaceae; genus Collinsella. The sequence goes on along the minus strand of JAGZNZ010000006.1, from coordinate 149,469 downwards.
ATGTCCTCGAGCTCGTGGGCGGCGCGGAGAATGTTTCCGTTGCCACCAACTGCATGACGCGCCTGCGTCTGACGCTCAAGGATAACAGCAAGGCCGACGTGGAGAAGATCAAGAAGGTCAAGGGTGTTCTGGGTTGCCAGTTCGCCGGCAGCCAGCTCCAGGTCATCATTGGCCAGAACGTGCCCAAGGTGCTCGCCGAGTTCGTCGCCATCTCCGGCGTCAAGCAGGGTGAGGCCGTCAACGAGAACCTCGATGCTCCCAAGGAGAAGTTCGAGCTCAAGAACCTGCCCAACATCATCCTCGACTATCTGTCCGGCTCCATGACCCAGCTCATCCCACTGCTCATGGCTGGCGGTCTGTTCCGCACCATCGCGGCCGTCCTCGGCCCCACCATGCTCGGTGTGCTCTCCGATACCGATCCGACCTATACGTTCCTCTACACCACGCTGTACGAGGCCACGTTCACCTTTATCCCCATCTACCTGGGCTATGCCGCCGCTAAGAAGCTCGGCGCCTCTCCGGTTCTGGGCATGCTCCTCGGCGGCGCTCTCATGGCCCCGTCCGTCGTGAGTGTCGCGACTCAGGAGGGTGGCGGAATCATCTCCGTCTACGGCATCCAGATTGCCGCTGCCAACTACCAGCAGTCCGTCCTGCCGATCATTCTCTCGGTGCCCGTCCTGTACTTTGTTGAGAAGTTCTTTAAGAAGGTCATGCCCGACGTGCTGTCCACGGTCTTCACGCCGTTCTGCACCATGATCGTCACGATCCCCATTGCCTTCATCGTCCTCGCTCCGATCGGCAACGAGATCGGTACGCTGATCGCCAACGCCCTCTTCGGCCTTGCTGACCTTGGCGGCATCGGCATCCTGATCGTCATGGCCATCCTCGGCGCCTTCTGGCAGCTCTTCGTGGTCTGCGGCATGCACATGCCCGTCATCCTGCTCGCTCAGGTTCAGATCATCGCTGCCGGCTACGATCCCTTCGTCTTCGTTTCCACCAACTGCGCTATGGCCGCCGTCTGGGGCTGCGCCTTCGGTGCCTTCCTCAAGATGAAGAACCCCGACGAGAAGTCTCTCGCCATCGGTTACGTCATCTCCGCCATCGCCGGCGGCGTCACCGAGCCCGCGCTCTTCGGTATCCTCATGCGCTTCCGTCGCACTATGCTCGGCATGTTCATCGGCGGTGCCATCGGCGCTGTGTTCTCCGGCCTCATGGGTGTTACCTACTACCTGGCCGGCGGTGCCTCCAACTTCCTGGTCTTCACCAACTACCTGCAGGGTGGACAGATGAACACCGTCTGGGCTATCGTCGGTATGGCAATCTCCTTTGTCATCGCAGCAGCCGTCGTCTTTGCCACTGGCTTCTCCAAGGAGGAGCTCGCCGAGATGGAGGCCTAAGGCCAAACCATTCGGTCACATACGACCTTACCTACACGACAGGGCCCCGTCAGGCGCAAGCCCGGCGGGGCCCTTCTTACAAGGTAGACTGATTGGGGGCGCGTGGCGCCTACTCGCCGGGGCTTGCTAAGCGCCAGGGGCTTTCGCGCGGGGTTACCGCGAAAGTTTCCGGCGGTTCGCAAATCCTTTATCAAACGAAAGGACATGCAGATGAGTTTGGGAAAGCTGACCGTCAACGGTCGCCAGGACGGCTTTTTGTGCGAGGGCAAGCCATTCTTTTGGTTTGCCGATACGTGCTGGAGCGCGTTTACGAGCATTGCCGAGGCCGATTGGGACTACTATCTGACCCGTCGCGCCGAGCAGGGCATGAACGTGCTGCAGATCAACACGCTGCCGCAGTGGGATCGCTGCTGCCCCGATCTGGGCATTTGGCCCTATGCCAGCGAGGACGGCGTGCATTTTGATTGGTCCCGACCCAACCAAGCGTACTGGGATCGTGCCGCCGCCATGTGTCGCGCTGCCGTCGAGCACGGCATTCGTCCGGCGCTCGTGCTCATGTGGTGCAATTACGTGCCCGGTACCTGGGGTGCCAAGGTCTCTGAGCGTTGCGGTGCCGAGATTATGCCGCGTGAGGAGGTTCGCGCCCACGTTGCCCGCGTCGTCGAGAACCTGGGCGAGTTCGATCCTGTCTACGTGGTGACGGGTGATACCGATTTTGCCGGCGACGAGGCGATTGCCTATTACGAGGACGCGCTCGACGAGGTCGTCAAGCGTGCGCCCGAGGCGCTGCGCACCATGCATATCAACCGCGGCAATCGCACCATTCCGGCGCAGTATCTGGACCGTCTGGACTTTTATATGTTCCAGCCCGGGCACAACTACGAGGGCCAGCCCGAGGCTTGGCACTTGCCGCAGGACTTTATCGCCAACTATCCCAAAAAGCCGATGGTCAACTCTGAGCCTTGTTACGAGCAGATGGGTGCGTCGCGCAATGTGTACTGGCGCTTCACCGCGCAGGATTGCCGCGCGAGCGTATGGTCGTCGATTCTTGCCGGTGCCAGCGCGGGTGTGACCTATGGCGCGCACGGTGTTTGGAACTGGCAGACTAGCAAGAGCCAGGGCTCGGTGTTGGGCGAGGGCTTCGATATGCCGTTCCGCTGGCAGGAGTGTCTGCAGTTTGCGGGCGTTTGGGACTTTGGCGCGATTGAGCACGTGCTTGCCGGCCTGGGCGCTTCGGCTGGCGATGACGCGCTTGCTGTGGTTCCGGCGCAGGAGCTCCTCGACGACGCGCGCGAGGCCATCCGCGTGGCGCGCGTTGGCGATCGTGTCGTCGCGTACCTGCCGCGCACCACGGCGCTCAAGTTTAAGCTCGACGGCGCGCGTGGCTGGACGGTGACGGTTCTCGACATGGAAGACAAGCGCATCGCCAAGCTGCCCGTTCGCGACAACGGTGACGGCACCGTGCGCGTGGCTCAGCATCCCTTTGAGCACGACGCCCTGGTGATCCTGACCCCTGGGCGCTAACGGCTCTTCTCCAACATTTACAACCCAGTCCCTTTCATAAGGCTGCGACGGAATGGTTCCTGCATGACGGCTTTAAGCTGTCAAGGGGAGCCATTCCGCCGCACTCATTGGGGACGTACTTAAATGAGTGGTTTAACTTGAGACGGGACTTTTTGACCGCCTGATGGGTCGCGCGCCACGATTCGGGCGTCACAGCAGCTCGCCGTGGCGGGCAATGTAGCGGCGCTTTGCCAGCTGAGTGAGCGCGATGTAGGCGGTGACGATGCCGATGAGCAGCGCGAAGAAGCTCGCCGGCAGCGGCAAGAGGCCGAGCGCATCGGCGATGGGGCTTGCCGGCAGCCAGGTGACGAGCGCCAGGCCCAGTACGGTGAGAACGCACAGCGCGGGCGCGGCGTGGTCGCGCGGGCTCGGCAGGCGCGGGGAGCGCAGCATGTGGATCACGAGCGTCTGCGACCACATGGACTCGACAAACCAGCCGCTCTGGAAGAGCGCCACAAAGGCCGCCATGCCTGCGGCGTTGCCCGTCCCGGCGAGCTCGGACCAGCTTGCGCCTACGGTGGCAGGGCACACCACAAAGAAGAGCGCGGCGAAGGTTACGATGTCAAACAGCGAGCTCACGGGACCCAACTCGAGCATAAAGCCCTTAATGGACGCGGCGTCCCAGGCGCGCGGACGGGCGGTCCAGGCGTCATCGACGGTGTCCCACGGCAGCGCGATACACACGATCTCGTAGACCAGCGACAGCAACACCAGCTGCAGGGCGCTCATGGGCAAAAACGGCAGGAACAGGCTCGCGACGGTCACGGACAGTACGTTGCCAAAGTTGGAGCTCACCGTGGTCTTGAGGTACTTGAGCAGGTTGCCGTAGGTGCGGCGGCCTTCGATGATGCCGCGCTCGAGCACGCCCAGGTCCTTCTGAAGCAAGATGATATCGGCGGATTCCTTGGCGATGTCGACGGCCGAATCGACCGAGATGCCGCAGTCGCTCGCGCGCATGGCGGCGGCGTCGTTGATGCCGTCGCCCATAAAGCCCACGGTGTGACCGAGCAGCTCGCGCATGACGCGCACCAGACGCGCCTTCTGCAGCGGCGAGAGCTTGGCGAAGAGGTGGGTGTGCTCGGCGCGCTCGGCAAGCTCGGCGTCATCGAGCGCATCGATCTCGGAGCCCAGCAAGACATTGCTCGCGTCGATACCGATCTGCTCGCAGACGGTGGCGGCGACGCGATCGTTGTCGCCGGTCAGGACCTTGACCGCCACGCCCTTGGCCTCGAGGGTGGCGACGGCGCCCGCGGCACTCGCCTTGGGCGGATCGAGGAAGGCCAAAAAGCCCATCAGCACCATGTCGCACTCGTCGGCGATGCCAAACTCGCCCACGCAGCGCGGATTGGTCTTCTGCGCCACGGCAATCACGCGCAGGCCCTCGGCGTTAAGTCCGGCGACCTGCTTTCGAATCTGGGCGAGCCTCTCGTCGGTGAGCGGCTGAGCGATGCCATCGACCTCGACAAAGGAGCAGATCTCGAGCATTTCCTCGGCAGCGCCCTTGGTAACCATCTGGGTTTTGCCTTGGGCGTCGGCGACAACTACGCTCAGGCGACGGCGCGAGAAATCGAAGGGAACCTCGTCGACCTTGGTATAGCGGTCGCGCAGACTCTGGCCCAGCATGGAATCGGGCGCGACGGTCGAGGGCGTCACATCGGCACGGTCGATAACGGCCAGGTCGATAAGGTTTTTGAGGCCGGTCTGGAAGAAGCTGTTCAAAAACGCATGGCGCAGCACGCGCGCGTCCTCGTTGCCGTCGGTGTTGAGGTAGCGCTCGAGCACGATGCGGTCTTCGGTGAGGGTGCCGGTCTTGTCGCAGCACAGGACGTCCATCGCGCCGAGGTTTTGGATCGCCGGTAGCTCCTTGACGATAACCTGGCGACGGGCGAGGTCCTTGGCGCCCTGCGACAGGCTCGTGGTCACGATGACGGGGAGCATCTGCGGCGTGATGCCCACGGCCACGCTCGTGGCGAACAGCAGCGCGTCGATGACGTTGCCCTTGGTGGCGACGTTGATGGCAAAGACCGCCGGTGCCATAACGAGCATCAGGCGCACGAGCAACATGGAGACGCTCGAGACACCGCGGTCAAACGCGCTCTTCTCGCCGCGCCCGTTGAGCATCTTGGCGATGCCGCCCAGGTAAGTGTCCGAGCCGGTGGCTACGACAAGTGCCATAGCGGTGCCGTTTTGCACGGAGGTGCCGGTAAAGACGATGTTCTTGCAGGCAGAGAGCGGCAGCGCGGAGCTGTCGGCACCCTCGGCGACGGTGATGGCAGCGGTCTTTTCGACGGCCTCGCTCTCGCCGGTGAGTGCGGACTCGATCACAAACAGGTCGCGCGCGGTGATGATGCGGGCATCGGCCGGCACCATATCGCCGGCAGAGAGACGGATTACATCGCCGGGGACGAGCTCGTCAAAGGGGATCTCGATACGCTCGCCGTCGCGCAGGGCACAGCAGGTGTTGGAGGCCAGGTCCTTGAGGGCCTCGGCCGCATTGCCGCTGCGGGCTTCCTGGATAAACTTCATGCCGCCCGATACCAGCAGCATGATGCCGATAACGATGACCGTGGAGGGGTCGCGCTGGGGCTCGGGCACGGCGAGCACGTCGATGTAGAGCGAGACCAGCGCGAGCGCGGCGAGGATGCCGGCGAAGGGGTCGATGAACGCGTCGGCGATGCGGCGGGCGAGTGTCTTGGTCGGCGCCTCGATGGTGTTGGGGCCGACGGCGTCTAGGCGCTCGGCGGCGTGCTCGGTACCGAGTCCGCCAGCCCTGGCGTCAAGCAGCACGAGGGCGTCCTCGGCGCTATGGGTGGCGGCGAATATGGTGTTCTTGGCAAGGCCGGTGTGAGCGGCGGGGCGCGCCGTGCGGCGGCGCTTGGAGATGGCTTCGAGTACCGTGGCGGTTTTGAGCATCAGCATAGGGTCCTCCTTGTTGAAGGGAGTTAGCGTACGTGTCGTATTTGCTTCAAAAAACCTAGATGTCGCTCACGTCATGCTCTCGAACCACCACAAAGGGGACAGGCACCTTTGTGGTGGTTTTGACGATCGGCTGTTGGCGCTTATGCGTGTGCGGAATCCTCGCGGCGTGCCGAAGGCGACATGCAGGTTTTTCGACTATGACTGCCTTCCATGGCACACCTCCTTAAGGCCGAGCGCTGCGCGCTTTGGGTATCTCGTACCCGCTTTTATTCGCCCGTATTCTTGATGAGGGGGTTTGCAATGTCAACCCCATTGTTCGGAAAACCATCGTCTCTGACAAAGCCTTTACAGGCTGACGTGGCCTCAAAGCGTGCCGGCATCGACGCCTCGCCTGCGCTAAACTGGAGGGCACGTACGCGATTACGAGAGGAGCCCGCATGGAGGCTTACAAGCAAGAGTTCATCAAGTTTATGGTTGAGTCCGACGTCCTTAAGTTCGGCAGCTTTACGCTCAAGAGCGGCCGTCAGTCTCCGTTCTTTATGAACGCCGGCGCTTACGTGACGGGCTATCAGCTCAAGAAGCTGGGCGAGTATTACGCCCAGGCCATTCACGACAACTTTGGCGACGACTTTGATGTGCTGTTTGGACCGGCCTACAAGGGCATTCCGCTGGCCGTCGTGACCGCGATTGCCTACCACGAGCTGTACGGCAAGGAGGTCAAGTACTGCTGCGACCGCAAGGAGGCCAAGGACCACGGCGCCGACAAGGGCAACCTGTTGGGCTACGAGCCCCAGGACGGCGACCGCGTGATCATGGTCGAGGACGTCACCACCAGCGGTAAGTCCATCGACGAGACCTATCCCAAGGTCAAGGCGGCTGCCGATGTCGAGATCAAGGGCCTCATCGTGTCTCTCAACCGCATGGAGGTCGGCAAGGGTGGCGTGACCACCGCTCAGAAGGAGATCGAGGCCAAGTACGGTTTCCCCGTCGCGAGCATCGTCTCCATGGCTGAGGTTGTTGAGACCCTCTACAACCACAAGATCGACGGCAAGGTTGTCATCGACGACGAGCTCAAGACCGCCATCGACAGAGCGGCAATCTGCCTTTCAACTTCGGCGGCATGACCAGAAGGTCAATGCCGCCTCGTTTCAAGGCACCTTGCTCGCTCTGGCGGGTTTTCGCTGTCGCTACCAAAACATCGGCACTCCCGTTGCTGGCGATGCGGCACTTGGGGACGTTCCTTTTGTGTCGGCACCTGGGGACACTCCTGATGTGGTCATTGGGGACGTTCTTAAATGACTACTTAGGATGAGCGTCCAAAAATCCGCGCTCGTTCGATTGGCGCATGTCTACGCAGCGTAGGTTGTCGAGCCTGGCCTTCAAATGGATACTGACTGTCGAACCGGTTCACTCCATTTCTTCAATTTGATTGGACAGCCCATGAACCAGACACGGCAAACCAATGCTTCCCATACTTTTTTGGCAGCGCATGTCATCAAGCGGCTGCGCGAAGAGCGCGGCCTCACCCAGCGCGCCCTGGCGGAAAGCCTTGGCGTGACCGATAAAGCCGTCAGCAAGTGGGAATCCGGCCGCGGCCTTCCCGACATTTCCCTCGTTGGGCCTTTGGCCCAGAGGCTCGGCATAAGCGTGGCTGAGCTTTTGGCTGGTGACATTCGGGCCAACGCCAACCGTGCAGGCAATATGCTCAAAGGCGTCTTTTACGTTTGTCCTATCTGCGGAAACGTTGTGCACGCGCTCGGAGAAGGCAGCTTTAGCTGCTGTGGCTCCACGATGTTTCCCCAGGAGGCCGAAGAGCCGGACGCGGACCACGCCTTTTCCATCGAGCGCATCGAGGACGATTGGTACGTCACGCTCGATCATCCCATGACCAAGGATCACTACATTAGCTTTGTGGCATATGCGACTATGGACGGCGTCTGCTTTAAGAAGCTCTATCCAGAGCAATCGGTGCAGCCGCGCTTCCATATTACCGGGCGCGGCAGGATATATCTTTACTGCAACCAACACGGGCTCTTTACGTCGCTGACGCCTCGCAAATAACGGCTGTCTATCCGCCCTCCTCATGCGTTTCCCAGGGGACCCAAAATGAGCGTGGATAATCTCCCGGTTTTGGCCTGTGTGCGGGCTCAAAGTGGGAGATTATCCACGCTCGTTATCTGAGTGTCCAAAAATCCACGCTCGTCGTTACTTGAGCCCGGGCAGGCGGGTGTAGGGAAACGACCGCTCGAGGAACTCGGAACAGCGGGCGTAATCTTTGGCAAAGTAGCTGCTGTAGAGCGAATCGAGCACGTATTGCACGGCGATGTGGCTGGCGAACTGCGTGATGCGGTGCGTCATACTCTCGTGGTCGCTCACCATGAGATAGGCGGCAAAGCCGGGGTGAATGCGGGCGCAGTACGGTGTGCCGATGACGATGACCGGGACGCGTCGACTGCTGAGGATCGGCAAGATCTCCCTGAGGTTGGGGGCAAGGCCGCTGTAGGAGATGACAATCGCCACATGGTCGGGGCCCGAGGCGAGCGCCGTACGCACCTGCGCCTCGACGCTGCCGTAGCACGTCGCGCTTTTACCGGCGGAAAGCAAGCGATCGCGGAACATTCCCGCTGGATACAGGTTATGCGAGCCCGTGTAGATGTCCACGGTGTCGGCGCGCATGACGAGCTTGGCGGCGTAGTCGAGCTGTGCGGGGTCGAGCAGTTCCTGCGTTTCGGCCAAGGTGGTCTGGTAGAGCCCCTCCATGCGCTCCATTACCTGTGCGGGGGTGGAGGTGGCATCGAAGGGAAAGTTGATGTCCACGTCGCGCCGATTGCCCGCCTCGGTCGCCTGGCGGATGAGCTCGACCTTGAGGTCTTTGAATCCCTCGAGGCCGAGCTTTTTGCAAAAGCGGTGCACGCTCGCGACCGAAACGTTGGCGCACGCGGCAAATTCCTTAATGGAAAGCCCGCGCACATCCTCGCCCATGGCGAGGGCCGTTTGCCCAAGTTGTTGCTCGGTGGGGGTGAGGCTTTTGCCCTGCGTGATCTTTCGCCTGATATCCATATGGCTCCTATGCGTTTGCGTCGCGATAAACCAATCATAACGATAAATAAAACGTTCGGCTTGGCTGGGAGTTTTGGTCCGCCGGTCTATGAACGACGGACCGCTCGACGCCGTGCGGGCTCAACATGGGGGCACTGTCCTTGTTGGGCCGTTTGCGCCCGGGGCGTTACCCGAGCACACGTACGGGCCCCAAGAGGCCGCTGGGCTCGGAGGGCTCGGTCATGCCGAATATGTCGGGGACGGCGTGATCGAGGGTGTTGATGATGTTGATCGTAAGCGCGTGCTCACCGGCCAAAAGCGCGCCGACCTCAAAGCGGTAAGGCGGACAGATACGGGTGCCGAGGGATTTGCCGTCGAGGGCGACGGTTGCGGTCTCAAAGACCTCGCCAAGGTCGATGACGGTGCTGGTGACCGCTTCGCCCAGGACAAAGGAGGCCTGGTAGCGGAATGTGCCGGCCTTGCCGGGGAACTCGGCCGAGGAAAGGTCGTGCAGGTCTGCAAGCTCAACAGGCTCGCCAAAGGCATCGGTGCCAGGGGCAGAGAAGGCAACCGCCCAGGGCCCGTCGATGCATGCGGCTTCGTCTCCAACGGTTGCCGCGCCGGCGGAACCTGTAGCCCCAAGGACCACGATGCAGCTCTCGTAGGGAGCCAACTCGAGCGTGCCGTCAAAGGCGGCGGGCTCGGTGCCGTTGAGCAGGTCGAGGCGCGCGCCTGCAACGGGTGTGCCGTCGGCAAGCGCAACCTGAGTGGAGATACCCTGCTTGGGATGCTCGTTGACGAGCATCAGATAGCTCTCGCCCGCCCGCTCGTAGCGCAGTGCGCGCAGCCAGGGCTGGGGCTCGGCGCAAACCACGGTCTGCATGCCGGTATTGGCAAGTGTGCCTGCGAGCCCGGTGGTCGCCAGGAGTTTGATGCCGGCGAGCGCGGTTGCATCCAGGGAGGCAAAGCCCTCGCGGCCTGCAGTGTCGCCGTCGTAGCGCTTGTTCGGCAACTTATCCAGCGCGTACACGGCAACACCCGCGGCTGCGGCGCGCGCGGCAAAGTCGAGCACGGCTCCGCCGACAAACTCGGCTCCGGGCATCACCAGGCAGCGGTATGCCTGGCCGTTCACGCTAAAGCCGCTACCGTCTGCGGCAATTTCAACGGCATAGCGCCCTGCGTCCTCAAATGCCTCTGCTGGCACGATGTCAAAGTCGACCTGCGCGCGCATAAGCTCGGAGGCGGCATGCTGCATAAAGTTCGCCTCGCCTGCCCACTCGGCGTCCGCATGGTAGAGAAGCGCCGCCGGGGTCGTTGCACGCCCGCCGCTCAGCAGACTCGCCGTACGGTTCATGTAGCTCATGAGCTGCCCAAAGTGTGCAAACTGGGGGTTTTGGCCATGCGCATAGAAATGCGGCGGGCAGTCCCAGTCGGGGAAGGCGGCCATGCTAAAGGCATGCGGCACAAACCAATTGACGCCGCGCACCAAAAAATGATCGGCGATCCACTTCATCTCGCGCAGGCCTTCGTGCCATCCAAATGCGCCAAAGACCTCGGCCATGCAGCGCCCCTGCTTTTTGGGGTCGAGGTGTGCTGCCGAGGAGCCCAGCTTGGGCAGCACGTAGTTATAGAACTCGAGGTCCCATACGCCGCGTCCGTAGCTGTGAAGGCCGCGGTCCATGCCGGGCACAAGCTGGTTGATCACGATGTCGACGCCCGCCATGTCCTGACCGCCCACGGCGCGGAAGTAGTGCCCGGCGCCCACGCCCAGGCGCGCGTGGCAGTCCTTGTCTTCGATTACGTGACCGATGTATTGCACGCCGTGCGCGCGGCACCAGTCGCCGAGCTGGTCGCAGAAGCACTCCTTATAGAGGGTACTCGCGATGTCCATATAGACGTGGCGTACATGCGCGCCGGCCGGCTCGCGGTCCCACAGGTGCGGGAGCTCGTCCAGGTAGCGCTCGCCCAGCGCCGTGCGCAGGCGACGCTCAAGCTCGGCCGACCAGGGCAGGGGCGCGGTGGCCTTGCCGATGAGCGTATCCGAGATGCCGTCGGGGCCCGTGGTGCCCTTCTCGTTGGCAAATCCGGGCTCATCGGAGAAAAAGCCCAGGATCGTCTTGCCAAACTCATCGCCCAGATGCTCAAAATGCGGCTCGTAGACAGCATCGATGAGCTGCGCCACCGAGGCGCGGTCGACCATATTGATGTAGTCCTCGTTGTAGGAGGTCTTGCCGCTCGTGAACATCACGCATGCCTGCGTGAGGCCCGCAGGTGCATCGAAGACCAGGCGGCTGGGGTTGCCGTCTGCATCGTCGATTACTCGGTAAGCGACGTCGACGGGGCTGCCGTCCTGCATAAATGTCACGCCGTAGAAGTGCTCGGTTTTGTCGAACATGTTGGCGAGCGCGATGCTTGCGGCGGACGTGGGACCCACGATGTCGAGTGTGCGGTGCGTGAGAACGATCTTGCGGAGCTCGGGCACGGCCTCCTTGACGGCGCCGTTGGCAAAGCCCGTGGGGAAGTGCGCGTCGTCCAAGATCCAGAGCTTAAGGCCCAGCTGCTTGCACTCGTCAATGACAAAGCGCAAGTCGCGCCACCAGCCCTCGCCGCAAAAATCGGGGTGTGGGCGGCTTTCGAGACAGACCTCGTGGATGTCGGCGCCGGCGATCTTTTCCAGATACTCGGCAATGGCCTTATGGCTCTCGCCCTTCATCCACAAAAACGGAAGCACGTGGTTGTCGTATGTGCCCTCGAGCACCTGCTGATAGTACGCGGTCATGGATCCTCCTTGGCTCGATCGATCTGCTGCATAGCACAGATTATGGACGCGTCGGCGCGTTCTGCTAATATCTGAATCACGACGAACTATGACTAAATCAACGATTGACAAGCCATGGAGATCGACGAGCTCGAGCGTAGGCTCAGCGAACTGAGCGCCAGTGAGATCGCTTATAAAGACGGCATGGCATTTGATTGGTCGATTATGACCGAGCATGTCGAAATCGACGGATGCCCAGTGCGCAAGATTGGGCAGCCAGGGTTTGCCTACGCCCAGCCCGGCATGCCGCGTGGCCTGACGATAAGGAAAAACTCGCGCTTTAATGCAGTTCCCGAGCACGTGCATGATTACGTGGAGCTGAGCTATGTGTATCGCGGACGCTGCCCGCAGACGGTGGCGGGGGAGAGGCTCGAGCTGGGCCGCAACGAGGTGCTTTTGCTCGACGCCCTCTGCCCGCATGCCGTGGCGGCGCTTGGTGAGGACGACATCATGCTGAGCATGACCGTTTCACGCTCTTTTTTGCGCCGGAGCCTCGAGTCGAGCCTCTCGCGCGAGAGCGCGGTCTCGCGGTTTTTGTTCAACGCGCTCAACAGCGAGACGGACCATCGGGGCCATGTCCGTTTTCATTGCGGCGAGAGCCGTCGGATTCGGCGCTACATGCAGGAGATGCTCTGTGAGCTGTATGACCCGAGCCCTAATGGTCCCGAGATCGTCCTGCGTCTGTTTCAGCTGTTTTTGGCCGAGCTCATGGATTGCTACGAGCGCAAGCTGGTGCGCGGCGCGGCGGACGGCGCGGCGGGGCCCACTGCCCTGGTGACGGGAATGCTCGGCTATATCGATCGCGAATTCGCTGCATGCTCCCTCGAGGGGATGGCGGCGGAGTTTGGCTTGAGCCCTAATTATGCGACGGCGCTCCTCAAGCGGCATGTGGGCAAGACCTTTAGGCAGCTTGTGCAGGAGCGACGCCTGGTGCGTGCGGCCGAGCTTCTGCGCGGTGGCGCCACGGCCGGGGCGGCTGCGCATGCGGTGGGCTATGAAAACATGAGCTTCTTCTACCGTAAGTTTCACGACAAGTATGGCTGCACCCCCGCGGCATACCGCCGGTAAGCGCGGGGCGGATCGTCTTCGCTCCTTCGGTGTCAAAAAGTTTCAGCTGCAGCGCTGTTGCAGCGCGCGTCTGCGAAAAGAAGTGTCCAAATCGGCGCCTTCGCCCTGGCCTGGAGCGACTCGGCGGCATACTCGTTTCATCAGCAACACGCATGAGCGAGGAGGCACTTATGGGATTCCCCGAGGGTTTCTATTGGGGTGGCGCTACTGCCGCCAATCAGTTTGAGGGCGCTTGGAACGTGGACGGCCGCGGTCCTTCCGTCGACGACCATTTTTTGGGCGGCAGTTACAAGGAGCCGCGTCAGATTACGATCGACATCGACCCCGACCGCTTCTACCCCAATCATGACGGTATCGACTTCTACCATCACTACGAGGAGGATATCGCGCTGTTCGCCGAGATGGGCTTCAACATGTTCCGCATGTCCATCTCTTGGAGCCGCATCTTCCCCAACGGCGACGACGCCGAGCCCAACGAGGCCGGCCTCGCCTTCTACGATCGCGTCTTCGACTGCCTGCGCGCTCACAATATCGAGCCGCTCGTGACCCTGTCGCACTACGAGATGCCTTATCACCTGGTCGAGAAGTACAACGGCTGGGCGAGCCGCGAGCTCATCGGCTTCTTTGAGAAGTACTGCCAGACCGTCTTCGACCGCTATCAGGACAAGGTCAAGTTCTGGCTCACCTTCAACGAGATCAACTGCGGCACCCAGGACATTGGCAACCTCTTTGAGACCAGCATGATTCAGGGCTTTGAGGGTCCGGCTTCGGCGGTCCATACTACGCCGCAGGCCCGTATGCAGGCCCTGCATCACCAGTTTGTCGCCAGCGGCCGCGTCGTGCGCTATGCCCACGAGCACTATCCGCAGTTTAAGATGGGCAACATGGACTGCTTCGTCCTCTCCTATGCCGCCACGTGCGATCCGGCCGACGTGTTCGCCACGCAGCAGGAGATGAATACCATGAACTGGTACTGCTCCGACGTGCAGGTGCGCGGCAAGTATCCGTTCTATGCCAAGCGTTTCTGGGCCGAGAATGACGTCGAGCTCGTGATGGAGGACGGCGATCTGCAGGATATCGCCGACGGCAAGGTCGATTTCTACACCTTTAGCTACTACATGTCCGGAACCGTGGGCACCCACAAGGACCACGAGATGACCGAGGGCAACATGACCTTTGGCGGCAAGAACCCCTATCTGGAGTCCACCGACTGGGGCTGGCAGATCGATCCGCTGGGCCTGCGCATCGCCCTCAACGAGATTTACGCCCGCTACGAGATTCCGCTGATGGTGGTCGAGAACGGCATGGGCGCCTACGATGAGGTCGAGGAGGACGGCTCCATCCACGATCCGTATCGTATCGCCTACTTGCGCAGCCACATCAAGGCCATGGGCGAGGCCATTGCCGACGGCGTCGACCTGATCGCCTATACCATGTGGGGCCCCATCGACCTGGTTTCTGCCGGCACCGGCGAGATGCGCAAGCGCTACGGCTTCATTCACGTCGATAAGTACGACGACGGCACCGGTACCTACGAGCGCCGCCGCAAGGACAGCTTCTACGCCTACCAGAAGATCATCAAGTCCAACGGTGCCGAGGGCCTGGATTAATCGACAATATGAGTGCCACCGGGGAAAAGCGTTGGGATGGGCTCGCGATTCGAGTCCCCACCTTAGCATTTGAACCATTTGGCACTATAATCACCATAGGCATGCGCATAACGTTGCGCTTAATCAAGAGGAGAAAACGTATGGGTCTGTTTGACATGTTCAAGAAGAAGGCTGAGCCCGCGGCTGCCGCTGCTCCGTCCTCCATCTCTGCTTCTGCCGGCGCCGACGTGCTGTGCTCGCCCGTCAAGGGCAAGGTCATCAAGATGGCCGACGTGCCCGATCCCGTCTTTGGCGGCGAGGTTCTGGGCAAGGGCTGCGCCGTGTGGCCCGAGGACGATCTGGTCTACGCTCCCTGCGACGGCAAGGTGACCGTCACCATGGGTCACGCCGTGGGCCTGCAGTCCGATAGCGGCATCGAGGTTCTGGTGCACGTTGGCGTCGATACCGTCAACATGAACGGCGATGGCTTCGAGGGCTTCGTCAAGGCCGACGACGTCGTGAAGGCTGGCCAGCCCATGCTCAAGATTGACCGCGCCAAGATCGCTGCCGCCGGTTACAAGGACTGCGTCGTCGTGGCCGTGTCCAACACCGCCGAGTTTGCCGATGTCGAACTCGCCGTCGAGGCCGACTCCGCTGTCGCCGCCGGTGACGCCATCGTTAAGGTCGTCCGCAAGTAAACTGCGGCATCCAAAGGATGTGCAAAGGTGGTCGGGTTGTCCGGCCACCTTTTTTATTGCACCGTGGGGAAGCGTTTTATTGCACGTTGGGCGGGCTTGCAAACCGTTCGGACGCTAAAACGAACCGACCGCGCCTTCGCGTTGCCGAGGGTGTTCATAAGCGGATAGTATGGGCTTACTTATTACAACGTGCGCCGCGTCTGGGAAGCGCAGTGCCGCTCATTGGGAGGAACAACATGAAAAAGAAGCTGCTGCTTGCGCCCCTCATGGCCGTCTTGGTTGCATGCGTGGTCGTGCTTTCCGGTTGTGGAGGCCCTTCGATCGAGGAACTCATCACCGAGGATCTTACGACTCAGTTTGACGAGGTCAAGAACGGTGGCGACGAGTTCCTTTCTGGTCTGGAGGAGGCTTCGGGCGACGAGTTCGAGCAGTTGGGTATCGATCCCAAGGAGTATGCCAAGACCTATCTCGAAGGCTTTGACTACGAGATCGGCGACGTGACGGTCGACGAGGACAAGGGTGTCGCGACCGCCGAGGTCTCCATCACCTGCAAGTCCATGAACAAGATCGTCGAGGACTTCTCCACCCAGTATCAGGAGAAGGTCGCCGCGCTTGATACGGTTCCCTCCGATGACGAGCTGTACAAGATGGCCGGTCAGGTTATGGTCGATGTGACCAAGGCCACCGAGCCCAGGAAGACCACGGTTATCTTCAAGTACACCTGCAACGACGACGGCGAGTGGTCTGCCGACGACTCCGTCAACTCCGAGATGATGGATGCAATGCTGAGCTAGTTCGTTGCGGCGTTTTACCAAACGCCGCAACTGCTCGACGCTGCGCGGGCACCAGAGCGACAACTTGTCATTCAAAGAGGACGGCATGACCAGAAGGTCTATGCCGTCCTCTTTTCATGCCAATTTGTTCGCTCTGGTGCCCGCTCGCTGTCCGTCCTCTACCTGCGGCGTTGCCATGGTAGTCATTGGGGCGGCACTTGGGGACGTTCCTTTTCTGCCGGCAGTTGGGGACACTCTTTGGGTGTGGTTGGTGTATTGGCGTTGCATCGAGCGGTCGGGAAAATGCGACCCGGTTTTTGGCCGAATAGTGGGTCGCGGTTTCCGGATGGGGTGGGTTGCGGAAAGCGCGACCCGGAATATTGCTCTGAAACGGGATGCACTTTCCGCGCGGCAGAATCGCTACAGCCGCGTTGAGCAACAGCCCTGCTACTCGCCAAGCACCAGCGCCACGAGCTCTTCCTGTGTGTCCACCACGTAGTCGGCGCCGGTGGCTTCCAACTCTGCGCGGCCACGGAAGCCCCAGGTGACACCGGCGCTCTTGAGGCCGGCGTTGTGACCGGTCAGAACATCGACATTGGAATCGCCCACATAGAGCGTGGTTGCCGGGTCGGCGCCTAGCTCTTCCATCACATGCAGCGTAACAGGCGCCTCGGGCTTGGGAGGAAACGCATCGACGCGGCCCTGCACCAGCGCAAAGCGCTCGGAACCAAAGTATTTTTCGATAAGCGGAGCGGCCGAAACATGGTCCTTGTTGGTGAGCACGGCAAGCTGCACGCCCGCGGTGCGCAGGCGGTCGAGCATCTCGATCGTGCCGGCGTACGGTGCGGTGTGGTCCTCCTTGTGCTCGCCGTAATAGGCCCTAAACTCGGCAAGCGTCTGCTCAAACATGCGACCATCGCCCGCATACTCGGCAGGCATAAAGCGCTCGACCAGCTTGAGCATGCCGTTTCCCACCTTGTAGCGGTACTCGTCTACGGCAAACGTGGGCCAGCCGTGCGTCTCGCAGGTATGGTTGCCGGCGGCCGCCAGGTCCTCGAGCGTGTTGAGGATGGTGCCATCCAGATCAAAGATCACATGGGAAAAAGCTGCTGCCATGGGTGCTCCTGCCGCTTGAGTTGTAAAACGCACCCCATGATACTTGGCATGCGTGCCGGGCATGTTTGGAATCTGAATATCTTTAATAGCCCTGAGCCTTTGTCGTTAGCAAATCCTCGGCAGCTGCTCTCCTACGAGCATGTCGAGGATGCGGGTCGAGCCCCAGCCGGTGCGCACGCGCACGGCGGGGCGGGCGTCCTCGGCAAGCGGCAGCACGCGACCGATAATAGCGGCATTCTCGCCGTAGCGCGCGGCGCGCATGGCTGCCAGCGCGGCATCGGCCTGCTCGGCCGGCACCACGGC
Source organism: Collinsella sp. (assembly GCA_018363345.1). Taxonomy (GTDB): domain Bacteria; phylum Actinomycetota; class Coriobacteriia; order Coriobacteriales; family Coriobacteriaceae; genus Collinsella. The sequence continues at coordinate 132,186 of JAGZNZ010000006.1, read as the reverse complement.
AACCATCTTGCCCTCGTTTGCTACCTGCAGCACGTCATAGCCGAGCATCTCGCAGGCTGCCTGCACGTCGGGGCGCACAGGCACGGCATCCTCGTCGACCTCCATGGCAACGCCGCTGGCCTGGGCAAACTCATTGAGCGTGGACGCCAGGCCGCCGCGCGTGGGGTCGCGGAAGCAGCGTGTTTCGGGTGCTGCGGCAAGCACATCGGCAATCAGGTGGTTGAGCGGCGCGGCATCGCTTTCGATGGTGCTCGAAAACGCCAAGCCCTCGCGTTGGCTCATGATGGCGATACCGTGGTCGCCCAGCGTACCCGATACCAGAATGACATCGCCGGGCTGGCAGTTGGCGCCGCTGAGCGCTACGCCCACGGGCACTTCGCCCACGCCGGCGGTATTGATGTAGACGCCGTCGGCCCCGCCGCGCTCGACCACTTTGGTGTCGCCGGTGATGATCGCCACGCCCGCCTCGTGCGCCGTCTCGGCCATCGTTTGCACAATCTGGCGGAGCTTATCCATGGGATAGCCCTCTTCGAGGATAAAGCCGCACGATAGGTAGCGTACGTTGGCGCCCGAGGTCGCGACGTCGTTGACGGTTCCGCATACAGCGAGGCGGCCGATGTTGCCCCCGGGGAAGAACTGCGGCGAGACTACAAAGCTGTCGGTCGACATGGCGATGCGCCCGCTCGTGGGCAGCGCGGCGACGCCGGCATCGTTGCCCTCGAGCAGCTCGGGCGACCCAAAGGCATCCAAAAAGACCTCATCGATGATGCGTTTCATCATCTGACCGCCAGAGCCGTGGCCCAACAGGACAGTGCTATCGGTGGCAGTACGGGACATATCGAAAACTCCAATCGAGGACGGAATTATATGGGTGAGGTGCAGCGTCGACCGGCTCGCCGTTCGTTAGAGCGGCGGAACCCATTAGCCTCGGTAGCGGAAATATGCTGCACAGCTGCCCTCGGAACTCACCATGCAGGGGCCGATGGGATGCTCGGGTGTACAAGCGCGGCCGAACAGAGGGCAGTCGCTCGGCGTAATGGCCCCGCGCAGCACGTCGCCGCAGCGGCACCCACGCGGCTCGACCGTCGCCTCAACGGGCACGTCAAAGCGGGCGCCGGCATCAAAGCGCGCGAATTCGGGTCGGATGGAAAGACCCGAAGCCGCAATCGGCCCCAGCCCGCGCCACGTGGTGTCGCATGGCTCAAACACCTGCTCGACCAGCTGGCGCGCTACGGGATTGCCGTCTGCATTGACGCCACGGCGGTAGGCGTTGTCGATTGCGGGCCTGTGCTCGACAATCATCTGGACCAGCATGCAGATGCCCTGCAAGATGTCGACCGGCTCAAATCCCGTTACCACGCCTGGAGTCTTAAACTCGTCGACCAAAAAGCCAAAGGGGGCCAAGCCCGTGATGGTGGCGACGTGGCCCGGCAGGATGAAGCCGTCGATGGCGGTCTCGGGATCGTTGGCGATGGCGCGCAACGCCGGCGGCGTGGTCTTGTGAGCGCAATAGACCGAAAAGTTCTGGAGTCCGCGTGCATCGGCCTCCAAAATGGCGGCGGCGATGGTGGGCGTCGTGGTCTCAAAGCCCACGCCCATAAAAATGACCGGACGATCGGGGTTTTGCTCGGCAATGTCGAGTGCATCGAGCGGGGAGTACACAATGCGAATGTCGCGCCCCGCGGCCTTTTGCGCGGCAAGCGAGGTGGACGATCCGGGCACGCGCATCATGTCGCCAAAGGTGGTGATGATGGCGCCGTCCATCTTGGCGAGCGCGATTGCATGGTCGATATCGCGGTTGGCGGTAACGCAGACGGGGCAACCCGGACCGCTCAGCAGTTTGAGCCCGGCAGGCATAATGGAGCGAAAACCATAGCGCCCGATGCTCACGGTATGCGTGCCGCAGACTTCCATAAGGTTGATGGTGCGGTCGCCGACAAGCTCATGAATGCGCTCGATGAGCTCGCGAGCCAGCTTGGGATCGCGAAATGCCGAGAAGTCGATACCGGAGCGAGCCGGCTGCTCGGGCGCCACTAGTATGCCTCGGCCGGGTTGGTGGCGAGCTGGTCCTCTTCGGCCAGCTCGGTCATGGTATTGACGAGCTCGAGTGTCTCTTGGGCTTCCTGCTCGTCGACAATCTGAATGCCAAAGCCGGCGTGCACGAGAATATAGTCGCCTACCTGTGCCGTCGGCACGAGGCGCAGCGAAACGGGGCGCTCGATGCCCATCATGTCGACGGTCGCCTTAAGGTCGTCGTCGCGTTTGACCACTTTACCGGGAACGGCAAGGCACATAATGTTCCCCTTTTATACGTTTTGCGCTGGATAGGCGCCTAATTACCCATCAGTTGATGGTAGCGCTCGCGGGAGTCACGAGCAAACGCGTTACACCTGTGAGACGGCGGCGCGCAGACTGGCAAAACAGCCTATCGCGATGCTGTCTGCGCGAGGCGAGCGCGCGAGATCGCCGCCTGACCGTAGGCGATGCAGCCGTCGTTGACGGGCACGGAGTGGGGGACCAAGACGGCAAGACCGGCGTCTTTGAGTTCGTGGGTAAGGAGCTGAAGCAAGAGTCGGTTCATGAACACGCCGCCCGAGAGCGCGACGGTATCGATGCTTTCGCGCGCGCAGATTTCGCGTGCGATTCGTGCCGAAGAGCGCGCGATGGCGATATGGAAGTCGAGCGCGAGCTTGCCGGCGGGCACGCCGGCCCTGATTCCCTCCAAAAGCGCCTCAATAAGCGATCTGGAGTTTAGAACATGGCAGGCGTCCGGACGGGATGATTCGGTTACGGAAAAGCCGGCTATATTGCCGGTGAGGCAGGCACTTTCACTGCTGAGCGCGCGCCAGGCGGCGGCTTCGAGTTCTATGGCGGGTTCGCCCTCGTAGGTTGCCTTGTCGCAGATGCCCAGAATCACTGCCGCGGCATCAAAGAGACGCCCCATGCTGCTGGTACGCGGGCTGTTGATGCCGCGCTCGATCATGGTGGCTGTCACGCGGCGCGTTTGCTCGTCAAGGCTGTCCAAAAGCCGAGCGGCGCTTGGGTGCTCGAGCTGGCCGAGCTCACTGAGCAGGGCAAAGGCGTTGCGGCGGGCATCGTGTACGGATGCGGCGCCACCGGGAAGTGCCCAGGTGCGCAGATGCGCGACGCGCTCAAAATCGGCGAGACGGGAGATAAGGAACTCGCCGCCCCATATGGTGCCGTCGGTGCCGGCTCCCGTGCCATCGAAGGCGATGCCAAGGACGCGCGCCTCGGGCGCAAGCTGGCCTGCAACAATCGCTTCTGCCATCACGCTCGCGATGTGCGCATGATGGTGCTGGACTTCGATAAGCGGCAGATTGTGCTCCCGTGCCTGCTCGCGCGCCCACTGGCTCGATAGATAGCTGGGGTGTAAATCGCATGCCAGGGCGGCAGGCGTCAGGTCAAAGAGATGTTCCAGACGCGTGCGCGCGGCGTTCCAAGCGTCGAAGGTCGCGCCGTTTTCGACATCGCCGATATGCTGCGATACAAAACAGGTAGCCTCGCCGTTCGTCCCTTCACGTGTAAGCGCAATCGTAGCCTTTTGTTGTGGCCCGCAGGCGAGCACGCAGGACGGAGCGCCGTCGAGTGCCGGCAGCGGTAACGGCTGCGGAGCGTATCCGCGGGCACGGCGCACGGGCATAATGGCGCCGTTGACCACGCGCACCACGGAGTCGTCGTAGCGCGAGAGGATCGCGCGGTCGTTGCCGAGCAACGCGTCGGCGATGCCGGCGGCAACGAGGTGTTCCCAGGCAAGATCGTCGTCGGTCTCGATGGGCTCTTCGCTCAGGTTTCCGCTGGTCATGACGAGCGCGTGCATACCGCGGGCTTCTGCCGCGGCAAGCAACAGATGCTGAAGCGGGGTGTAGGGGAGCATGACACCGAGCTCGGGAAGGTCGTGCGCGACGGACGGCGCGAGCGCGAAGGCGTCGGGGGAGCCGTCGCTCTTGCAAATAGCCCGTTGGCGCAGCAGCACAATGGGGCGGATGCTGCCGGCCAGCAAGCCGCGCTCAATGTCGTTGACATGGCACAGGCGTTCAACGTCGGCAAGGTCGCGCACCATGACGGCAAGCGGCTTGTTGCTGCGGCGCTTGCGACGGCGCAGCTCGGCCACCGCCTGCTCGTTGGAGGCGTCGCATGCCAAGTGAAATCCGCCCAGACCCTTGATAGCGACGATACTGCCACAGGCCAGCAGCTCAACACAGCGGTCGATAATGGCGTCACTGGTCTCGCGCGTGGTGCCGACGGCCGGCGACGCGGCGTCTTCGCTCGGCTCATTGCCCACGCCCGCCTCGCGCCAGGTAATATGTGGCCCGCAGTCAAAGCAGGCATCGGGCTGCGCATGAAAGCGCCGGTCAAGCGGGTCGCCATACTCTGCGGCGCACTCGGGGCACATGGGAAAACAATCCATCGACGTGGCCGCTCGGTCATAAGGCAGCGATCGGATGATGGTAAAGCGCGGCCCGCAGTTGGTGCAGTTGATAAAGGGGTAGTGATAGCGCCGATCGGCGGGGTCGAACAGCTCACGCAGGCAATCGTCACAGGTGGCGATATCGGGAGAGATGAGCGTCGTGTGCACGGTCTGATCCTGCGACGCTACGATACGAAAGGCCCGCTCATCGTCGGCATCCCAAGCGTCGGGCTCCAGGTCTGCGACAGCGACATGCTCAACGCGGGCCGCTGTCGGCGCGTGCTCCGACAGCGCGGTGACAAATTCGTCGAGTGCCTCGACCGAAGCATGCGCCTCGATATGCACGCCGTCGCCCGCATTGAGCACCCATCCGCAAATGCCATGCGCCATAGCCTCGCGATACACAAACGGTCGCATGCCAACGCCCTGCACAATGCCCGTTACATGGATATGCACATGCCGCATGCGACCCTCCTTCAGTAAAACCTGCCAAAAAGGGACAGGTTTATTTTGGCAGGTTTTATCTGGGAAAACGCAACGCCCCAGTTGTTACCTGCCAAAACAAACCTGTCCCTTTTTGGCAGGTGCGCCGCGGTAAGTTCCGCTACAGCCCCAGGCTCTGCCTGGTGGCGGCACACGTGAGCTCGCCGTGCTTGACGCCGCGCAGGCCCAGCAGACGGTCGGCTAGTTCGTAGACGCGCTCGCCGCGACCCTTAAGCGCCAGAATCTCCAAGCAGTTGTGGTGATCCAGATGCACGTGCATGGTCGATACGATCTCGTCGGTGTAGTCGTGCTGCACCTCGTCAAGGCGGCGCGTCAGATCGCCGGTATGGTGGTCGTAGATCATGGTGAGCGACCCGATAACATGCTCATCGGGCGTGCGCATCTGCTCCTTGGCGATCGATGCACGAATCAGGTCGCGCACCGCCTCGGAGCGGTTGGCCACGTCGCCGCGGCGTGCGATTTGCTCGTCAAAACGGCGCAGCAGGTCGTCGGGTGCGGTAACCGAAAAACGGACCAGCTCGGAGCCGGAGCCACTACAGTGGCAGCCCGCGTCACCGTCCGCCCCGTGCGGATGCTCGTGCTCGTACCCGCAGCCGTGCTCGTGTTCGGCCACCTTACACCAGCTTCACGGAGCCGACGGAGTTGTGGTCGGCCTCGATGGCCTCTTCGTAGCCCTCGAGTGCGTCGTGGGCCTCGTGCAGCGCGGCCATGGCTGCCTCGAGCTTGGCGCCGATGCGCTCCATGTCAAAATTCTCGGTCGCATGCAGCAGCTGATGGCTCCACTCGTGAGCGAGCTCGATGGTGTCGTCGACCTGCTTGACGCTCATGGCAAGCTGGCTCATGTTCATTCCAACATCATGCATGGGAAATCTCCTTTTGTATGGGGCAGTTCAGTGGTTCAGATTTTACTACGCTCGCTTTGCGCGCAGCTGCATAAGAAAACGGGTACGAGTCTGTGCGACCCGCACCCGTTCACTGGGGGCTGTTTGTGACTACCATACTATCCGTGGTCGCACGCGGTGCACCCAAAAGTCCGGCGAGCGGTGTAAAAGCGCTCATGGACGGCAGGCAGACGGCAACATGTAACAAGTGTATTACAGGTGCTTCTCCAGCAATGCCTGCAGCCTTGCCTTGGGCAGAGCGCCAACGGAGCGGTCAATTTCCTCGCCGTTCTTAAAGACAATCAGCGTGGGGATGCTCATGACGCCATACTTCATGGCCAGGTCCTGGTTGTCGTCGACGTTGCATTTGGCGACGGCAAGCTTGCCCGCCAGCTCGTTGGCCACTTCGTCAACGATGGGCGAGAGCGATCGGCAGGGCCCGCACCAGGGCGCCCAAAAATCAACCAGCACGGGAAGGCTGTCGTTAACGACGGAATCGAAGTTCTCGGGGGTAATCTGCTTAATGTCAGCCATGGTGACCTCCAAAATGCGACGCGGCTTGGCCGCGTAAAACTCAGTACGACCGTGCTTATACCCAGCCGCCCGCAAAGCAACCACTCGCGGGCAGCTCTTTTATATAATGGTTGGCACGCAAACGATTGGAGAGCGCATGTCCACGTCACAAAGCCAGAAAAAAGAAGCCATCGCCCAGGCGGCCGAGCAGGAGCTCACATCGCTTGCGGTCCGTGGCGTGCGCATCGTGGGCAACGCGTGCTCGCCGATCGTGCTGGTCAAAGGCGATTTGGACGAGGCCGAGCGTTCGGGTGGCGAGCTTGCCGCCGGCCCGGATGGCGCGGCGTTGCGCAAGGCGCTTGGGGCCATCGGCTACGCGCCCGAGGATTTTTGCGTGCTGGCAAGCGTCGCCGGCGCAGGCGACGGAGCGGTCGCGGTGGGCGAGACTCTGCCGTGCGAGCTGTTCCGCGAGGCGCTTGAGGCCTTGGATCCCGAGGCGGTGCTACTGCTCGACAACAACGCGGCTGACGCCATGCGCGAGACCTACGCCGACATGCTCGTGGCGATCGATGACTTCGACACCGCCATGCTCAAGCCCGGCCTGGTCGCTCATGTGCAGGGCCGCCGCGTGCTCGCGCTCGACGGCTTTGAGGCGGCGCTCACTGACAAAGCCGCCAAGCAGCGCATGTGGGCCTACATCAAGCAGCTGACTCCGGCGGCCGCGCCGCTGTAGCGAGCCCGCGTCGACAAACGACCCCGAGCGGGCGAGCCGTACCCGCGAAACGCAAATCCGTCGCGCCCGCGCCCTTACATCACGGCGCGCAGCTCAAACCGATCGCCGTTAATGCGGAACTGGCAGTTGCCGTTCATGCGCTCCACGGCGAGCTTAATGCTCTTGGTGCCAAAGCCGTGACCGGCGTGCTGAGCCACGGGCATGCCGTCGACCATGTGCGGCGCCCGTCCAAATGTGTTGGAAACCGAAAGCAGCAGCTGCCCGTCCTCAAACCGCAGATCAAGATCGACAAAGCGCTTGCCCTCGGGGGCGGTGCTCGCCGCGGCAATGGCGTTTTCCAGGGCATTCGAAAGCACGCTGAACAGGTCGACATCGGCCACATGCACGCTCTGGGGCACGGCGGCGCGCAAGTCGGCGGAAATGCCGCGCTTGCTGATGTCCGAGCCAAACGACGAAAGCGCGATGTTGACGGTCTCGTTGGCGCTGTAGCGGCGCACGGCGGTGCGGTCGTTGGCCTCGCATAGCGTATCGATGCGATCGAGTGCCTCGTCGGTGCGGCCTTCTTCGATCAAGACGGCCAGACCGCGCAAGAAGTGCCGCATGTCGTGGCGCAGAATCGACAGCTCGCGTCCGGACTGGCGCCATGCATCGAGTTCCTTCATGGCCGAGCTATCGCGTGTCTCGAGCATCCAGCGTTCACGCTCGGCAGCCTCTTTTTCTTCGTATTCACGCAGGTAGACGGCGAGGAACATAAGGTAGAACGCGCAGAGCGCAAAGGCCAAAAACTCAACCGTTACCACCGAGCCCGAGTGGAACAGCGTGGTGTAGACGTTGGTGGCATAGTCAAAGACGTAATAGACGAGCGGCAGGATGAGCAGAATCTCGAGCTCGGTAGGGCTTTTGACCGCCAGACGGGGTCCAATGTCACGGGCCCAATGCAGCAGGATCGCAAAGACGGCGACCGTGGTGATAATGCGCGCCACGTAGTACGCGATTTGCGAGTCAGTGGCGGCGAGCGCGGCGATGCCCATCCAGTTGCTGAATTGGCAGCTCAGGTAGGCACTGGTGACTCCCAACATAACGAGCAGCGGGCTCAGACGATAGCGCGCACACAGGTAGACGATAAGCGGCAGGTGCACGACAAGCGGATAAGCCTGACGGGCAAAAAGCTCTCCGCCTACGACATTGGCGATCGAGAAGGCAGCGCCGGTTGCGGCTCCGACCCCCACCAACTCGAGTGCATGGCGTCGATTAATTTCGATACCGCACAGCGCCGCCGAGGCAAAGACGCCAAAGAGTAGCGTTGTGGCGTGGTGGATTGCCCAAAGGATTATTTCGACCGAGGAGATCATCAGCTCCTCCTGCCTTCGAAGCGCACCGCAAAGTAGGCGTCTTGGAACCCCTGCTTGCTGCTGCGCGACAGCGGAATGCACGCGCCGGAGCGCATGACGATGTCCGTGCGATCGAAGTGGTCGATGTTGCGCAAGTTGACCTGGTAGCTACGGTGGCATTTAAAGAAGGTGGTATTTTGCGCCAAACGGTCCTCGACGCTGCGGAACGACTCGAGTGCCTCGATATCGCGCCCGTCGCGCAGATGGAAGACCACGTGCTTGTTGCGCGCCTCGGCATATTCGATGTCGGACAGGCGCAGGGCGTGGTAGCCAAAGGACGTTTTGATCACGAGCTCGTCGGTTGCCGCCGGGCGCATGCTCAAAAGCTCGTCGAGTAACTGCGCCAGGCGTTCGTAAGTCACGGGCTTGAGCAGATAGTCGAAGGCGCGGACCTCGTAGGACTCCAGTGCAAACTCGGACGATGAGGTGAGAAACACCAGGCGCACGGCGGTATCGGTCTGGCGCAATTCGCGCGCGGTGTCCATGCCGTTGACGAGCGGCATGATCATGTCGAGCAGGATGATGTCGGCGCGCGATGCGGCATGGCGGGCCAGCAGGTCCTCGCCGCGCGTAACGAGCGCAACATCGACCGCCGTGCCCGTCTCGGTCGACCAACGGTCGATCATTCGGTGCAGTCTATCTAGAAAAGCGACGTCATCGTCGCAGGCAATAATCTTGAGCATTCGGCCCCCTTAGTAATTCGATTTTGCCACATTGGGCGCGGACCACTCGCGGGGGAGCGCCCGTTCGTGCCTCACGGTGCGCAACTCGCGCCGAGCGGTATTGCGGTGGCGAAAGATGCCTCCTGCGCTATCGAGAGCTCGGCTATCCTCAGCTTGCCAGTTCGAATATGGACTTGCCGCATGGTCGAATCTTTATTTCAACTTTACACCTAGGTTTACAGCTGTCTTGTCAGCTGTAAACCTAGGTGTCATACTAAAGCCCCAAGATTCGCCAAAAGAGAGGGGCCTTGATGGCGCAGAGCGCGAACATGGATGCGTCGGAGCTTGCACGCGATATCGCGGCCGGCCTAGCATCGGCAACGACGGCAACGGAGCGCGCGGCACTGGTGCCCGCAGAGCTTGTCGAGGCCATTCAGCAACTAAAAACCCAACGTGACGCGGTGATCCTGGCGCACTACTATGTGGCGCCCGAGGTCCAAGCCGTTGCCGATTACGTCGGCGACAGCTTCTATCTGGCAAAGCTCGCCAAAAGCCTACCGCAGCAGACCATCGTGCTGTGCGGCGTGGAGTTTATGGGCGAGAGCGCCAAGCTGCTCAATCCCACCAAGACGGTGCTGTTGCCCGAGCCGGGCGCGGACTGTCCCATGGCGCACATGGTCAAGCGCGAGACGGTCGATGCGGCGCGCGCCGAGTACGGCGACGACCTAGCTGTCGTCTGCTACGTCAACTCGACGGTCGAAATCAAGAGCTGGAGTGACGTGTGCGTTACCAGCTCTAACGCCGTCAAGATCGTCTCCGAGCTGCCACAGCAGCACATCTTGTTCATTCCCGACCAGAACCTGGGCCGCTTTGTGGCCGAGCAGGTGCCCCAAAAGCACGTCATCCTCAACAACGGCTACTGCCCGCGTCATCACATCATTACCGTCGAGCAGATCGTCGACGCGCAGGAGGCCCACCCCGACGCGCTCGTGCTGGCGCACCCCGAGTGCAAGGCCGACGTCCTGGCCGAGGCCGACTACATCGGCTCTACTGCCGGCATCATCAAATATGCCGAGGAGTCGGACGCGAGCGAGTTCATCATCGTGACGGTCCGCGGCGTGCTCTACGAACTTGAGCGCCGCTGCCAGGGCACCGGCAAGAAGTTCTACTTCCCTGCGGTGCAGCCCACCTGTGTCAACATGGATCTCATCACGCTCGAAAAGCTCGTGCGCTGCCTGGAGACGGGCGAGGGCGAGGTGCAGATTGGCGTGTCGGACGAGGCCGCCGATCAGGCCAAGCTCACGCTCGACCGCATGCTCGAGTACGCGGCGCGCTAAGCCAATGTGACATGAGGGACCATCCCTTATGCCACATTACAAGGGAGAGGATTCCTGTGGAAACCAAACAATACCCCGATATGGAGTGTGACGTTGTCATTGCCGGTTGCGGCGTGGCAGGCCTGTATGCGGCTCTCAATCTGCCGACGAGCACGCGCGTGATCATGCTCTCCAAGGGCGCTGTCGACGAGTGCGACTCGATGCTCGCGCAGGGCGGCATCTGCGTACTGCCCGAGGGTTCTGACTACGATGCCTTCTTTGAGGACACCATGCACGCCGGTCATTACGAGAACCGCCGCGAGAGTGTTGACATCATGATTCGCTCGAGCCGTTCGGTCATCAACGACCTGCTGGCCATGGGCGTGGACTTTGAGCGCAAGGCCGACGGCAGCCTCGACTTTACCCGCGAGGGCGCACACAGCCGCCCGCGCATCGCCTTCCATGCCGATATTACGGGCAAGGAGATTACGACCAAGCTGCTCCAGGCTGTCCGCAAGCTGGACAACGTGCAGATTCTCGAACACGTTGCCATGACCGACATCCTGACCGCCGAGCGCGATGGCGCTACGGTGTGCGCCGGCGTCGTCGCCGTTCCCGTGGACGAGGATAACTCGGTTCGTCCCGCCGACGAGCTGGCAAATGCCGCTGAGGGCGTACATGCCGGCAAGCCGTTTAAGATCCATGCCCGCCATACGCTGTGGGCAACGGGTGGTATCGGTGGCGTGTACGACCATTCGACCAACTACCCGCAGCTCACCGGTGACGCCTGCTACATCGCGCAGGAGCACGGCATCACGATGGAGCACCTGGACTACGTGCAGATTCATCCCACGGGACTGTTCTCGCCGCAGCCGGGCCGCACCTTCCTGATCAGCGAGAGCTGCCGCGGCGAGGGCGCGATTTTGCTCAACGCCGCCGGCGAGCGCTTTACCGATGAGCTCCAGCCGCGCGATGTGGTCGCTGCCGCCATCCGCGAGCAGATGAAGCGGGACGGCGTCGAGCACGAGTGGCTGAGCTTTGCCCCCGTCGAGCGCGACGTGGTGACCGGGCACTTTGCCAATATTCGTGCGCGCTGTCTGGAAGACGGCCGCGACATCTTGGACGAGCCCATTCCCGTCACACCCACGCAGCACTACTTTATGGGCGGCGTGTGGGTCGACAAGGACGGCCGCACCTCGATGCCCGAGCTCTACGCCGCCGGCGAGACGGCTTGCAATGGCGTGCACGGCAAGAACCGCCTTGCATCGAACAGCCTGCTCGAGGCGCTGGTCTGGGGTCGTCGCGCCGCGTGGTACATGCGTACCGGCGAGTCACTGGCCGTGGAGCAGGCCGGTGAGCCCGCGCTTGACGGGCGTCACCGCGCCCTGAGTGCCGATACCCTTGCAATCGATGATTTGGCCCGTGCCGCCGGCACGCAGGCCGTGGAGGAATAGACCATGAATCCCATTACCATGAAGCTCGTCGTCGATGATCTGATTCTGCAGGCTCTGCGCGAGGACATTACCTTTGAGGACGTGAGCACGGCGAGCGTGTGTCCCACGGCGCGTCCCGCTACGGTGGAGCTTATCGCCAAGGCCGATGGCATCATCGCGGGCTTGGATGTATTCGCCCGCACCTTTGAGCTGCTGGATCCGCAGAGCTCCGTGTTGTTCGATGCCTCGGATGGCGACGAGGTGCATGCTGGCGATCACGTGGGCCAGGTGCGCGGCGACGCGCGCGTGCTGCTTTCGGGCGAGCGCGTGGCGCTCAACTACCTGCAGCGCATGAGCGGCATCGCTACTTACACGCATCGGATGGCGGCTGCGCTCGTGGGCACCAAGACCGTGCTTGTCGACACGCGCAAGACCACGCCGTGCATGCGTGTCTTCGAGAAGGCCGCAGTCGAGATCGGCGGTGGCAGCAACCACCGCTATAACCTGTCGACGGCCGTCATGCTCAAGGACAACCACATCGACGCCGCCGGTGGCGTGGCACGCGCGATTGAGATGGCGCGCGCCCATGCGTCGTTTACCACGACGGTCGAGATTGAGTGCGAGAACCTGGACATGGTACGCGAGGCCGTGGAGGCCGGTGCCGACATCATCATGTTCGACAACATGACCCACGATGACATGACTGCCGCGATTGAGCTTATCGCCGGTCGTGCCAAGACTGAGTGCTCGGGCAACGTAGACGCCGACAACATTCGCGCCCTGGCCGACCTGGGTGTTGACTATATTAGTTCGGGCGCTCTGACGCACTCTGCGCCGATCCTCGACCTTTCGCTTAAGCACCTGCGTCTGCTGGACGGTAAATAATGGACGCTCGCGAGCGTCGCCGTGCCATCATGGCCGTGCTCGAGGGGGCCAAAGAACCTGTCTCGGGCAGTGCACTTGCCCGCGAGGTGGGAGTGAGCCGTCAGGTCGTGGTTCAGGATATTGCCCTGCTGCGTGCCGATGGGCACGATATCGTCGCCACCAATCGCGGCTATGTACTACAGGAGGCCCCCAGCAGCCCCGCCGTGCCCACGCGCTTGGTCAAGGTTCGCCACAGCGTGGAGCAGGCAGGCGATGAGCTCACGAGCATCGTCGACGCGGGCGGCGCCGTGCTCAACGTGATCGTCAACCACCGCGTGTACGGCAAAATCACGGCCGACCTGGACATTCGCAATCGTCGCGATGTCGAGCGCTACCTACACGATATCGAGAGCGGCAAGAGCTTTCCCCTATTAACGGTGACGAGCGGCTATCACTTCCATCGCATTGCGGCAGAGGATGAGCAAACCCTCGACGAGATCGAGGCCATGCTCAGGGAGAAGGGCTACCTTGCCGATTTAATGCCCTACGAGGATGATTTGTCCTAGAACACATGCAAAAGGAGGCCTCCGCGGCGATGCGGAGGCCTCCTTTTTGTGCACGGTGTACTTTTGAGTGTGCAGGTGGGGGAGCTGTTACTCCTCGACGATCTCGGTGATCGCGCCGGCGGGGCAAGCGTCCTGGCAAGCGCCACAGGCGACGCAGGAATCCTCGTCAGCGACGGTAGCGACGTCCTGGAGCTCCAGAACGCCAGCGGGGCAGGAGTCGACGCAAACGCCACAAGCGATGCACTCGTCGGCATCAATTACGGGATGAGCCATGGTAGTTTCCTCTCTGTTGACCGACGCTACAGGCGATGCGCGTCGGTTTGATTCGGGCAAAAACATACCACGGGAGCGACCGTTTGCAATACCCTCTGACCGGCATCTTCATACCGTTCGCCGAGTATGCCACGGCTTACTAAAAAACATGCAGGTGAGGCCGTTGAGCTGCGCAAATGTTAGCTACAGGTGACTTGAAATATAGGGCGATTGAGCGTGCTTGCGGAAAGCGCATCCCGTTATTTAGCCGAGAAACGGGTCGAACTTTCCCCAGGGAAGCCCGGGGCCGCCATGTGCGCTCCCAAGCCCAAACCTCAGCCATCTCTACATAGATCTCAATAGATCTGCCGAGAACTCAAACAGTGCATCTACCTGCGCATTTGAGAACCTAAACTCTCAGAGATAAGAAATCTTATATGAATTGACTTAGATTTTGTATATTCCGGCCCATAAGGGGATACACTACATCCTGAAAGACAAGCCGAAGCGCCGCGCGACAGACCGTCGAGGCGGCGCGAACGCAAAAGAGAGAGGGAATTTCTAATGAGTAAGATTCTTGGTATCGACCTTGGTACTACTAACTCCGCAATGGCCGTTCTCGAGGGCGGTTCTCCGACCATTATCGTGAACGCCGAGGGCGACCGCACCACCCCGTCCGTCGTGGGCTTCCGTGCCGACGGCGACCGTGTCGTGGGTAAGGCCGCTAAGAACCAGGCTGTCACCAACCCCAAGAACACCGTGTTCTCCATCAAGCGCTTCATGGGCCGCAAGTACTCCGAGTGCACCTCCGAGATCAAGACCGTGCCGTATGAGGTCAAGGAGGGCCAGGGTGGCCGTGCCGTCGTCGATATCGAGGGCAAGGATTACACCGCCGAGCAGGTGAGCGCCATGACGCTCGCAAAGATGAAGGCCGACGCCGAGAAGTATCTGGGCGAGACCGTCACCGACGCCGTCATCACCGTCCCGGCCTACTTCAACGACGCCCAGCGTCAGGCCACCAAGGACGCCGGTAAGATCGCCGGCCTCAACGTCAAGCGTATCGTCAACGAGCCGACCGCTGCTGCTCTTGCCTATGGCCTGGACAAGCAGGGTACCGACCAGCGCATCCTGGTCTTCGACCTGGGCGGCGGCACCTTCGACGTCTCCATCCTTGACCTCGCTGACGGCGTGTTTGAGGTTCTGTCCACCTCGGGCGACAACCACCTGGGCGGCGACGACTGGGATCAGCGCGTCATCGACTGGATGGCCGATAAGTTCCAGCAGGAGAACGGTGTCGACCTGCGTCAGGACCCCATGGCCCTGCAGCGTCTGAAGGAGGCCGCCGAGAACGCCAAGAAGGAGCTCTCCGCCGCCCAGCAGTCCACCATCAACCTGCCGTTCATCACCATGAACCAGTCTGGCCCGCTGCACCTCAACTACACGCTGACCCGCGCCGAGTTCGAGAAGATCACCCGCGACCTGCTCGAGCGCTGCAAGCAGCCTGTCACCAACGCCCTGCGCGACGCTAAGCTCAAGCTCTCCGATCTGACCGAGGTCATCCTCGTCGGCGGCTCCACCCGTATGCCCGCCGTCCAGGATCTGGTCAAGACCATGACCGGCAAGCAGCCCAACATGTCCGTGAACCCCGACGAGGTCGTTGCCGACGGCGCTGCCGTCCAGGGCGGCGTGCTCACCGGCGACGTCGAGGGCATCCTGCTGCTCGACGTTACCCCGCTGTCGCTGGGCGTCGAGACCATGGGCGGCATCATGACCAAGATGATCGACCGCAACACCACGATCCCGACCTCCAAGACCGAGGTTTACTCCACCGCTGCCGACAACCAGACCAGCGTCGAGATCAACGTGCTCCAGGGCGAGCGCGAGCTTGCCCGCGACAACAAGTCGCTCGGTAAGTTCCAGCTGACCGGCATCCCGGCTGCCCGCCGCGGCGTGCCGCAGATCGAGGTCACCTTCGACATCGACGCCAACGGCATCGTCAAGGTCTCCGCTAAGGACAAGGGCACCGGCAAGGAGCAGCAGATCACCATTTCTGGCTCCACCGCTCTGTCCGACGACGAAGTCGATCGTATGGTCAAGGACGCCGAGGCTCATGCCGAGGAGGACAAGAAGCAGAAGGAAGAGGTCGAGGTCCGCAACCAGACCGACAGCCTGTGCTACTCCACCGAGCAGACCCTCAACGAGCTGGGCGACAAGGTTTCCGCCGACGTGAAGTCCAAGGCCGAGGCCGCTATCGCCGACGCCAAGAAGGCGCTCGAGGGCTCTGACGTCGAGGCCATCAAGGCCGCTGGCGAGTCCCTGCAGTCCGTGGCCTACGAGCTGGCTCAGGTTGTCTACGCCGACGCTCAGCAGCAGACCGACGGTGCCGCCGGTGCCCAGCCTGCCGACGATGACGTGGTCGACGCCGACTACGAGGTTGTGGACGACGAGGACAAGTAATCATGTCCGCCCGTAAAGCTCGCACGGAGGCGGCCGCCGCTGGCGCCGCCCCCGTTGACTCTGAGGAGAAGGACGTGAAGATTCCCGTAGAGGCCGCAGGCGTTGCCGAGGCCAACGAGGCCGAGGCCGCCGAGGCTGCCGAGAACCAGGTAGAGGATTCCAACAAGGAGGCGACGATGACCGAGGACGAGATGGTGGAAGCCGCTATCCGCGCCGGTGAGGAAGCCGCCGACAACGACTTTAAGCTCAAGTTCGAGCAGGCCCAAAAGGAGCTTGCCGACGTGCGCAGCGAGCTCGATGCTGCGGCAGAGGCCCAGAAGGCCGCCGAGGACAAGGCAAAGGACGCCACCGAGCGTACCGCCCGTCTGCAGGCCGACTGGGAGAACTTCCGTCGCCGCACCGCTAGCGAGCGTATCGCCGAGCGCGAGCGCGCGACCGAGAAGCTCGTCACCGCGCTGTTGCCGGTGGTTGACGATATCGAGCGTGCAATCGACCATGCCCGTAGCCAGGAGCTTTCCGAGGACTTTAAGCAGTTCGTCGACGGCGTCGATGCGGTGCATGCCAAGCTGCTCGACGTGTTCGCGCACGAGGGCGTTGAGCCCATCGACCCCAAGGGCGAGGCGTTCGATCCGCTCGAGCACCAGGCTGTGGGCCGCGTCGAGGACGCATCGCAGTACGACGAGACCGTCAACGACGTGTATCAGAAGGGCTACCGCATGGCGGATCGCATCCTGCGCTCCGCGATGGTGACGGTGACCTACGGTGGCGAGAAGCGCCCCGCACCGGAGCCCGAAGCGGCGCCCGAGGATGCTGCGGCCGATACGGCCGAGAGCACCGAGGAGTAATTGAGAAGGGCCCCGGGGCAACACCCGGGGCCCTTTCTGGCCTAGTGCCATATGAAAGCATGAGCCGTCGTCTGCTGGGCGGCGGATGAAACAGGAGAGGAGCTACGATGGCTGCAGGCAAAACCTTCTATGACATCCTGGGCGTATCCAAGAGCGCCTCCGACAAAGAGATCAAGAGCGCGTTTCGCAAGCTCGCGCAAAAATATCACCCCGATGCCGGCGGCGACGAGGCCAAGTTTAAGGAGATTAGCGAGGCCTACGAGACGCTTTCGGACGAGAAGAAGCGCAAAGAGTACGACCAGATGCTCATGTTTGGCGGCATGCCGGGCGCGGGCGGCGCGTATGGCGGCGGCTACGGCGCCGGCGCGGGCGCCAGCGGCTGGGGCGATATCTTCGACAGCATCTTTAGCGGCAACGGCGCCTGGGGCAGCGATTGGGGCTCGGGCTTTGCCGGGGCTGCGGGCGCTGCCGGTGCCGGCGCGGGTCGCAGCCGCGCTCGCAAGGGCGGCGATCTGTCGCTGACCGTCGATGTTTCGGCCGAGGACGCATTCCGCGGCGTGACGCACAAGGTCACCTATCGCATTCCCTCGACGGGCGAACAGCAGACCATTACGGTCTCGGTGCCCGCGGGCGCGGTCGACGGCGGCAAACTGCGCTACAAGCGTCGCGGCGAGTATGGCGTTGCCGGCGGCGAGCGCGGCGACCTGGTCGTGACCACGCACGTGGAGGAGCATCCGCTGTTTAAGCGCAAAGGTGCCGACGTGACCATGGAGGTGCCGGTCTCGGTCTACGAGGCGGCACTCGGCTGCACGGTAGACGTGCCCACGCCAGGCGGCGCGACGGTTCGTCTGAAGGTGCCCGCGGGTACCCAGACGGGCAAGAAGTTCCGCTTTAAGGAGATGGGTGCACCCGACGTTAAGCATCGCGGTCGCACGGGTGCGCTGCTCGTCGAGATCAAGGTGCAGGTCCCTACGAGCCTATCCGATGACGAGCGCGATGCCATGACCAAGCTGCGCGAGGCCGACACGCGCGATTATCGCGAGAAGGTCAACCGTTACAAGGCGACGTACTAGGGCGGTCGTGGCGCACGCCCGCGCCCGCGGGCTTATGATGGACGAAACGAGACGGAAAGGGGTCAGGTAGCATGGCCGAGGACAATAGGAACAAACCGCTGTACATGATCAGCGTGGCGGCCGAGCTGACTGGTATGCATCCGCAGACTCTGCGCGTCTACGAGTCCAAGGGCCTGGTGAACCCCCAGCGCTCGGGCGGTAACACGCGCCTGTATTCGCGTGCCGATATCGAGCGCCTGGAGCTCATCAACCAGCTGACTGACGAGGGTATCAACCTTGCCGGCGTGGTGCGCATTCTCGATATGAAAGAGCGTGCTGAGGAGCGCGAGCGCGAGAATGAGAAGCTCCGCGCTCGCGTGCGCCAGCTCGAGGACGAGCTGCACGAGTACAAGATGCAGAAGAAGATCACCGCCCTGGCCCCGCGCGACGGCTCAGTCAACCCCGAGCAAGTCATGCGCAAACTGCTAGGCACCGGAGGAGACCTGTAGGCACTCATTGGGGACAGACTTAAATGAGTAGTAGTTCCGCCGTTCTACCGAACGGCGGACCAGTTGACGCTGCGCGCCGCCCAGAGCGACAATTTGTCATTCAAAGGGCAAGGCATGACCAGAAGGTCTATGCCTTGCCCTTTTCATGCCAACTTGTTCGCTCTGGACGTCGCTCGCTGTCCGTCCTCTACCTGCGGCGCTGCCTTGCTCCGGATGCGGTAGGGTAGTCATTGGGGACGTTCTTAAATGACTAGTCGCAAGGGACACTCTTGCACCAAATCTGCCGGCCTATACCGGGCTCGTCCTATGCTTTACTGAGATAAAGTGAACGTGCAGATTCGTAACCCACTCGCAACCGTTCTATGGCACGATATTGAACGAATGTATGCTATGCGCCCGAGCTTTTCGGGCAGAGTGGGAGACAGTATGGTCAAGCTGTACGAGGACGGCATCTACCTGCGCGGTGGCAGCGAGGTTGTGCCTGCGGCCGAGGCTGCCGAGCGCGGTATTACGCAGACGCCCGAGGATGCCAAGCGCGGCACCATCGCGTATTCGATCCTCCAGGCACACAATACGTCCGGCGACCCCGAGGCGCTCAAGATTCGCTTCGATGCCATGGCGAGCCACGACATCACCTTTGTCGGCATCATCCAGACGGCGCGCGCCTCGGGCATGGAGCAGTTCCCGCTGCCCTACGTGCTCACCAACTGCCACAACTCGCTGTGCGCCGTGGGCGGCACCATCAACGAGGACGACCATGTCTTTGGCCTTTCCGCGGCCAAGAAGTACGGCGGCATCTTCGTCCCGCCGCACATCGCCGTCATCCACTCCTTTATGCGCGAGAACTTTGCCGGTTGCGGCAAGATGATCCTGGGTTCCGACTCGCACACCCGCTACGGCGCCCTGGGCACCATGGCCGTGGGCGAGGGCGGCGGCGAGCTGGCCAAGCAGCTGCTGCGCGACACCTACGACGTCGCCTATCCCGGCGTCGTTGCCGTCTACCTCACGGGCGCCCCGCGCCCCGGCGTCGGCCCGCATGACGTGGCGCTCGCCATCATTCGCGCCGTCTTTGCCAAGGGCTACGTCAAGAACAAGGTCATGGAGTTTGTGGGCCCCGGTATCGCGAGCATGACGACCGACTACCGCAACGGCGTCGACGTCATGACCACCGAGACCACCTGCCTGTCGAGCATCTGGGCCACCGACGAGGACACGCACGCGTTTTTGACCATGCACGGCCGCGGCGACGACTACCGCGAGCTCAAACCCGCCGATGTCGCCTACTACGACGGCTGCGTCGAGGTCGATCTGTCGAGCATCAAGCCCATGATCGCCCTGCCGTTCCATCCTTCCAACGGCTTTGAGATCGACGAGCTCAACGAGAACCTCGAGGACATCCTGCACGAGGTGGAGCTCGAGGCCGCCAAGATCGGCGAGGGCAAGACGCACTTTAGCCTGCTCGACAAGATTGTCGACGGCAAGCTGCACGTGCAGCAGGGCGTTATCGCCGGCTGCTCGGGCGGCAACTACGACTCCGTGGTGCAGGCTGCCCGCGTGCTCAAGGGCGCCAACACCGGCTGCGGCGAGTTCTCGCTGTCGGTCTATCCCACGAGCCAACCCGTGGCGCTCGAGCTTACACGCCGCGGCTACATCTACGACCTTATGGAGGCCGGCGCGATCGTGCGCACGGCGTTCTGTGGCCCGTGCTTCGGTGCCGGCGACACGCCCGCCAACAACGGCCTTTCGATCCGCCACACCACGCGCAATTTCCCCAACCGCGAGGGTTCCAAGCCGGGTAATGGCCAGCTGAGCGCCGTGGCCCTGATGGACGCTCGCTCCATTGCAGCGACGGCTGCCAACGGCGGCGTCCTGACGCCGGCGACCGACCTGCCCGAGGAGACTTGGGACGAGGCCTGCGAGTACACCTTTGATGACGCGCCGTACAAAAAGCGCGTGTACTGGGGCTTTGGCAAGGCGGAGCCTGCCGACGAGCTGGTCGAAGGCCCCAACATCAAGCCGTGGCCCGCGATGGAGCCGCTCGGCGACGACATCCTGCTCAAGGTGTGCTCCAAGATCATGGACCCGGTTACCACGACCGACGAGCTCATTCCCTCGGGCGAGACGAGCTCCTTCCGCTCCAACCCGCTGGGCCTGGCCGAGTTTACGCTCAGCCGCCGCGATCCGGCCTACGTCGGTCGTTCCAAGGAGGTCGACGCCGTGGAGAAGCGCCGCGTGGCCGGCGAGGCCGCAGGCGACCTAGCGGCGCTCGATGCCGAGCTTGCCGGCGTGTTTGAGGCTCTGGCCGGCGCGGGCGTCGCGGCCGATGCCAAGGCGACCGAGTACGGCTCCATGCTCTATGCCAAGAAGCCGGGCGACGGTTCTGCCCGCGAGCAGGCCGCGAGCTGCCAGCGCGTGATCGGCGGCCTGGCCAACATCGTTCACGAGTACGCCACCAAGCGCTATCGCTCCAACGTGATGAACTGGGGCATGGTGCCCTTCCAGATGGAGGCCGAGCCCAGCTTTGAGGTGGGCGACTACGTCTTTGTGCCGGGCATCCGTGCCGCGCTCGATGGCGACCTAAAGGACATCGCCGCCTACGTGGTGCGCGCCGATGGTGCGGTCGAGCAGATTGTGCTCTACATTGCCGATATGACGGCCGAAGAACGTGCCATCGTCAAGGCCGGCTGTCTGATCAACTACAACAAGTTCAAGGCCGCTGCCGAGTAACGCACTTCATTGTCCGCCCGGGGCCACCCTTTCCCGCCCGCTCACGCGCTTCGCGAGGGTCGCGTTCGGCAAAGGGTGGCCCCGGGCTACATTTCTGCGTTCTCGTTGGGTCTTGGGGGACGCCAAAAATAGACTTGCTTGATGCCGTCCCTGTTATCGGGGCGGCTTCTTTTTGTTGAAAACCACCACAAAGGGGACAGGCACCTTTGTGGGGGTGGGGACGAGCTCGATGTTGTTGTGATCGTTGAGCGGCATGTTAATGGGCGGCTCTACAGAATTTCATCCGGGTTGGCGGGTTTGGTTGTTTTGGGGATGCCGAGTTTGGAGGACGCGAAATCGTCAACATTGTCCTTAATTCCGTCTTTGGTGTAGACAGTGACCATATAGGTGCTGTGTCCGAATTCGCCCTTGTCGCGTGTTGCCCAGGCATCCCAGTAGGCGGCCCCGTTTCGCCCTTTGATTTTTCCGACACGGCGGAGTTCTGTTCGCTTTAATTTCTGGTTGCTATAGATGGTTCGACCGGCCTCCTCGGTGAGCCCGCACTGTCCAAGCATCTTGTCGAGGACTTGGTTCATGTGGCGCTCATCGGTGTTTGGTGCGTAGTCGTAGGCGAGGGTGATGGAGTCGAGTGGCTGGTCGTCGATTAGATAGTTTAGCGCCTGAGGTCCAAGGCAGAAATAGGGGGAGCATCCGTCGATCTGACCGAGCAGTGGCAACTTTGACTGCCAACTTCCGGTGGGAATTCCATCTTCGTAAAACACGCCGCGACAGATAAAGGAGAGCGAGGTGGCACGCGAGCCGGCGTCGACCATTCCGCATAAATCGAAGGGCGAGGTGATACCAAGGGAAAAGGGCGTGATGACGATAAGGAAGAGCATCACGATGGGTATGGCGAGAATGGCGATGACGTTGCGACCGGTGGAATGAGGCGGCTTCATATGCGCTCCTCGAGACAAAGATCTGTTGAGGATAGGCAGAAATGGATATGTTCAGAGAGCAATTCAAGTTTAATCTCATTGCGCGAGATGGTCGACCGTTAGCGTCGAAAACCACCACAAAGGTGCCTGTCCCCTTTGTGGTGGTGAGGAGCGCGCGGCTTCTTTTGGTAATAGTGTTAGCTGGCGGTATCATTAGTGCAGGTGGCGAAGGTTTGCATTGTGGGGTGTTTTGCCGTGAGCCGTTCTGCCCGTATTGGATTGATTGTCTTGGCGCTTGCGATCGCTGTGGTTGGCGCGGGCGCTGTCGGTATGGCATTTCTACCTGCTGCGGTGACGGAGCCGGTGGTCAAGCCTGTGACTCAATCTGTCGAACTTCTGACCGGCGACGACAAGCCCGAGACCATTACCGTTGATTTTGATGAGCAACCGGCTGCGCTGGGCATTAGTAATTATCCACATATTCAGCTTGGGGCTATGCGCTATACCACGGATTCTAGTCTGATCGACAGGGCGTCCGAGCTGCTCAGGGGCAAAACCTTTAAGCGCTGGTATGGATATGCGTCCTATCGGGCAAAAGCGAACGACATGGTCGGCGGATGCCACTCATCCATCGAGTTGGACACCGCGAATGGCGCCAAGTTATGTGATGTTTTGTACGATCCTGGCTACGAGGGCAATGAGGGGCCGGGTATCTACATCTTGGATGGCGATGCCGCCTATGTCATGGAGGGCAGCCGGACCGAGCTCAACGATTTTATGGGTCAGTGCATTCAGGATGCCTATGAACAGACCTGCTTGCCCGACCCGCAGACTGCACGCGATAGTGGGTCTGCCCGTACATGGCTGTTCGAGGATGAGATGCCCTGGAACGCCGAATCGGGAAGCACGGGCTCGGCAATTAAATAGAGGCTGCAACCACCACAAAGGTGCCTGTCCCCTTTGTGGTGGTTCATGTGGCGGCAACACTCAGAAAATCTTATATATAGAGACTTAGATTTGTGTATAAGATCGTACAAAGCTGGCAACAATACTTCTCGAACAACGTGAAGCCGCCCCGTAGGGCGGCCACCCCAAGAGAGGTGATTCCATGAGAATCGATAAGCTAGCAATGACGTCACGCGAGGCGTTGCAGACCGCCATGAGCACGGCTGCCGACGCGCAGGCCGGCGCGGTGGAGCCGATTCACCTGCTGTCTGCCCTGCTCGGCGCCGGCGAGCGCAATATCTCCGTGATCATCGAGCGCATCGGTGCCGACCCGGCCCAGCTCGCACGTTCCACGCAGGATGCCATCGACCACGCGCCTAAGGTTTCGGGCGAGGGTCAGCAGATGGGCCTGTCCAACGAGCTCGTCCGCGTCATCGAAAAGGCCGAGAAGAAGGCCACTAAGATGGGCGACAGCTTTGTGGTGACCGAGCATCTGCTGATGGCACTTGCCGAGGACAAGGGCGAGGCCGGCCGCGTTCTGCGTGACGCCGGCGTGACCAAGGAGCGCATCGAGCAAGTCTACGAGGAGCTGCGCGGCGATGACCGCGTGACGTCTGCCGAGGACAAGACGCAGTTTGAGGCGCTGGAGCAGTACGGTCGCAACATCTGCGACCTCGCCCGCGCCGGCAAGCTCGACCCGGTCATCGGCCGTACCGACGAGATTCGCCGTACCATCCAGGTACTGTCGCGCCGCACCAAGAACAACCCCGTGCTCATCGGCGAGCCGGGCGTCGGCAAGACGGCCATCGTCGAGGGCATCGCCCAGCGTATCGTGGCCGGCGACGTGCCGAGCACCCTGCGCGACCGCGACCTCATCGAGCTCGACATGAGCGCGCTGGTCGCCGGCGCCAAGTACCGCGGCGAGTTCGAGGACCGCTTGAAGGTCGTGCTCAAGGAAGTACAAAAATCCGAGGGTAAGGTCATCCTGTTCATCGATGAGCTCCACACCATCGTGGGCGCGGGTGCCACCGAGGGCTCCATGGATGCCGGCAACATCCTCAAGCCTGCGCTCGCCCGTGGCGACCTGCATGCGATCGGCGCGACCACGCTCGACGAGTACCGTAAGTACATCGAGAAGGACGCGGCACTCGCCCGACGTTTCCAGACCGTGATGGTCTCCGAGCCCACCGTCGAGGACACCATCTCGATTCTGCGTGGCCTCAAGGAGAAGTACGAGATCTTCCACGGCGTGCATATCACCGATAGCGCGCTCGTGGCCGCCGCCGACCTCTCCGATCGCTACATCGCTGACCGCTTCCTGCCCGACAAGGCCATCGACCTGGTCGATGAGGCCGCAAGCCGCCTGCGCATGGAGCTCGACAGCATGCCGGTCGAGATCGACGCCACCACGCGTCAGCTCACCCAGCTGCAGATCGAGGAGCAGGCGCTCATGAAGGAGACCGATGACGCCTCCAAGGAGCGTCTGGAAGCCCTGCGCCAGGAGATTGCCGAGGTCCAGGAAAAGCTCAACGTGCAAAAGGCCGGCTGGCTCAACCAAAAGAACGCCATCGACCACGTGCAGGAGCTTAAGGGCCAGCTTGACGAGGCCAAGAGCGAAGAGGAGCGCGCGACGCGCAACGGCGACCTGGGTCGTGCGTCCGAGCTGCGCTTCTCCGTGATTCCGGGTCTGCAGCAGCAGATTCAGGATTCCGAGGCCACGCTCGAGGCACAAAAGCAGCAGGACGGCGAGGGTCTCAACGAGCAGGTGACCTCCGACGAGATTGCCGAGGTCGTGAGCGCCTGGACCGGTGTGCCCGTGTCCAAGATGATGCAGGGCGAGCTCGACAAGCTCAAGGGCCTGGAGGGCGAGCTGCATAAGCGCGTCATTGGCCAGGACGAGGCCGTCTCCGCCGTCGCCGCAGCTGTGCGCCGCAGCCGTGCGGGCCTTTCCGATCCGGACAAGCCCATCGGCAGCTTCTTCTTCCTGGGCCCCACCGGCGTAGGCAAGACCGAGCTCGCCAAGGCGCTGGCCGAGTGCCTGTTCGATGATGAGCGCGCGCTTGTGCGTATCGACATGTCCGAGTATATGGAGAAGTTCAGCGTCCAGCGTCTGATCGGTGCGCCTCCGGGATACGTGGGCTACGACGAGGGCGGCCAGCTCACCGAGGCCGTGCGCCGTCGTCCGTACTCCGTAATCTTGCTCGACGAGATGGAGAAGGCTCATCCGGATGTCTTTAACGTGCTGTTGCAGGTGCTTGATGACGGCCGCCTGACCGATGGCCAGGGTCGCCAGGTGTCCTTCAAGAACACGATTATCATCATGACGTCCAACGTGGGTTCCAAGGCTATCGCCGATCTGTCCGGCAAGGACGAGGAGGAGATGCGCCATCAGGTCGACGCCGCCATGGCTCAGACCTTCCGCCCCGAGTTCCTCAACCGTATCGACGATATCGTGGTGTTCCATCCGCTCGGCATGGCGCAGATCGAAAAGATCGTCGATATTCAGCTCGCCGACGTCCGCGCACGTCTGGCCAAGGAGCGCATGACGCTTGCCATTACCCCGGCGGCCAAGCAGATGCTCGCCGTGGGCGGCCTGGACCCGGTCTTTGGCGCCCGTCCGCTCAAGCGTCTGGTTCAGCGCGAGGTCGTGGACGCCATCGCGGCCGCCATTATCGACGGCACGGTGCGCGAGGGCGATCAGGTGACGGTCGACGTCGACAAGGACGGCGGCTTTACCGTCGTGTGCGACAACACGCCGGCGGCCACCTACGAGGTCCCCGACGCCGAGTAGATTTTGGGCCATGCCTCAAAATCTACCTTTTGAGCCGAACGTCAAGGGCGGCGGATCCAATGGGGTCCGCCGCCCTTTTTCGTGCGACAATCGATGATGATGAGCGTGAGTACATGGCAAGGAGCTATGCAGATGAAAAACGAGAACGAGACGAATATGCCGGCAGCCGATGCCATGCCGGCCGCATCTAAGCCTGCGCCTAAACCGGCACCCAAGCCGTGCGACCCCTACATCCGTGCCGAGAACGAGGACGACGACGGCTACGACCCCTACAGCGATCGCCGCCCCGAGCGCGAGCCCCTCTTCGAAGCCGACCCCTGGCGCTAAGTAGCTCATTTGGGACGGGGCTCTTTTAGCTACTTGGGCTGCTATGTGAGCCAGCATCTAATAGGAGCCGCTAGCCCTGGCCTTTGATGTTCGGCAACAGATGATTTTTCCAGGACGGGGATTTTTAAATCTCTCTGTACCTAATGATCTTTTAAGACTCTGCTAGACCGGAATTGACATGAGGCGACAATAGACAACACCCCCGTGGAGTTTTGCGTTCTATGGGAACGTTGCCTATCAATACTTCATGTCAATCCCGGTCTAACAGAGCCATTTTATTTGTATAGCACCGCCTCCCTTGGCTACAATCGCCCCAAGTGACCTAAGAGCAAAAGGGGCAGCGCCGTGATTTCGTACGACACCAAAACCGAGATTCTCAAGACGCTCGACAAGATGACGCGCGACCTTGACCTGTGCAACATCGACAACTTCACGACGGCTAAGATCGCGAGCGAATGCCATGTGAGTCGCAGTCTGGCGAGCCAGTATCTTAACGAGCTCGTTCGTCAGGGCGACGTTATCAAGGTCAACGCCCGCCCGGTGCTCTATTTCCATCGCCACTCCGTCGAACGCTACTTTAGGCATGCGTTCGATAAATCCGAATATGCCTCGATAGACGGGCTGCTGGGTGCTGCGGGCATCGACGAAGAAGAGGACTTTGACAAGGCCATCGGCTTCGACCTTACGTACGGGACATGCGTCGACCACCTTAAGAGCGCCATCCGCTATCCGCCACATGGGCTCCCGGCGCTTTTGATTGGCGAGCCGGGGACGGGCAAGCGCATGATGAGCGAGCTTACTTTTGAGTACGGCGTCAATGCGGGGATTCTGCCGACGCAGGCCCGCTACGTGCGCATCGACTGCAAACGACCCGTCGAGGCGACAGAGGTCGAGTACGAGATTTTTGGTGCGGACGGCTTTGGTGGTGCGGTCAAAGAGGCCAACGGCGGCGTGATCTACCTGAGCGGCTACGACCACTTGCCCCGCGTGGCGCGTGAACGTATCCTGCAACGCATCGGTGCCGGCGACCCTACGGGCGAGACCGCGCGCGGCACGTCGGACGTGCCTCCCGCCCGCTTCTTGCTCTCGTCCGCCCTGCCTGCCGACAGCGATATCGTCAAGGGTATCGCGCGCTTTGTGCCCATCACCGTCACGCTCCCGCGCCTGGCGGAGCGCAGCGTCGAGGAGCGCACGCTCTTTGTGATGCACTACCTGCGCGTCGAGGGCCGTCGCGTGGGTGCCGACATCGCGGTAAGCCGCGGCGCCCTGCGCGCCCTCGTCGACGCCGACTTCAAGGACAACATCGACGGCCTCCGCTCATGTATCACCAACTGCTGCGCGAGCGCCTATCTCAACCGCGAGAGCGAGACGCTCACCATCCAGACCTACAATCTGCCCTCCAGCGTGCTGGGCAAGACGGCGCCCGAGCCCGACGACGACCAGCTCGTGAGCGGCGACAAGGATGTCAACGACCCGTCCGTGCGCGTGACGGGCTTTTTCCAAAAGATTGTCGACCCCGTTGAGGCACTCGAGCGCGGTCAGGTGAGCTTCACCGAGTTCTTTACCAGCGCGACCATGGCGGTGCGCGCCTACGACGACTACATGAACTTCGACTTTGAGAACAAGAGCGTCAACCCGCGCGTGGGCGCCTACGAGAAGATGGTCGCGCCCGTGATCGAGCAGGTGAACCGCGCCTACGGCATCGAGCTCACGCGCAAGATCTCGCGCTCCATCGCGCAGTCGCTCTTTACGCAGCTCTGGGGCGGTGCGGGCCTGAGCAAGTGGCGGATCGCCAATGCGGACGCCGTGGAGCGGACCCTGACGCTTTTGGAGAAGAACCAACCCGGCACGGCGACCGTTGTGGAGGAAATCGCCGCCAAGACCAAGACGGCCCTCGGCATGGAGCTCGATGCGCTCTCACGCACGGTGCTCTTTATCGAGGTGGGGGACGCCCTGCGCGCCACGGGAGGACCGCGCGACTACCTGGGCGTGGTGGTGTGCCACGGCTATTCCACCGCCACGAGCATCGCCGACGCCGCCGACCGCATCCTGCGAACGCATGTCTTCGAGGCCATCGACATGACCTACGACCAGGAGGTCACCGAGATCGTGGGGCAGCTCTCGCGCCTGCTCGCGCGCTACTCGCACTGCAAGACGGTGGCGATCCTGGTGGACATGGGTTCGCTCGAAAAGATCAACGACGCCATTACAGGGCTCACGACGTGCGACATCCACATCGTCAACAACGTGTCGACCGGCCTTGCCCTCGAGGTGGGAAGCGCGCTCATCGCCCACGCCGATCTGGACGAGGTGCTCGCCCACGCCTCGGCGGGGCTCGCGCCCAGCTACAGCGTGGTGAGGAGTTCGGTCGAAAACGACGCCGTGGCGTTTTGCTCGGAGTCGGGTATCGAGGCAGCCGACAAGATCCGCCAGATCGTGCAGAACAGCCTCCCCGGCACGCCCGAGGTGCAGCTCGTGACCTGCGACTACCCCATGCTCGCCCAAAAGGGCGACGGCGCCCCGGTCTTTAGCGACTACCGCGTGCGCGCCGTCGTGGGCACCATGGACCCGGGCATCGTGTCGGTGCCGTTTGTGGGGCTCGAGGACATTCTCTACGAGGGAAGCTCCGACGCGCTCGACCGGGCGCTCTTCCCGCTCGTGGACCCCGAGAGCGTCCAGGAGTTCCATGCCAACCCCCTGCGCAACCTGACCCTTCGCAACGTGATCGAGTCCATTACGATCCTTAACCCCGAGATGCTCTACATCGAGGCCGACCGCGCGGTCAAGCGCTTGGCGGAGCTGCGGGGCGAGGATATCGACGCGCGCCGCAAGATCGGCGTCTACGTGCACCTGTGCGGTCTTATCGAGCGCCTGGTGACCAAGAATTTTGTTGACTCCGCCCCCGACACCGAGGCCTTTGAGCGCGACCATGCGGACTTTATCGAGAACTTCCGCGAGGCCTTTATCGACATGACGCGACGCTACCGTGTCGAGATACCTGTGTCGGAGATTGCATACGTGCACCACATGCTGCATGTGAGCATGGCCGATGCGCAAAAGAAAGTCGAGATAGCGGGCATGATTCTCGAAGACGAGTAGAACAGCCGACACAAACCTGGTAAAGCCCTCGACACTGTTGCGATGAGTGTCGAGGGCTAGTGTTGAGAAAACCAAATATCTTGTCCATTTGAGTGGCAAGGCTGTTGCGGTTTGCGGCGCTCTGTCGATTCTGTTTGATGCCGCGTCCCGCCGGTCTGCGACCGCCTATCTTGGTTTCAGCAGGAGATCAAGGGTTGCAGGGGCGGCCCTCTCAAAGAAACGCGGGCGCCCGCGCCCGCACACGGAAAGGAAGGGTGGACATGAGTATCGTCGCAGGGCGAATCGACTATCGTCTGCTCCACGGAATCGTACAGGGCTTCTGGTGCCCCACGTACGCCACGCAGCGCACGATGATCATCGACGACGCCACGGCCAACGATGAGGTGCGCAAGGCGGCCATGAAGCTGTCGAAGCCCTCGGGCCAGGCGCTCTCGATTATTACCGAGGAGAAGGCCCTCACCAACTTCAAAGCCGGCAAGTACGACAACCACACGGTGTTTACCATCGCGCGCGACCCGCAGACGTTCCTAGATCTGATCGAGGCCGGGCAGAAGATCCCGGTGCTCACGTTGGGGCTTACGGAGACCCCGCCCGAGGGCATCCCGGGCGTCCAGGCCGGCAGGCGCGCCTTCATTCTGGAGAAGGACATCCCTGTCTACCAGAAGATCGCGGCCGCGGGCACCAAGGTCGAGGTCCGCTACATGACCACCGATAAGCCTGTGCCCATCTCTGAGTTCATTCCCCTGTAAAGAAAGGTGATAAACATGGATGTTAATGCGCTCCAGTTTGTCCTGCTCGTCCTCTTGGCAGGATTCCGCGCGGTCGACGCCTATTCGACCCAGGCGATCCCGTTTATGCACGCGCTCGTCTGCTGGCTCGCCGGTATCATCTTGGGCGACCCCAACACGGGCCTCATCGTCGGCGGTACCATCCAGCTCATGTCCATGGGCGCCGCGGGCTTGGGCGGCTCGTCTGCCCCCGACTACGGCATGGCCGGTATGGTCGCGACCGTCACGGCCTGCATCACCGGTAACGGCGACATCTCCGTCGGCCTTGCAATCGGCGTCGTGGTCGCCATGCTATATGTCCAGCTCGACGTCATCTTCAAGATCTACAACTCCTGGGTCTTCAAGGTCATTCGCGGCTATGCCGTCAAGCGCGAGTACAACAAGATGCTCGCCTCGTGCTTCCTTTCGCACCTGTGGCTCTTCCTCCAGGGCGCTCTGCCCATGATCATCGTGCTCGCCTTTGGCCAGCAGGCGGTCGAGGCCATCAACGCCTTCATGCCGCAGTGGTTCACCGACGGTCTCTCCATCGCCGCAGGCGTGCTGCCCGTCACCGGTTTCGCGATCCTGCTCACCTTCATGCCGGTCAACAAGTTCTACGCGTTCCTTATCGCCGGCTATGTCCTCGCTGCCTACCTCAACCTCTCCGTGCTCCCCATCGCTCTCTTGGGTGCTGTCGTGGCCATCGAGTACTTCCGCAACAAGTCTGAGGCCGCTCCCGTGGCCGCCGCTACCGTGAATGGAGGCGAGCTCGAAGATGAGTAACTTCTTCAAGCCCAAGGAATTCAAGGACTTCAACGAGGCTCCGGCCCCCGTACAGCTCCCCGACGGCTCCTATGAGCCCGTCCTTACCGACGAAGACCTCAAGATCTGCTCGCGCCGTATGTGCCTGATGGATACGGTCTCGTACTCCTACGCCACGCAGAACGCCCCGTGCGCCATGTTCGCCTCCTACTACGCGCTTCGCAAGATCTACGGCAACGACGAGGACGCCTTCAACACCGCGATCCTGAACCAGCTCGACTGCGTGTTCAACGCCACGCCTCCCGTCTCGGGCCTGCTTCTCGGTGCCGGCCTCGCCATGGAGGATAAGGGCCACCTTAACGGCATCCATGCCGAGAACGACCTCAAGGTCGGCCTCATGGGCCCCATCTCCGGTATCGGCGACGTCTTTATCTGGATCCTGCCGATGACGATCCTCGGCTCCATCGCCGGCTACATGGCCCAGCAGGGAAGCCCCGTTGGCATCCTCCTGTGGCTGGCGGTCTGGGTCGCCCTGTACTTCTGGCGTATGCAGAACTATGTCCAGGGCTACAAGGCGGGCGCTTCCGTGGTGACCAAGATGGGCGATAAGCTCAACGTCCTCACCGACGCCGCCTCCATCCTCGGCCTTACCGTGGTCGGCTCGCTGATCTACAGCTCCGTCAAGCTCACCACGCCCCTCGTGTTCCAGTACGGCGAGATCTCGCTCGGTATCCAGGAGGGCGTGCTCGACCAGATCTTCCCCAACATCTTGGGTCTGCTCTTGGCCGTCGTGGTCTACAAACTGATCAAGAAGGGCGTCAAGCTCAACTGGATCATCCTTGGTATCCTTGCCGCGAGCTGCGTCTGCGCCGCCTTCGGTATCCTGGCCGCCTAAGTTCCTTCACTTTTCCTCCGTCGGTGGCTTCCCCCGACCGCCGACGGGGCTGTGGGCGCCATCCCACGGCCCCGGTGTTACGGTTCGTATCTGATTTGAGCGAACCGTTCCACCGCACCCGCCCTGCACGTCTCCTTACACGCTTGTGCGCGGCGGGTGCCATGGAACGGTTTGTTTAGCGGGGTTCACTCCCGCTGCTACATAAGGAGTTGGCTCATGAGGCAGGTAATCCTTGCGTCGCACCATAAATTTGCTCAGGGCTTGGCCGATACGCTGGAGTTTCTGGGCGCCAAGTGCGACTTTCACGTGATCTGCGCGTACGTGGACGATACGCCGCTCGAGCCGCAGGTCGAGGCCGTGTTCGACGCGATTTCTCCCGACGACGAGGTGCTCGTTTTGACCGACATCCTGGCAGGCAGTGTCAATCAGAAGTTTCTGCCCTACGTGGCCCCCAACGTCTTTGTGGTGGCGGGCGTCAATGTGGTCCTGGCGATGGAGCTCTGCCTGGCACCTGCGCCGCTCACGGCCGAGGGTATTCAGAACGCGATCGACATGGCCGGGCAGTCCATCAAACTCCTCAACACCATCCAGGTTGAGGACGACGAGGACGACGAGTAGCATCTGCCGCTCAGACGGCACATGCGGTTGGTCATTTAGTTCCAAAAGGAGATTCATATGCTCATCAGCGAGGTTATCCAACACGTCAAGGACTTCTCGACAGGCGTGGACTCGTTTACCGGCAAGGCAATCGACGACGCGACTACGCGCGACCAGGTGCTCTACGGCGCTACCGACACCGAGTGCACGGGCATCGTTACCTGCATCTGGCCCACGGCAGATATCATCCGCCGCGCTCAGGAGCTTGGCGCCAACCTGATCATCAGCCACGAGGCACTTTTTTGGAACCATGGCGACCATCAGGACGTGGTGGGCGATACCGTAACGTTCAAGGCCAAGAAGACCCTGCTCGACGAGTGGGGCGGTGCCGTCTGGCGCTGCCACGACTATATCCACTCGCGCGTGCCCATCGACGCGGACGGTGCTCTGGCAGACGGCATCTTCTACGGCCTGGCCGATAAGCTCGGCTGGCTCGACTACCGCGTGGGCGAGGACAAGGGCTTTTGCCTGGAGTACCAGATCCCCGAGACAGACGCCACGGAGCTCGCGCAGGAGCTCGTGCACAAGCTCGGCCTCAACGGCACACGTATTACCGGCGACCCGCACGCACGCGTCAAGAGCGTTCGCGTCCCGATGCATGTGACCGGCGACGCCAAGAGCGATACCGCCGAGATCAACCGTACCGATGCCGAGGCCAACGATTGCCTCATGACCATGGAGTTCATCGACTTCACCACGTGCGAGTACATCCGCGACTCCGGCATGCTCGGCCAAAACCGGTGCGCCATCACCATCGGGCACTTCAACCTGGAGGAGCCCGGTATGGAGTACATGGTCAACTGGCTGCCCGAGGCTCTGGGGACGAGCGAAATCCCGGCCACGTTTGTGCCGATGGGAGACACGTACCGCTACGTGGTCGCATAGCGAACAATATCTGCACTGCATGCCCGGGGCGCCCTGTGCGTCTCGGGCTTTTTTGAAAGGAGAGCCATGAAGGCTGCAAGCATATCTGTCGATATCACTCCCGCGGGCACGTTTTGGATGGAGGGCTATATCCATCCCATCCGCAAGCAGCCGGCGACGGGCGTGCACGATACGCCGCGTGCGACACTGCTCCTGCTCGAGGTCGAGGGCACACGGTCGCTCTTTGTATCGATCGACGTGTGCATCCTCACGGCCCAGACGACCCGCGCGATGCGCGAGGGCCTCGCCGCGGGGCTTGGGGTCGCGAGCGAGAACATCGTGATCAACTCTATCCACTCGCACTCGTGCGCCAACGGCTTTGAGGGCGTGGGCGCCATGGGCATCCCCACCACGCCCGGCTATGTCGAGCTGGTCACGGGGCTGGTGCTGCAGGCGGCGACGGGTTTGGATGAGGAGCTCGTCGACGCCGCGCCCGAGATGCTCACGAGGCACGTACGCGGTTGGTATTCCAACCGCAACGATGCCGACCTGCCGTTTGACGATGAGGCCCTGGTGCTGCGCTTTGTGGCTGAGGGCGGCAAGACGCTGGGCGCGATGCTCAACTTCAACTGCCATGCCACGGTGGTCGGCCCCACCAACCGCCTGCTCACGACCGACGTGCAGGGAGGCGTGCGCGACAAGCTTGCGGACTGGATCGGCTGCGTGCCGTATATCTTTACCGGCGCCTCGGGCGATCTAGGCAACCGGCAGTTCCGCCAGGGCAACGACTTTGCGGAGCTCCGCCGCGTGAGCAACGGCATCGCGGGCGAGATCATGAAGGGCGCCTTTGAGCCCATTGAGCTCGCTGCGCCCAAGGTTTCGCGGTTTGAGCACCATGTCCACTACAACAACGAGGACTTTTACCCGCAGTACCAGGCGCAGCTTGACGAGGTGCTCGAGGTGCTCGCCAACAATCCCACGTTTGACGAGAAGAAACTCGCCGATACCGAGAAGGAGATGCTCGAGCAGCAGCTCCAGCGCCACGAGATGGACTTCACCGTTGCGATGACGACGCTCGACTTTGGTTCGGTGGTGTTCACGACCTTCCCCGGCGAGCTTGCAAGCGAGCTAGGCGCCATCGTCAAGGGTGCGTTCGACGGGACGGGCAAGCATCCGGTGATCATCGGCTACGCCAACGATTACCAGGGCTATTTTGTCGCCGCCCACACCTATGGTGGTTCGAGCTACGAGAGCTACGTGACTCAGATGCCCAAGGGTTGGACCGAGCAGATGCTCGCGTCCTATGGGGAGCAGCTGTGAGCGCCGGCGGGGTACGCTTTGAGGAAGGTCCGGTCGTCGCGTTTTTCGACGTTGACGGGACGCTCGTGTGCCGCGACCCCGTAACGGGCCCCGGCAGCTTTCCCACCGAGCGCGTGGTGCGCGCCGTGGAGGAGTTCGCCGAGCGCGGCGGCATTCCGATTCTCTCGACTGGGCGTGCCCGGGTGGGGATCGACCAGCTGCTCAACAACCTCCCGTTTCGCG
Organism: Collinsella sp.; assembly: GCA_018363345.1. GTDB lineage: Bacteria > Actinomycetota > Coriobacteriia > Coriobacteriales > Coriobacteriaceae > Collinsella. The sequence continues at coordinate 97,486 of JAGZNZ010000006.1, read as the reverse complement.
GATACGTTTCGCTCGACGGAGCGCACGTGGTGCTCGACGGCAAGGTTATCCTCGACTGTTGCTTTCCGCGCGCGGTGCTCGAGCGCATGGTAGCGGAGATGCTCCGCGTGGGGATGCCCGCCTTTTTTGAGGGGACGGAGCTCTGCCTGGAGCTCAACGCGAGCGGTGGGAGCCTCTACAACTGGGGTCCTGTGGCGTGCGACCTCGAGGAGATGCGTAGTGCCAAGCCCGACCTGCGGTTTGCCAAGGTCGATTTTGTCGACGAGGCGTACGGGGCCTACCGGGCGAGCGACTTTTTGATGGAGGAGCTCGGCTACTACAACGTGGGCGAGGGGAGCCACGAGCTCGTCATGCCCGGGGTGTCCAAAGGTACTGGGGCCCGGGCCCTGCTCGCGGAGCTCACTGCTGCGGCGGGTGCGGCGCCGGCGCGTGTCTTTGCCTTCGGTGATTCCGAGAACGATCTGTCTCTCTTTGAGGCCGCGGACGTTGCCGTGGCGATGGGCCAGGCAGCACCCCATGTGCGCGAGGCCGCCGACTACGTCGCGGTCCCCTGTGCAGACAACGGCGTCGCCCAGGCCATGGAACACTTCGGCCTGATCTAGCCCCGCACTTCACAATACCCTGCAGGACTGAGGGGGCCAAATGTTCCTAGTTAATTTTTATCACGGCTCTAACGGGAGCATTTGACCCCTCAACTGTTTTGTAGCCATCCGAGGCATGTGATCACCCGGGCAATTCGAAAGTGAAAAACTTGCTTAACTACTAATCAAGCTTCACATAATCTTGCTCTCTAACTAATCAAGAATCACTATAATCCTGATTAGCAGATAAGCAAGATTGGAGAATCATGGCATTCAACGACTTGGTGGCCCAGAAAATAAAGGACTTTGAGCAACAAGGAGTTCCACAGGTCTTTGAGCGCGACCTTGATCTGGGAAACCCGCAGGAACCCAAGCGCGACAACATCGTAAATGTGATTGTGGGAGCCCGTCGTTGTGGAAAGACGTATCGCCTGTATCAGGAGATGCAGCGGCTTCAGGGTCAAGGTATCGAGCTTGACCGGATGCTTTATTTCAATTTTGAGGATGAGCGCTTGCGTCCGTATGAGCCGTCGCTGCTAGCGGACGTGCTCGATACATTCTATGCGCTATATCCTGCTGCTCGAACCGAGGGTGCCTACATTTTCTTCGACGAAATCCAGGAAATTCCCGAATGGGGTGCGTTTCTGCGGCGTGTGGTCGATACGGAGAAAGCGACCGTCTACGTGACGGGAGCTTCTTCTAAGATGCTGTCTGCCGAGCTCAAGAGCGAGTTTAGGGGTCGTTCTCTCGTTCGGGAGCTTTTTCCGATGAGTTTTTCGGAATATGTCCGTTACAACACGGGGGCCGTACCCGCGCCAGATGCACCGTTGTCCTCAAGCGACGCGGCGGTGCTTCGGAACCAGCTGAGTGGATACCTTGAGCGGGGAGGGTTTATCGCGACGCTTGACCAGGCACCCGCCGATGCGATTCAGCTGCTGCAGGAGTATGCATCGCGTACGGTTGCAATGGACGTTGTCGAACGATTCGATATCAGGAACCCTCGACTGGCCTCGCTGTTCTTGGCGCGCTGCATGGCGTCGTCGGGGCGAGAGCTTTCGGTAAACAAGGTATACAACGAGTTTAAGAGCAGGCAGATACCTGTAAGCCGCAATACGCTGAGCGATCTACTTGCGTACTACGAGGATGCCTACCTGCTGTTTTCGGTCTCTGAGTTTAGCCGGTCGCTTGCAAGCAATACGCGATCCGCATCCAAGGTGTACGCTGCGGATCCCGCGATGTTTGGGGCGTTTTCGCCCGCGGCGGTATCGGACCAGGGGCAGCGGCTTGAGACCGCGGTGTTTAATGCGCTGAGAAGAAGGACCCCTGCAGCTCGGACCGGCTCGGTTTGCCGCCTGCTGTTCAAGAACGGCAGCAGGAACCATGAAGTGGACTTTGTAGCTGGGGACGCATTGCTTATGCAGGCGTATGACCTGGTACAAGTTAGTGTTGAGATGACAAACGAGAAGACTCGCGAGCGCGAAATCGCCGCGCTCGATGCCGCGATGGCACAATTCGGCCTTGGGGAATCGACGATTGTAACTATGGATGAACAGGCCAATCTCTCGTGCGAGAACGGCGTAGTCCACACGGTGCCCGCGTGGAGATGGCTTCTTGCGTAGCTTCTGCCGGGGCTCGGGGGCAATCGCATCACGTAGCTCATTTAGGACGGGGCTCTTTTTGCTACTCAGGTCGAGCGGGCGGAAAAGTAGCTAAAAGACACGTCCCAAAAAGACTGGTCTGGGCGGAGCAGACGGCTAGTCCTGGGCTTTGATGCTCGGCAGGAGAATCTGGGCGAGGTAGTCGGTCTCGAGTTTGGTCGCAGCGTCGGCCTTGCCGTCTTTGCCGACCAGTACGTTCTTGATCTGGCTATAGGTGTAGCGGTTGCCGGTCGTGAGCTCGACAAGCTCAATGGCCGAGTCCATGGGGTAGGTCGACACGGGATTCTGCGTCCGTCCGTTGATGGTCTGGGGCACCACGTACGGATAGACGGGGCCGCTGGCGTAGACGGTATAACCGTTGCCTAGGTTGGCCGCACCCAAAACCGTATCGCCCTCATCGGGCGTAAAGCTCTCGCCCTCGCGCACTGCGACGAGCGTCACAATCGGCGTATCGCTGTCGCCGGCAAGATAGATGCATAGCGTGCTGCCATTTTGCCAAGTCTCGACCTTGCCGTACCACTCGACAGGGATATCGAGCTGGTAGAGGCCGGTTGCCTTGTGACGGGCGTCGGCATCACGGGCTGCCTGTGCCTTTTGCGCGCTCACGGCATTGACGGCGGCGTCGCGCCGCGCGGTTGCCGCCTGCTGGAGCACCTTGGCGGTGGCGGCGGAGCTCGCGCCTCCCTCCTCGGCATATTTGGCGGCGGCATCGATCTGGTCGTCGGTTACCGTGTCGGCCGAAGGCACCTTGAGCTTAAAGGCGGCCTGGCTGCTTAGGTCCTGTCCGTCGCTCTTGATCGTGACCTGTGCCTTGGTGGTCGGCACGGTATAGACGGTGCCGTCGGACGCGATGGGGGAGGCGGCAATGGAGAGCGTGTAGTCACCGGGTAGCAGTTTGATGCCACGGCCGTGCTCGTCAATATAGAGTGTTTCGCTCACGGAGGATCCGTCAGAATCCTGGCCACTCACTTGTACGGGAATCTTGGAGCCGGCGGAACAGTCGAGGCCCGCGGCATGCACGCCAATCTGCACCGACATCATCGTGTGCGCACTGGCGGCGACAGCGGCAGCCTGCTCTTGCTGATATCCGTTCCAGGCAGCATAGCCTGCGCCGCCGGCGACGAGCGCGACGGCCACAACGCCGGCAACCATCAGGTTGCGGCGCTTGGGCGGCATCTTACGATGACGAGCCTCGGCTTCGCGTGCCGAAGGAACGGACGGTAGGGGAATATCGCCCATGGCGATGGTCTCGTCCACGGCAGGCGCAGAGCCTAAGCCAGGGAGCTCGCGGGTCAGCGAATCTTCGGCCGGCAAGTTGTCGAGCAAGATGGTTTCCTCGCTCGTGTCGGATTCGGGCTGGTTGCCGGCCTCGCTTTCGGCGTCTTCGTGACCTGCCTCGTCTTCGGTGGGCGCGGCGCCATCGTCTTTTGCATCCTGATCATCGGACTGCGCCTCGGCTTCCGGCTCATCCTGCACGTCAGCGCCCGAATCGTCAAACGCAATCTCATCGAGTGAAATCCGGTCTAAGCTCTCCAAGGCCTCAGCGCAAGCTTCTGCATCTTGGGCCGCATCCTCTTGGCCCATCGTTTCATCTTTCATACATCCCCCAAGCTCAATATCGGGACAACAATGTACCCAAAAACAGGGTCATATAGAGCTGTCAGGCAATTGGAAATCTGATTTTATCTGTGCGAGAGGTTTTGAATATGTGCGTGGATGCGCGCAACAGCAAAAAGCCCCCGGAAAGCGGACAAATCGCTTTCCGGGGGTATGCAATACGTTGCATTGCGCGGAGTCGGCCAGGCGACTTCACATTCAAGCGGTATGTGCACCGGGCACGTTACTCGGCGTGCGCGTAATCAACCTTGGCACGGCGAGCGGTGGCCTTTTCCCAATCGCTGGTGCCCTCAAAGACATCCTGCTTGTAGGGATTGCGGCCGAGCTTCTTGGCGCGGTAGGCGATGTAGATGATCGCGGCGACGTTGGCGACCAGTGCGGCGATCGAGACCGCGGTAGCGGCGCCGGGGTCGAGCGTAGAGTGGGTCACAAAGATGGACTCCTCCTGGAAGTACGGGAACACCTGGGCAAACATGCACCAAATGGCCAGCGTAAAGGCGCGGTTCTGGATCCAGCCGCCCTTGTTCCAGATAAAGGCGGCGACGGTGGGCGCCAGCAGCAGCGCAAAGCCGCAGAACCAGGAGTGGGTGGGCAGGCAGTTGTAGGTGTAGCAGAAGTTCCAGATGTCGTAGGCGATGATGTAGACCCAGGTCATGTCGGGCCACAGCATGTCGGTCTTGTCCTCGGAGGCGTAGACGCTCCACCAACCGGTCATGCAGAAGATGTTGATGATACCGGCGATGCCGTTGAACACGTTGTTCCAGCCGGCCAGCTGCGTGGCGCCCTCGGAGGTGACCCAGGTGGACTCGCCCAGGACAAAGAAGTGATAGGCGCTCTCAAAGTCGGACACGACGGCGATCATGATGTTGATGGCGACGATCACAAACGGCCACGCGCGGAACCAATGCGCCTTGCCGATCTTGCCCCACTGGTACTTAATGGCAATGAAGCCCCAGCAACCGGCCAGCGCCGCGTACACCTTGGCGTAGTGGAACCAGCTGTTCTGGTACACATGGGTGGGGTTGGTGAGCGCCCACTCGGCACCCTGCGAGACGCCGATGGCGATGGCGACGCAGTAGATGGTCATGGCCAGCGGAGCCACGCCAAAGATGATGGCCGCGCCCAGCTTGGTGCGGCGGCCGACCTCGTTGAGCACGATCAGGCCAATAAAGACCATGGCCCAGCCGGCCCAGTGGATAAGGGTATCGCTACCCCAAACATCGAACAGCATGCTGCTCTCCTTTCACACGCCCGCGGCCCCTCTTCCGATCGCGGGCAGTTTGGCCAAATGTCGTCAGTTCTGGGGCTTGCGCTCCGGATACTTGGCGGTGTAGCCCTCGATGTGGAGTGTCGAGGCGATGATTTCCTTGACCGTCTCGTCGGGCACATCGGGGTGCGTGCGGATATACATCAACAGTCCCATGATGAGGGTGTAGAACGTCTCGTAGACATGGTCGATGCGTAGCTCATGATGGGCGACAAAATCCACCACGGTGGTGTCGCAGATGTACTGAGCCACTCGCTGAACCACGTTGTGCAAAAAGCCGCCGTAGAGCGCGCCACTGCTTGAGGTGAGCGTACTCGGCAGTTCGTGGCCGCTGGCGACCAGACGCTTAAAGAGCGGGGCGACGGTGTCGAGCGCGCCCTCGATATCGCCGACGGTGCGGCCGGCGTTCCACTGCTCGAGCTCGGAAATAAAGCCGTCGATTGCCTCGTCCATGACAGCGGTGACGGCGGCGTCCATATCGGCAAAGTAGTGGTAGAACAATGAACGCGTGCAGCCGGCTCGCTTGGTCACAGCCGATACCGATAGGTGGGACACGCCCAACTCGGAGCTTACGGTGCGCACGGCATCGAGGATCTCGCGACGGCGTTCGTCGCCCGTCAGGCGCTTTGCCGCGCTATCGGATGCGGGGATGGCATCGACCACAGAGGTACCTGCTGCGTTGTTGCCCATGTTTTGCCGCCTTTCATCCTCTTTTGCCGGACCGTTCGCCTAACAGTCTTGAATATTGTTGACGGTTCGTCAATACTATTTTTGACACAATGTCAACAATGGCGGGTGAACGGCATGGGGGCATGCCCGGCCTGCAAAAAAAGAGGGGTGCCGCGGCCTCGTCGGCCTGCGGCAAGAGAAGGGACAACCATGATTCTCAACGGACCGGGAATTAGCTACACCGAGCCCGATATCGGTTCGGAGTTCGTGCCGCCGCTGCCGGAGCATCCGCGCGAGGCAATCGTCAAGCTGTGCGAGCACTGCACCAACCGTCTGCTGCATCGCGACGAGCTGCTGGGCTACGAGTACTGGTCGTTTGCCGAGGCCGCAACCGACGAGCAGGCCGAAGTGCTCTGCAAGATGAAGATGCGCCGTCCCTATACGCTGCCCGAGATGGTCAAGCTCACCGGCATGCCCGAAGCCGATATCGAGAAGATGCTCGACGACATGAGCTACACGGGTCTGCTCGAGTACAACTGGGAAAACCTCGAGCGCGCCAAGCAGTGGGTGCTGCCCATGCTGGTGCCGGGTTCTGCCGAGTTCCTCAACATGCGCGTGAGCCAGCTCGAGGAACACCCGGTCTACGCCAAGTTCTTTGAACAGGCATCCAAAGGCCCGCTGTCCCGTGCTACGCCGATGGTGCCACCCGGAGGCGCCGGCATCGGCATGCACGTCATTCCGGTCGAGAAGGCCATTGACGCCGCGAGCACGTCGGTGCCGATCGAGCATATCGAGCATTGGCTCGACAAATACGATGGCAAGTATGCCGCTAGCACCTGCAGCTGCCGCGCGAGCCGTCGCGTGATGGGTGAGGGCTGCGCCGACGACCCGGCAGATTGGTGCATCGCCGTGGGCGATATGGCCGACTACGTGGTTGAGACCGACCGCGGCCACTATGTGACGCGCGAGGAGGTCTACGACATTTTGCGCCAGGCCGAGGACAACGGCTTTGTGCACCAGATCACCAATATCGACGGCGAGAACAAGATCTTCGCCATCTGCAACTGCAACGTCAACGTGTGCTACGCCCTGCGCACCTCGCAGCTGTTCAACACGCCCAACCTGTCGCGCTCGGCCTATGTCGCCAAGGTCGAGAAGGACAAGTGCGTGGCCTGCGGTCGCTGCGTTGAGGTGTGCCCTGCCGGTGCCGCCAAGCTCGGCCAGAAGCTCTGCAGCAAAAAGGCCGGCGGACAGGTGCCTGAGTATCCGCGCCAGGAGCTGCCCGATGCCACCAAGTGGGACCACACCAAGTGGTCGCCCAACTACCGCAACGATAACCGTATCGAGACGCACGAGTCCGGCACCGCGCCCTGCAAGACGGCTTGCCCCGCGCACGTTGCCGTTCAGGGCTATCTGAAGCTTGCGGCACAGGGGCGCTATGACGAGGCGCTGGCGCTCATCAAGCGCGAGAACCCGCTGCCCGCTATCTGCGGCCGCGTGTGCAACCGCCGCTGCGAGGATGCCTGCACCCGCGGCCGTGTGGACGCCGCCGTGGCTATCGACGAGGTCAAGAAGTTTATCGCCCAGCGCGATCTTGATGCCGCGACCCGCTATGTCCCGCCCGTGGTGACGCCGACACGCGCTGGCGGCTTCGATCAGAAGATCGCCATCATCGGTGCCGGCCCGGCCGGTCTGTCCTGCGCCTTCTATCTGGCCGAGAAGGGCTACAAGCCCGTCGTGTTCGAGAAGAACGAGCGCCCGGGCGGCATGCTCACCTACGGTATTCCCAGCTTTAAGCTGGAGAAGGACGTTATCGAGGCAGAGGTCGAGATCATTCGCCTGATGGGCGCCGAGTTCCGCTATGGCGTGGAGGTCGGTCGCGATGTGACGCTCGACGAGCTGCGCGCGCAGGGCTTTAAGGCCTTTTATGTTGCCATCGGCTGCCAGGGCGGCCGCCTCGCCGGTATTCCGGGCGAGGCGGCCGAGGACGTGACCGTGGCCGTCGACTTTTTGCGCGAGGTCAACAGTGGCAAGATCGACGCGCTGCCCGGCCGCACCATCGTGGTGGGCGGCGGCAACGTGGCCATCGACGTCGCGCGCAACGCCTGCCGTCTGGGTTCCGAGCACGTTGAGATGTTCTGCCTGGAGAGCGAGGCCCAGATGCCCGCCAGCGAGGAGGAGCGTCGCGAGGCCGTTGAGGACGGCGCTCACATCAGCTGCGGTTGGGGCCCCAAGGAGGTTCACCTGGACGAGGCCGGTCGTGTGTGCGGTATCACCTTCAAGCGCTGCACGCGTGTCTTTGACGACGAGGGCCGGTTTGCGCCCGAGTACGACGAGAACGATCTGCGCCGCGTCGATGCCGACCGCGTGGTCATGTCGATTGGCCAGTCCATTGTGTGGGGCGACCTGCTGGCTGGCTCCAAGGTGGAGCTCGGCCGCGGCCAGGGTGCTCTTGCCGACCCCCAGACCTATCAGACCGCTGAGCCCGACATCTTTGTGGGCGGCGACGTCTACACCGGCCCCAGCTTTGCCATCGACGCCATCGCCGCCGGTCATGAGGCCGCGGTGTCCATCCATCGCTTTGTGCAGCCGGGCTCCACGCTCACCATCGGCCGCAACCAGCGCCGCTACACCGCGCTCGACCGCGACGATGTCGTGATTGAGAGCTACGACAACGCGAGCCGCGAGGTTGCCCACGTGGACCGCGAGCGCGAGAAGGCCGCGCCGTTTAGCGAGTACGTCGAGACCTTTACCGAAGAGCAGGTGCGCGCCGAGACCGCCCGCTGCCTGGGCTGCGGCGCCTCGATCGTCGACCCCAACAAGTGCATCGGCTGCGGCCTGTGCACCACCAAGTGCGCCTTCGATGCCATCCACCTGGATCGCGACCGTCCCGAGTGCTCCACGATGGTCAAATACGAGCAAAAGCTCCCGAGCCTTGGCAAGTATGCTTTAAAGCGTGCAATCAAAATCAAGTTCGGTCGTAAATAGGTAACCATGGCGGGTAAGGGGACGGCGCAGACTAGATTTCGCCGTCCCCTTGCTTTGAGTTTGCATCGCATCAACCGTTGTTGAAAGGTTTCTACCTTGCATGAATTGGGAATCGTTTATCACATCATTCGCGATGTCGAGAATGTGGCGCGCGCCAATGGCGTGTGTCGCGTTTCGAGCGTGACGCTGCTCCTGGGCGAGGTCTCGGGCGTCGTTCCCGACCTACTGCTCGACGCTTGGCGTTGGGCGGCGGATAAAAAGCCTATCACCGAGGGCTCGGAGCTTATCGTGGAGCCCGTCGAGGCCGTGACGCATTGCGAGGCGTGCGGCTGCGACTACGCGACGGTCGAGCACGGCAAGACCTGCCCCCATTGCGGCAGCGGCGAGACATACCTGCTGCAGGGCCAGGAGGTCATGATCAAGCAGATCGAGACCCCCGATGAGGACCCGACAGACGCTGCTCCCGACGGCCTCTCCAACGCCCCCGATGCCGTCGACGCCGCCAACCCTCTCCACATCGTCTAGCCCCTGGTCTTTGGGGACGTCCCCAAAGACTACTTGCGCTATTGCATAAGCCACGAAAATAGTCAAGTCATATCTGTTTAAACAAAATAGCGGCAGTACAAGCGCATTCGCACTTGCTTAAAATCGGTATCAATGAACAGCATGCTTGTATCTGTAAAATACATGACTTGATGAGCGACGCTTTAGTGGGAAATGAGTCGAAAAATAGCAACGTAATCAACTTGTAACAAACCTAGACGTTTAAACAAATAATCCAACCTTTTGCGGATTCAGCTATAATTCCACAATCCAAACAGGTATACTTCGTTCATGTCGTGTAGGAAATATGTAGACAAAAAGGAGGTTATGTGATGGTAAGTATTGTTCTTGCTAGCCATGGTGACTTGGCGGCTGGAATCAAGCAGACGGGCTCGATGGTCTTTGGCGATCAGCCGTCTGTTGCCGTGGTCTCGCTCGAGCCGAGCATGGGCCCCGACGACTTCCGTGCCAAGGTCGAGGAAGCAATCGCTTCCTTCGAGGACCAGGAGCAGGTGCTCTTCCTCGTTGATCTGTGGGGCGGCACGCCCTTCAACCAGATCAGCGGTCTCATCGAGGGCCATGATTCCTGGGCTATCGTCACCGGTGTCAACCTGCCTATGCTCATCGAGGCATATTCGCAGCGCTTTGACGCAAAGAACACTGCACATGCGATCGCAAAACATCTCGTGACTGAGGCTAAGGCCGGCGTGCGCGTCAAGCCCGAGTCTCTGGAGCCCGAGGAGAAGAAGCCGGCTGCGGCCGCCGCTGCTCCTGCGGGTGCCATTCCTCCGGGAACGGTGATCGGCGACGGGCACATCAAGATCGCCCACGTCCGTATCGACACGCGTCTGCTGCATGGTCAGGTGGCCACCACGTGGACCAAGCAGATCAACCCCAACCGCATCATCGTGGTCTCCGACGGCGTTGCTCACGACGAGCTCCGCAAGACCATGATCGAGCAGGCTGCCCCTCCGGGAGTCCACGCCAACGTCGTGCCTATCAAGAAGATGGCCGAGGTCGTCAAGGACACGCGCTTTGGCGACACCAAGGCGATGCTGCTGTTCGAGAACCCGCAGGATCTGCTCAGGGCCATCGAGGCCGGCGTCGACATCAAGGAAGCCAACATCGGTTCCATGGCCCACTCCAAGGGCAAGGTCGTCGTCACCAACGCTGTCGCTATGGGCGATGACGATGTCAAGACCATCGAGGCTCTCAAGGCCAAGGGCGTCAAGTTCGAGGTCCGCAAGGTTCCTTCGGATTCCTCCGAGGATCTCGACGCCATGTTGAAGAAAGCTAAGGCCGAACTGGCCGCTCAAGCATAGTAAAGGAGGGTCCGATACATGTCTGCAATCACTATTCTGCTTGTTGCGATTGTCGCGTTGCTTGCCGGTATGGAAGGCATTCTGGATGAGTTCCAGTTCCATCAGCCGCTCGTGGCATGCACGCTTATCGGTCTCGTAACCGGTCACCTTCAGGAGGGCATCCTCCTGGGCGGTTCGCTCCAGATGATGGCCCTTGGCTGGGCTAACGTCGGCGCCGCCGTCGCGCCTGACGCCGCTCTGGCCTCGGTCGCTTCTTCGATCATCATGGTGCTCGCCCTCAACGGTGGCGCCACCGATTCGGCCAAGGCCGTTACCGCCGCCATCGCCGTCGCCGTCCCGCTGTCGGTCGCTGGTCTGTTCCTGACCATGATCTGCCGTACCCTGGCTACCGCTATGGTTCACGGCATGGACGCCTGCGCCGAGAAGGGCGACTTCGCCGGCATCGAGCGTTGGCAGTACGCCGGCATCCTCATGCAGGGTGTTCGTATCGCCATCCCGGCAGTACTTCTGTGCATCATCCCGGCCGAGGCCGTTACCAACGCGCTTAACGCTATGCCCGATTGGCTGTCCGGCGGCATGGCTGTCGGCGGCGGCATGGTCGCTTCCGTCGGTTACGCCATGGTCATCAACATGATGGCCACCAAGGAGACCTGGCCGTTCTTCATCCTCGGCTTTGTCCTTGCTGCCATCCCTCAGCTCACGCTGATCGCCCTTGGCCTCATCGGCATCTCCCTTGCCCTCATCTACCTTGGCCTTAAGGATCTGGCCAAGCAGGGTGGCGGCATGGGCGGTGGCTCCGGTGACCCGCTCGGCGACATTCTGAACGATTACGAGTAGGAGGGGAGTGATACATATGGCAGAGAACAAGATTCAGCTCACCAAGGCTGACCGTAAGAAGGTTTGCTTCCGTCATCAGTTCCTTCAGGGCTCGTGGAACTACGAGCGTATGCAGAACGGCGGCTGGTGCTTCGCAATGATCCCTGCGATCAAGAAGCTCTACACCAGCAAGGATGACCAGATTGCCGCTCTTAAGCGCCACCTGGAGTTCTATAACACCCACCCCTATGTTTCCGCCCCCGTCATTGGCGTTACCCTCGCTCTCGAGGAGGAGCGCGCCAACGGTGCTCCGATTGACGACGTCGCCATTCAGGGCGTCAAGGTCGGTATGATGGGCCCGCTCGCCGGCGTCGGCGACCCCGCCTTCTGGTTCACCCTTCGCCCGATTCTGGGTGCTCTGGGCGCTTCCCTGGCCCTGTCCGGCAGCATCGCCGGTCCGCTGCTGTTCTTCTTCGCGTGGAACATCATCCGTTACGCCTTCCTGTGGTACACGCAGGAGTTTGGCTACAAGGTCGGCTCCTCCATCGCCAAGGACCTCTCCGGCGGTCTGATGGGCAAGGTCACCGAGGGCGCTTCCATCCTGGGTATGTTCATCATCGGCGCCCTGGTCGAGCGCTGGGTGTCCATCTCCTTCACCCCGGTCGTCTCCAAGGTCACGCAGTCTGCTGGCGCCTTTATCGACTGGGCTAATCTGCCCTCCGGTTCTGAGGGTGTCAAGGAAGCACTGACGATGTATAACTCCATCGGTGCTAACGCCCTTGATCAGGTGAAGGTCACCACGCTTCAGGCTAACCTCGATCAGCTCATCCCCGGCCTTGCCGCCGTGTGCCTGACCCTGCTGGTCTGCAAGCTCCTCAAGAAGAAGGTCAGCCCGATCGTCATCATCCTGGCTCTCTTCGCCATCGGCATCATCGGTCGCGTCTGCGGCTTCATGTAAGCACGTTTCGGCTTAAGACCGAGAATTGCTAGGCAAGGGCTTTTGAGCCATTGAAACGGACCGCACCCGGTGGGTACACTGGATGCGGTCCGATTGTTTTATTTGGAGGGCGAGGCGCGCATGGCGCAATCTCAGAACAGCACGGTCGATCTGGCAACGCCGGCAACCTGCCTGATGGGGCTTACCAGTCACGGTAACGTAATGGTGGGCAATAAGGCGTTTGAGTACTATAACGAGCGCAATCCCGAGGATTTTATTCAGATCCCGTGGGATGAGGTCGACTATATTGCCGCTGAGGTTTTGCGCGGCACCAAGAAGATTACGCGTTTTGCCATCTTTACCAAAGAGAATGGCCACTTTACGTTTTCGACGCGCAATGACAAGGAAACGCTTCGCGCGGTGCGTAAGTACATTGACGAGGACAAGCTCGTTCGTTCGCCCGACTTTATCGATGTGACGGCCAAGGGCGCCAAGAGCATCCCCTCCGTCATCAAGAACCTTTTCCACAAAGGCAACTAGTCATTAAAGAGCGCCCCCCTAAAGTGGGACGCGGTTTCCCATGAGGCTCGATCGGGAAAGTGCATCCCGGTTCGAGTGCCGATTGCGGGATGTAGTTTCCGGAACGGGCCCGTTTGGGAAACCGTGTCCCGTTTCGAGCCGAAATTCTGGGACACAGTTTCCCAGCGAGGTCTCATGGGGAAAGTCTGACCCAGAATTTGCCTGGATAGTGGGACGCACTTTCCGGAGGGCTGTTCCACCGCAACTTCGAAGAGTGGGTATACGCTGCATTACAGCGGCGTAAATCTGCTACACTAATACAACATGCCTCCGTAGCTCAGGGGATAGAGCACCGCTCTCCTAAAGCGGGTGTCGACGGTTCGAATCCGCCCGGGGGCACCAGAGATTTGCCGAGCCCGGTACCGCTACGGTGCCGGGCTCTTCTGGTCTAAGGGCAGGGTTCGAGCCGTCGACACCCGCGTCACCAATTTCCCCGCGGGGGGAGTTTTCGAATCAGCCCGGGGACACCAGAGATTGATCGAGCCCGGTATACCGTCACGGTACCGGGCTCTTCTGGTTCATGTCATGTCAAAAACGAAGCGCCCGCTTGCTGGGGGAGCAAGCGGGCGCCTGTGAGCGAATATGTTTGCGGCGGGAGCCGTAATGGGCGGTGGGGCGGCGACTAGTTGGTCGTACCGGAATCGTCGCCCGTGCTCGTGCCCGAGCCAGAGCCCGAACCCGAGCCAGAAATCGAAACCGTCAGCATAATCGTGCTGTCGGTGGACTGCTTGCCGGTGGGGGAGACGCCCGTAACGGTGGCATCCTCGTTACCGCTCACGGGATTGCCGTTCTGGTCACAGAAGCCAATGTTATAGAAACCGGCGTTGTTGAGCGCGGTAACGGCGGCGGAAATGCTCTTGCCGTATAGGTTGCCCGGGACGGAGGCCTTGCCGGACTTCTTGGCAATGACGACAGTGATCGTGGCGCCGGGCTTCTGCTTGCCACTGGGGTTCCAGCTAATGACGGTGCCCTCGGTGACGGAGTCGTTCTCCTGGTAGCTGACGTCGACGCCAAAGCCTGCCATATCGAGGGCGTTGCGCGCCTGGGCCTCGGTCATGTCGGTCAGGTCGGGGACGGACGTGGTATCCGGGCCGCTCGAGACCTTGTACGAGATGGTCGTGCCCTTCTCGACTTCCTTACCGGCTTCGGTGCCCTGCTCAAAGACCTGGCCCTCATCGGCCTCGTTGGCCTCCTCGGAGGCGTTGCCCTTCAGGCCAACGCTTGCCAGCGCGGCTTCTGCCTGGTCCTTGGTCAGGCCGACCAGCCGGGGAACCTCGACCTTCTCGGAGGGCTTGGGGCCCTTGGAGATTACCAGGTTCACCTTGGTGCCCTTGGCCTTCTTGGTGTTGCCGTTGGGCGTCTGCTCGGCGACCTTGCCCTCGTCGACATCGTCGTTGTAGCTTTGATCGATGGTGCCGACCTCGAGGCCGGCTTCCTTGATCTGCTCGACGGCAGTCTGCTGGTCCTTGCCCAGCACATCGGGCACGGTGACCTGCTCGCCGCCAAAGAGTCCTGTGGCAAAGGCCACCACGATACCGATGACGGCAACGGCTGCCACCACGGCGGCGATGATCTTGTTCTTGTTGGATTTGGGCTTTTCGACCTCGTAGGAGCCGGTGGAGCCCGAAACCGAGCTACGGGCGGTATTCTGGCCGCTCACGCCCGAGACGGGACGTACCATGGCGCGCGTCTGATCGGAAAGCTCACGGGTCTTGGTGGCGCCCAGCTCACCGGGGGCACCGATGATGCGCGTGGGCTCCGAGATGTTGACGGCACGGCCCGATAGGTAGCTGTTGAGCACCTGACGCAGCTCGTCGGCGGTCTGGAAGCGGTTTGCCGGATCCTTCTCCATGCACTTGAGGATGATGCGCTCAAGGTCGGCGTCGACACCGGAGTTGATCTGGCTCGGCGGAATAGGCAGCTCGTTGACCTGCTTGAGTGCGACCGAGATAGCGTCGTCACCGTCAAAGGGAACGCGGCCGGTGGCGCACTCGTACATCACGACGCCCAGCGAGTAGATATCCGAGGTGGGGCCGAGGTCCTGACCACGGGTCTGCTCGGGGCTGACGTAGTGGGCGGTTCCCAGCACGTTGTTGTCTTGCGTGAGGTGGCTGTTCTTGGCGCGCGCGATGCCAAAGTCCATCACCTTGATGTTGCCGTCTGGCAGCACCATGATGTTCTGCGGCTTAATGTCGCGGTGGATGATCTCGTGCTTGTGGGCGACCGAAAGCGCGGAGCTGATCTGCGAGCCGATCTGGGCGACCTTCTTGGGGTCGAGGGCGCCGTGGCTCTTGATGCCGCTCTTAAGGTCGGTGCCGCGCAGGTACTCCATGACGATGTAATAGGTGTCGCCGTCCTTGCCCCAATCGTAGACGCCCACGATATAGGGGGAGGAGAGACCGGCTGCTGCCTGGGCCTCCTGCTTAAAGCGTGCGGCGAAGGTTGCGTCGCCAGCATACTGCGGCAGCATGATCTTGACGGCTACCGTGCGGTCGAGGACCTGGTCCTGCGCACGGTAGACGGTCGCCATACCGCCTGTCCCCACCTTATCCTTGAGGAGGTATCTTCCCCCGAGGACCCTCTGTTCCATTCCTGCTCCTAACATAACTATTCGCTCAACGATGTGTGTAGTACCTACGATGTGGCCGCTGGGGCCGTGTGGCGCGTTGCCGCTAACTCTTCGGCCGCGGCGCGCCTCGGGTGTCCGATTCGATCATGGGCATCACGCTCCCTGTGCGGCGAGCGCCGCGGTCAGGACGATGCCGGCAATCTTGGCCGCCTTGACGTCGTGTTTGTCGTAATCCTCCAAGGCCACCGAGATGGCGACCGTGGGTGAATCGTAAGGTGCAAAGCCAACGAACATCGAGTTGACGTTGGTGCCGCCGATCTCGGCCGAGCCGGTCTTGCCGGCGACCTTGACGCCGGGGACCTGGGCATCGGTGCCGGTACCGGACTGGACGACGGCGAGCATGGCCTGCTTGACCTGGTCGGCCGTGGCGGAGCTGACGGCCTGACCCAGCGAGCGGGACTGCGTGGTCTTGACCACAGTTCCGTCCGGGGCGAGTACCTGGGCTACAAAGTACGGGTCCATGACCACGCCACTGTTAGCGATGGCGGCGGCAATCACGGCGTTTTGCATGACGGTGGTCTGCGGCCCGGGCGTGTGGTCCATGCCGACAGGCTGGCCGGCGCCGGCCCAGGCGGTCTCCCACTCGGTCATGAGCGACGGGTCGGCCATGATGGAGGCCGCGGAGGTCAGGTCTTGGCCGAGCTTTTGGCCGTAGCCAAAGGCGTTGGCAAACTGCACGAGCGTGTTTGCGCCAACTTCGTTTGCCACCTGGCCAAAGACGACGTTGGAAGACACGGCAAAGGCCTGCTGCAGGCTGATGGTGCCGTAGCTCTCGTTGGCATAGTTGGTGACCGGCGCGTTGCCGATGTCCATGGAGCCGGGCGCCTGGTAGGTGCTGGTAAGGCTGGCGGTGCCGGTCTCGAGTGCCGCGGAAAGCGTAACGACCTTAAACGTGGAGCCCGGCGTGTACAGCGCGTCCATGGCGCGATTGTACATGGAGCCGTCCTCGCCGCCGCCCGCCTGCAGCAGGGCGTCGATGTTGGTGTTGTCATAGGTGGGCGAGCTGGCGCATGCGAGCACCGCACCGGTACGCGGGTCGATGACCACTACAGCGCCCTTAAAGCCCTTGAGCGCCTGCTCGGCCGCCGTCTGGATACGCGAGTCGATGGTGAGCTTGGCGGTGTTGCCCGGCTGGGTCTGGCCCGCGAGCGAAGCGATGGCGTTGTTCCAGCTGGAGTAATCCTTAGAGCCGGTGAGCGTGTCGTTCATGACGCTCTCGATGGCGGTGGTGCCATACTGCTGGCTCACGTAGCCAACCACGTGCGCTGCCAGGTTGCCGTTGGGGTAGGAGCGTACGTAGGTGCCGTCCTCCTGCTGCAGCGACTCGGCCAGCGTCACGCCGTCGGACGTGATGATGGAACCGCGCTGGATGTACTTGGAGCGGGCGATAGTGTGGTTGTTGGTCGGCATATCCTGATAGTCCTTGGCCTTGATGACCTGGACATAGGTGAGGTTGCCGATAAGGATGGCGAACAGCGCCGTAAAGGCGAGCACCGCACGGGTTAGACGGTTGGCGAGCGCAACGCGGCCGAGCACACCGGATTCAGGCGTGTCGAGCAGGCGACGGCGCATGCGCGAGCCGACGGAATGGCTGCCGCTGCCGTAGGAAGACGAGGTGGCAAAGCGCGTGCCCGTCGGGGCGGCGGCAGATGCGACCTGATCATCGGTGATGGCGGCCATAGTGCCGGTGCCGGTAAGCTCGGCCTCGCGTCCGGTCGCCTCGTCACCGGCGCGCAGCAGGAGCGCGACGATGATAAAGCTTGCCAGCAGCGAGGAACCGCCCTGGCTCATAAAGGGCAGGGTGACGCCGGTCAGCGGGATCAGGCGGGTAACGCCGCCCACGATTAAAAAGGCCTGGAAGCTGATGGCGGCCGTAAGGCCCGTGGCGCTAAAGGCGGCGAGGTCGGATTTAGCGCGGGCAGCCGTGGTGAGGCCACGCACGGCAAAGAGCATAAACAGGATGAGCACGGCGCCGCCGCCCAAAAGGCCCATCTCCTCGCCGATGGCCGAGAAGATAAAGTCGGACTCGACGACAGGGATGTTGTTGGCCATGCCGTTGCCGATACCAACACCGACCAGACCGCCATCGGCAAGCGAGAAGAGCGACTGGACGATCTGGTAGCCCTGGCCCTGGGCGTCCTTAAACGGATCGACCCAAACCTGGAAACGCACCTGAACGTGAGACAGGAACTTGTAGGCGCCCACGGCTCCAACGGCTAAGAGCGCAAGGCCGATAACGACATACGAGAATCGTCCCGTGGCAACGTAGAGCATCAGCAAGAAGATGGTGTAGAACAGCACGGCCGAACCCAGATCGCGTTCGAAGACGACGACGAGCAGGCACACACCCCACACGGCAAACAGCGGCAGCAGCAGTCGCAGGCGAGGGATCTTAAAGCCCAGGATCTTGCGGTTGGAGATGGAGAGCAGCTCGCGGTTCTCGGCCAGGTACCCGGCCAGGAACAGCACGATAAAGACCTTGGCGAACTCGCCGGGCTGGATGGTAAAGCCCGCGATGCGAATCCACAGCTTGGAGCCCGAGATCGTGGTGCCGATAAAGATAGGCAGCATCAACAGAATGATGCCGATAATGCCAAAGGTGTACTTGTAGCGCATGACTACGTCGAGGTTCTTAACCAACGCGAGCGTTCCCACCATCAGGGCCACCGAGACAAACAGGATGATGAGCTGTGAGATGGCGAGAGCGGGGGCGAGACGCGTCACGAACGTGATGCCGATGCCCGAAAGCACAAAGACAATGGGCAGGATGGCGGGGTCGGCACCGGGCGCCAAGATGCGCACGGCAATGTGGGCCGCGGCAAAGGCGGCAAAGAGGCCGATCGGTACGGCGAGCGTCTCAAAGGAGATGGCAGCGCCCGCGGTGAGGACGTACATCGCATACAGCAGGATGACGGGGAACGCCGAGGCGATGAGCAAGAGCAGCTCGGTGTTGCGGCGACTCATAAGCGGCACTCCCTTTCTAATTCTTATCGGAGGCTTCGGCCTCGGCGGACTGTTCGGCGGTTTTCTCGGAATCTGATTCGGAGGTCGATCCCTGATTGGTGTTGTCGCGAATCGTTTGCGCGTCGATCACCTGGCGGGTCTGCTCTTCATCGATCTGGTGGCGGTACTTGGATATCGTGTCCTGCGCATCGTCGACACTTGTTTGCGGAATGCCCGCCTTGAGGCGGTTTTGCGTGTCTTCGGGCAGGTCGGACAGCTTGATGCTGGTTTCGCTTTCGAGCCAGTGGAGCTTGAGTCCGAGCGGCTTGCCGGGAAGGCCGCGCCAGACGGCGACATTGCCCTGGTAGGTACCCAGGTAGTACGAGCCGGTGACACCCGTGTAGGCCCAGATGCCAGCTGCCAGCACAAAGACGAGGGCCAGGATGGCGGCGATAGTAATGTTGCGGCGACGCACGCGTTGCGCCTCGCGCATAACGCCATCGTCAACCAGGTCAACGACTACTACGGTCACGTTGTCGTGGCCGCCTGCGGCAAGCGCCGCGTCCACTAGGTTGTCGACGCAGATTTGCGCGGTTGAGGACTGCGTGGCGATGTTCTCGATATCGCTATCGGGAATCATGCTCGAAAGGCCGTCGGAGCACAGGATCAGGCGGTCGCCTTCCTCGATATGCAGGGTGAAGTGATCGGCATACATGGCGGGGTCCGAGCCCAGCGCACGGGTGATGACCGAGCGGTTGGGGTGGACGCGAGCCTCGTCTGCCGTAATCTCGCCGGCGTCCACGAGCTCCTCCACGTAGGAGTGGTCGCGGGTCACGCGGATGAGCGTGCCCTCGTGGAGCAGGTAGGCGCGAGAGTCACCCACGTGGGCGATGGCGAGCGTGTCGTTTTCGATATAGGCGCAAGTGGCTGTGCAGCCCATGCCGGGCTTGCCCAGGCCATTCAAGGCGGCCTCGATTACGGCGGCGTTGGCTGCCTCGACGGCTGCGGCCAGGCGTGCTGCGTCGGCGGACTGCGGGGCCGTCTTGGCAATAGTCTCGACGGCGATGGAAGAGGCTACCTCGCCGGCGGCGTGACCGCCCATGCCGTCGCATACGCAAAAGAGCGGCGACTGCACCAGGTAGGAATCCTCATTGTGCGGGCGCACACAGCCAACGTCGGAGCGGGCGCCCCACATGAGTTGCGTGGTGGTGCCGGCATCATAGGTCGAGTCGGTCTCGATGCGCTCCTCGGTCAGGGGCTCAAAGCTCATGGTCGAGCCGGGGTCTTTGAGCTTGGCCTCAACGGCGGCAACGTCGATCTCGGCTGTGTCACCGGGAGAGACGGTGTCGGTCTCGGCGCTTGATTCGGAATCGCCGGTGTCCGGGGAGCCGGGCTCCTCGGACGCGCGGGCGGTCGACTCGTCGTCTTGCGGGCTGACGTCTATAGGCTCGGGTGTCGCAAAGTGCGACGGCGCGGGCGTGCTTTGCGACTGGGCGGCGGGCTCGGTCACGGCATCGGACTCGCTTGCGGGCGCAGGCTGCGGGGCCTTGGGTGCGGGGCCGTCCTCGGGGGATGGCCCCGCCTCGGGCGCCGGCGTAGACGCGGGCGCAACCTCGGATGCCGGGGCTATGGGAAACGCCGGCGCGGCGGGTTCGGGTGCCGCAAACACCGCAGCGCTCTCGTTGATTGCCGCGGCGACGGGCTCTGCAAAGTGAGCCGGCGCCGAGGTTGCTTCGGGCGCTGTGGGCTGTTCCGCAGCATGTGCGCCGATGGGCGCCGCTACGGCATCCTCTTCGCCCTCGTTATCGGCGAGATCCGAAATATCATGCGTTACATGCGAAAGAGGCAGGGAGAACACGGTGTCCTCGGGTTCCACGGGTGCGGAGCCCGCCGGAGCGGCGTGGGCCGGCGCAGCTGTGGCGGCAGCCGGTGCCTCGGTCATAGTCGCGGACTTGTTCTCCTCGTCGATCATCGACGGTTCACCTTCATGACCACATCGCCAATCTGGACTTCGTCGCCCTCGCGCAGCGTTGCGGGCTCCACAAGCTGGCGGCCGTTGACGAGCGTGCCGTTAAGCGAGTTGAGGTCCTCGATGATGAGCGCCGGGCCCTGCAGCGAAAAGCGCGCATGCGAGGCCGAGACGAATGGTTCGTTGATGCAGATGTCCGAAGACGGCGAGCGACCGACGATGACGGGGCCGAGCATGTCTACGTGGATGCCGCGGATACCGCGCGGGCCCTTGTCCACATCGATCGTCCAGATAGCCGAGTCGCGGCGCTGCCCGCGCACAAGTCCCACGCCGGTCTTCATGACGGCGAACAGGAAGATATAGAGCAGGGCGACCAAGACGATGCGGCCTGCAAAAAGGACGATATCGATGTTCATAAGCGACTATCCCCTAAATTCAAAGGTACTCAGGCCAAACGTCAGCAGATCGCCGTTGCGCAGCGGGCAGCGCGTAATGCGGCGGTTGTTGACGAGCGTGCCGTTGGTGGAATTGAGGTCCTCGATCGACCAATCCGAGCCCGTAAAGGTGAGCTGGGCGTGGCGGCGCGACACGTTGGGGTCGCGCAGGGCGATGTCGGAAACTGAGCGCTCGCGACCGATGGTCACCTGTGCGGAGGTGATGCTATGGCTCTCGCCGCTCACGACGTCGACGAGCTGGGCGAGCGGGCGCTGCGGGGCGCGAGTGCTCGCCATGTTGGAGGCGATGCCGGCTGCGGCGCCTAGGCCCACGGCGGCACCGGTCGCGGCGGCTCCGCCCATGCCGGCAAGCGCGTCGCGCGAGACGGTCTGCGGCACCGGGATAGGAGCGGCGGGGTCGGGGACGCTAGGCGCGAAGGGATCTGCTGCGGCAAGCGGGTCAGGAGCGGCGGCGCGAGGCGTCGGCTGCTGCTGGGGCATGGCGGCGGGGCGCTGCGGCTGCGGGGCAGCAAACTGCTGCTGGCCGGCGCGCGGGGCGCTGGCGGCACGGCTTGCCGCGGAGTTGTTTTGGCCCAGACCGTTTTGATAGGCGCGCTCTTCTTCGTACAGGCGGCCGAGCGTGGGGGCATCGACGTTCTCGGCAAAGACCGAGAACTTGCCGGCGCGCAGCTGCGGATCGATCATAAAGCGCACGAGGGGCTCGCCGACAAAGACATAGCGGCGCTTTTCGGCCTGCGCTTTCACAAACTCGCGGACCTCGCGCGAAAGCTCGGGGTAGAACGGGGCGAGCATGGGATCGTCGTCGGCGGCGATCAGGATGGTATAGAGTGCCGGCGCCGTGTTGACGCCGTTAATCACCAGAGTCTGATCCTCCATGTCGCGAGCGGCCTGCTTGGCAAGCTTCTTAAAGGAGAACGGGGCACGGGTGGCACCGAAGATGCCGGCCACGTGGTCCTCGAAGATGTTCAGGAAGTTCACGAAAGATCACTCTCCGTATAGGTTCTTTGGTATCCGAGCAAATATAGGCATATCCCAACGATTATAGAGGATAGGGTTCCCGCAACTGCCGCCTTGGCGGCGACCGCGGCTGCAAGGCTGGCAATTTCCATATGGTGTGCAAGACAGGATGCCGCTGCGCAGCCGATGCCGGTGACGGCGATGGCGGCGATTGCGGCAAGGTTTGAGCCCTGGTCGGCACGCTTGGCATGGGCATTGAGCAGCGCAGATGACGCTGCGGCAGTTGTCGCGACCAGCACAAAGGCAGCCCAAAGGAGCGGGTCTTCCAGCGCTGCGGCAACGTTACCGAGCCCCAGCACGCCTCCGGCTGAAAGCGCGACCGTCGCCAGACGGGCAAAAAGCACGCCCATGCCCGTTGCCGCGGCGGCGCTTGCCGGGCCGAGCCAAAATGACGCGACGCCGGCGGCGATCCCAGCTGCCAGGAAGGTATTGCCAGTCAGACAGCCAAGCGCGAGTGCACAGGTGAGCGCGGCGCTCGCGGCAGCCTCGGTGCGACCCCAGGCGATCCACCAACCGGACATGGCGGCGGCAAAGATCACCGCGACGGGCAACATCGACAGGATGCCCTGCGCCTGCATGGTGGCGTTGGCCATGAGCACCAAAAAGCCCACAGCCGAGATGGCCGAGCCAATCTGGGGGGCCAGGCCAGCCGCCGCTCCGATCGCGATAGCCGCAATGACCAGGCCGGGAAGCGCCGCGACCCCGGCCGTTTGCATCAGCAAAAAGCTAAAGGCGCCGCACGTTAGCGCCGAGATAGCGTGCATGGTGTAGTCGCGCGCATGGCTCCAGCGCGTGCCCGCCCAGCCGAGCGCGGGGTCGACCTCGATGGCGTCGTCCTCGTAGTACGACGGCTCGATATCGTCGAGCTCCTGCTCGTCATCCGAAAGCTCGCCAACCATTTGCTCCAGACTGCGACGGCCCTCGCGCACGCTGCCCAGACCGGCAAGGAGTTGGTCGCAAAATGCCTCGATGCTGTTGGGGCGGTCCTGCGGCATGGGGGAGAGCGCGCTCATGAGCGCGGCCTCGGCTCCCGGGGGAAAGTGTGGTATCAGCTCGCTGGGATAGGTGGCGCCGCCGATGATGCGGTCGAGCGAGTCGGCGGGCGTGGCCGCCATAAAGGGAGCGCTGCCGCACAAGCCCTCATAGATAACGCAGGCAAGGGCAAAGACATCGGCGCGTTCGTCGACCGTGCCGGTCTCGATATCGAGCTGCTCGGGCGGCATGTAGCCGATGGTGCCGCCGCGCGAGCCGCCAAAGCCACCGGCGGACGACAGTCGCGCCATGCCAAAGTCGGTGAGCTTTACATTGCCCGAGTGGTCGATGAGCACGTTGGCGGGCTTAATGTCCAGGTGGAGTACGCCATTGCTATGGGCGAAGGTGAGCGCCTGGCCCAGGGCATCGGCAATGGCCGCGGCCTCGTCAAAGGTGAGCGAGTGGCCGTCCACGCGATGCAAAAACTCGGCCAGCGACATACCGTCGACATACTCCATGACCAGGTAGGCATAGGCGGTGTCATGCGTAAAGTCGATGACCTGCACGATATTGGGATGTTGAAGCATGGCGGCAGTGTGCGCCTCGCGCAGGACATCCATGATGTCGCTGGCGGGCATGCCGGCGCCGTTGATAAGGGGGATGCGCTTAATGGCGACGCGGCGGCGCAGGTGCGTGTCGCGGCAAATCTCGATGGAGCCAAAACCGCCGGTCGCAAGTGTCTCGAGCGGCTGGTACCGCTTGAGCAGCTCGCGAGAGCTGGTGCCCTCCAAAGGAACGTCCGGCGAGAACCGGGCGGTATGTTGCGAGAAAAGCGGCATGGCCAACCCTCGTGCGTTTAAAGTTCGTTTGCGAGTGGCGGGCGCGGAGCCGAGCCGTTCGCGGTGGCATAGATGCTGCTAGTGTAGCACGCTCGGGCGGATGGGGAGGATAGCGGGATGCGAGGCTGCCTGTCTGGTTTGGTCTTAGCGCTTCTTCTTGTTCTTCTTCTGCTTGCGCTGCTTGCCTTTGGTCTCCTGGGGCTTGTCGCCCTGCTTGGCCTCGGCGGCGGCCTTCTCGGCCTTCATCTTCTTGCGTTTGGTCTCGATGCGCAGCTTTTTGTTGATGCGCGCCTTGAGGAAGGAGCCAAACTGCTCGGCATCACCACGCACAAAGGTGTCCTTAGGGATCGTCACGCCCTGGTCGGCGAACATGGCGACAAAGATGCGCTCGCCGTCGAGCACGTGGTCGAGCTTTTCAAACGGGAAGAACTGCGACTTGCCGCTCTTGCCCCATACCATCAGTCCGTCCTCGTTGGCGGCGACGCGGCGGTAGCGGCCGCCCATGGACTCGTCTGCCTCGACGGCTTCGATAAAGTCGCGCGCGAGCGTATGGTGCAGGTTTTTGCTCCACCAGGCCAAAAAGGCGCCGAACACGATCAGGACGACGCCGAACTTGATCCAGCTGCCGCCGGCCACCAGCATGCCAATACCCAGCAGGGCGGCAATGGCGGCGGCGACATACAGCGAGCCGCGGCGCCTGGGCGAGGCAACCAAGCGGGCGAAATCGGTGACGAGGTCGTTTTCGTACTGATACTCGTTAAGGTACAGGATGCCGTCATCGGCTGCTGCCTGCGCCTCGAGCGCGACCTCGACCTGGTCGGCTGCTTCGGAGGGAACGAGGTTGCTCTCTGCGTCTGCCATGCTCTTTGGACTCCTATCGCGGCGGGCTCGCCGTACGGGTTATTATGGATGCAGTATGCCGTGCGACCGCATGGTCGTCGCGGCAACAAGACTCAGTATACCCGGGGGAGCACCCATGGAATCGTTGTACCGAAAGTATCGCCCGCTCACCTTCGACTCCGTGGTGGGCCAGCAGCATATCGTCTCGACGCTCGAGCACGCCATCACCGAGGGGCGCCTGTCCCACGCGTACCTGTTCTGCGGACCGCGCGGCACGGGCAAGACCACCATGGCGCGCATCCTTGCCAAGGCGCTGCTGTGCCGCAATGCCGAGGCGGCCCGCGCCGAGGGCGCGAGCGGCTGCATGCCCGACGGCACCTGTGAGGAGTGCGAGCTCATCGCCGAGGGCAACCACCCAGACGTCTACGAGCTCGATGCCGCAAGCCGTACCGGCGTAGACAATGTGCGCGAGGAGATCATCAACTCCGTCAACTTTGCCCCGGTGCGCGGCAAGTACAAGATCTATATCATCGACGAGGTCCACATGCTCACGACGGCGGCGTTCAACGCGCTGCTCAAGACGCTCGAGGAGCCGCCGGCACACGTGATTTTTGTGCTGTGCACCACCGACCCGCAAAAAATTCTGGAGACCATCCTCTCG
This sequence comes from Collinsella sp., assembly GCA_018363345.1. Taxonomy (GTDB): domain Bacteria; phylum Actinomycetota; class Coriobacteriia; order Coriobacteriales; family Coriobacteriaceae; genus Collinsella. Next base: position 72,184 of record JAGZNZ010000006.1, on the reverse strand, counting down.
CGCTGCCAGCGTTTCGATTTCCACCGCATCGGTAACGAGGATATCGAGCGCCGCCTGGCATACGTGTGCGAGCAGGAGGGCTTCGACTACGACGACGAGGCGCTTGCCATCGTGGCACGCCATGCCAAGGGCGGCATGCGCGACGCGCTCTCCACGCTGGAGCAGCTGAGCGTCTTTGGCAACGGCACCGTGCATGCGGACGATGCCCGCTCGCTTTTGGGCGAAGTTTCGGACCAGATTCTGGGCGAGTTTGCGCGCGCCATTGCCGATCGTGATGTCGCCGATCTGTATGGGCTTATTCGCGCGCAGGTCGAGGAAGGCAACGATCTGCTGGAACTGACGCGCGACCTGGTGGCGCATGTGCGTGACGTGTACGTTGCCTGCGTTGCCGGTGCCCGTGCCGAGCTGTTTGAGGGCGGCTCCGAGCAGGCCGAGGCGCTTGCTGCCGAGGCCGCTGCCTTTGGCGAGCATCCTGCCGACCGCCTGGCCCGTGTGCTGACAGTGCTCGACGATGCCGCACTGGAGATGAGGGGCGCGAGCGACGTGCGCCTGGTGCTCGAGATCGCCTGCACGCGCCTGGCACGTCCCGAGGCCGATCTGACCATTGAGGCCCTGGCCGAGCGTGTAGCACGCCTGGAGGCCATGGTTGCCAACGGCGCCGTGCCGGCGAGCGTGGCTGCTGCTCAGGCTGCCGCGCCTGCAACATCCGCCCCCGCTGCTGTCCAGCAGCCGACGCTCATTTCGGGCGCCCGTGCTGCCGCTCCTGCGGCGACCGCCGCCCCCGCTGCTACGTCCGCGCATCAGGGCGGCATGCCTTGGGACCGCGGCGCTGCTGTTCCGGCTGCCCAGCCTGCGCCCAAGTCCGCGGCTCCGGCTCCTGCGCCCAAACCTGTAACGCCTGCACCTCAACCCGTTGCGGCTTCGGCTCCCGCGCCCGCTGCATCGACCGTGCCGGTGTCCAAGCCCAACAACGCCGCCCAGGTTGCCGCCGCCGGTGCTGCCGAGACCCCCGCGGTCGAGGATGCCGGCGAGCTCCAGCGCAAATGGGCCGAGGTCGTCGAGCGCGTCAAAGCTCAGCAAGCCTCCTATGCAGGGCTCCTGCTCAACGCCCGCGCCACGGCCGACGACGGCTCCAAGCTCACGGTCTCGTTCCCCGCGGGCTCGACCTTTGCCATCAAGATGCTCGGACGCGCCGACACGCAGTCGGTGGTCCTGCCGACAGTCAGTGCGGTCTTCGGTCGTCGTACCGTCGACTACGTCCTGGATGGAGGTGGCACGCCGGCTCCTCAACATGAGGAGCATTCTCCATCTGCACGGGCTGCGGTATCTGCGGACCCGCAACCCGTGTCCTCGGCGGCCCCTGTATCCTCGAGCGCCAGTGCGACGCAGCCAAAAACGGCACCGGTAGCGGCACCGACCCCGTCGGCGCCTGAACCCGCTGCGCCCAAACCGGCTGCTCCGACCCCCGCGCCCAAGCCCGCTGCCACACCCGCACCCAAGTCATCCGACCTGGCTAAGGCCCCCTGGCTGCGCTCCGACAACCCTGCCGGTGCTCCTGCCACGGGCAAGCTCCCGACCGAGCCCGCGCCCCGAGCGCCCAAGCGCGCGTCCGCTCCCAAGGCTCAGCCGTCTGCGCAGGCTGCGCCTTGGGAATCCGAGCAGGTGCCCTACGACGACGCCATGGTCGGTGGCTTTGCCGGCGATGCGGGCGGGGAGGATCTTCCTCCGTTCGACGTGCCTGCCGCGGTGCCTGCGCCCAGCCCTGCCGCCTCAGCCGCGGCTCCCGCAGCTGCGACGTCCGCTCCCGCAAGCGATGACGCCCCCGCTGCCCCTTGGGAGTCCAACCCCGGCGCCGGCAGTCCCTTCGGCCACCAGGGCGCAGCCCCGAGCATCCCGCAGACCGAGGACGAGGCCAAAGCCCTCATCCGCAGCGTCTTTGGCCAGGCCACCATCTTCAAACCGGTGGAGTAACCGTGCGGGCGGGTACGCTGCTCAAGAAGAGATCTCTTTGTCCGGGCGCATCTGTATTTCGGACATGTGTAGTGTGGTGCCGCGTATATCGCATTCGAGCAGACAGGCACGTGACGGTCGGCCTAGGATGCTGAGGTCGATACGATATGTCGCATGGCTGTCCGTGTACTCGACTTGCTCGGCGTTGACGGTTGCTCCGATTGTAAATAAAGAGCCCAGTTCGGCATCGACAATCTTGGAGTCCTTTATCTTGACCTTGAACTCTTGGTAGAGGGACGGGCTGTTGTAGTAAATGGTTCGGGTTCCGTCGGTGCACTCATCGGCCGCTTCCCATTTGACGACGGGCTGGTCCGAGCTGGCTATCAGCAGTTCTGCTCCAAAGGCTATGGCATGGGTGATGACAACCAGCAATGCCCAGCCGACAAAGAGATAGAGAACCACATATGCAACGGGGTGTTTTGAGCGGATGTTTTGGAGCGCGTCGGGGGCATTCATGGGGCACCTCCAAATTGCGATCTTTGACAATCAAATTTTACCATGCCGTCATGAGCGCCACCTCGAGCGGCGGTTTAGCATTTTGCTATCTAGCTGGATGCAGAAAATGCCGGGTTCCGGCCCTGCTAGATTTAATTTGAGACATTTATGCAGATGCGAATTATTCAACTTTGCATAATCTTTGGGCGCGGCTTGCACTCCAGGGCATGTATATCGACTGAGGTAGCACGACCGCCCCGCTCGCTTGCCTCGCGCCGTGGTACGATTTTTGAGTTTGAAAGACCCGCCGCGTCCCGACTGCCCTTGCAGCTCGTTGCGCGGCCGCACGCAAAGGAGCCATCATGGCCGGTATGAACATGCAGCAGATGATGAAGCAGGCCCGCAAGATGCAGGAGCAGCTTGCCGCCGCGCAGGAGAACCTCAAGTCCCAGACCGTCGACGCTTCTGCCGGCGGCGGCATGGTCAAGGTGACCGTTAACGGCGAGATGGAGCTCGTCAACCTCACTATTGATCCCGATGCGCTCGATCCCGAGGACGTCGATATGCTGCAGGACATGATCATGGCTGCCGTCAACGAGGCCGTTCGCGGCGTCAACGAGCTCGCCAATAAGCAGATGGGCGCCATCACCGGCGGCCTCAACATCCCGGGCATGCCGTTCTAAGACACGCATATATATGAGTGCGAATCACAGTCTGCAAAAACTGCTCGATGAGCTGGGCCGCCTGCCGGGCATTGGTCCCAAGTCGGCCCAGCGCATCGCCTATTACCTGCTCGAGGCCGATGCCGAGGAGGCCCGCCGCCTGGCCGAGGCCATCCTGGAGGTCAAGCAGGAGGTGCACTTTTGCAGCCGTTGCTTTAACTACGCCACGGCCGACGAGTGCTCCATCTGCCAGGACCCGATGCGCGATACCACCCGCATCTGCGTGGTTGGCGAGCCGCGCGACGTCCAGGCGATTGAGCGCACGGGCAGCTACCACGGCCTCTACCATGTGTTGGGCGGCGTGATCAGCCCCATGGACAAGATCGGTCCCGAGCAGCTGCATATCCGCGAGTTGCTGGCGCGCCTGGGCCATGAGGATATCCACGAGGTCATTATCGCCACCAACCCCAATATCGAGGGCGAGACCACGGCGAGCTACCTGGCCCGCACTATCAAGCCGCTGGGCGTCGAGGTGTCGCGTCTGGCGAGTGGTCTGCCCGTGGGCGGCGACCTAGAGTATGCCGACGAGCTTACGCTTGGGCGCGCCATCGAGGCCCGTCGCACGATTTAGGTGGCGAGCCTGTTCCTGCCGTATGTCTTCATCGCGACGCACGGGGTAGTCATAATTCCCCGTGCGACTGTAAGTTTGTTGTGCAACAAAGATGCTTTGTATCCGCTTATCGCATGGATGCTTCCACTCGCATCCTTAATTTGCCCATTCGTTGCGCAACCTTTTGGGTTCGCTGATACACTCAAATATGGATTCGAATGAATGCGCCGCTCCCGAGCGGCGTGTTTTTGTTGGAGGAGAACGCATGCGGCCCGGGGGCACTCAGACAAAGCATGGCGCCGCGGTGCGCATGCGGCGCCGGCTGGGCCTGGCGCCTCGGGCGTATGTGCTGCTGTCTTGCTCGCTCGTACTGGTCATAGCCGGTGTTTCGGCTTATGGCATGACGGTGCCGTCCATGGTACAGGCGCATGCTGCGCGCGAGCTGCATATTGGGCGCAAGACCAAAAGCGACTTGGGAACGACAACTGGATTTGCGTGGGCGAGCGTGGTCGGGCGCACCGTGTTTGACGTCGATCCCGCGGACGAGGGCGAGCGGGCGTCCAACGAGATCACGCTTGCCAACGGCAAGACCATCGTGCTCACCAACACCAAGATCATCCATCACCTTTCCGATAACAGCGTTTCGACCGTCGTAAACAAGGCCGAGCAGCAAAAGGGTCAGGATACGCAGCAGTCGGGGAAACCTGGCGGCTCCGGTTCGTCTGGCTCCAGCTCCGATTCGTCGAACTCGAGCGGTGGCTCCGGTTCGGGCTCCGCCTCCGGCGGGTCTGGGGGCGACAGCTCGACGGGCGGCAACACCGGTGGCAATACAAGCTCCAGCGGCCTTTCGACCGCCGAGGAGGAAAGCATACACAGCTGGCTCGTGACCAAGTGCAATATGCTCGACGGCTATGTCTCTCGGGCAAATAGCGCGGTCTCGACCTATAACGCAACAGGCGATACCGGGCCGTGCGATAGCCTGGCCAACGATATGTTTGTCATCCGTGCCGAGTTTGGCCGGCAAACGTTTTCTCCCCACTCAAAGTGGTATCGGCAGTACGCCAACCTATGGGGCTGCTACACCAACCTGTGCCAATGGGTGGGGCATTACGGCGATGATGACATTGCGCTTAACAACTTCAACAATAGCCTGGCGGCGATCGCCCTATGACGAACGATCTCGCTTCTGCGGCAGCCCAGTCGCTCAACCGTGATCCCATGGTGGGCCTGCGCCTGGCGCGCGTCGACGGGTTTGAGCCGGCCGTCGCCCTGGGCACGGACGAGCTTCCCGCCTACCTTCGCCGTTTTACGATGCTGTTTGCCGATGACGCCACCATGCGCCGTGGTGGTATCGGCCGTGTGACGCGTGCCGTCAACGCGCAGGGCGAGGCCGTGGCGCTCAAGCAGCTCATCTTGCCAACGCGCGACGAATTTGATGACGATGTCGCCCACGAGGCGCTGGTCACCAAGTTCAAGGCGGCGTTTCGCGAGGAATATGAATGCCATCGTGCCCTTTCGGGCCTTAAGGGCTTTCCCCGCTTGTACGGGTGGGGCGAGGTCGACGGCGTGCCCGCGATTGTCATGGAGTGGGTCGAGGGCGAGACGCTCGCTCGCCTGCGCCCGCGCTTTGCCGTGGACAATGCCGGGCGTCTGTCGCCGCTCGTGGCGGCGCGCCTGGGTCGCGACCTGTTCGATCTGCTCTGCCGCATGAGCTTGGTGGGGGAGGGGTTCGTCCATCGCGACATCTCGCCGGCCAATATTATGGTGCGCACGGCGCGCCTGCCGCTCGACCGACAGCTTGCCGAAGGCACGTTCGATTTGTGCCTCATCGATTTTGGCTCGTCGCTGGCGCTCGAGCCCGCCTCTGCGGTGGCGGGAACCGGCGGCAGGGAGTCCTTTACAGAGCGCTACGCCACGTTGCGTCGCGCGACGGTTGCCTACGCTCCGCCCGAGATGCTCACCGACGATATTGCCGACCTGCGCGTTTTGCGCATGTCGCCGGCAATCGACGTGTATGCCGCGGCGAGCACGGTCTATGAGCTCATCGCCGGTGTCGCGCCGTACGAAGTAGCGCCGGGCACGTCGGGTACTTCGGGCTCGCGCAAAAAGACGCGCGATATCGCCAGCCCTTATCGTCTCAAGATGGATACGCTGCCCGATTATCCCGTCGGCGCCCACGCGCCCGGCTGCGACTTGACGCAACTGCTGCGACGCGAGCCCGATGTGGCACTTGCCGCGGCCGAACAGGCTCAGCAGCTGGGGCTCGATCCAAATTCCGAGGATCTGCGCGATGCGCTGGCGTTTGTCGACGCTCAGCTGTTCGATGTGGTGATGGCCTGCCTGTCCTGCCATCAGGAAGATCGTCCCGAGCCGGCTGCGGTGGAGGCGGCGCTCTCGGCATTTTGCGACCACTATGCGCAAAATGTCGCCCGCTCGCTTCGCGCCGAGCCGCTCATGCCCTGTCCCATGGACGCGTCCGGTCGCGCGGTCCGTCGCGCTGCGATGATTGGCGCTGCGGCTGTCTGCGGCCTCGTATGGGCCGTTGTGGTGGTGTCGGCGGCGCTGCTGGCGTCGGGTGCTCGTATGACGGTTGCCGTGGGGCACATTTCGTGGTCCGGCACACTGCCGGGCATCGTCGCCGTGCTGGCGTTGGCGCTGCCGAGCGTGGCGGGCATTGCCGTCGGAGCCTTGGCGCGCAATCGCCGCGCGGGGTTCCTGCAGGGCGTGTTGGCCCTTTCCGCCTGTGAGGTTCCGGCTCTGGCCGCACTCGCATGCGCCGTGTTTTCCCAGCATGCCGTGGCGGGTGGCCTGGTGGCCGCCATAATTGCAACCTATGCGCTCACGTGGTTTTTGCTGGCGATGGGGTTTGCCTTTGAGCTTCCCGTCGTGTCAGCACGACGTGCGAAAATTCCCATGGCGACGCCGCTTGCCGGCGGAGCCGCGGCTGTTCGCGCCTTTGGCGGGCCGGCCGAAGTATCCGACACTATCTCTGCGACCAAGGAGGGCTAAGCCATGGCTTCTCAAGCTGAGCTCACCCCGTGCGGGGCAATGTTTGACATCTTTAAGCGCGCAGCGCACCTGAGCCATATCGAACTGTGCGGCCTGGTGCTCTCGAGCCGCCCGCTCGCCGACGGCCGTAGTCCACAGAGCCGCGCCGCCGATCGCTCCTGGGTCTCGCGTTTTATCGTGCGCGCTCCGGTCGGCACGCTGCAGGAGCGCTATTTTGCCGATTACGGCACCTCGGCCGCGCGCATCATGTCGCATCTGGCCCTGCGCCGCCGCAATCCCATGAATGCCACGGCGGTGATCAACATGGTGTGCGGGCCCGCTGGCGAGCCCATGGTGCGGGCGCTCGAGGAATGCCATCAGGATACGAGCCTCTACCGCAATGCGGTCGAGCGCCTGTCGCAGGCGGCGGAGCTTATGCCCGCCGAACGTGCCGAGGCCGTGCTGGTGCTGTTTGTAGCCGTCGGTTGCTCGGCAGATGTTCGATCCTCGGTGACCTATGCCATCGACTACGCTCATGCGACCTGCGGCGGCGCCACGTCGACGCCGCGCTCGCTGAGCACCTCGACGGTCACGGGCGATCACGAGGCGGCGCCTGCGCATCCGCTGGGCCTGCTTCGCGTGCAAAACGGCTACGTGGTGAGCGCTCCGCGCTGGATTCAGCCGAGTGAGCAGGGCGTGGAGATCGGTGCGCTGGCGACGGGGGAAGGCGATATCACCGATGTGGGCGATGACGTTTCGGCTCGCCATGCCCACGTGTGGTGCGATGACCAAAATACCTGGTACGTCGAGGATCTGTCGTCCACCAACGGAACCGTGGTGGTAAACGGCGCGACGAACGTCTGCACCCAGGTCGAGCCTGGCCGCTCCGCTCAGCTCAACCCCGGTGACGAGCTCAAGCTCGGCGAATCCACCACCTACGCCATCCTCCTCGGCGCTCTCTAACTCATCTCCTAAATAAGTTGCGGTGAAATAGGGACTGTTTAAGGCCGCGACCGGCAAAAACAGTCCCCATTTCACCGCAACTGCCGTGTGGTCGGCGATAGAGAAACGAGAGTGGATTTCCGGACGCACGAGAGAGGATTTTCGGACGCACAACCCATGAGAGTGGATAATCTCCCACTTTTGGTCAAGATACAGGCAAAAAGTGGGAGATTATCCACTCTCGATGCAGGCTGCGACTTTTCCGTCCGAGGGGCCATCTCGCCCCTTGGCAGTCACCTAAGGTAAACCTTTACCGCCCACCTATATTTGTCGAAATATGGCTTGGCGGCGGGGTACAATAAGCCCGCATGCGGATTTCCGTTGCGGGCGCTTCCCATCGCCGGGGCGTGCCCGGGAGCATCCGGCATGCGGCCTTTGCGGCGCTCGGTCATGTGCAAGACGGGTAGCTGGGCCTGTGGAGCGCGTGCAGCCCTCCTTGCCTCGGCATGCCTTCTCTCCATGCCATGTACCTGCTGCTCAGTCTGCCTGTCGGATGATTGGAAGCAACAGCGAAAATCCCATCACGCCAACATCCCGGCAATCGCCGGGGCCTGTATACCTATATGAGAGGAGAGGGGTATATGGCGCGTAAGTTTAAGTCTATGGACGGCAACGAGGCGGCCGCATATGTTTCGTATGCGTACACCGAGGTAGCGGGAATTTATCCCATTACGCCGTCCAGCCCGATGGCCGACCATGTCGACCAGTGGGCGGCCCAGGGTCGCAAGAACATCTTTGGCACCCCGGTCAAGGTCGTCGAGATGGAGTCTGAGGCAGGTGCAGCCGGTACCGTTCACGGTTCGCTGGGCGCCGGTGCTCTGACCACCACCTACACGGCTTCTCAGGGCCTGCTCCTGATGATCCCGAACATGTACAAGATCGCGGGCGAGCAGCTCCCGGGCGTCTTCCACGTCTCCGCGCGTTGCGTCGCTTCCCACGCCCTGAACATCTTTGGCGATCATTCCGACGTCATGGCCTGCCGTCAGACCGGTTTCGCCATGCTCGCCGAGGGCAACGTCCAGGAGGTCATGGACCTCTCGCCGGTGGCTCACCTTGCCGCCATCGAGGGTAAGACCCCGTTCCTTAACTTCTTCGACGGCTTCCGCACCAGCCACGAGATCCAGAAGGTCGCCATGTGGGACTACAAGGATCTTGCCGAGATGTGCGACATGGACGCCGTCCAGGCTTTCCGCGACCACGCGCTCAACCCCGAGCACCCGCACACCCGCGGCAGCCACGAGAACGGCGACATCTTCTTCCAGAACCGCGAGGCCTGCAACAAGATCTACGACGAGCTCCCTGCCGTCGTCGAGGGCTACATGAAGAAGATCAACGAGAAGCTCGGCACCGATTACGGCCTGTTCAACTACTACGGCGCTCCCGACGCCGATCGTGTCGTCGTGTGCATGGGCTCCTTCTGCGACGTGCTCGAGGAAGTCATCGACTACCTCAACGCTCACGGCGAGAAGGTCGGCCTGGTCAAGGTTCGCCTGTTCCGTCCGTTCTCCATCAAGCACTTCGTCGACGTTCTCCCCGAGACCGTCCAGAAAATCGCCGTCATGGACCGCACCAAGGAGCCGGGTTCCATCGGCGAGCCGCTCTACCAGGACGTCGTCTCCGCTCTCTACGAGTCCGGCAAGACGGGCATCAAGGTCGTCGGCGGCCGTTACGGCCTGGGCAGCAAGGACACGCCTCCCGCGTCCGCGTTCGCTGTCTTCGAGGAGCTTAAGAAGGACGAGCCCAAGCGCGAGTTCACCATCGGCATCGTCGATGACGTGACCAACCTGAGCCTGCCCGAGGCCGAGGATGCGCCCAACACCGCAGCCCCCGGCACCATCGAGTGCAAGTTCTGGGGTCTGGGTGGCGACGGTACCGTCGGCGCCAACAAGAACTCGATCAAGATCATCGGCGACCACACCGACAAGTACGTTCAGGCCTACTTCCAGTACGACTCCAAGAAGACCGGCGGCGTCACCGTCTCGCACCTGCGCTTTGGTGATTCCCCGATCCGCTCGCCGTACTACGTGACCAAGGCCGACTTTGTCGCTTGCCACAACCCCAGCTACATCGTCAAGGGCTTCAAGATGGTCCGCGACGTCAAGCCGGGCGGCACCTTCCTGGTCAACTGCCAGTGGAGCGACGAGGAGTTCGCCGAGCACATGCCCGCCGTGGCCAAGCGCTACATCGCCAACAACAACGTCAACGTCTACCTGATCGACGCTATCGACCTGGCCGCCAAGGTCGGCATGGGCAAGCGCACCAACACGGTGCTCCAGTCTGCCTTCTTCGCGCTGGCCAAGGTCCTGCCCGCCGAGGACGCCCTGCAGTACATGAAGGACGCGGCCACCAAGTCCTACATGAAGAAGGGCCAGGCCATCGTCGACGCCAACCATAAGGCCATCGATGCCGGCGCTACCGCCTTCCGTAAGTTTGAGGTTCCGGCCGACTGGGCAACTGCCGAGGACGCCGCTCCCGTCGAGCTCTCCGAGGAGACCAAGTCCGCCATCGCCCAGCAGGTCAAGAACCTGCTCGAGCCCATCGACCGCATGGATGGCGACAGCCTGCCCGTTTCCGCCTTCGTCGATTGCGCCGACGGCCAGTTTGAGCTGGGCGCCTCCGCATACGAGAAGCGCGGCGTCGCCGTGGTCGTTCCTCACTGGGACGAGACCAAGTGCATCCAGTGCAACCAGTGCGCCTATGTGTGCCCGCATGCCACCATCCGTCCGTTCGCGATGACCGAGGACGAGGCTGCCGCCGCGCCCGAGGCTACCCGCACGCTCGACGCCATGGGCCCCAAGGCCAAGGGCATGAAGTTCACCATGGCCGTGTCCCCGCTCGACTGCATGGGCTGCACCAACTGCGTCAAGGTCTGCCCCAAGGGCGCCCTCGAGATGGTTCCCACCGAGCAGGAGATGGACCAGCAGCCCGTTTGGGACTACATGGTCGAGAACGTCTCCGAGAAGAAGGAGCTCATCGCGGCCAACGTCAAGGGCAGCCAGTTTAAGCAGCCCTACCTGGAGTTCTCCGGCTCCTGCGCCGGCTGCGCCGAGACCGCCTATGCACGTCTGGTGACCCAGGTCGCTGGCGACCGCATGTTCATCTCCAACGCCACCGGCTGCTCCTCCATTTGGGGCAACCCCGCTGCCACCGCTCCTTACTGCAAGGACAAGGACGGTCACGGCCCGGCGTGGAACAACTCCCTGTTCGAGGACAATGCCGAGCACGGTCTGGGCATGGCCGTCGGTTACGAGGCCGTTCAGAAGAAGCTGATCGCTGCTACGCAGGAGATCATCGCCGCTGACGGTCCGTCCGACGAGCTCAAGGCCGCCGGTCAGGCTTGGATCGACTCCGTCAACGACGCCGAGGCTTCCAAGACCGCTGCCGCTGCCTACGTTGCCGAGCTCGAGAAGTGCGGCTGCGCCGCTTCCAAGGCGATCCTCGCCGACAAGGCTTACCTCACCAAGAAGTCCTTCTGGATCTTCGGCGGCGACGGTTGGGCCTACGATATCGGCTTCGGTGGCCTGGACCACGTCCTGGCTTCCGGCCACAATGTCAACGTCTTCGTCTTCGACACCGAGGTGTACTCCAACACCGGCGGTCAGGCCTCCAAGGCCTCGAACCTGGGCCAGGTCGCTCAGTTCGCCGCTGCCGGTAAGGTGACCAAGAAGAAGTCCCTGGCCGAGATTGCCATGAGCTACGGCTACGTCTACGTGGCGCAGGTCGCCATGGGCGCCAACCCGGCTCAGACCCTCAAGGCCATCCACGAGGCCGAGGCCTACGACGGCCCGTCCCTCATCATCGGCTACAGCCCCTGCGAGATGCACTCCATCAAGAAGGGCGGCATGCAGAACTGCCAGGCCGAGATGAAGAAGGCTGTCGAGTGCGGTTACTGGAACCTCTTCCGCTTCAACCCCGAGGCTGCTGCCGGCAAGAAGTTCTCGCTCGATTCCAAGGAGCCCGCGGGCGGTTATCAGGAGTTCCTGATGAACGAGGCCCGTTATGCTTCGCTGACGCGTTCCTTCCCCGAGCGCGCCGAGGAGCTCTTCAAGGAGAACGAGCAGGCCGCTATGGACCGCTACGCTCACCTGCTGAAGCTCAAGACGGTGTACAACGAGGCCTAGGTCTCTCACTGCAGGATCTGAGGGCTGACCTTCGCGGACGTCCTCGGACATGAAAGAACCCCCGCTGCGCACTTCGTGCGGCGGGGGTTCTTTCGTCCTGCGGAGTGTCCGCGAAGGTCAGCCCTCAGATCCTGCTACGACTACGTCCTCGGATTGTGTGGGCTGATGAAGGACGTGGTTGGTCGGGTATTCCGTCCCCTTCGCTGTTTCGCGGCTTTGCCGCGAAAACTCGCGTTACTTTGGGGATGGATGGAGGTTTTGGCTGTTGCTACCTTCTATCCCCGTGCTTTAGGGCTGGTTGCTTTTTTGGAGCTCATCTTTATTCCTTATGCTGAATGAAAAGCCCCATGTTTTTGCAGAGGTGCATACTCGTCTTATTAATGCATAGAATCTCGTATAGTGCGAGTAAGATATTACGCTGCCAGTTTTGCGTTTAGCGGAGATATAGTTCGCATAATCTGGTCTAATCCCTGCTCTATTAAAATAAAGTCGCACGTAAATGGCGTAGATATGCCTAAGCTGGGGTTCTGTACGCTGAGCGGATAAAAACGACCGTTCACCGTTCAACTATTTTCAAAATGAATAAAATGAGCGATAAAGAGAATATAAACCTTAATAAACTCGCGTATTGCACGGACGCGGGTTATTAATGGGTTGTAGGCCTTTTACAGAAAGGATTCCAGCAATGTCTAAGCCTCTTGGCAAGCCCGATCGTATTGTCGTCGCCCTTGGCGGCAACGCCCTCGGCAACAACCCCGTCGAGCAGATCCAGGCCGTGAGCAACACCGCCCACGCTCTCCTTGGTCTTATCGAGCAGGGTAACGAGATCATCATCACCCACGGCAACGGCCCGCAGGTCGGCATGATCCAGAACGCCTTCGCCGCCGCCCACGACGCCATCGGCACCCCCGAGATGCCGCTGCCCGAGTGCGGCGCCATGTCCCAGGGCTACATTGGCTATCACCTGCAGCAGGGCATCGGCCGCGAGATGCACAAGCGCTATAAGCGTTGGCACGCCGCCACCGTCGTCACCCAGATCGAGTGCGACCCGGACGATCCCGCGTTCAAGAACCCGACTAAGCCGATCGGCCCCTTCTACACCGAGGAGCAGGCCAAGGAGTTCATGGCCGAGGATCCCTCCAAGGTATTCGTCGAGGATTCCGGCCGCGGCTGGCGTCGCGTCGTCGCCTCCCCCGACCCCAAGAAGATCGTCGAGGCCGACTCCATCCTCAACCTGCTCGACAACGAGTTCATCGTCATCGCCTGCGGTGGCGGCGGCATCCCCGTCGTCCGCGACTACGAGAACAAGGGCTGCTACAAGGGCGTTCCCGCCGTCATCGACAAGGACCTGGGCGGCGAGCTGCTGGCCGAGGACTGCGACGCCGACGTCCTGTTCCTGCTGACCGCCGTCGAGCACGTCGCCATCAACTTCGGCAAGCCCAACCAGGAGGAGCTCGAGGACATCATCGCCGACGAGGCCGAGCGCCTGGCCGACGAGGGCCAGTTCGGCAAGGGTTCCATGGAGCCCAAGGTCCGCGCCGCCATCAAGTTCGCCCGCTCCCGCAAGGGCCGCACCTGCATCATCGGCGCCCTGGACAAGGCCGCCGAGACCATGGCCGGTCTCTCCGGTACCCGCATCCACGAGTAGTCTCTACTTCGTTGCCTCTCTCGTGGGCGCCAGGCAAGACGCCCGCAAACTAGCCTCTCTTCATGAGCCCCGCAGTCCGCTCCGACTGCGGGGCTTTTGCTATTCACCTAGTCATTGGGGACAAACCCGGCACTTGGGGACGGTCCTTTCCTGCCGACAGCTTGGGACAGTCCTTAATAGTCATTGGGGACGTTCTTAAACGACTAGTCAAACAAGAACGTCCCCAACGACTACTCATTTAAGTCTGTCCCCAATGACTGCCCAATGGCTGGGAAGGCGCATCCCACACCGACGCATTGCCTTCGGGCCCTCTCCCCAGGCTCTCCATAGCTCAGCTGGACTCCCCGCAACCTGTTCCGAGTTGGCGGAACGAGCGCGACGTGGAGTGTCATTCTTTACCGCGTTAGACTAGACGCAGGGAAAGGAGGAGGACATGGATGCTCGCGTCAAGCAGCTTGTAAATATGATCGAGGACGCTCAGCCTGTCGCTGTCGCGGTACTTGCCAAGCGTCTCGAGGTAAGCGAGCGCGCCGTGAGAAACTATATCCATCGCGCAAACGACAGCCTTGCAGGGGTTGCACGCATCGTTGGCAGCAAGGGGCAGTATCGTATCGATGTTGCACGTGCAGATGAGCTTGCTCGCTTGCTAGACGGTGCGGCTCTGGCCCATCCGGGCATTCCTGATACGCGCGATGGCCGTGTGTCCTTCCTTCTTAACGACCTCCTCATGCGGTCCCAGTGGGTGACGATTGAGGAGTATGCGGATTTACTCTACGTTTCGGCGCGAACTCTGTCCAATGACATGCGTCTGGTAGAGCAGAAACTCGCCCAATTTGACTTAACGCTCGAAAAGCGCCCACGCTACGGAATCCGCGTTGCGGGCGGGGAGTCACAACGGCGCCTGTGCCTGGCCTCGCTGGTGAGGCCCGTGTTGCCCGACACCGACGATGCAAAGCTCGCCGAGCGCCTGCGGGCCATCGCCGCATGTGTGGACGATGCCCTGACGGCCTCGCCCGTCACGGTGAGCTCGCTGGCATCCCGCAATCTCATCATGCATCTTTACATTGCTCTTGGCCGCATCGAGCAGGGCTGCTATGTCCCAGCTGCAGAATCGGACGTTCAAAAACTGGAGGGAACGCGCGAATACGCCGCGGCTTTCCAGATTGCCGCAAACATCAAGGATGCCCTGGGCGTGAGCATGCCCCGAGAAGAGGTTGCCTTTATCGCAATCCATTTGCTCGGCAGGGGCACGGGCGTGCCCGAGAAGGGCTCTGTCGTTATCTCGGACGAGATGTGGGAGATTGCTTCCGAGATGGTACGTGCGGTCAACGATGAGTTTAGGTTTGACTTTAGCGGCGATCTTGAACTTCGCATGAACCTTGCTCGGCATATCGGCCCTCTGGGCTATCGCCTTGAATATCACATGCATATGGATAACCCCATGCTGCCCGATATCAAGACGAGGTTTCCGTTGGCCTATTCGATGGCAGCTGGCACCTCGCAGGTACTCGAGCGTCATTTTGGCAGCCAGCCCTCTGATGAAGAGCTCGGCTACATCGCCATGGCATTTGCCCTGGCCCTCGAGCAGCAAGCCGACCAGCCGCGTCGCAAGCGCATCCTGATCGTGTGCGCCTCGGGAGCGGGAAGCGCCCGTATGCTCGAGCACCAGTACCGCAAGCAGTTTGGCATGTATATCGATTCGATTGAGACATGCGATGTCGCCCGCGTGGGAACGTTCGATTTTTCGCACATCGACTACGTGTTCACAACGGTGCCGCTCAACGTCAAGTTGCCCGTGCCCGTCCGCGAGGCCGATTTCTTCTTGGAGACGAGCGATGTCAACGCTATCCGCAAGGTGCTGAGCGACGACACTGCGCAATCGGACTCCGTAAGCTCTTTCTTTAGCCGTGCCCTGTTCTTCAACCGCGTTGAGGCGTCGTCGAAGCAGGCCGTTCTCCGATATCTCTCCGAGCGCGCCGTCGAGAGCGGCCGTGTCGATGCCCAGTTTGCCCAAGAGGTCGCCGAGCGCGAGAGCGCGAGTGCCACCTCGTTTGGCAATGGGGTAGCCATGCCCCATGGGATGCATCCCTTGAGCGCCGAGGCCTTTGTTACCGTGGGCCTGCTCGAACATCCCATTCTTTGGGACGAATACGGCCATGAGGTCGATATCGTCTTTATGGTGTCGTTTGCCCGGTCGGGCGGCGATGAGGCGCGGATCTTGAGCTCACTGCTCGCCGAGATCTTTATGGACCGCCAGGGGGTCGAGCGCCTACGCGAGCGCCGGTCCTGGCATGAGCTGATGGCGCTTGTGCAAGCGCATACGGCTTAAGACTTCTTTTGTCGATAACCCTGTCTGTCTACCTGCAATAAACCTCGAGGATTGCGGGCGGGAGATAGGCGTTTCGAATATTCAAGTACAAACCAAACATCACGGGAGAGGAGACCGTTATGGACGATCAGGGAACCGAGATGGTTTCGTTTCAGCTGGTCGCTGCAGCGGGAGAGGCACGCAGCCTTGCCTTCGAAGCCCTTGAAAAGGCAAAAGCGGGGGATTTTGACGCCGCCGCCAAACTCATGAAGCAGTCAAAGGATGCGGGAATCAAGGCTCACCACATCCAAACGCAGCTGCTTTCGACTGAGGCAGCGGGCGAGCATCTGTCGGTGGATGTGTTGCTGGTCCATGCTCAGGACCACCTCATGTGCTCCATGCTTGCTCAGGAGCTCGTGCAGGAGCTGATCTGCCTGTATGAGTGCACTGCAACCAAGAACGCCTAGCGGCGTGCGGTGACTATCCAACCAATCAATGCGAAGGGAATCCCTTATGAAGATCCTTCTTGTTTGCGCAGCTGGTCTGTCTACAAGCATTCTGATGAAGAAACTCGAGAAATATGCGGAGCAAAACGGCATCGAGCTCGATATCGATGCGGTGGGTATCGGCGAGTATCAGGAGACGTGCGCCAATTATGACGTGCTGCTCTTGGGGCCGCAGGTGTCCTACCAGCTCAACACCGTCAAGCAGGGGAGCGGTAAGCCGACCGCGGTCATCCCCGCACAGGACTACGGCATGGGCAACGCCGCCAACGTGCTGGCACTCGCCCAGTCGCTGTTGGGTTAGGAGGCGACCATGGAGAAGTTCATGACCCTGCTTCAGGAAAAACTGACCCCTATCGCCAATTTCTGCGGCACCGAGCGCCACTTTGCCTCCATGCAAAAGGGCTTTATGAGCGCGATCAGCTTCATCTTGGTATCTGCCGTCTTTATGATCCTCGCCAACCCGCCGGTCACGGCCGACCTGGTGGCGCAGGGCGGGTTCTGGTCCGTCTTTGGCCCTTGGCTCGATTTTGCGACGGCCAATAAGCTCACGCTGCTCATCCCCTTCAATATGACGATGGGCATACTGTCGGTGATCGTGACGTTCGCAATCGCCTATAACCTGGCGGGCACCTACAAGATGCCCAAGCTTAACGCCGGCATGACCTCGCTGGTGATGTTCCTGATCGCCGCGGCGCCGTCGTCCTACTACCAGCTTGCTGACGAGTCCGTGCTCCAGGCGGTCCCCTGCACCTATCTGGGTGCGCAGGGCCTGTTTACCGCCATCATCGTTGCCTTGGTCTCCGTCGAGGTCACGCGCTTCTGCCAGACCAAGGGCATCACCATCAAGATGCCCGATGGCGTGCCGCCGTTTTTGTCCGAAACCTTTGGCGCCATCGTACCTATGCTCGCCAACATCCTCATCTTCTTTGGCGGCAACCTGCTGATCCAGATGATCGATCCCGCGCTGTCCATCCCCTCGGTTATCGAGAAGCTGCTCGCTGCCCCGCTTTCCGTCGCAGTTGACTCTGTGCCCGGCGCACTGCTTATCTGCTTCATGACTCTGCTGTTTTGGTGCTTTGGCGTCCACGGCAACATGATCGTAATGCCCATCACCGCCCCGGTCTCGCTTGCCGCCTTTGCCGCCAACGCCTCGCTCTATGCTGCCGGGCAGCCGCTTGAGTTCCACCCGGTGCTCATGTCGTTGGCCATCAACCTCATCGGCGGCACGGGTAATACGTTCTCTTTTGTGGCGCTCTGCGCGTTTAGGGCAAAGTCGCAGCAGCTCAAGGCATTTGGCAGGGCATCGATCGTGCCGAGCTTCTTCCGTATCTCCGAGCCCGCGATCTTCGGCGCGCCCATCATCTTCAACCCGATCCTCATGATTCCGTTTGTGCTAGGCGGCATGATCTCGGCCCTGCTGTATTGGGGTGCGGTCTCACTGGGTCTTGTCTCTAACTTCTACATCTTGGTGAGCGGCACGTTCCCCATCTTCGTTCAGGGCTTTGTCCAGTGCCTCGACCCGCGCATCTGGGTGTTTACGATCGTTTTGATCGTGGTCATGGCTGTGGTCTGGTACCCGTTCTTTAAGGTGTACGATAACCAGCTCCTGGCTCAGGAGCAGGAGAACGCCGCGGCAGCTTCTGCCGAGGATACTGAGTAGCATGAGTTACTTTGACAGAACGTCTGCCGCCGGTATGCCCGAGGGCTTTTTGTGGGGTGGTGCCCTCGCCGCCAACCAGGCCGAAGGGGGCTGGAACGAGGGCGGCCGCGGCATGTCGCACTCCGACCTGATCCCACAGGGTTCCGACCGCTGGGATGTAATGTTTGGCAGGCAAAAGCCCGTGGACGATCCGGACAGGCTGTATCCATGCCGCTGGGGCAACGACTTCTTCCATCATTGGCACGAGGATGTCGAGCTCTTTGCCGAGATGGGCTTTAAGTGCCTGCGTCTTTCAATTTGCTGGAGCCGTATTTTTCCCACAGGGATGGAGACCGAGCCCAACGGCGAGGGCTTGGAGTTTTACCGTCAGGTATTCGAGGCGCTGCGCGAGCATGGAATCGAGCCGCTTGTGACGCTGTCGCACTACGACTATCCGTTGGCTCTGGTCGAGCGCTATGGTGGCTGGCAAAGCCGAGAGATGATCGAGCGGTATGCGCACTACGTCGAGACCGTCGGACGCGCGTACCAGGGCCTCGTGCGTTATTGGCTTACGTTCAACGAGATCAACAGCGTGGCGCTGTCCTATCTCAACGCGGGTGTCACGCTCGAGGATGAGCGTGACCGTGCAGCCGTGACCGCGGCGTTCTCGCACCATATGTTTATGGCGAGCGCTCGCGCTGTCGAGATTCTGCACAAGATCGATCCCGCAAACAAGGTGGGTTGCATGGTCGCTGCCGGTGCGACCTATCCGTACCGTTGTGCGCCCGAGGACGTATGGCTTGCGTATGAGGAGGACCGCGGCCGCTACTTCTACACAGACGTGATGGCTGCGGGCGCCTATCCTGCTTGGAAGCTGCGTGCACTCGAGAAAGAGGGTGTTCACGTGCCCTTTGAGCCGGGCGATACGGAGTATCTGGCAGAGCATACGGTCGACTTCATCTCGTTCTCGTACTATTGCTCGCGCTTGGTGTGCGCCGATGATCAGGTGATCGCCGAGAAGGCGGAGGGCAACGTGTTCCCGACGCTGCGCAATCCGTACCTCAAGGATAAAGAGACTGCCTGGAAGTGGCAGATCGATGCGCTGGGTTTGCGCGTGACGCTTGCCGGCTACCACGATCGTTACCATCTTCCGCTCTTTATCGCCGAGAACGGTGTGGGCGGACTCGATGCGCTGGAAGACGGCAAAGTCCACGATGCGTATCATATTGATTACCTGCGAAGGCATATTCTTGCGCTGCGCGATGCAATTGTCGAGGACGGTGTTGACCTGATGGGATACACGCCGTGGGGCTGTATCGATTTGGTGTCGGCCTCGACGGGGCAGATGAAGAAGCGCTATGGCTTTGTTTATGTTGATGCCGATGATATGGGCAAAGGCACGTTCGATCGCTACCGAAAGGACAGCTTCTGCTGGTACCAAAAGGTCATTGCATCAAATGGCGAGGACTTGAGTTAACTCTTGCAGGTCTGTTGCCCCCGCGGTCCGCTTCGGCCGCGGGGGCTTTTGTTATTGAGGCGGCTGTTCATGAGGAGCATTGCAGGCTGCGGAAACCCGGCACTTGGGGACGTTCCTTTCCTGCCGGCAGCTTGGGACAGTCCTTAAAGGCCGCATCGATCAACTGCGGAAAGCACATTCCAGAATGAGCGTCCAACATGGGGTGCGGTTTCCCTTGAGGCCCTCAATCGGAAAATGCATCCCGGATTATTGTCGAAAAGCGGTCCCTAGTTTCCCAAACGGGCCGCTAACGGAAAGCGCACCCCGCTATTGGGCCCCAAAGCAGGATGCGCTTTCCGTGCCGGCAGTTCCGGGCATCCAGAGACCACTCATTTAAGTCTGTCCCCAGTGACTAGTAGTAGGCCCACATGGCTTCGACTTCGTTGAGGACCTCTACGACGCCCCAGCGGCGGGCGCTGCGGCTGGCCGAGTTGGGATCGAAGACTTCAATCTGGTCGGCGTCGTCAATACCGTAAAGCACAATGTAGTGGCCCACGTTGGTAAAGATGCCCGGCCGAACGGCGGCGATGACGGGCGCTCCCGAACGCAGCGCCTGAGTCATCGAGTCACGATCGTTATGGAGTTCCGTTCCGTTAAGTCCCAACTGCCACGCGCCGCTCGTCATAAACGACCATTCGGTTGCACCGGTGGGGGCGTAATTGCCCGCCTCGGAAAGCGCGCACATATCGACGGGGGTCATATCGGTGCGTCCCGTCTTAAAGATATAGACCATGGTGAGGCACGTAGGCCCGCAGGCATTTTGGCGGATGGTACCGCCGGCGTAAGGCAGCTCCGACCATGCAGGGTCGATCTGATAGATATGGGGCATCGTGCCGGCTTGCCATTGCGAGCGCGGGGTCGAAAAGGCGAAAGAATAACCGGGCGCGACGGGGGCCTTGAGCAGCTTGTCCTCGGCGGTGGGCTCGAGACCGGCCGAGCCGTGGGACATACAGGAGCTCATAAGCACAAAGACCAGACAGATGAGGATAGAGCACAGTGCGAGGCAAAGTCGACGAGCCGGCAGGGCGGGGGCATTCACGTACGATGTCGAGCGGTAGGGCTTGCCGTCGCGTCCGCCTTGGGGATGCGAAAAGAAGCGGTTGATATGGATGCCGGGCTGACGTGCGCCGTTGCGGCGCAGTTGCGGAACCTCGGCCTGGCGCTGTCGAGTGCGCGCGCCCAGGCGGCTATCTTGCTGCGCGCTTGTGCCCGTGCTCGGACGGCCACTCTGCCGTGTTCTGCTTGTTTGCTGCCGAGACGAAGGCCTGGGTTGCTCTTGAGGGCGTTGCGGATTGCTGCTCGTGGCACTTCTAGGCGTCGGCGTGGTGCGGCCAGCAAGGCGAACGCTTTGTCGCCGTTGATCACCGTCGTTGTATCCGTATGCCATTCGTACCGCCTTGTCTCATGTATAACCTGTCTATCCTACAAAAAAGATGTGCAACAAATGGGTCTGCGCGTCAAAAGCTCGGTAAACGGTACGAAAGGCGCAAAACACACGGTCTCAAAAACATCTCTCTATGCGCCCGATGAGCGTACGCCCGTTGGGCGGGCGGCAACAATGAGCGGCAAACCGTGCCGTTCGTCCCAAAAACGGCGCCGCTCGTTTTGCAGTTTTGCCTTCGGTCGAGCCACAAGCGGCGCTGCTGTGCCAAGGCCGTATCTTAAAGCCACGAAATAAAAGCGCGCGGCAAAACAGACCGCGCAAGGGGTGACGCCAAAGAGGCGTCAATAAGGAAAGGAGGGGAACAATGGCGGACAAGAACGCAGAAGTTGCAGTCGAAGGTAACGGCGGCATGAAGAAAACGCTTTCGCTCTGGAACTTCTTCACCATCGGTTTCGGTGCCATCATCGGTACCGGTTGGGTCCTGCAGGTCGGCGACTGGATGGTCGTGGGCGGCGGTCCCGTTCCCGCTATGATCGCATTCCTCTTGGGTGCAATCTTCCTCGTGCCCGTCGGAGCTGTTTTCGGTGAGCTCACGGCTGCTATCCCCATCTCGGGCGGCATCGTCGAGTATGTCGATCGTAGCTTTGGCCGTACGCTGAGCTACATCACCGGTTGGCTCCTGGCCCTGGGCAACGGAATCCTGTGCCCGTGGGAGGCCATCGCCATCTCGACCCTCGTGTCCGAGATGTTCGGTAGCCTGCCCGGTCTTGAGTGGCTGCGCGCCGTCAAGCTCTACACCATCCTAGGCGCCGACGTTTACCTGTTCCCGACGCTGATCGCGCTCGGCTTTGCGGTCTACGTCATCTTCCTCAACTTCCGTGGTGCCAGCTCGGCCGCCAAGCTCCAGGCCTTCCTGACCAAGGCTCTGCTCTGCGGCATGCTGCTCGCCATGGGCGTCTCGCTGCTCACCGGCTCGCCGGACAACGCCATGCCCGTGTTCTCCCAGGTTGCCGGTGCTGGCGGCGGCAAGGCCGCTACCGAGAGCACCAGCCTGTTCGCCGGCATCGTGTCGGTCCTGGTTCTGACCCCGTTCTTCTACGCCGGTTTCGACACCATTCCTCAGCAGGCTGAGGAAGCAGCCGAGGGCCTCAACTGGAACAAATTCGGCAAGATCATCTCCCTGGCCCTGCTGGCCGCCGGCGGCTTCTACATGGTCTGCATCTACTCGTTCGGCACCATCCTCGACTGGCATGAGTTTGTTAAGAGCCCGGTTCCCGCGCTTGCCTGCCTCAAGGGCATCAACATGCTCCTGTACCTGGCCATGCTCGTCATCGCCACGCTTGGACCCATGGGCCCGATGAACTCCTTCTACGGCGCCACGAGCCGCATCATGCTCGCCATGGGCCGCAAGGGCCAGCTGCCCGAGAAATTCGCCGAGGTCGACCCCAAGTCCGGCGCTCCCAAGCTCGCCTGCGTCGTTTTGGGCGTCATCACCGTCATCGGTCCGTTCCTGGGCAAGAACATGCTCATCCCCCTGACCAACGTGTCGGCTCTCGCCTTCATCTTCTCCTGCGGCATGGTCGCCCTCGCCTGCCTGCGCATGCGCTTCACCGAGCCCGACCTGCCTCGTCCCTACGAGGTGCCCGGCGGCAAGTTTGGCATCGGCCTCGCTATCGCTGCCTGCGCCATTATCATCGGCCTGCTCGTGATTCCGTTCTCTCCCGCTTCCCTCAACATGGTGGAGTGGAGCATCGTGATCGGCTGGTTGGCTATTGGCCTGGCCCTCATGGCTTTCACCAATTCCCGCAAAAAGTAACGCCTAGCCGGGGCGGATCGGGTGCGCGGAATCCTCTCTCCCGCGCACCGAACCCGGCACCACTTGGGTAGCTTTGTGAGGCCTAGCCCAACATGGCCTCGCCCACTATATGGATCCATAAGGAGGAACCATGTCCACTAAGTATGCAATCGTTGGCGGCAAGCTCATCGACGGCACCGGCGCCGAGCCGGTCGAGAACTCCCTCGTTCTCGTCGACGACAGCGGCAAGATCGAGTACGCCGGTGCTATGCAGGACCTTCCCGAGGGCGTTGAGGTTATCGACGCCGCCGGCAAGACCGTCCTTCCCGGCCTGATCGACACCCACCTGCACTTCTCGGGCAACCTGACCGACGATGACACCGATTGGGTCATGCAGCCGCTCCTCGAGAAGCAGGCCGTCGCCGTCAAGCAGGCCTACGACTGCCTCACCCACGGCCTCACCACCGTCTGCGAGATCGGCCGCTTTGGTATCCAGATCCGTGACTGCATCGACAAGGGCGTCTTTAAGGGCCCGCGCGTTCTGGCCACCGGCCTCGGCTTCTGCCGCGTTGCCGGCCACGGTGACTCCCACCACTGCACCCAGGAGCTCAACAAGGAATCCCACCCCTGGGGCGACCAGGTCGATGGTCCTTGGGATCTGCGCAAGGCCGTCCGTCGTCGCCTGCGCGAGAACCCCGATGCCATCAAGATCTGGGCTACCGGTGGCGGCATCTGGCGCTGGGATTCCGGTCGCGACCAGCACTATTGCTCCGAGGAGATCCAGGCCGTGGTCGAAGAGGCAAAGATGGTCGGTATCCCCGTGTGGAGCCACTGCTACAACAACCACGCCGCTGCCTACGATTCCGTCCGCTTTGGCTGCGAGCAGCTGATTCACGGTTTCGATATCGATGAGCGCACCATGGACCTCATGGCCGAGCAGGGCACCTTCTTCACCCCGACAATCGCCTTCCTGCCCACCTGGTACGCCACCTATCCGCCCGTCTACGTCCCCGAGCTGCACGACAAGTACGAGGGCACCCTGGTCGAGAAGGAGCTGCAGCGCAACTACGACTGCCTGCGCGAGGCCAAGAAGCGCGGCGTCGTCATGACGATCGGTTCCGACTCCTTCTCTTTCGTCACCCCGTACGGCACCTGCTCCATCGAGGAGATGTACGAGTTCGTCGACAAGATCGGCTTCACCCCGGTCGAGACCATCACCTGCGCCACCCTCAACGGTGCCAAGATGTGCCACATCGAGGACGAGACCGGTTCCATCGAGGCCGGCAAGTGCGCCGACCTGCTGGTCGTCAACGGTGACGTCGCCGCCGACATCCACGTGCTCAACACCGACAACATGGACGTCATCATGAAGGATGGCTGGATCGTCGAGGCTGGCACCTTTGGCGAGGCCAACAAATACAGCGCCTAAGATACCGTTTGTCGATGGCTGGATGCAAAACACAGTTTTTGATTGCATAATGCAATGGAGAGGGTCGCTTGCGGCCCTCTTTATTGCTATGGGTGCGGTAGATAAAAGGGGATGACGGTGGATTTAAACAGGCTGATTCTGGGTAAGAGCTACAACTCTACCAAGGTCTTTCGTACGGCCCAGCATGTGGTCCAGGCCATCCTGCTCGGTATTGTCGTTCCGGCGCTTATCCTGCTGCTTATCTGGGATTTAACCGATAATCCCAATCCCGTTCCGGGCGTTGTCGTTATTGCCGGCCTGGTCATGCTGTGCTTCTTCTTCTCGTATGTCTTTGTGGTCCCCGATGACCTCACATCGAGCGCAACCGACCGTACGCTCGCTATCGCATCAAAAATATTCGCCTACACGTCGCGCGGCCTTACGCCCGAAGCGGCCCTGGGCGCCTCCAAAATCATCCTGTCCGAGACCATCGCCTCTGCCATCTGCTTTACCGACGGCAAGCAGGTGCTGGCAAGCTGGGGCGAGGACTCGGCAAAGTGCCCTGCCGGCACCCCGGTGGTGCTCAAGACCACGCTCAACGTGATTGAGACGGGCGAGCAGAGCGTGTTTTCGCGTGACGCCTCCAATGAGACGGGCGGCTATTTTCCCCGCCTGCGCGCCGGCATTGTCGCGCCGCTTACCGTGCGCGGGCATTGCGTGGGCACGCTCGAGCTGTATTACCCCCGCCTGAGCAGCATCGATATGCGCCAGACGGCCCTTGCCTCGGGCTTTGCCGATCTCATTTCCACGCAGCTCGCTAGCTTTGAGCTCGAGCGCCAGGACGAGCTCACGGCCCGCGTTGAGCTTCGCGCCCTGCAGTCGCAGGTCGACCCGCATTTTCTATTCAATACCATTAGCACGATCGTGTCGCTCGTTCGAACCGAGCCCGACAAGGCGCGATCGCTGCTGATCGACTTTTCCAACTACTATCGTCAGACGCTTTCTGACTCCGATACGCTCACCACGCTCGAGCACGAGGTGGAACAGGGTACTCGTTATATCAATCTTATGCAGGCCCGGTATGGCGACGGCCGTCTGCGCGTTTCGGTCGACATCGACTTTGAGGTGCGCGACAGCCTAGTGCCGCCATTTATCTTGCAGCCGCTGCTCGAAAACTGCATCAAGCACGCGCAGCGCGAGACCGAGCCGCTTTCTATTCATGTTAGGGCTTTCGAGACCGATGACGGTTTGGAGATCATCGTCGAAGATGACGGCATCGGTATGAACGAAGAAGTCTGCGCGCATCTGTTTGAGCAGCATCGCCGAGAGGAGCCCGAGAGCATTACCGCCGACGGCTCCATCAAGCGAGGTTGCGGTCTGGCGCTCTTCAATGTGCTTCAGCGCATCCATTTCTTTTACGGAGAAGATTCTGGCATGCGCGTGAAGTCCCAGGAGGGCGTGGGAACACAGGTCATCGTTGAGTTGAACGGCGAGCCGCATGAGCCGGCGCCGCTAACGGTGTAGCACGCGGTTGGATTGAGAGAAAAAGAGGGGAAGCACATATGTCCGAAGGCTGGAACATCTTGGTGGTTGATGACGAGCCTCCCATTAGGGCTGAGCTACGCTATCTGTTGGAAAAGGATACGCGTGTGGGACAGATTGCCGAAGCGGGCAATGTCACCGAAGCCGTGGAGTCGATTCTGTCGAACAAGCCCGACGTGCTGTTTTTAGACATTACCATGCCCGGTCGCTCGGGAATTGAGCTTGCCGAGACGCTGCAGAACCTAAAGACGCCGCCAATCGTGGTGTTTGTGACGGCATTTGCCGAGTATGCGGCTGATGCCTATAACCTCGATGCTGTCGATTACATCGTCAAACCGGTCGAGGATGCCCGCTTGTCAAAGGCGCTCGACAAGATCGAGACCGCCCTGGGCGCTCGCCGTGTCGTCCATGCTCCGCGCCAGCCTTTGCGCCTGACGGTGGATCGCGGGGGCAAAAAGGTGTTCATTCCCGTGGCGGATGTCTGCTACTTTGAGGCGCGTACCGATTTTTGCAACGCTGTCTGCGCCGAGGGAACATACCTGATCAATGAGTCGATTTCCTCGCTCGAGCGGCGCTTGGCTTCCGAGGGTTTTATCCGTGTCCACCGCAGTTATCTGGTCAATTTGGAAGACGTGCATAATGTCGAGATCGGTTCCACGGGTCTTATGGAGCTCAGGCTCGATCGCGTAACCTCGACGGTGCCTGTGTCCCGTCGCCGCGCTGCCGAGGTCAAGGCGCATTTGGGGCTTGCGTAGGCAGCCTGCATGCCATCGTTTGCCGCCGCAGGTTTGGCGTGACCGTGCGGTGGGCATAATGGGTGACATCGAATGAAATCGAAAGGATCATTATGCCCGCGCTCATTACGCATCATCTGTTTGGCGAGGAAAGCATCGACCGTCTTCCGCAGGGCGTTATCACGTCCGACGAGGAACGCATCGCCTTTATCCTGGGAAACCAAGGTCCCGACCCGTTTTTCTTCCACATGCTCACGCCGCGCGTTTCCGACTGCACGTCGCTTGCTCAGGTCATGCACCGCTCGCGCATGTCGCGCCAGTTCTCGTGCCTGCGCGACGGCGTGTCGCACCTGCAGCCGCGCGACGCCAATCTGGGCCGCGCCTTTGCGCTGGGCCTGCTGTCTCACTATGTACTCGACCGCAATGCCCACCCCTTTGTCTACGAGCAGCAGTTTGGCATTGTAGATTCCGATCCCGAGCTCGAGGCTTCGGGCAGCCAAGTTCACGCCGTGCTCGAAAGCGATCTGGACGTGCTGATGCTACAGCTCAAGCGCGACGGTGCCACGGTCGAGGATTATCCGCCGGCGGGCGAGATCGTCACCACCGACCGCATCAACCGTGTGGCCGGCGTGCTGATGAGCTACATCGCCGGGCGCGTGTACGGTATCGACATCCCGGCGGGGGAGTACGCCGGCGCCGTCTCGGACATGCAGATGCTCTATCGCACCATTGAGCCGGCCGGCTCGGTAAAGACGCGCGCGATTGCCCTGGTTGAGGGCTTGGTGCATGACTACTCGCTGCTCGACGGCCTTGCTCATCGCGTGACGACGGAGCTGCCCGAGCGCACCGGTAACCTGGGCCACCTGACATGGAAGAATCCCTTTACCGATGAGGTCTCGACCGAGAGCTTCCCCGAGGTCTTTGAGCGCGCGCTGACCGATTACGAGCTCACCGTTGCCCGCTTTATCGAGACCGGTGACATGGATGCCGTGACCGGCCATATCAACTATAGCGGCCGCGTACTCGACGCCGACGAGGAGTTCGACCGCGAGGAGTAGGGCCCGTGCGTGCCCCTTTGCCGAATCCTTACCAGCGCTTCTGTGCAATTGGGGTACGATGAACTAACTGCATATCGGGCGAATACGAAGGGGCCCTGTCCATGAAATACACCAAGCTCGAGCGTAACTGGGTTATGTACGATGTGGGCAATTCGGCCCTCGTGTTGCTCAATACCTCGGTGGTGCCCATCTACTTTAACGCCATCAATACCGGTGCTTCCTCGGCAGACCTGGTGGTCGCTTGGGGCAACGCTCAGACGATCGCCTCGCTGGTCATTGCCATGCTCATGCCCATTCTGGGCGCGCTTGCCGATTACGCCGGCAACAAGATTAAGTTCTTCTTGGGCTTCTTCCTCACGGGCCTGGTTCTTTGCCTGGCGCAGGCTATCCCAATGTCCGCCATGGCATTTTTG
The DNA here is from genome assembly GCA_018363345.1 of Collinsella sp. Lineage (GTDB taxonomy): Bacteria > Actinomycetota > Coriobacteriia > Coriobacteriales > Coriobacteriaceae > Collinsella. The sequence goes on along the minus strand of JAGZNZ010000006.1, from coordinate 44,405 downwards.
ACCGTGTACGTGCTGTGCACCATCGGCCTTAACTCTTCTATGACGTTCTACGACGCCATGCTGCCCGACATTACCACCGACGAGCGCATGGACGCCGTGTCCAGCTCGGGCTATGCCTGGGGCTACATCGGTTCCACCGTGCCGTTCATCATCTGCCTGGCGCTCATCATGGGTGGCCCCGCTCTTGGCGTCCCCACCATGCTGGCAACGCGTCTGTCGTTTATCATCACTGGTGCCTGGTGGCTCATCTTTACCCTGCCGCTCATTCGCACCTATAAGCAAAAGTACGGTCGCGAGCGCGGTCCCGAGGACACCATCGGCCACATCGTGGGCGGTGTGTTCTCCGAGGTCGGACACACCATGCGCGAGATCGCCCACAACAAGACCGTGCTGGTCTACATGATCGCGTTCTTCTTCTATATCGATGGCGTCCACACGGTCATTTCCATGGCTACCAGCTACGGCTCGGCTTTAGGCATCGACTCGACCCAGCTGGTGCTGGCGCTGCTCGTTACGCAGTTCGTGGCCTTTCCGTCCGCCATCATCTACGGCAAGCTCGCCGGACGCGTGGGCACGCTCAATATGATCCTGGTGGCGGTCGCCGCCTACATGGGCATTGTGCTGTTCGCCGCATTCTTCCTAAAGACCGCCTTTGAGTTCTGGGTGCTTGCCATTATGGTCGGTCTGTTCCAGGGCGGCGTGCAGGCGCTCAGCCGTAGCTACTTTGGCCGCATTATCCCTAAGGAAAAATCCAACGAGTACTACGGCTTCTTTGACATCTTTGGTCGTTATGCAAGCGTCATGGGCACCTTCCTAGTGTCGGTCGTCACCTCACTGACCGGCAACCCGTCGCTAGGCGTCCTTTCCATTGGCGTGCTGCTGGTCGTTGGCTTTGTGCTGCTGGTCCGCCTGTCTCGCATGACTCAGGCGGCAGAGCGGGCCGCATAGAAGCGAGCGGCTATTGTGCCTGTCCGCGGTACTCTTTTGGGGTTATCCGCAATAAACATTGCGACTTGCGAGCAATGATTTGCCCAAGTGGGTATGATGGAATCAGCTAGGTCGCGGGGCGTCGCCTGTGTTTGGCGGCGCCCCGTTTTTGTGTTGCAGGGAGGGAAGGCATGAACGCCACGGTTGTGATTCCAACATACTGGGCGGGCGATGATGCCCGTGCAAACGCTCCCGGCGTCTATGACCACTCGACGAAGCTCAACGCCACCAATCCCGAGCTCGACCGCTGCCTGGCCTCGCTCGAGCAGGTGCGCGACATTCCGAGGATTATCCTTTTGGTGGTCTGTCCCATCTCGGCCACGGCTGATGTGTCGAAGCGTGTCCACGAAATCGTCGACGCGCACCCTACGCTCAAGGTCACCGTGGTTACCAACACCCAGGCATCGCGTATCGCCGACCGTGTGGCGCAGATTGCTCCCAAGGGCTCGGGCGAGTGCGTGAGTCTGCGCGGATACGGCGCCATTCGCAATATGGGGCTTGCCTGCGCTGCGGTGCTCGGCCACGATGCCGTTGTCTTTTTGGATGACGACGAGACCGTTATCGATGCCGACTTTATGAAGCGCGCGACCTATGCACTGGGCCAGCAGACGCGTCAAGGCCTGCCGATTTTGGTTAAGAGCGGTTACTTTTACGATCGAGACGGATCGCCGTTGGCGCCCACAGACAAGGTGGGCATTTGCCATCGTTGGTGGACCAAACGCATCGAGTTTAATCGCTGGATGAAAAAGGCGCTCTCGGGCACCCGTATCTCTCGTTCAAACTACGTGTGCGGCGGCCTTGTGGCGCTTCATGCCCGCGCCTTTACCCGTGTGGCGTTTGACCCGTTTATCACCCGAGGCGAGGACCTAGATTACCTCTTTAACATGCGCATGTTTGGCTACGACGTGTGGTTTGACAACGAGTGGGTCGTTCGTCACCTGCCGCCCGAGTCCGAGAAGCGCTCGCCGCGCTTTATGCAGGACGTGTACCGTTGGTACTACGAGCGTGCCAAGCTGACATTTGCCGCGCACCAGCAGGAGCTCGTTCCCGTCACGGCCGCGTCACTCATGCCCTATCCGGGCCCGTGGATTTCGCGCGAGCTCGACGACCGCGTGCGCAAGACCGCCATGGTCCGCAGCATGTTTACCCGCGAGCACGAGGGATACCTGCGCATTTGGCGTCACGGTATTGACGAAGCCAAGACCTACGCGCGCCAAAACGCCGCAAGCTACCTGCGTTTCCAGAGCTTCTGGCCCAAGATCATGGACGGGCTCTGGCGCGACGCACAACTGACCAGCATCCTGGAGGGGACTGAATGATCGACCGCCGCGCCCAGCGCGATAATTCAATATCAATCTTTCGCGTGATTGCCGTTGTCTGCGCCATTTGCGTGCTGGTGTACTTTATTTTTGCCCTGGCGACTGGAATCGAGCCGATCGCGACCGTGGTCGCCTGCGCACTGCTGTGCATCTTTCTGTGCATTTTTATCTATTTGACGCTCAATCCCGATTCGGTGCGTTCGCAGTACACCGAAGAGACGCTCTCGGTGGCCTCTGCCATGCTCGAGGACATCAAAGGCGGTCTGACGCAGGAGTCGGCGCGTCTGGTGTGCCAGCGCATTTTGCCCGAGACGCGTGCCATGACGGTTGCCATCACCGACGAGAGCAACGTGCTGGCCTGCGCGGGCGAGTTTGAGGAAAAGCTGCTGCCCGATTCGCCCATCCACACACTTGCCACGCGCTACGTCATCGAGCACGGTATCGTCCAGTCGTTCAACCGTGTGGTGGACGTGGTGGGTTCGGATGGCTCGCACAACCATGTTCCCGCCGGTATCATCGCTCCTATCAAGGTGGGTGACCGCACCGTCGGCACGCTCAAGTTCTACTACAAGACCCCGCGTGCCGTCGACCGCACTCAGTACGCGCTTGCCTCGGGTTTTGCCGAGATCCTGTCCACGCAGCTCGCCATCCACGAGCTCGAGGTGCAAAAGGAGCTCACGGCCCGTGCCGAGGTGCGTGCCCTGCAGGCGCAGATCAACCCGCACTTCCTGTTCAACACGCTCAACACCATCGCGTCGTTTACGCGTACCGATCCGCTGCGCGCCCGCGAGCTGCTGCGCGAGTTCTCCTCGTTCTATCGCGCCACGCTCGACAATTCGGGCTCGCTCATTCCCGTGTCGCGCGAGGTCGCGCAGACCAAGCGCTACCTGACGTTTGAGAAGGCGCGCTTTGGCGAGGATCGCGTGCTGGCGACCTTCGACGTGTCCGAGGACGTCGAGGACACGCTGGTGCCGGCATTTGTAATCCAGCCAATCGTCGAGAATGCCGTGCGCCATGGTATGGGCGACGACGATGCACTGAGGATCGACGTGTCGGTCCACAGGGATGGCGAAGATGCGATTTTGATTGTGGTCGCCGATAACGGCGTGGGCATGGACGAAGGCACCGCTGCCAGACTGTTTGACGAACGCTCCGCCCGTCCCGACGCCAGCTCCCCGCAGGGCGGCGGCGCCGGTGTGGCCATGCACAATATTTCGGAGCGCATCCATCGCTTTTATGGACCGCACTCTTATACACGCGTCGAATCGGCCCCGGGCAAGGGCGCTAAAGTGCTCCTGCATCTCGATTTGTCGGAGAGCATCTTCGACATTCAAGAGTAGAATGATAGGTTACGGGTTTAACGCTAGTTGGCGGATGCCCGACGTAGTTAGTTGACGAAAGGTTTTATCCCTATGCTGCGTGCGATGATTGTGGATGATGAGGCCCCGGCCCGTTCGGAACTTCGCTTCTTGCTCGAGCAGACGGGCAAGATCGGCACGATCACAGAAGCGTCGAGCGTTCGCTCCGCTATCGAGATGCTTATGGAGAGCCGCGTCGATGTTGTGTTCCTCGATATCTCGATGCCTGGCGCTTCGGGTCTGCAACTTGCCGAGGCACTGCATAAGCTCAAGAATCCGCCGGCGATCGTATTCGTAACCGCGTACAGCGATCATGCGGTCGAGGCGTTTGATGTGGATGCCGTCGACTATCTGATGAAGCCGGTCGAGGAGGCTCGCCTGGATCGAGCGATCGATAAGGTTATGCAACGCGCCAAGCCTGTCACGGACAGCAAGGTGACCATCGAGCGCATCCCGGTGGAAAAGGGCGGCCGCAAGGTCCTCATCCCCGTGGACGACATTCGCTTTATTATGGCCAAGGACGATTACTCCTGTATTTATACGGTCGATGACCGCTTTTTGTCCACGACCTCGCTGGCACAGTTCGAGGCCAAGCTCTGCGACTTTGGCTTCTTCCGCGTTCACCGCCGCTATATCGTCAACTTGGCGTGTGTCACCGACGTCGAGACGGTTCCCTCGGGCGCTATCCAGCTGGGCATTACGGGCGTCGACGAACGCGTACCGGTTTCGCGCCGTCGCGTCGTGCCACTCAAAAAGGCCCTGAGCCTCTAGTACACCGGCCCCGCAGCCCTGTAGACCAAAATCGTCTGCGGAGCCGTGGGGCTTTTTGCATGAATGCACCAAATCTTTTTGCGGAAGGGATCCCATGAACAGTGCAAGCGCCAAGCGTATCGACATTATCTCGGACACCCACGGCTATCTTTCGCCTGCGCTCTTGGACGAGCTTAAGGGTGCGGATCTGATTATCCACGCCGGTGACCTTACGTCGGAGATGGATTACGAGCATCTGCGCACCATCGCCCCCGTGCGAGCGGTGCTGGGTAATAACGACTACTACCGCGACTACGGCCCCGATGTGGACCGCTTGGCGCTCTTTACCTACGAAGGCCTCAAGTTCGCCGTAGCCCACTACCGTGAAGACCTTCCGGTGGGATCCGTGGACGTAGCCATCAACGGTCACACCCACGTAACCAAAGAAGCCCAAGTAGGCCGCTGCCTGGTCCTCAATCCCGGCAGCGCCAGCTACCCCAGAGGCAGCCGAGGCCCCACCATGGCCAGAATGCTCGTAAAAGACGGCAAGATCATAAGCACCAAGTTTATTGACTTGGAGTAACCGCAACAAAAACGGGGGATGCAGATTGCATCTCCCGTTTTTCTTTGAGCCAAAGGCAGAGCTTCAGCGACAACCTTAGACAACCCCGCCGAGGAGAACGGGGACCTCGAGCCGCGGAAGCGGCGAGGAACAACAACGACTCGAACAAAGTGACGGCAGGGAGGGTCTCCGGGGCTGGGGGCGGGGGTTAAGTTTGTCGCGAGTTCCGCACGCAAAGGAAAGCACTTAATGTGCTTTCCGTCTTGCGCAGGACTGTAGAGCAGCAAACTTAACCCCCGCCCCCAGCCCCGGAGACCCTCCCGGATGGCCCCAAAAATTTTTTCAAAAAAGTTGTTGCGCGCCGGACAGACTTCTGTGTATACTAATCCCCGCAGCGCACGCGAGCGGAAACAAACGCGAACGACTGCCTGGGGAGTTAGCTCAGTTTGGTTAGAGCGCCGGCCTGTCACGTCGGAGGTCGCGGGTTCGAGCCCCGTACTTCCCGCCAACGCAATTAAAGCCACGTCTTCGGACGTGGCTTTTTGCGTTTAATAGGCCCTCGATCTTATATGCCTCTTTATCCAAATCACCGCATTCGCAACGAGCGAGCCGGCCTCTACTGATATATGTGTTCAAACAGGGGGTTTGTTGCGCAACATCTGTTCAATGAAGCAGGGGGTTCGGTTATACTAAATTGCACTTTAGGCCGTACCTGATTCAGCTAGTCTTCAAGTGCGGCATTCAGTGAACACCCATTTTATAATTTGGTTGTTCAGGCGGTCATTTGGCGTCTCGACACAAGCTCGGCCCCGGAGCTCGTTCGAGCTGTTCGTATTCCTTGAAAGGGGAAACATGGACATATCGAGGAAGACTGATTATGCCCTTCGCATGCTTGCGATGCTTGCCGAGGAGCCGGAGCGGTTGCTTTCTGTTCGCATTGCTGCCGAAGAGGTCAATGTTCCGTATTCGTTTGCCCGTTCGATTCAGCACGGCTTGGTTCAGGCCGGCATTGTGGAGAGCCTGCGTGGTGTTCATGGCGGCATGCGCCTTAAGGTGAGCCCCGACGATGTCACGATCCGTCAGGTCGTAGAGGCCGTTCAAGGCCCCATGGTTATGAACGATTGCACCGCGCCCGATGGCGACTGTGCGCGCATGGGCACGTGCTGCTATCATCCCCTGTGGGCCGGAGCCCAGGCGCTGATGCGCGACTATCTCGATTCCGTTTCGCTCGGCGATATCGTCGCCCATCGCCAGTTTCCGGCTGTCGATCCCAAGTTCGCCGACCGCGATGCGTTTCCCGAGTACGCCGCTTGCGCGTATGCTTGCCGGGAGGAATAGCGCCGCATAAGGAGCATTGTCATGATTCAGGACCCCTTTCGTTCGATGATTCGTTCGGAAGGGGTCCTGCGTTATCGCGACCTTCCGTGGCGCCGCACGCGCGACCCGTATATCATCTGGCTTTCCGAGGTCATGCTGCAGCAGACGCAGGTGCCGCGCGTGGAGACGCGCATGCCGGCGTGGCTCGATCGCTTTCCTACTGTCCAAGCGCTTGCTCAGGCCGCCCCTTCCGATGTCTTGGACGCGTGGCAGGGGATGGGCTACAATCGCCGCGCCCTGGCGCTTCACAGGGCTGCACAGTGCGTTGTGGAGGACTGGGATGGGGAGTTTCCGCGCGAGACGCACGATCTGGTCGCGCTGCCCGGCATTGGCCCGGCGACGGCGCAGGGCATCCGTTCGTTTGCATTCGATCTTCCAGGCGTGTATCTGGAGACCAACGTGCGCACGGTCTTTTTGCATCATTTCTTTCCCGATGTGCCGGCCGTTCCCGATCGCGAGCTGGTGCCGCTGATTCAAGCCGCCTGTCCGGCGGCCCCCGGTGCGGCGGCGGACGAAATTGCGCCCTTTGCCGCGCCTCAAGACGATGCCGACACGCCGCGCGCGTGGTATTACGCGTTGCTGGATTACGGCGCGTATCTTAAAAAGACGCTGCCCAATCCGTCCAGGCGATCGGCGGGCTATAGTCGTCAGTCCAAGTTTGAGGGCTCGCGTCGCCAAAAGCGCGCCCACATTGTGCGCATGCTGCTGGCGGCGCGCGATGGGCAGCCGGCAGGTATTACGGTTGATGAAGCTGTTACAGGCGTTAACGAGATGGAGACGGCAGCCGGCCGAGAGTCGGTCGAGCGCGAACTGGTCGCAAGCATCCTTGCCGATCTGGAGCGCGAGGGCTTTTGCCGCTCCGAGGGCGATCGTTGGTTGAGCGTGTAGCCCGCTCAAATCTGAAGAACAGGATTATAAGGTTTAAATTCTCGGCATGAGGGCATCCTAAAGACAGGGCCGCTCAAAGCCTATGGGCGGCACGTGTTGAAGGGAAGTACACCTATGGATTTTGAGAACTCTCAGACCAAGAAGAACCTCGAGACTGCTTTTGCCGGTGAGTCCCAGGCACACACCAAGTATCGCTACTATGCATCCAAGGCCAAAAAGGACGGCTACGTTCAGATCTCGAATATCTTTGCCGAGACGGCGGGCAACGAGTCCGAGCATGCCAAGCTGTGGTTTAAGTATCTGCACGACGGCGCCGTTCCGGGCACTCTGGACAACCTGCGCGACGCCGCCGCGGGCGAGAACTACGAGTGGACCACGATGTATGACGAGTTTGCCAAGACCGCCGAGGAGGAGGGCTTTGCCGAGATCGCCGAGAAGTTCCGCGGCGTCGCCGCTGTCGAGAAGGCCCACGAAGAGCGCTATAACAAGCTCGTCGAGCGCATTGAATCGGGTGAGGTGTTTGAGCGCGAGGGCGTAAAGGTGTGGAAGTGCTTGAACTGCGGGCACCTGCATGTTGGTGCCGAGGCGCCCGAGGTGTGCCCGGTGTGCAACCACCCGAAGGCGTACTTTGAGGAGCAGGTGGTGAACTACTAGCGCCGATACGAACGCGGACTGCGGAGCGCAGGGCGGGGAAATACCTTTCCCTCTCGCTTACGGCTCCGCAGGGTCGCGCGAGGCAAAGGTATTTCCCCGCCCTGCGCTCCGGCTCCCGGTCGTCGCGTGCTCGTTACTGAAAAGCTGATTAGAAGTTTGTGTGCCGCCCCTATCGGGGCGGCACGTTTTGTTTGGGGTCCCGGTCTTCACAATTTCCGTCAAGATTTTGGTCAGCTTTTGGTTAGTTGGCGGGCTGGCGGAAGGGCAAAAGATCATTCGATAAAAAAGCTCAAAGAAAGTGCTGGTAGGGGAGTTTTTGAGGTTTTCGACAGCTTTTGGGCAAAAGAAACTTTGCAGCTATTGCTACGGATTGCGTTGTCGCGGTCATGGTGGTGCGGGATGCTGGGCGTAAGCGTCGAATGCTCCGATTGAGGAGGCCAACATGGATCTGTTTCTTGAGACCCCGCGGCAACAAGCCGAGCGCATGTTGCGCCAGCAGCAACGGCTTATGGAGATGCAAATGCAAGGGGCGGCCGTCCAGCCTCCTGCGCAAAACGCCGCGTCCGCGGTATCGTCTGCGGGTGAGGTGGACCCAGGAGCCTATTCCGTACAGCAAGATTCATATGCGCAGGAGCTTGCGTTCGACAAGCGTCGTGCGCGTCGCCGTCGTTGGACCCAGCGCCTGCGTACGCTGGCGATGATCGTGCTGATCCCGTTAGGGCTCGCGGCAATCTTCTTGGCCTCATATGCTCTCACGTGCATTCTCAACGGCGCCTCGCCCAGCGAGGTGCTTGAGCACTTAGCAGCTCTCGGCCAGCGCCTAAGCGATGTCGTAGCAACCATCCGCGCCGGCTGGGAGAGTTAGCGTTTTAGTACCTGTGGCCCAAAATCCATTTGTCCGATTGCCGCGTGACGCCCGGTGCGTGTGGCGGGGTAAGATTGATCGCGGTTTTGATTGATGATCGATTGAGTTTGTTGGGCGGAGTCTATGTCTGCTATTGATATCGTGCTTGTTGTGATTGCTTTGGTGGCGGTGGGGGTTGCTGTGGCTTGTGCCCTGCAGCTTAAGGGCCTTCGTGCCGAGCTGCAGGAGCGTGGCGATGACGGGGCAGAGATGCTGGCTGCGCTCGAGCAGGCCAACAACGCGCTCGACACCCTCAACGTCGCGTTGGCAGAAACCCGCCGCACGGCAAATGCCATCGCGCAACAGCAGACGACCGATGCGGCCGTAGAGCAGCAGCGTTACCTGACCATCGCGCGTGAGCTCTCGCAGGCTGGCGACCGTATGGATGACCTGCGCCGCGAGACGGCCCAACAGCTCGGTGCCAACCGCGAGGGCATCGAGCACCGCCTGGACAAGGTGCGCGAGACGGTCGATGCCCAGCTGGGCGCCATCCGCAAGGACAACAACGTGCAGCTCGATCAGATGCGCGCGACGGTGGACGAGAAACTCTCCCGTACGCTCAACGATCGCCTGTCTGCATCGTTTAAGCAGGTGAGCGACCAGCTCGAGGCTGTGTACAAGGGTTTGGGCGATATGCAGTCTATCGCCACCGGCGTGGGCGACCTCAAGCGCGTGCTGGGCAATGTAAAAGCGCGCGGCATTTTGGGCGAGGTACAGCTGGGTGCAATCCTGGCGGACATCCTTACGCCCGACCAGTATCTGGAAAACGTCGCCACCAAGCCCGGCGCCTCGGAGCGCGTTGAGTTTGCCGTCAAGCTGCCGGTGGACGAGGGCGATCCCGTGCTGCTGCCGATCGACTCCAAATTCCCGGGCGACGCGTACGAGCATCTGCTCGACGCGCAAGAGTCGGGTGATGCCGAAGCTGTGGCCACCGCGCGCAAGACACTCGACGCTATGGTGAAACGCGAGGCAAAGGACATCTGCGAAAAGTACCTGAGCGTGCCCGCGACCACCAATTTTGGCATTATGTTCGTGCCGTTTGAGGGCCTGTACGCCGAGGTCGTCAGCCGCCCCGGGCTTATCGAGACCCTGGGCCGCGACTATTACGTTAACGTTGCCGGCCCCAGCACCATGGCGGCCATCCTCAACAGCCTGCAGATGAGCTACCAGACGTTTAAGTTGCAAAAACGCACCGATGACGTGCTGCGCGTGCTCTCTGCCGTCAAGGCCGAGCTGCCGCGCTATCAGGCGGCGCTGCGCCGCGCCCAGCAGCAGATCGAGACCGCAGGAAAGACGGTCGAGGGCATCATCACCACGCGTACCAACGTTATGGAGCGCAAGCTCAAGGATATCGACGCGCTGGAAGACGCGCGGGAGGCCGACGAGATCTTGGGACTCACGTCTGCGGAGCTGCTCGCAGACCAAAAAGACGAGGACTAGCTGCATCTGACGGCGGGGCGCCTGCGCAAGCGCGGGACGCGGGCGCTTTTCGCGTCGCACTTGCCTGAAGTGCGCTTTAGTGTGCAACAATGGCGTTTCGCCCTATCAGACGCGAAAGGAAGCCCATGTCTCAGAGAAACACCAGTCCGCTCAAACGCTCCACCGTGCGCCGCACGCTGCAGCGTTTTTGGGACGTCACGCGCACGCAGCCGCTGATCGTCTTTCTCTCGGTGTTCTCGTCGGCGGGCTACATCTTTTTGCTCACGTTTGCCAACACCTACGTGATGGCCCTCATCGTCGACCGCGTCCAAGCGGGTTCCGTGGCGGGCGATCAAGTATTCGAGGTCTTTGGTCCCTACATTCTGGCGCTCGTGCTCGTTAACCTAGTGGGCCAGATCCTCTCCAAGCTGCAGGACTACACCGTCTACAAGCTCGAGATTGCGGGTAACTATCACTTGGCGCGCCTGTGCTTCGACACGCTCTCCAATCAATCCATGACATTTCACACCAGCCGCTTTGGCGGATCGCTCGTGAGCCAGACGAGTCGTTTTATGAGCGGCTATACGGGGCTGGTAGACGTGACGGTGTATTCGCTCATTCCCACTATCACCTCGGTTGTCTGCACGGTGGCGGCGCTCGCTCCGGTGGTGCCGACGTTTACCGTGATCCTGGTGGGCATCATGGTCGTCTACATCGCGTTTGTCTGGCTTATGTATAAGCGCATCATGCCGCTTTCGGCCGCGACGTCCGCCGCGCAGAACAAGCTGTCGGGTGTGCTGTCCGACGCGGTCACGAACATCCTGGCCGTCAAGACCTGTGGGCGCGAGGACTTTGAGCGCGACCTGTTCGATGCCGCCGACCGCGCCGCGCGCGACGCCGAGACGGTTTCGATGCACGCCATGATGCAGCGCAACTTTACGACCTCGGGCCTTATCGTCATCACCATGGCCGTGGTGAGCGTGTTCGTCGCGGGAGGCAACGCGTGGTTTGACATCTCTGCCGGCGCGCTCGTCATGATTTTTACCTATACGTACAACCTCACCATGCGTCTGAACTACGTAAGCTCCATGATGCAGCGCATCAACCGCGCGCTCGGTGATGCGGCCGAGATGACGCGCGTGCTGGACGAGCCGCGTCTGGTGGCAGACGACGAGAACGCTCCCGAGCTTAAAGTGACCGAAGGTGCGATTGATTTTGAGCACCTGAGCTTTGCATACCGTGACGCCGCGGCGGGCGAGAACGTGTTCGACGACCTGACGCTTCACGTGGCGGCGGGCCAGCGCGTGGGCCTGGTGGGCAAATCGGGCTCGGGCAAGACGACGCTCACCAAGCTGTTGCTGCGCCTGGACGACGTACAGGGCGGCCGCGTGCTCGTGGACGGTCAGGACGTCTCGCGCTGTACGCAGCAGAGCCTGCGCCGCCAGGTTGCCTACGTGCCGCAGGAGGCGCTGCTGTTCCATCGCACCATTCGCGAGAATATCGCCTACGGACGCCCCGACGCCACCGACGAGCAGATCCGCGAGGCCGCGCGCCTGGCAAATGCCCTGGAGTTTATCGACCGTCTGCCCAACGGCTTTGACACCATGGTGGGCGAACGCGGCGTTAAGCTTTCGGGCGGTCAGCGCCAGCGCGTGGCCATTGCCCGCGCTATCCTGACCGACGCGCCGATCCTGGTGCTCGACGAGGCGACGTCTGCCTTGGACAGCGAGTCCGAGGCGCTGGTGCAGGAGGCGCTCGAGAACCTGATGCGCGGTCGCACCTCCATTGTGGTGGCACATCGCCTGTCTACCGTGGCGGCGCTCGATCGCATCGTGGTGCTGGCGGACGGCGAGATTGTCGAGGACGGTACGCATGCGCAGCTTGTCGAGGCGGGCGGCGAGTACGCAAGCCTGTGGGGCCGCCAGACCGGCGCATTTTTGGAGGCGTAAAGACCCCATACGTGGGACAATCGTGCCCATAGGTTTGTTATGCCGCTGAAGCGAGGAGTCATTATGCCACGCGAGACCAATGCCGCCAAACGCGAGCGCGCCGTTGAGGTGTGCGAGCGCCTCAACCGTCGCTATGGCCCGGTCGAGTGTTTTTTGGATCACGAGAATCCCTTTAGGCTGCTCATTGCCGTACTGCTCTCGGCGCAGACGACCGACGCGCAGGTCAACAAGGTGACGCCGCGGCTGTTTGCCCAGTGGCCCACGCCCGAGGCCATGGCGGGGGCGAGCGTGGCCGATGTGGCCGGTACCATTAAGTCACTCGGCTTTTATAAGAGCAAGGCCAAGCACGCCGTGGAAGCCGCGCAGATGATCGTCACCGATTACGGCGGCGAGGTACCGGCCGACATGAAGGAGCTCGTCAAACTGCCGGGTGTGGGGCGCAAAACGGCGAACATCGTGCTCAACGTGGGGTTTGGCATTGTCGAGGGCATCGCGGTCGATACGCACGTCAACCGCATTGCACACCGCCTGATGCTGAGCCCCAAGACGCATGCCAAGGAGCCGCTCAAGACCGAGCAAGATCTGCTCAAGATTTTGCCGCACGAGTATTGGGAGTCGGTCAACCACCAGTGGATTACCTTTGGCCGCGAGATCTGCGATGCCCGCAAGCCTAAGTGCGACGAGTGCCCGCTGGCAGACCTTTGCCCCAGCGTGCGCGTTTTGGGGTAGCTGTTTGGCGTGCGCTGGCGTGTCCATCTCATGCGCTACCATGACAATCAAGACTTTTGACGAACGACCCGCCGAGCTTGCCCCGGCGGGCTTTTGGCGTTGCAATGCCGGAGGAACAGCATGCTCATTCACCGTATAGCCGCGCAGCTCTACACTGCCGAGGCCTTGCAGACCGTCGAGGCCGGACTCGATGCCGGCGAGGACGTGACGCTGGCCGTGTCGCAGTCGGGCCGTACGCTTATGGCGGCCGCCCAGTTTGCGCGCCGTCCGCGACCGACGGTCTACATTGTGAGCGGCGAGGACGCGGCCGATCGCGCCGCGCGCAGCCTTGCCGCCTACGTGGGCCTAGCACATGTGTGCCGTTTTCCCGAGCGCAAGGACTATCCGTGGCGCGAGCAGGCGCCCGACGACGCCGTGGTAGCCCAGCGCTGCGAGGCGCTCGGGCGCATCGTACGCGGGGACAACTGCATCATGGTCGCCTCGGCCCGCGCACTGCTGCGTTGCGTGCCGCCGGTCGAGAGCCGCTACTGGGAGTCGACGACCTTTGCGGTGGGCGAGGAGATTCCCTTTGACGAGGTGCCACAGCGTCTGGTGGGCATGGGCTACACCAATGCCGGCGCCGCCGACGCGCCCGGCCTGTTCCGTGTGCACGGCGACACCGTCGAGGTGTTTCCCGCGCAGGAAAAGGCGCCCGTGCGCATTGAGTTTTTCGGCGACGAGATCGACCGCATCCGCCGCATGGTGAGTTCAACGGGCCAGACCATCGGCAACGAAGACAGCATCGAGATCTTCCCGTGCCGCGAGCTGGCGCTTACCGACGAGGCCGTCCACAACATGCACGTGGCGCTCTACCGCGCAAGCCAGGACGACAGCAAGCTGGCGGCGCTGCTCGAGATGGTGGATGCACGTATCGTCACGCCTGAACTCGACCGCTTTTTGCCGGTGATGTACGGCCAGACCGTAAGCCCGCTGGCGCACGTGAGCGGCAAGGCGCTCGTGGTTTTGTCCGAGCCGCGCTCGCTGTTCGACGATTGCCTGCGCGCCTACGAGGATATCGAGGCGCGTGCCGGCGAGGCGGGGGTCGACCGCCTGGACGGCCTGTACGTGCGTGCCCAGCAACTCGACTTTGGCGCTCAACAGCGCCTGAACTACGTGAGCCTCATCCGTGCCGGCGGTGCGGTGACGGCCGAGCTCAAGATTGAGCAGCCTGCTATCGCAGGCTCGGACAACCGTTTTATGACGCGCATCCAGGAGGTCGTGGGCAAGCGCTATGCCTGCGTGTTTGCCATCCCCGACCGCGGTGCGCGCGAGTCGATGGAGCTCACCTTTGGCGACGAGGGCATTACCTTTGAGGAATCGCTGACCGCGGCGCCCGAAAATACCGGCGCTATCGGCGACCGCGTGCGCGTGGCAGCGGCGGATTCCGCCGACCGTGCCGCACGCCAGGAGGCCCATGCTTCCATTCGCGAGCGTCGCGCCGACGCGCTCAACGCCCGCCCGCTCGAGGCGGGCGCCGCGCAGGCTGCCGCCGGCGCCGCCGTGCCCACCATCTCGCGCGGGCGCGTGACCTTTGTGGACGCTGCCCTGCCGCAGGGCGTGGTGGTGCCCGACGCCAATTTTGCCGTGTTCTCGATCGCCGACCTCAACGCTCGCATGGATGCCAACCGCGCGCGCAGCCGCCGCAAGGTTGACATTACACAGATCACCTTCCCGTTTAAGCCGGGCGACTACGTGGTGCACGCTACCCACGGTATCGCGCTCTTTAGCGAGATCGCGCGCCAGGAAGTGGGCGGCAAGGAACGCGACTACTTTTTGCTGGAATACGCCGATGGCGACAAGCTCTACGTGCCGCTGGAGCAGGTTGACCGCATTACGCGCTACGTTGGTCCCGACGGCGATAAACCGCGCTTGACCAGGCTCAACACCGCCGACTGGACGCGGGCCACCAACAAGGCGCGCAAGAATGCCAAAAAGCTGGCGTTTGACCTGGTCGACCTGTATACGCGCCGCTCGTCGATTACCGGTATCGCCTGTCCGCCCGACACGCCCGAGCAGATCGAGATGGAGGAAAGCTTCCCCTACGACGAGACGCGCGACCAGCTGGAGGCTATCGCCGACATCAAGGCCGACATGGAGGCACCCAAGCCCATGGACCGCCTACTGTGCGGCGACGTGGGTTTCGGCAAGACCGAGGTCGCCCTGCGCGCGGCCTTTAAGTGCGTGGACTCCGGCCGCCAGGTCATGGTGCTCTGCCCCACGACCATTCTGGCCCAACAGCACTACGAGACATTCTTTGAGCGCTTTGCCCCGTTTGGCCTGGAGGTCGAGGTGCTCAGCCGCTTCCGCACCTCGGCGCAGCAAAAGCGCGCGCTCAAGGCGTTTGCCGAGGGCACGATCGATGTGCTCATCGGCACGCACCGCTTGCTTTCTGCCGATGTGAACCCCAAGAACCTGGGCCTGGTGATCATCGACGAGGAGCAGCGCTTTGGTGTGCAGCACAAGGAGCAGCTCAAAAACCTGCGCGAGCAAATCGACGTGCTCACGCTCTCGGCAACGCCCATCCCGCGTACCATGCAGATGGCCACGAGCGGCGTGCGCGATATGAGTCTGATCACCACGCCGCCGACCGGGCGTCGTCCCGTGATCGTGCACGTGGGGGAGTACGACCCCGACGTGGTGAGTGCGGCGATTCGCCTAGAGGTGGGCCGCGGCGGTCAGGTGTATTACGTGTCCAACCGCGTCAAGACCATCGACGATGCCGTGGCGCGCGTGCACGAGGCCGCGCCCGAGGCGCGCGTGGGCGTGGCGCACGGCAAGATGAGCCCGCGCGAGGTCGAGGACGTGATGATCGAGTTTGCGACCAAAAAGATCGACGTGCTTATCGCCACGACCATCGTGGAGAGCGGTATCGACAACGCGACCGCCAACACGCTGATCATCGAGGACTCGCAGCGCTTGGGCCTGGCGCAGCTCTACCAGCTCAAGGGTCGTGTGGGTCGCTCTGCCACGCAGGCCTACGCGTACTTTATGTTCCCGGGCGAGCTGCCACTCACCGAGGAGGCGACGGCGCGCCTGACCGCACTTTCCGAGTTCCAGGACCTGGGCAGCGGCATGCGCATCGCCATGCGCGACCTGGAGATTCGCGGCGCCGGCTCGCTTATGGGCGCCGAGCAGCACGGCAACCTGTCGAGCGTGGGCTTTGACCTGTTTACGCAGATGCTGGGCCAGGCGGTGGCCGAGGCGCGCGGCGATGACGACGCCGGCGTGGAGGCGGCGAGCGTGGGCATTAACCTGCCGGCCGACTACTTCTTGTCCGAGGAGTACCTGCCGGCGGTGGATCAGCGCGTGCTCGTGTACCGCAGGCTCGCAGCGGCCGAGGACCTGGAGAGCATCGATGAGGTGCAGGAGGAGACCGAGGCTGCGCATGGCGAGCTGCCGTTGGCGGGGCTCAACTTGTTCAACCGCGCGCGCATCCGCATTCGCGGCGAGCGTCTGGGGCTCGAGAGCGTCACGCTCAGTGGCGGTCGCATCACGTTTTTGGGCGTCGACGTGCCCAAGAAGGTGGCCTTTGAGCTTAAGACTCGCTATGGCGCGGTGAATTTCCCCAAGAGCCGCAAGCTGTCGGTACCCTACAAGGCAGGCGCCGGTGCGGGCAGCGGCCTGGGTCGCGGCCTCGACGCCAATGACGGTACCGGCCCCGTGGCCGCGGCGCTCATGCTGCTACAGCAGCTGGGTGCGAGCGACGACGACTAACGGGTCGACGCTGCAAACGCCCCGTTTGGGCAATCTGGCTCCATCGAAAGGAAAGCATGTTCGGATACATCTATAAGAAAGATGTCGCCATTATCGCGGTTGTCCTGTGCCTTTGTCTGGGCGTGGGCAGTTTCTTCGATTATCAGATTTCGAGCGCGCTGTTCAACATCGGCAGCATGTACGGTCGCTTTGTCGAGGCGGCCGGCGAGCTGCCGTTCGAGCTGACGGCGAGCATCGCGGGCGTTATGCTCGTGCGCTCGGCACGCCCCGATTCCAGGGGGAGCAAATGGCTCGCTGCGCTGGGCGTTTTGATCAACGTGGGTCTGGTCGGCTACGAGATTATCGGATCGCTGCGCGTCGGCGGCAAGCTCATCGCGTTTCAGCTGGTGCTGACGTTTGTGCTGGTCATTGCGGTTAACGTTATTGCCTATCGCCTTACGCGCGACACCGCGCCCGACGAGCTCACGCGCTGGGCGTTGATGGTACTTGTCGTGTGGGTCGCTCAGGCCATTATCCTCAACGTGATCGTCAAGCCGCTGTGGTCGCGCCCGCGCATGCGCGTGATCGAGGTCACGCCGGGGCTCAATTTTCAGCCGTGGTGGGTAATCGGCAATCCCGACAAGTGGACCTATATCGCCGCCGGCGTGATCAAGGACGGGTTCAAGTCGTTCGCGAGCGGGCACACCGCGCATGCGGCGATCGGCCTTATGCTCGCCGGGCTTCCCGCGGCAGCCTTTAAGGAAAAACCTTCGCGTCGCCGCGTGATCTTTTGGGCGGCGGCTGTGGTCGCGGCGCTCGTCGCCTTTGGCCGTATCGTGATCGGAGCTCACTTTTTGAGCGACGTGAGCTGCGGCTTTGCCCTGGTGTTGGCGCTTGAGTGCCTTGCCGCGCGCGTTGCCTATCCCAACGGCGTACAATAGCCCCGTTTGAATCATCGGGCCCGTGCCCGGCTAGAGAGGATTGCCATGCTCGCGTTTAACAACGACTATTCCCACGGCGCACATCCGGCAGTGCTGCAGGCGCTCGTCGACACCAACATGGAGCCGCAGCCCGGCTACGGTACCGATGCGCACACCGAGCGTGCCAAGCAGCTTATCCGCGAGGCCTGTCAGGCCCCCGATGCCGACGTGTTTTTTCTGGTGGGCGGCACGCAGGCCAACGCGACGGTGATCGACATGCTGCTTGCGCCCTACGAGGGCGTCGTTGCTGCCGAGACTGGCCACGTCGCCTGTCACGAGGCGGGCGCCATCGAGTTTGGCGGTCACAAGGTGCTCACCATCCCCGGCTATGAGGGTAAGATGCGCGCCGAGGACCTCGAGAACTATATCCAGGTGTTCTACGAAAACGAGAGCTACGAGCACACGGTGTTCCCGGGCGCTGTGTACGTGAGCCTATCGACCGAGTACGGCACGCTGTACTCCAAGGCCGAGCTCGCGGCGATTCACGCGGTGTGCCAGAAGCGCGAGATTCCGCTGTTTGTGGATGGCGCCCGCCTGGCCTATGCGCTGGCGGCCGATGAGTGCGACATTACCCTGCCCGAGCTGGCGCAGCTGTGCGACGTGTTCTACATCGGCGGCACCAAGTGCGGCGCTCTGTGTGGCGAGGCTGTGGTGTTTTGCGGCATGCACACCCCGGCGCATCCCATTCCGCGTATTAAGCAGCACGGCGCGCTGCTTGCCAAGGGCCGCCTGACGGGTGTGCAGTTCGAGGCCCTTTTTACCGATGGCCTGTATTTTGAGATTGGTCGCCAGGCGATTGAGACCGCTCAGGCGCTGCGTCGCGTGCTGCACGAGCGCGGCTACCAGTTCTTCTTGGAGACGCCGACCAACCAGCAGTTTGTGATTCTGCCCAACGAGGACATGGCCCGCATTCGCGAGCATGCGGCGATCGAGTACTGGGAAAAGTACGACGATACTCACACGGTGGTGCGCTTTTGCACCAGCTGGGCCACGACGCAGGAGGATATCGACGCGTTGGCGGCTGTCCTGTAGCCTGATGTAATGACAAGGGGCCGCCCTGCGCCTGAGCTTGGCGCAGGGCGGCCTTTGCTTTTGGGGAGAAGGGTTGTATGACCGAGATGTCCGAGCCGACGATTCGCCTGGCGACGCCCGATGATGCGCCGGCGTTGCTTGCCATCTATGAGCCGTATGTGCGCCAGACGGCGATTACCTGCGAATACGAGGTGCCGAGCGTTGAGGAGTTCGCTGGGCGCATCGAGCGTACGCTCAAGCGCTATCCATATTTGGTGATGGAGTTGGACGGGCGTCCGGTAGGCTATGCCTACGTGAGTTCGCTTAACAGCCGCGAGGCGTACGACTGGTCGGTCGAGACATCGATCTACCTGGCGCGCGATGTGCGCCACGGCGGGCTGGGCCGCAAGCTGCACGACGCGCTCAAGCAATGTCTGATCGCGATGGGCATCACCAACATGTGCGCGCTCATTGCCGTGCCGCACGACAAGGACGACGAGTACCTGACGCACAACAGCCAGGATTTCCATGCCCATATGGGATATCGCCTGGTGGGCGCCTTCGACCGCTGCGCCCAAAAGTTCGGCCGCTGGTACGACATGTGCTGGATGGAGCTGGTCCTGGCCGAGCGCGTCCCTAACCAACCTAAGCCAACCTGGTTCCCCGACCTCCTCGCCTAAAACCACCACAAAGGTGCCTGTCCCCTTTGTGGTGGTTTTGGTGTTGGTTAGCCGATGGGTTCGGTGTATTTGGCACGGTCGGTGCGTTGGATGCGCTTGGAGACATGGAGCGGGCGGCCGTCGGTGTCGTAGACGTAGTCGGTGATCAGGATCAGCGCCTGCCCGCGCTCAACGTTGAGCAAAAACGCCTCGTTTTGCGAGGCATAGCACACCTCAAAGGTCTTATGCCCCTGTGCCGGCGCGCGATGGAACTCCTGTCGTAGCGTGGCGTAGAGTGAACCGTTGATATCGCGATCGATGAGCGTCTCGAAGCTTGGCGGCAGGTAGGTGGTCTCCAGGCACAGCGGCGCGTCGTCCAGATAGCGCAGGCGGACAAGTTTGACGAGCTTGCTGCCCACGGCGGCGTCAAAGAACTTAGCTATGCTGCCGGCCGCCTTGGCAAAGCCCGAGTCCACGGTGCGCGTGGTGGGCTTCATGCCCTGGCCTTCGACCTGCTTGGTATAGCTCGAAAACACTAGGTTGTTCTCGTGGAGCGCGGGCGTGTCGGCCACAAAGGCGCCGCGCCCGCGCTCGGTACGAATTAGGCCCTCATCAACGAGCACCTTAAGGGCGTGGCGCACGGTGCTGCGCGACAGGCCCGATTCGTCCATGAGTTCCATCTCGGACGGCAGCTTGTCTCCGCGCGCGTAGGTGCCGGCGGCGATGCGGTCGCGCAGCATGTCCGCCAAACGCTCGTATTGGCTCAGTTTCTTTTTAGACGAAGCGTTCATGCGATCAACCTGTATCTAACTTGTATGCGTATCTAATCAAGCATGTATTCAATACAACAACAAAACCGCTGGTAGCTAGTTATCGAAAACCGCATCAGCAAAATTTCTAAGACAAATATAGCATACAACTAGTCGACATAACCAAAACATGTATGTAACTTGTATGCCATCGAGAGCATCAAACGAGAAGAAAGGCTGATGCACGATGACTACTCAGGAACAGGTTAAGGATGTCGTCTCCCAGGTTTTGGCTGACAAGGCAGACAAGGGCGGCATCAAGCGCGTCGTGTGGATTGGCGCTGGCGGATCCAACGGCGGCAACTATCCTGCCCAGTACTTTATGGAGCACGAGGCCACGCAGGTCGCGAGCTCCAGCTACACCAGCAACGAGTTCGTGCACGCCACCCCGGCCTACGTCAACGAGAACACCCTGGCCGTCGTCGTGTCCATGCGCGGCACCAAGGAGACCATCGTCGCCGCCCAGGTCGCCAAGGACCACGGCGCCAGCACCATCGCCATCTATGTTGACGAGTCCGGCCTCACCGAGGTCTGCGACTACAAGATCCAGTACGACAGCCTGGCCGTCGACGAGTCCTGCATGGGCCGCACCAACTCCGCCGTCGTGACCATGATCGCCATGGAGCTCACGCAGCAGACCGAGGGCTATGCCGAGTACGAGACCGCTATGGCCGCGTTCGACTTGGTCGACCCCATCTATCGCAAGGCCGTCGAGTACACCCGTCCGCTTGCTGCCAAGTGGGCCGAGCAGAACGCCGACAAGCCCTGCATCAACGTGATGGCTCAAGGTCCGCTCTTTGGTGCCGCCTACGTCTTTAGCATCTGCAACGTGCAGGAGATGCTGCAGATCGACTCCTGCACCATCAACACCTGTGACTTCTTCCACGGCCCCTTCGAGATTCTGGACAAGCGCACCTCGCTGTTCCAGCTCATCAGCGTCGGCCGCAGCCGCTGCAACGACGAGCGCGGCATCCGCTTCGTCAACCAGTACGGTGGCGAGCGCGTCTATCAGCTCGACGCCAAGGAGCTCGGCCTCAATGACATCAAGGATAGCGTGAGCGAGTACTTCAACCACCTGATCTTTGCGCCGATCCTTAACAACGTGTACATGCGCGCGCTCTCTGCCGTCACCCACAAGGACTACATGACGCGTCGCTACATGTGGAAGCTTGAGTATTAGTTACGCGGTTTTACCAAACCGCGTAACGGCTCGACGCTGCGCGGTCCGCATTTGGGCAATCTGACGTTCAACTTCAAGGGCGCGACCAGAAGGTCAGCGCCCTTTCGTTTCACGTCACCTTGCCTCAAATGCGGCCCGCTCGCTGACTTATGCTCAACCAGCGGCGCCTTAGACGTTGGGAACGTTCCTTTTCTGCCGGCAGTTGGGGACAGTCCTAGTCGTTGGGGGGCGTTCTTGAATGACCAGTCATTTAAGTGCGTCCCCAATGACTACCCAATGAGTATGTGGGGAGCAGATTTTTCCGCTCGCCGATTTGTGTCTTGAAAAATGTATATAACGACTATAACGTAGTATGAAACATATTGGAAACAATACCGAGGAGGCTGCGTTGAAGAAAAGCAATCTGGGCTATGTGCTGGTACTGATCGCCGCGCTTATGTGGGGCAGCATCGGAATCTTTGTAAACGGCATTGCGGCCATGGGCGTTTCGTCTCAGAGCATGGCGGCCTTACGCTTGTTGGTCGGAGCGCTTATCTTGGCGCCGGTCCTGATGTTTATGGGCTGCCGTCCGGGTGAGGGGTCTACCGTGGCTCAGGGTCCCCTGACGCTATTCAAGGCAAGCCCCAAAGAGCTCGTCCCCTGCGCGCTTGTCGGTATCGTCGGTTTAGCCGCCGCCAACACCTGCTATTACGAGTGCATGCGCGAGGTGGGTATGTCTACGGCCTCGGTGCTGCTCTACACCTCGCCGGTGTTTGGCGTCATGCTCGGCCGCGTGCTTTATCGCGAGGACGTGACCCCCAACAAGCTCGTTGCCATTGTCTTTAACATCGTTGGCTGCGTGCTTGCGGTGACCAATGGCGACCTTTCCGGTTTTCATTTTTCGGTTTGGGGCGTCACGTCGGGCGTGATTGCAGGCCTTTGTGGTGCGTCGCTCGCGGTGTTTAGCCGGATAGCAACCAAGACGGTCCACCCGCTGGCTGTCACGTTTTGGGGCTTTGTTTTTGGCGGTGCGGTTATGGCGGCTATCGCGGCTCCGTGGCCGGATGTCGCCGCGGCAATGTCGCCACAGCTGCTGCTGCTGTTCCTTGGCTTTGGACTCATCCCCACAGCCGTGGCTTACATCTTATATATGCAGGGTCTGTCCATGGGGCTCGAGACATCGAAAGTTCCCGTCGTAATGTCTTTCGAGACGGTCGTCACCGTACTGGTGGGCATTGGTGTCTATGCCGAGCCCGCCGGCGTGATCAAAGTCCTGGGCATCGTGCTGGTGCTCGCGTCCATTCTGATTATGAACACCGACTTCTCAAAGCTACGCAACAGTGTGTTTGTCGGTCATGTTGTTGAGAGCATGACCTTTAAGCCCAACGCGTGGTGGACCGAAAAATCTCAGGACATGGATCTGTTTAAGGAGCGCACGGGCATTGCGTTGGAGCCCACCGTGCAGGAAAGCCCCTGGTACTTCGTGCGATAGGGGATTGGCAAGGCGTCTGATCTGGGGTTATCCAGCCAGCGCCGGCCTACCCAGCCCCAACGTTTCAAGTACGTTAAACCCGTCAACGGTCGATTTTCACCCGCGAACGGTCTTTATACTAATTAGCAATATCCGCAACGTATAAGACGTTATAATGACCATAACGAAAAGGAGGAGGCAAGATGAATCAGATCATTCTCGCATCTCATGGCGGCCTGGCCGCAGGCGCCAAAGACACGCTCGAGATGGTTCTCGGCGACGTGTCGAACGTCCACGTCGTGTCGCTTGCTCGTGACGACAAGGAGCCCATCACCAATAAGGTGGACGCCATGATCGCCACGTTCAACGCGGACGACACCGTCTATGTGCTGACCGATATGCTCGGCAGCTCGGTCAACAACAACATGGTCGAGCTTTCCAAGAACGGCACGAAGTTCACGGTTGTCAGCGGTTTCAACATTCCGCTGGCGCTCACGCTCGCTATGAGCCCCGTCCCCGTCAAGGGCGCTGAGCTCGCGGCCCTCATCAACGAGGCCCGCACCGGTCTGACCAACTCCAACGCGCCGGTCGAGGTCGCCGCGGCTCCCGCCAAGAAGGCCAAGGCGTCCCGTCACAGCTCCGGTCCCGCCAAGATCGTCCTCGCACGTCTTGACTACCGTCTGCTGCACGGCCAGGTCGTCTTTACCTGGACCACCAAGGTTCAGGCCGAGCGCATCATCGTCGTCGACAACGCTGCCGCCAACGATGACATCAAGAAGGGCGCTCTTAAGCTGGCCAAGCCCCAGGGCGTGCGCCTGAACGTCTTCACCGTCGAGCGTGCCCTCGCCAAGATGGACAAGCTCAACACCCTCGGCGAGCGCGTCATGTTCGTCTTCGGCAACACTGCCGAGATGCTGCAGTTCTGCCAGGGCTACAAGCTCGACGCCATCAACCTGGGCGCCACCGCCAACCACGACGGTGCCGATCAGGTCGGCGGCAAGGACAGCTCCGTCTTCCTCGACGCCACCCAGAAGGCCGACGTCAACCAGCTGCTCGACATGGGCATTAAGCTCTACGTCCAGCAGACCCCTACGTATCAGAGCGTCGACATCGACGCCAAGCTGTAATCAACCAGGCTTTTGCCTGACTGAAAGGAGAAGGGTATGAATACGTTCATCAGTGCGGTGCTCGTCGGCCTCGTCGGCGTGTTCTGCATGTGGGACTCCCGCCTGCTCGGTCGTCTTAACTTCGAGCAGCCCCTCGTTGGCGCTACGCTCGTCGGTCTGCTGCTGGGCGATGTGCCCACCGGCCTTGCCGTCGGTGCCGCCGTCGAGCTCGTGTCCATGGGCCTGGTGCAGGTCGGCGCCGCCGTTCCGCCCGATATGGTCCTGGGCGGCATCGTGGCCGCTGCCTTTGCGTGCCTGACCGATGCTTCCGCCGAGACCGCCATGACGATCGCCATCCCGGTCGCCGTCCTGGGTCAGCTCCTCGGCATCGTGTTCCGTTCCATCATCGCCGCCCTCACCCATGTGGCAGATAGCGCGATCGATAACGGAAAGTTCAAGACCGCCTACCGTATGCACATCTGCGCCGGCTCCGGTCTGTACGCCGTCATGTACTTCCTGCCGATCTTCCTCGCCGTCTTTGTTGGCACCGACCTGGTTCAGGCCATCGTCAACATGGTTCCCGAGTGGCTGTCCACTGGTCTTAACGTTTCGACCAAGATCATGACCGCCTACGGCTTGGCCCTGCTGCTCACCATGATGATCAAGAAGGGTATGACTCCGTTCCTGTTCATCGGTTTCCTGCTCGCCGCTTACCTCAACCTGTCCGTCATCGCGGTCGCTCTGATCGGTGTGTGCCTGGCTGTCGTCTTCATGGGCTTCAAGTTCAACGGTTCCCATGCAGCCGCCGGTGTCGATTCCGACTACGATCCGCTCGAAGACGACGAAGACTAAGGAGGAACACACTATGGCAACCGCAACCAAGGACGTGTCCCTGAACAAGAAGGTCAGCCAGTTCTTCTGGCGCTCCTGGGCCATCCAGGCCTCTTGGAACTACGAGCGTCAGATGAACATGGGCTTCCTCTACGGCATGGTTCCCACGCTCGATCGCCTCTATCCGGATGAGTCCGACCCCAAGCAGCTCGCTGCTAAGAAAGAGGCTTACCACCGTCACATGGCGTTCTACAACTGCACCCCGCAGACGAGCGCTTTCATCCTGGGCCTCGCCGCCTCCATGGAGGAGGAGTACGCCAAGGATCCCGAGAACTTCGATCCCGATTCGATCAACGCGGTCAAGACCTCCCTCATGGGTCCGCTTTCCGGCATCGGTGACTCCTTCTTCCAGGGCACCATCCGCGTTATCGCCTTTGGCCTGGGCGTTCAGCTGGCTCAGCAGGGCTCCATCATGGGCCCGATCCTGGCCATGCTCATCTCCATCGTCCCCTCTGTGCTGATCACTTGGTTCGCAGCCAAGATGGGTTATCAGGGCGGCCACGAGTACCTGAGCAAGCTTCAGGGCGGCGACCTCATGGAGAAGCTCATGTATGTCTGCGGCATCGTGGGTCTTATGTCCGTGGGCGGCATGATCGCTACGCTGATCGGCGCCACCACCCCGCTGCAGTTCGCTGAGGGCACCGTCGTTATCCAGGACATCCTGGATGGCATGATGCCCCGGATGATCTCCCTTGGCCTCACTGGCCTTATGTACTGGCTCATCAAGAAGAACGTCAACACCGGTTGGCTTCTCGTGATCGCCATCGTGGGCGGCATCGCCCTCTCCGCGGCCGGCATCCTGGCCTAGTCGCGACCAAGCGTCTAACCGCTTTCCCCGGGGAGCCTGCCTGACATCCCATACCCCAGGCAGGCTTCCATTCCCAAAATGTGACAATGGGACAGCTCCTTTGTCACATCCTCAACGGGCCGGTGACTCGGTCCAAATCACGGTAACCCTGCGTGCGTCCGGCAAAGTGGCGCCGCAAAAATCGAAAGGAATGTGTCAGATGTACGAGATCGACCTTAACCTCCCTAAGCAGATCGTCGCTGACGTCCTGTCCAACCACGAGATCCACAGCGTCGCCTTCGTCGGCTGCGGCGCTTCCATGTCCGACCTTTACCCCGCCAAGTACTTCCTGGCCAACAACACGGACAAGCTGAACGTTCAGATCTTCACCGCTAACGAGTTCAACTACGACACGCCTTCCTGGGTCAACGAGCACACCTTCGTGATCACCTGCTCCCTCGGTGGCTCCACACCCGAGACCGTCGAGGCCAACAAGACCGCCAAGAAGCACAACTGCCCGGTCGTCTCCCTCACCAACAAGGCTGGCTCCGCTCTGACCGTCGACGCCGACCATGTCATCGTTCACGGCTTCCACGCCAACTACGCTGCCAAGTGCGAGAAGCCCGGCTATGCCATCGCTCTTGCTGTCGAGATCCTTCAGCAGACCGAGGGCTATGACCACTACGAGGACATGATCACCGGCCTCACCAACGTCTTCGATCTCTGCGAGAACGCTGCTCAGCACTGCAAGAAGCTCGCCAAGAAGTTCGCCGAGGACTTCAAGGACGACAAGATGATCTACTTCATGGCTTCCGGTGCCTCCGAGAAGATGGCTTATTCTCACGCTGCCTTCCTGTTCACCGAGATGCAGTGGATCGACGCCGCCGCCTACAACACCGGCGAGTACTTCCACGGCCCGTTCGAGGTTTCCACCGAGGGTAAGCCCTACGTCTTCTTCATGTCCGATGGCGCTACCCGTCCGATGGACGCCCGCGCCCTCACCTTCCTTGAGCGCATGGGCGCCAAGGTCGCTCTGATCGACTCCAAGGACTACGGCCTGGCTGACGCCGTGCCCGCGAGCGTCGTCACCTACTTCAACCCGCTGCTGCACCTCGCCGTTATGCGCGAGTACGGCAACCAGATCGCCGAGGCCCGTCAGCACCCGCTGACCATGCGTCGCTACATGTGGAAGCTTTCCTACTAATCACAAGTAAGTAGACCTTACGGGTTGATTGAGAGGGGATGGGGTTTGCGCCCCGTCCCCTTTTTGCTCTGGGGAGAGCGTGTCTGTCGCGTCGCAAAGCCCCAGATAAAACCTACCAAAATAAACCTGTCCCTTTTTGGCAGGTGGGAGGAGATGCGTATGATCAAGGCAGTGCTGTTTGACATGGACGGCGTGCTGGTCGATACCGAGTGGTTCTACAACCGCCGCCGCGTGGCGTTTATGGAAGAGAAGGGGTTCCACTTTGACGAGATTCCCGATCTTTCGGGGTCTAACGAGCCCGCCATTTGGGAGGCCCTGGTGCCCGACGATGTTGAGCTGCGCGAGCGCTTGCGCGTGGAGTACAAGCAGGTCTACAGCCCGGACCACCCCGTTCCGTATGCCGAGCTGCTCAACGAGCAGACGGAGCCGGTGATGCGTGAGCTGCACGAGCGCGGCGTGAAGTGCGCCATCGCGAGCTCGTCCTATCGCGAGCTCATTGACGAGCTGGTGGAGATCGCCGGTATCGCCGACGTGCTGGACTACACCATCAGCGGTCACGAGTGCGGTGCGTTTAAGCCCGACCCCGAGATCTACCTGCGTGCCATGGAGGCGCTGGGGGTGGAGCCTGCCGAGTGCCTGGTTATCGAGGACTCGCCTTTGGGTATCGAGGCCGGCAAGCGCTCCGGCGCCCGCGTCCTGGCGCTGCGCCCGCACGAGGGCGTCAACCTGGACCAGTCCGCCGCCGACACCATCATCGACAACCTGACCGACATCCTACCTGCCATTTAGGGATAGGTTTATTTTGGCAGGTTTTATCTGGGCAAACGCCGAATTCGCCGTGAAGGGATTGCTCTCTTCACGGCGTTTTTCTTTTGAGCGGCCTCACGGTCCCCCTGATGGTTGTCGAGAGAGGGTGAATTGAAGCGCCCCCGCACGCTCCATGCTACAATCGCGGCCATGCCCCACAACTACATCTGCCTTCGAAAGGAGCCTACGTGGCGAACGCCATCGATCAGCTCACGGACCGCGTACTCGTGCTCGGCCGCCTCACCATCGTCCGCCGTGCCATCACCGCCGTGGCGGTCACAATTTCCGCCGTTCTCCAGACATTCCTGATCCAGGCGTTCATTCGGCCCGCCGACCTGCTTCCGAGCGGTCTCACCGGCGTCGCGGTCCTGCTCGATCGCGTTACCTCGCTTGGCGGCGTTCGCATCGACATCTCGCTCGGTATGCTCGCGCTCAACATCCCCGTGGCGCTCCTATGCTGGAGTGGCATTAGCAAGCGCTTCGTTATCTTCTCGATGATGCAGGTCGTGCTCTCGTCGCTGTTCCTCAACATCTTTCATTTCGCCCCGTTTTTGGGCGACAAGATCATGCTCATCATTTTTGGCGGCGTGGTCTCGGGTCTGGGCGCTGCCATCGCGCTTAAGTCCGGCGCATCTACCGGCGGCACCGACTTTATCGCGCTGTGGGTCTCCAACCACACGGGCAAGACTATCTGGGGCGTCATTTTTGGTTTTAACTGCTTTATCCTGGCGATCTTTGGGTTTATGTTTGGCTGGGACAATGCGGCGTACTCTATCGTGTTCCAATTTATTTCGACCAAGACCATCGACAGCTTCTATCATCGCTACGACCGCGTGACGCTGCAGATCACGACGCGCAAGGCAGACGAGGTCATGACCGCCTATGTTGACCATTTTCAGCACGGCATTAGTTGCGCCGAGGTCATCGGCGGATACAGCCGTGAAAAGATGTACCTGCTGCACGCCGTTGTCTCGACCTACGAGAGTCAGGACATTATCAAGCTGGTGTGCGACATTGATCCCGGCGCCGTGATCAACGTGTTCCACACGCTCAACTTTGTGGGCGGCTGGTGGGGCGGTCATGTCGACGAGCCCATGCCCACGGCCGTTCCCGATCCCGACAAGCCCGCACGCATGGCCAGCAGGCAGGCGCGCCTCAGCGAGCAGGACAGCCTGCAGCAGGACGACGGCAGGTAGGGTATTGGCATTTTGCCGGCCTGGCGCAACCCTTCCGAACGAGCCCCTCGAAAGCCTCGCTGCTTTCGAGGGGCTCTCGTTTGACCAGATAAAACCTACCAAAATGAAGCTGTCGCTTTTTGGTAGGTGGGGTGTATCGTTTTATCAATATGAGGTAACATGAAACTAGACGTTATATACGTATTAGTTATTTCGATATTTCGATAAGAGTGATTAGATATGCCTGCACCCAAAAATGCACCGCTTTACCAGCAGATTTATGACGAAATCAAAGATGCGATCGAGAAAGGTGTTTATGCACCCAAGGAGCGTATTCCGTCCGAGCTCGAGCTTGCCGAGCAGTACGACGTGAGCCGCATTACGGTGCGTCGCGCCGTCGAGGAGTTGTGCTCCGATGGCTACCTGGTTAAGCAACAGGGCCGCGGCACCTTTGTTTCCACACCGCACATCAATCGTCAGTTCCATGCCTCGACGCTGCAGACGTTTACCGCGCTGTGTGCCGGCAACGGCATGAAGGCCGGTGCGCACGTGGTCGATCGCCAGATCGTTCCGGCGCGCCAAAACGAGATGGAGTTCTTTGGTCTGCAGAAGGATGCGCTGCTACTGCATATCAAGCGCGTGCGTACGGCCGACGGCGAGCCCATCTTTGAGGAGAACATCTTTGTGCCGTTTGACGCCTACCGTGAGCTGTTGACGGCCGATCTTGAGGACAAGTCGATTTTTGCCGAGGTCGAGCGTGTTGGCGGAACGCCGATTGTCTCGGTTGGCTACCGTACGGTCGAGGCCGTTCGAGCTAATGCCGAGCAGGCGGCCGAGCTGGGCATTGCCCCGCATGATCCGCTGCTCAACCTGCGCGCCGGCTTTACCGGTCCCAACGATGAGCCGGTTTTGCTCGGCAAACAGTACTACGTGGGTAGCCGCTACGTCATGGTGATGTAAGTTACGCGGTTTTACCAAACCGCGTAACGGGCCGACGCTGCAAGCCCGCCAGAGCGGCAATCTGCAGAATGAGCGTGGATAATCTCCCGTTTTTGGTTTGGTGACGGGTTCAAAGTGGGAGATTATCCACGCTCATCCGGAAAGTGTCCAAAAATCCACGCTCGTTCCCTTCGGATTGCATCGCCCGTGGCCGACAGCGGCGCGGCACCGGTCCGCGTGGCGGCGTATAATCGGCGGCAGATGACTTGAACGTTAGGAAACCATGACCGATAGCATGCAGCAGATGGCGCTCGACACGCTCGGCGCCTATTTTGGCTACACCTCGTTTCGCCCAGGACAGGACCGCATGGTCGATGCGATTCTTGCCGGTCGCGATGCGCTGGGCGTTATGCCCACGGGCGCCGGCAAGTCCATTTGCTACCAGGTGCCCGCGCTCATGCTGCCCGGCATCACCTTTGTGGTGAGTCCGCTGCTGTCGCTTATGGAGGACCAGACCCGTGCGTTGCTCGCGGCGGGTGCGCGACCCAGCTATCTCAACTCCAGCCTTACCCCGGCCCAGCAAAACACCGTGCTCAAGCGGGCGCGCGAGGGTCGTTATCAACTTATGTACGTGGCACCCGAGCGCCTGCTCGAGCCGCGCTTTTTAGCCTTTGCGCAGGAGGCCGCGGCGGACGGCGGCATTGGCGTACCGCTCGTGGCCATTGACGAGGCCCACTGCGTGAGCCAATGGGGCCAGGATTTCCGTCCCGCCTACCTGCAGATTCGCGAGTTCATCGAATCGCTTCCGCAGCGTCCCATTGTGGCGGCCTTTACCGCTACGGCAACCGAGCGCGTGCGTGCGGACATCCAGCAGATGCTCGGCCTGCAAAACCCCGCGACGGTGGTGACGGGCTTCGATCGCAAGAACCTCTACTTTGGCTGCGAGGAGATGGGCGACAAAGCCAAGACCGCCTGGGTGCGCGACTATGTGATCGCGCATTCGGGCGAGAGCGGCATCGTGTATTGCTCGACCCGCAAGACCGTCGATGCGCTGGCAGGTGAGCTTGCCGAGGCGCTGGGCCCCAGTGGCATTCGCGTTGGCCGTTACCATGCCGGCATGGGCAACGACGCCCGCCGCCAAAGCCAGCGCGCCTTTATCGACGACGATATCCAGGTGATGGTTGCCACCAACGCCTTTGGCATGGGCATCGACAAGCCCAACGTGCGCTACGTGATCCACAACAACGTGCCCGAGAGCATCGAGGCCTACTACCAGGAGGCTGGCCGCGCCGGCCGCGACGGCGACCCGGCCAGCTGCCACCTGCTGTGGAACGGCAACGATTTTCGCATGCGCCGCTTTCTGATCGACCGCGGCGATGCTGCCGACGAGGCACTCGACGACGAGCAACGTGCGTGGGCGCTCCAGAATCGATATCGCCTGCTCAGCCAGATGGAGGGCTACTGCAATACCACCGGCTGCTTGCGCGAATACATGCTGCGCTACTTTGGCGACGAGGCCGCGGCCGAGCATGCTGTCGCGGCTGCTGCGGGCGGCACCGCAGACGACGCCGAGGGCTGCGGCAACTGCAGCAACTGCCTCACGCAGTTCGAGGTCGAGGACGTCACCGATATGGCCCGCGCCACCGTGCGCTATGTGGCCACGCGCCCCATGCGCTTTGGCAAATCGCTCATCGCCGATGTGCTCCACGGCGGCAACACCGAGCGCATCCGCCAAATGCATCTGGACGAGGATCGCGGCTATGGCGAGCTTTCGAGCGAATCGGTCGGGCGCATCAAGGACATCATCGGCCAGCTGTGCGGCCGCGGTTATCTGGCAACCTCGCAGGGGCAGTACCCGGTCGTGGGGCTGGGCCCGCGTGCCGGCGAGGTCGAGGACGAGGCATTCGCCTTTACCGTTAAGCGTCGCGCGTCCAAGCGCAAGGCCTCGGCCCGTGCCCGCCGTGCGGTTGATCTGCTGCGCGAGGAGGCCGAGCTGGATCAGCGCCCGCGCGTGGGTGACGATGCCGAGCTGTTCGAGCGCCTGCGTGCCCTGCGCAAGGAGATTTCGACCGAGCTGGAGATGGCGCCGTACATGGTCTTTTCCGACAAGGCTCTGCGCGGTCTGTGTCGCCTGCGCCCGCAGACGCGCGACGAGCTTATTCAGGTCAACGGCATTGGCGATAAAAAGGCCGACGCCTTTGGCGAGCAGTTTATGGCGGCGATTGAAGAGTTTGAGTCCGAGCATGCGCGTGATGGAGCGTAACGATGGCATCCGATAGCAAGACCGAACGTTCCGAGCGCGCCGAGGTTTCCGCCGTGCCGCTGTACCAGCAGGTCATGGATGACCTAAAGGGCGAGATCGCGCGCGGCGTGTACGCAGCTGGCTCGCGCATTCCTTCCGAGATGGAGCTTGCGAAGTCCTACGGCGTGGGGCGCATCACCGTGCGCCGAGCCATCGAGGAGCTGTCGCGCGCGGGGTATCTCAACCGCCAGCAGGGCAGGGGCACCTTTGTGTGCGCCCCCAAGCTCAAGCGCAAGATTCGCCAGAAAGGCGACGTACAGAGCTTTACCGAGGGTTGCGCCGCCAATGACATGGTGGCCGGAGCGCGCCTGGTGTCGCGCACGGTGGTTGCGGCGACGCGCGAGGACGCGGCGTTTTTTGGCGTGGAGCCCGGTGCCGAACTCATCGTGGTCGAGCGCGTGCGCACGGCCGACGGCGTGCCCGTTATGCTCGAGAACAACGCCTTTGTGCTGGCCGACCATCCCTATCTGCAGACACTTGCCGATAAGGACCTCGCCGATAACTCGATCTTTGCGCTCGTTGCCGAGCATTCGGGTCGCGCGCCGCTCAAGTCCGACCCCTGTACCGTGGAGATCGCGCTTGCCGATGCTCAGGCGGCTCCACTGCTGGAGGTGCCGGTTGGCGAGCCGCTCTTCTATATGGAGGCGTACTTTACCGATGCGGACGAGCGCCCCCTGCTGCTCGGGCGCCAAAAGATCGTGGGCTCGCGCTACGTGTTCGACATCTAACGTCCACAGATAGAACAACATAGAACAAGTTTGGCGAAATGACTTCACCAGCGACAGCTTGCGTGCTATAAATAGGACAACATAGAATGACCGCAGGTACGAGCTGTCGTCGCTCAAAGCCGCCACACAAGGAGGAGCGTCACCGTGAACGCACACGATCTGATTCAGGAAATTATCGAGCGCAAGGGTAAGATCGAGAACGTCTTTTGGATCGCCTGCGGCGGTTCGATGATCGACCTGATGCCGGCCAACGAGCTGCTCAAGCGCGAGGCCACCACGTTTGCCTCGACGGTCTACACGGCACGCGAGTTTTGCCTGATGGCGCCCAAGAGCCTGGGGCCGAAGTCGCTCGTCGTCGCCTGCAGCCACAGCGGCAATACGCAGGAGGTTGTCGATGCCTGCGAGATGGCGCTCGCCGCCGGCGCCGAGGTCGTGACTATGACCGACTACGCGGGCTCCAAGATCGACAACGGCAAGTGGACCACCTGGGTCTATCCGTGGGGCAAGGGCGAGTCGCAGGCCGAGGTCCCGCAGGGCATTGGCGTGCTAATGGCTGCCGAGCTGCTCGACCAGCAGGAGGGCTACGAGGCGCTCGCCGACATGTATGCCGGCCTTAAGCAGATGGACGCGCTGCTGCCCGCCGCCCGCGAGAAGGTCAACGCCGAGCTGGGTGATCGCTTTGCCGAGCTCTGCCAGCAGCACAAGTTCTTCTATATCCTGGGCTCCGGCCCCAACTTTAGCCAGACCTATGCCATGGCCATCTGCTCGCTCATGGAGATGCAGTGGCAGCACTGCTGCTACATCCACTCCGGCGAGTACTTCCACGGCCCGTTCGAGGCTACCGAGCCCGGCGTGTTCTACTTTGTGCAGCTCGGATCGGGCGAGTGTCGCCCCATGGAGGAGCGCGCGCTGGCGTTCCTCAACACGCACACCGACACGATCATGGTGCTCGACGCACTCGAGTACGGCGTGGGCGACGTGCCTGCCAGCGTGCGTTCGTACCTGGAGCCAATCTTCTTCTACGCGATGAGCTGCGAGCTGCGCGCAGCCCGCGGTAAGGCGTTCGACCACAGCCCCGAGATTCGTCGCTACATGGGCATCGAGCAGTACTAGGTACCGGGAATTATCTTTTTTGACGGGGTCTGCGCTGCGCGCGGGCCCCTTTTTGCGTTGTGGCGGCCGGATTCGTGTCTGCGCGAAAACGAAGTCTAATACTTTTCCGCGAAGTGAACGACCTATTTTGGACCCCCGAAGCATCGACATTTTTTGGCGCCAAAACCGCAGGAAAATCTTAATGAAACCGCAGGAAATGGTTCCCATAAAGTGTCGATGCTTCGGGGGCTCATTTTTGCTCGTTCACTTCGCGGAAAAGTATTCACCTTCGATTCGCAAGGGCACTGCGTGAGTCAAAAAAGCGGGCCGCGCCGGGGATTTCCGGCGCGGCCCGCTTAGTATCGCGCTTAGATTCGCAAGGTTGCGGCAGCCATCGGCCTACTTTGCGTCGTAGGCCTCGGTGTCCCACCAGTCGAGCTGGGCGATGTTGTCGCGGATGTGCTGGCAACTCTTGTGGAAGCCCTCGAGCTCGTACTCGGACAGATCGAGCGTGTAGACCTCCTCGACGCCTTCGGCACCGATCACGCACGGCAGGGAGGTAAAGATGCCCTCCTCGCCATACTGGCCGGTCATAAGCGTAGAGGCTGAAAGCACGGCGTGCTCGTTGTGCAGCACGGCAGCGCAGACGCGCGCGGCGGAGTTGGCGACGGCGTACTCGGTGCACTGCTTGCCCTGGTAGGTCACATAGCCGCCCTTGCGCGCGAGCTCCTCGACCTCCATGTGGTCAAAGGCGTACTTGTCGGGGTTCTCGGCCTGAAGCTCGTTGAGGCTCTTGCCGGCGATGGTCGCAGCCTTAAAGGCAGCCAGCTGGCTAAAGCCGTGTTCGCCGATCATGTAGGCGTCGATGGACTTGGGGCTCACGCCGACCTTCTTGGAGATCTCGGTGCGCAGGCGGGCGGAGTCCAGGCCGCAGCCCGAGCCGATGATCTTCTTGGGATCGTAGCCGGTCAGGTGCCACAGCTCGGTGCATACGACGTCGCAGGGGTTGGAGATGCTCACGAAGATGCCGTCAAAGCCGGCGTCGACGATGCGCTTGGCAAAGGTGCGGGCGGCGTCGGTGGTAAAGAACAGCTCGCCGTCGCGGTTGCCGGCGGCCAGCGCGACCTTGCCGGCGGCGTTGACGATGACGTCGCAGCAGGCCAGCTCCTCGTAGTGGTCGTAGCAGTTGACGATCTTGGTGTTGTACGGGACAAACGAAAGGGAGTCGCGCAGGTCCTGGACCTCGGACGTCACCTTGGCCTCGTTGATATCGCACAGGTACAGCTCATCGGCAATGCCCTGCATGAGCAGGCTGTTGGCGACATGTGCTCCCACGTGGCCCTGGCCGACCACACCGATCTTACGCGTCTGGTACATATATGTATCCTTTCGGCCGAGTTTTTCGCGTCGAACCATTGTAGCGTCCTGCTGTCACTTTGCTAGGCTAAAGCGAAGTAGATTTTTGGGACATGCTTTAATCTCTACTTTTGGAGTGATTTGGGCCGCTGGCGACATCGCCGGGCGATGTGCTCGCGCGGATGGGGCCGCTCGTTGTACCATAACTGCAACTGACTCGTAAGGAGCATCCATGCCCATTCGCATTCCCGACGCCCTCCCTGCCGCCGCGCAGCTCGAGAGCGAGAACATCTTTGTCATGACCGAGTACCGCGCACTGCACCAGGACATTCGTCCGCTGCGCGTGCTCATCCTCAACCTCATGCCCACCAAGATTGCCACCGAGACGCAGATCATGCGCAAGCTCTCCAACACGCCGCTGCAGGTGGAGGTGGACCTGCTGCGTACCAAGACGCACGAGGCCACGCACGTGAGCGCCGGCCACCTGGAGACGTTCTATCGCACCTTCGACGACATCCGCGACATCCACTACGACGGCCTGATCATCACGGGCGCGCCGGTGGAGCAGATGCCGTTCGAGGAGGTCGACTACTGGCCCGAGCTCTGCCAGATCATGGATTGGTCCACCACGCACGTGCACTCTACGCTGCACATTTGTTGGGGCGCGCAGGCCGGTCTTTACCATCATTACGGTATCCAGAAGTACGATCTGCCGGCAAAGGCGAGCGGCGTGTTCGAGCATTATCTGGTGAAGCCGCAAAGCCCGCTGGTCCGCGGCTTCGACGACCGCTTCTATGCCGTGCATTCGCGCAACACCGATGTGCGCCGCGAGGACGTGGAGGCTGAGCCGCAGCTTGAGGTCGTGGCCGTGTCCGACGAGGTAGGCCTGTACATCGTCAAGTCGACGGACAGTCGTCGCTTCTTTGTCTTTGGCCATCCCGAGTACGATACCGACACGCTGCGCCTGGAGTACGAGCGCGACGTGAAGCGCGGGCTCAACCCTCAGGTGCCGGCGCATTACTTCCCGGGCGACGATCCCGCCGCCGAGCCGCGTAACGTCTGGCGCAGCCAGGCTCAGCTGCTCTACACCAACTGGCTCAACTATTACGTCTACCAGACCACGCCCTACGACCTGGCCCGCGCCGGCGAGGAGCACTAGGCCGCTGTCGTGGCTGTGGCTGCGGCGGTTATCGTGGCCGCTACGCGACGAGCGTGGAAATCCGGACACACGAGCGTGGATAATCGGACGTTTGCAACGTGAGCGTGGATAATCTCCCGTTTTTGGCTCACAAGGGGTCTCAAAGCGGGAGATTTTCCACGCTCATTTTTTGCAGCTGCCGTACCGTCGGCATCATCACGCGTTGAGTACATGCGGACTACATCGCAAACTAGGTAGTTTTGATCCACGGCATATTTTCTTTCAATGAAGTCGGTGGCTTTTGAGGCTCAAAATGTGGAGACAGGGACCTCTGGACAACCGCTCTACCTGCAGATATGGAGCATTGGCCTAAAACATCCAAAACCGTCAAGCATTTGGTCAGCTGCTGGACAGCATTTGGTCAGACTTCGCATGAAACCGTCTGGTACGTTGGCGCCGTTCCAAGAGTTGGGAGGCGACATGGCAAACGCGACGGCGAATCAAAGACTTACAGGCCACATTAAAGCGTGCGAGCAGCAGATGAGCTGCGTGTACGCGCGCACGACGGCGGAGGCAAAGCAGATTGAGCGGCGGGTGGCGGCGGGAAGTCTCGAAGTGGTCATGCCGGGACTGTATGCGCGTCCGGAATACTGGTCCGAGCTCAAGTTTCGGCAGCGTTATCTGCATCGGGTGCGGGCGCTTGCGCAAAAGCACCCCGACTGGACGTTTTGCTCCTATACGGCGGCCGTTGTCTATGGTCTTTCGGTTTCGCATGCCAATTTGACGCACATCCATATCGCCGCGATGCCGGCGCAATCGACGACGCCAGGCTCTCAAGTCGTTCGCCATCGGTATGCTTATCGGACACGGGCCAGCGAGATGGATATTGCCGTGACCGATATCGATCAAACGATTGCGGATTGCCTGGTCGATGCATCGTTTGTCGAAGGGCTGATCATTGCGGACTCGGCGCTCCATGAGCAGCTTTTGTCGAAGGAACATCTCATTGAGGCAGTTAACAAGCTCGGCTTGAATCGCCGCGGTGTTGTGACGGCGCGCAGGGTTGCACGGTATGCCGATGGCCTGTCGGAAAGCGGCGGCGAGTCCAAGGCGCGGGCGCTGATGATCGAACGAGGCTGGCAGGTTCCGGAGCTGCAAGTTGAGCTGTTCGATCCGGTTGAGCCGGGAAGGCCGTATCGCGTTGACTATTTGTGGCGCGTGGGTGACCGGTTGATTATTGGGGAGTTCGACGGATTCGTTAAAAGCGAGAAGGCGGCGGAGGAGGGCAAGCTTGCAAAGGCGCAATTTGATGAGCGCCAGCGCGAGTCGAGGCTTTCGCTGCTCGATAACTGTAAGATTGTGCGCTTGTGCTGGGATGATCTAAGGGACCCGACAAAGCTCGATCGCAAGCTCAAGGTTGCCGGCGTGCCGCGTGCATGCTGAGGCGGTGGCAGGGCGTTAGGCTGCACGAGCGTGGAAATCCGGACGGATGAGCGTGGGAATTTAGACGCGATTTGGTTGAGCGTGGATTTTCGGACACACGAGCGTGGATTATCGGACGTTTGAATAATGAGCGTGGATAATCTCCCGTTTTTTGCCCCCGAACAGGCCCAAAGTGGGAAATTTTCCACGCTCATTTTTGTGGGGTGCAGCGTGCCAGCCGTTAGGCGCTGATGATGTGAGGTAGCGGCAGGTCGTGGACGTCGGTGGGAACGCCGTCGACACGCTGCTCGTCAAAGGCGATGCCGATGATTTGGCATGCGGGTGAGAGCATGGGCAGGTAGCGGTCGTAGCAACCGCCGCCGTAGCCCAGGCGCGCGCCGGTTTGATCGAAGGCCACGAGCGGCACAACAATCATGTCGAGTGCTTCGGCAGGCACGATAGGGAAGCGGCCGCTGTCGATGTCCGTGGCTGCGAAGGCCCGCGTAGGGTGGCCGATAAACGGGGCCGCGTCCGCGTCGCCGGCAGCAACTGCCCGCATGCACATGCGTTGGCCACAAGCTGCGGCTTCGGCTGCCGAGAGCATGCACGGATAGGCCACGCGCCAGCCGCGTTTGGCGAAAGCTGCGGCAAACGCGGCAGGGTCGACCTCGGAACCCATCGCGGCATAGACGGCAACGGTGTGCGGCGCCGCGGCATCCAAGCGGCCCAGCAGCTCAACAAGCCGCGCGCAAATGACAGCAGACTTCGCCGCCCGCAAGTCCAAATCAAGAGCATCGCGCCGAGCAATCACCGCCCGCCGCAACTCAGCCTTGTCCATCCCGGCTTCCTCTCCCAAACCTACCAAAAAGGGACAGGTTTATTTTGGCAGGTTTTATCTGGGCAAACACCCAAACCACCACACAAATCATCGCAAGGGGGGCAGTTCATGGAGACCTTCGTAGTGGTTTTGACGAAGAGCGGGTGTTCGCGGCGGTTTGTCTCGATCTGTAACAGTAACTCGGCAAAATTGGACTTAGATGTTACAGATTGAGACAAAGGGCCGGCGTCATCCGGAAACGTCTCGATTTGTAACATCTGGAGCCGATATTGCCGTCTAGATGTTGCAGATTGAGACAAACCGCCGCGGTGGGCTGCGCCGCCCCACTCAAGCCGCAGAAAAAGGTAGATTTTCAGGCATGTTCCAAAAATCTACCTTTGTGCGTTAGCCCATCAGGTCGACTACGTTAAAGCCGGCGTTGCTCTTGGCGATGACGTCGCGGCCGCCAAAGACGCAGGTGGGCGACTCGGCTGCGATGCGTGTTACGTCGGCGCCGAGCGAGCGCAGCTCAGCGGGTGTGGCCGCGAGCATTTGGGCGCGACGCTCCTCGCGTGCATGCGGGTCGAGCCCGGCAAGGTAGGTCGTATTGCGGCGCTTGGCGAGCGCGTAGGGCTTCACCGGCGCGTCCATGCCACTCACGCAGCTCACGATAAAGCCCTCAAAGGCGGCCTCGTCGGGCTCAAAGCTGCCGAGCCATTCGCCCGCGCGCGCCACGCGCTCAATCGAGGGGTCGATTGCCGGGTCGCGGTAGGTGTAGAACGCCGTCTGACGCTCGCCGGCCGCGCGGAATCCACAGCCGTACGCGCCGCCTTTTACGCGGATTTCGTTCCACAGGTAGTCGTAGGAGAGCGCGTTGGCGGCAACCGCCCAGGCGCCTGTCACGTCAATGCCTAGGCGACGCGGATCGCACGCACGCGCGGCAAAGCAGATGTCGCTGGGGATCACGAAAGCCTCGTGGCGGTCGCACGGTGCCGGCACCGCGAGCGCGTCGCGGCCGGCACCATCGCCCGCACCCAGCCCCAGATCGCCCGCGGCATCCCAGTACGCGTCAAAGTCCTCGTCGCTGCCGGTAAAGCTCGCCAGGCAGCCATCGGCCACAAAGATGCGGCCCGCCAGCTCGGCAAGCTTGGCGCGCAGGTCGTCCAGGCGCTCGTCAAAGTGCTCGAGCAGATCGCGCAGGAACAGGTAGAAGTCCACGCCCGAAAGTTGCTCGCGCACCACGGCCGAAGGCGAGCTGTAACTCATCGCGCGACCCAGCGCCGCCGAGTGGCCGTTGTTGATAAAGCCCTGCTCAAGCCCAATGCGAATCTGCGTGAGCACGTCGCGCACGCGGTCGGCGCCGGCATCGAGCAACAGCGTGCTCGACCACACCTCGCGCGGCAGGCTCGCCAGCGCGTCGATCTTTTCGGACAGGGCGCCGGCGCTCACCAGCAGGTAGGGGCGCACGCCGTCCACGTTGGGCTGCGTCATGACCTCGGTCGTAAAGCTCAAAAAGCCCAGCTTGCCGGCGAGCAGGTTGTCGAGTTCCTCGGCCGAATGCTTACGCGTGGGCAGTTGCTTGAGCAAGCGGCAGAGCAGCGTCACATAGGGCAGGTCCTCAAACGCGACGCAGCTCAGGTCGAAATACTGCATGGCGTAGGCCAGACGGTTGGTGGGGATGCCGTGGCGCAGACAGGGGATGGGCGCGGTCGTGTCCACGACTAGCGGCGGCTCGGGGCGCGCCTCGCCAATGTCGGACACGCGCAGGCGCGGCAGCGTGGCCTTGTCCTCGGGTGTGTCCTCGGCCTCCTGCGCGGCACGCAGCGCGGCCGTGCGCTCGACCACGTCGGCAAGCTCGGCATCGGTCATGGCATCGCGCTTGGCTGCC
The DNA here is from genome assembly GCA_018363345.1 of Collinsella sp. Taxonomy (GTDB): domain Bacteria; phylum Actinomycetota; class Coriobacteriia; order Coriobacteriales; family Coriobacteriaceae; genus Collinsella. The sequence continues at coordinate 4,036 of JAGZNZ010000006.1, read as the reverse complement.
AGTTCGGCAGCTTCGGCGCCCTCCGAACCCTCGGCGGCGTCCACCGGCACCAGCTCGACCAGCGCCATGTGGTCGTTTTCCAGCACCAGCTCGCGCAGCAGGTTCTCAAAGTAGCTGCCGTCCAGCTCGCCACGCAGCTCTTCGTACACCGGGCCGTACTTGAGCGCCAGCGTCGCGGCGTCGTCATCGTAGAGCCAGGTGCTCAGCGCGTCGCACGCAATGGCCACGCCGTCGGCGATACCGTAGTCGCGCTGGCGCAGGTCGTATTCGTTGCTGCTGATGATGGCTTCCAGGCGCTCGCGCGGAACGCCGTGCTCGCACAGGTCGCGGCAGGCGTCCTGGAACACGCGGCGCAGCTCGCGCGCCACGCCGGGCTGCGCGTTTTGCAGCATGATGAGCTCGTAGGGCTGCAGGCTCTCGGCCGCGGTGTAGCTCACCACGTTGCCGCCCAGGCCGGCGGCCAGAATGGCCTTCTTAACAGGCGCCTCGTTGGAGCCAAGCAGCGCCTCGAACAGAATGTCCGCCGCGATCGTGCGCTTGCGGTCGAGTGCACTGCCCAGTACTAGGCCCAGGCCCACCAGGGCGTTCTCGGGCGTGGTGGCCATCTCGACGCGCTTGTACTCGCAGGTCACGGGTGCCTGTACGCTCAGCGGATTGGGCGCAAGCGCGGACGGGTCCTCGCCAGCGGCAACGGCTGCGTCCATGCGGCGGCTCGCGGCGCTCGACTGCGACAGATAACGCTCGTCCAAAAAGGCCAGCGCGCGGTCCACGTCCAGGTCGCCGTAGAGCGTGATGTAGGAGTTGGAGGGGTTGTAATGGCGCGCGTGCGTATCCAGGAACTGCTCGTAGGTGAGCGCGGGAATCGCGCGTGGGTCGCCGCCGCTCTCGTGCGCATAGGCGGTGTCGGGATAGAGCGCGGCGTTGACGGCGTCGTCCAGCACGCTCATGGGGTCGGACAGCGCGCCCTTCATCTCGTTGAACACCACGCCGTTATAGCGCAGCGTTCCCTCGCGCAGGCTGGCGGCGCTGCCGTCGCCGCCAGCGCCCTCCGGCAGGTCCAGCTCGTAGTGCCAGCCCTCCTGCTCAAAAATGGTGGGCTTGGTATAGATGGCCGGGTTGAACACCGCGTCCAGGTACACGTCCATCAGGTTGTACAGGTCTTGCTCGTTGGTGGTGGCGACCGGGTAGATGGTCTTGTCGGGGTAGGTCATGGCGTTGAGGAACGTCTGCATTGAGCTCTTGATCAGGTCGACAAACGGCTCCTTGACGGGGAACTTGGCCGATCCGCACAGTACCGAGTGCTCAAGAATATGGAACACGCCGGTGGAATCGGCCGGCGGCGTCTTAAAGCCAATGGCAAAGGCCTTGTTTTCGTCGTCGCACGCTAGGTACAGCAGGCGCGCGCCCGAGGTGGTATGGCGCAGTACGTAAGCGTCCGAGTCGAGCTCGGGCACGGTCTCACAGCGCTCGACGGCAAAGCCGTGGCAGGTGGTTCCGGGCACCAGCAGCGCGGCGGCAGCGGCACGCGGGTCAGTTGAGGTGGTGGGCATATGCAGCCTCCTTTGACGCCCCAGCGGGGGCGAATCGAGTCGAATCCTCGAGAGTATACCCATATGGGGCCCTCGACCAATCTGCCGGATGAGCGTGGATTTTCGGACGAAATCGGCCGCCAAAAGCCCAAAAACCGTCCAAATATCCACGCTCGCGCGTCAAGTACGTATCTCTCACCTCACATGCATCTCTACGACGAGGGATGAATGTGAGACAGGTAGAAGATAAAAATCAATCGGCTTATCGGATGCATATACCGCCATCAGATTGAAGCTGTATGCGGAAATGGATGGACTCTACACCGCTTACGCAAAATAACCCCTCGTTTGCTAAAACATTATAGGAAATGGCGTGGAGTGCTAAAAAGTTCTAATACAATATAAGTCATTTATCTATAGGCTGCTGATTCCTTGTAAAGGTATGGTTGATATGGTTGAGGCAAATAGCGTTATCCCCCTGTACAAACAGATTGTTCGTGCGCTTTCTGATTCAATCGCCAACGGCACGTACCGCCCGGGAGATAAGCTTCCGACCGAGGCGGAGCTTATCGAGCAATTTGGTGTGAGCCGAATAACGGTTCGCTCCGCAATTAAAGAAATGGAAGATGCTGGGCTTGTTGAGAGGGCCCGCGGCAAGGGCACGTTCGTTTCGTCGGACACGCAGATGTATGCCGCGGACGACCGTGAGAGCTTTACCCATTCGTGCCAGCTTGCGGGCAAACAGGCGTCTACCAGGGTTCTCGAAATGGGCTGGGACTTCCCAAGTCTGCGAGACGCGAAGTTCCTGGGCGTAGACGATACCCAAAAGGTATTGCGTAGCCGTCGTCTGCGCCTTGTGGATGGCAAGCCCACGATGCTGGAAACCAATAGCTATTCCGCTGCGCTTTCTTTTTTGGAGCATGAGTCCCTCGATGATTCACTGATGGCGGTACTCGATCGCCAGGGGATCAAGATGGGTCCCAACACGCGTACGCTCGAGGTCTGCTATGCGAGCGAGCTCGAGGCGGCATACCTTAACGTGGAGCTGGACTCTTCGCTGCTTCTGTTTGTCGATAGACGTTATGCTCCAAGTGGCGAGCCGCTTTTCATCTCCCGTCAGGTGTACTGCACCGAGCGACTGAAGTTCTATTTGTAAATTAAAGATAGATTGGTCGATTTACCGACCAATTGTTACCGTTCGCGGATTTGGAAAATAGACACACCACGTAGGGTAGATTGCTAATATACTTTGTTATGACAATATAGTACGTCCTATTGGTATTGGAGAACTATGAATAAGATATTGCTAGCGAGTCATGGTTATCTCGCCCAAGGCATGAAAAGCTCTCTGGAGATTCTGATGGGCACCAACGACCGAATCGAGTGCCTGTGCGCCTATGTCGATGACGATTCAAGGGACGTCGCGGCGTTGATTGATGCATGGATGGAGACGAGGGACCCTGCCGACTCTTGGTTTGTCGTGACTGACATCTTTGGCGGCTCTGTAAACAACGAATTCATTCAGAGGCAGACCGACGGATCGTTTACGTTAATCGCTGGAATGAACTTGCCGCTGCTGGTGGAAATGGTTACACAGCTGGACTCCCTGGATGCGGACAAGGCCAAAGCCGCGGTCGAGGGATCGCGTTCGTTTATTCAGCTTTGCGAGGCGGCGGACATGCTTGCCGGCGCCGAGGAAGAAGAGTTCTAGTTAGTTCTGGTTCGAGCCCTTGCTAGGGGCCACACCTGTCATTCCCTTTATCACGTGCGGAGATGATAACGATGATTAAGCTTACGAGAGTTGATTACCGACTGATTCACGGCCAAGTTGCCATGTCCTGGACTCACGCTTTGGATGTAGATTGCATCTTGCTTGCCAGCGATGCTGTGGCAAAAGACGACATGAGGAAGGCGGCCTTGAGGCTCGCCCGCCCCAACGGCGTTAAACTCGTCATCAAGGATGTTGACGCTGCTATCGAGGCGCTCAACAGCGGCGTTACCGACAAGTATTCGCTGTTTATCATCACTGAGACGATTGAAGATGTCTATCGTCTCGCTAAGGGTTGCAAAGACATCAAAGAGATCAATCTGGGCGGAACTCGAAAGACCCCTGAGACCACGCTTCATCCGACCCCTGCGATCTTTGCGACCGAGAAAGATGCCGAGCATATCCAAGAGCTCCTGGGCGATGGCGTGGCCATCGAAATCCGTCAGGTCCCCAATGACGCTAAGGTGTTTGCCAAGGACGTTTTCTAGCCGGAAACACGTTGATGCTCGGCATTTATTGAACCAATGCTCTATGCCTATGCCCGTCGATCATTTGATCGGCGGGCTTTTTATTAAAGGCTTTAGCCTGTGCGGGGCGCGCAGCGCGCCGCATCAGAAACCACCCGCTATGCGGGTGGGGACAACCGGCTTTACAAAGCCGCCCCCTCGCCGGACACTTGCGATTGTTCAGGCCGCAAGGAATCCGAGTCGAGAGGGCGGTGGTGGCGTATGGCCCAGAA